>JACRLX010000008.1 GCA_016235165.1 Rhodocyclales bacterium
CTGCGTTAACCTGTTCCGTCCGCGTTCGGCGGGCGAGGGCACGGGCCGCGCCTGGTACCCGGTGTGGAACGCCGGTTCGACCTACGCCATGGCCGCTGAGGCCGGCGCCGAGATGACCATGATGGAAAACCGCTTCGTGCCGGCCCGCTTCAAGGACGGTTACGGCCCGGTCGGTGCCTGGTTCCTGCTGTTCAAGGCCAAGGCCACCAACGCCTACGGCGAAGACTACATGGTCAAGAACAAGGAAATGCTGAACGACTACCCGCCCTATGGGCAGGCCGCCGTTCCCGCCTCCTGCCTGCGCAACCACCTGATGCTCAAGGAAATGAAGGAAGGCCGCGGCCCGATCTACATGGACACCGTGACCGCCCTGGCCAAGCTGGCCGAGACCCTGACGCCGAAGGAAGTCAAGCACCTCGAAGCCGAAGCCTGGGAAGACTTCCTCGACATGTGCATCGGCCAGTGCGGCATCTGGGTCGGCGAGAACGTCGATCCGCGCGAGAAGAACTCCGAGCTGATGCCGACCGAGCCCTACCTGCTCGGTTCGCACTCCGGCTGCTGCGGCATCTGGGTCTCCGGCCCGACCGACGTCGGTGCGCCGACCGCTGCCGACGAAGAGTACGACGGCGTCCCGGCTCACCTGCCGAAGGGCTGGAACTGGGGCTACCGCTCGATGACCACGGTCAAGGGTCTGTTCACTGCCGGCGACGGCGTCGGCGCCTCGGGCCACAAGTTCTCCTCCGGTTCGCACACCGAAGGCCGCCTGGCCGCCAAGGCCATGGTCAAGTACGCTCTGGACAACGCCGACTGGAAGGTCGAGCTGGATACGCCCGCCGAGCAGCTGGTCGCCGAGATCTACCAGCCGGTGCGTACCTTCCTCGAGTTCAAGGACTACACCACCGCGATCGACGTCAACCCCAACTACATCACGCCCAAGATGCTGCAGTTCCGCCTGCAGAAGATCATGGATGAGTACGTTGCCGGTGTCGCCACCTACTACAACACCAACGACAAGATGTTGGCCGTTGCCGAAGAGAAGCTGGAGATGCTGAAGGAAGACTCGAAGAAGCTGCGTGCCAAGGACCTGCACGAGCTGCTGCGCGCCTGGGAGAACTACCACCGCATCCTGACCGCCGAAGCCCACATGAAGCACATCCAGTTCCGCGAAGAGAGCCGTTACCCCGGCTTCTACTATCGCACCGACAAGAACTTCGTCGACGAGAAGAACTGGCACTGCTTCGTGAATTCGATCTACGACAAGAACAGCAAGAAGTGGACCTGCTTCAAGCGCAAGCACGTCGAGCGCAAGCACGTCGACCTGGTCGACAAGTCGAAGCTGTTCAAGGCCGCCGCTCCGCACTGAGCGCCGACTGGCTGTAAGATTAGGGCCGGATGCCGCAAGGCTCCGGCCCGATTTTTTCCGATCCCTGATTCCTGATTCCTGATGCCTGATACGCCCGATATCCCCTTTCCCAACAGCCCCGTGGTGCCGACCATGGTGGCCGACACCCACGTCATCGAGTTCTCCTGTCACAAGGGCATAGCCTGCTGGAATGCCTGCTGTTCCAATATCGACATCTCGCTGACGCCCTACGACGTGCTGCGCATGAAGAAGCGCCTGGGCATCAGCTCCACCGAGTTCCTCAAGGATTACACGGTGCCCTACGAGATGGAAAAGGACGGCATCGCCGGCATCAAGTTCCGCCCGGTCGAAGGCGGCAGCGCCTGCCGTTTCATGAAGCCCGAGGGCTGCGACATCTACACGGATCGTCCCACCGCCTGCCGCTACTACCCGGTGGCCCTGCTGTCGATGCGCAAGCAGGACGAATACGTCGACCGCGATTCCTACGCCATCGTCAGGGAAGACCACTGCAAGGGTCACGAGGTGAATCGCCGCATCAGCATCGCCGACTATCGCAAGGAGCAGGGACTCGAAGAGTACGACGAGCTCGCGCGCGGCTGGCGCCAGCTGGTGTTGAAGAAGAAGTCTTCCGGCCCCACCATCGGCAAGCCCAGCCTGCGCAGCCGCCAGTTGTTCTTCATGGCCTGCTACGACATCGACAAGTTCCGCGAGTTCGTTTTCGCCGAATCCTTCGCCAAGCTGTTCGAGCTGAAGCCGGAAGAGCGCGAGTCGTTCGCGACCGATGATGTCGCCCTGCTGCAATTCGCCTTCCGCTTCCTGCGCCAGGTTTTGTTCGGCGAGGAAAGCATTTCGCTTAACGCCGAGGCCGCCCAGGAACGCCTGGCCAAGGTGCAGGAGAAGCGCCTGATCGAGGAGCGCGAGGCGGCGAAGAAGCGGGCGCTGGAATCCGGGAACGACACCGGGGCCGACGAAGGCTTCGACTGACGCATTCCTGAATGAAAGTCGGCGCTGGTACTACGGCGAAATCGTCGTAGTACCAGCGCCGACTTTTTGTTTTGAGTTCGTCGGCTTTACTTGCCGGCGATCTTTTCCAGCTTCTCGGCTTTGATCAGTTGGCCGTCCAGCGCCGCGTCCTTGGCTGAACCGCCATAAGCGACGGTCATGAGCTGCGAGTAATACACCACGGGCATGTTGAACTTGGTGCCCTGCTTCTTGTTGATCTCGGACTGGTAGACCTCGACGTTGGCCTGGCACAGCGGGCAGGGCGTGACGATCATTTCGGCGCCGTGGTCGTAGGCGGACTCGACGATGTCGCGGATCTGCTTCTGGCTCTTTTCCGGCTCGGAGAAGGCCAGGGCGCCGCCGCAGCAGGTGACCTTCTGTTCGTACTTCGAGAGCGCCTCGCCACCCAGGGTTTCGACCATCTTGTCGAGGTACATCGGATTCTCGAAGGACTCGCCATCGATGCCGAAGGGGCGGTTGGTCTGGCAGCCGACGTAGCCGGCGATCTTGAGGCCCTCCAGCGACTTCTTCATCGGCGCCTTGAGGCCGTCGTAGCCGAAGTCCTCGATCAGTACCTCGACCATGTGCCTTACGTTGGCGCCGCCGTTGTAGTGCAGGCCGGCGGCGGCCAGCGCTTCGTTGGTTTCCTTAAGCAATTGTGCCGAGCCATCCAGCCGCTCCTTGGACTCGCGGGCACTCAGCCAGCAGGCGGCGCAGGTGGCGACGATGTCCTGGCCCGGCAGATGCGTTTCCGCCTGGGCGAAGTTGCGCGCGTTGATGGCGATGCGCGGCAACTCGCCGCCCTCGCAATAGCCGACCGAGGCGCCGCAGCAGTTCCAGTCCGGGATCTCGGTCAGCTTGATGTCGAGCGACTTGCAAATCGAATTGGTCGACACCAGGTAGTTCGACGCCGAGGCCTTGAGCTGGGATGAGCAGCCGGGGTAGAACGCGTATTCTTTCTTTGCCATGTGTTTTCTCCGTGGGCTCAGGCGGTGAAGCCCTTCTTGCGGTCCTCGATTTCCTTCGCCTTGGCGATGATGGCGTGGAAGCCCTTGAGGTCCTTGACGCCATGACCGCCGAAGATTTCCATCGGATTGAGGCGTTTGGCCATGAACAGGCCGAGGCCGACGCTCTGCATGCCCAGCGCTTCCTTGATGCCGGACACCAGGCCGTTGCGGAAGTAGTGGCGCAGGGTAAGCATCAGTTCGTTGACGCGTCCCTTCTTGATGGCGTTGTTCCAGAACAGCGTGGCGAAATCGCGCGTCGGCTGGCCCTTGGGCGCCAGGCCGAGGCGGTGCGCGTAGTTGGCCAGGCCGTGCATGATGTGGGTGATCGGCAACTGGCGCGGGCAGCGCACCATGCAGTTGTAGCAGGAGGTGCACATGAACATCGAATCGGAACCCAGTACCTCGTCGCGCTTGCCCGCGCGGATCATCATGAAGATCTTCTGCGGCGAGTGGGTCCAGTGCGGGCCGAGCGGGCAGGAGCCGGCGCAGACGCCGCACTGCATGCACATCTTGACCATGTGGCCTTCTTCGACATTGGCCTCGACTTCCTTGAGGAAGTTGTTGCGGTAACGTTCGACGGCCATTTGATTTGCTGTTGTCATTGATCGCGTCTCCAGTTCTGGCTCAGCCAAAACCCTTCATGGGCGAGGGGCCGAGCTTGTCGAGCTCGGCAACGTAGTCGTTGATCAGCTTGACCACGCGGGCGTTGTCGGTGATCGCCACTTCCTGGGTCACCACGCGTTCGGGTTCGAGGCCCATCTGCTTCAGCGTGTCACCGATCTTGCTCATGCGGTAGTGGGCGAGCTCCGAGCCCTTGACGAAGTGGCACTGGTACTCGTCGCCCTTCTTGCAGCCCATCATCATCACGCCGTCGTAGCCGGAGTTCAGCGCGTCGGTGATCCAGATGGTATTGACCGAACCCAGGCAGCGCACCGGAATCACTCGCACCCACGCCGAGTAGCTCATGCGCGCCAGGCCCGCCATGTCGAGTGCCGGGTAGGCGTCGTTTTCGCAGGCCAGCACCAGGATGCGCGGCTTTTCTTCGTCCTCCTCGGGAATCTCGACCGCCTTGACCTGGCTGCCTACGGTATCCACCGAGTAGTTCTCGAAGGAGATCACCCGCACCGGGCAGGCGCCCATGCAGGTGCCGCAGCGGCGGCAGCGTTCCTCGTTGAACTTGGGAAAGCGCTTTTCGTCCTCGTCGATGGCGCCGAAGGGGCATTCCACCGTGCAGCGCTTGCACTGGGTGCAGCCTTCGAGGCGCGCCGTGGGGAAGGACAGGTCGCCCGAGCGCGGATGCGCGGCACGGCCGACGGCGGCATTCTCGACGGCCTGGATCGCCTTCAGCGCGGCGCCGGTGGCGTCGTCGGTAGCCTGCAGCATGTCCATCGGCCTGCGGACCGGGCCGGCGGCGTAGATGCCGGTGCGGCGGGTTTCATAGGGGAAGCAGATGAAATGCGAGTCGGCAAAGCCATGCTTGAACTGCGGCATGTCCGGGCCCTGGCGGTAGTTGAGCTTGAGTACCGAACTGCCGTGCATCACGATGCGCTGGGCCTTGGCGGCTTCGTCGCCACCTTCGGCGGCAGTGACCACCGGGTTCCAGGCTTCGAGGTCGACGCCGGCATTTGGCACCTGGCCGGTGGCCAGCACCACGAGGTCGGCGGCGATGGTGTTCTCTTCATCGAGGATCAGGTCCTTGAAGGTCACATTGCAGCTGTCGCCGCCACTGACCTTGCTGGCCTTGCCTTTGGTGAAGATCACGCCGCGCTCCTGGGCGCTGCGGTAGAAATCCTCGCCCATGCCCGGCACGCGCAGGTCCTGGTACATGACCACGGTGTCGATGTCCGGGTTCTGGTCCTTGAAATACATCGCCTGCTTGATGCTGGTGCCGCAGCAGTGGCCGGAGCAGTAGGAAAGATGCTGCCCCGTCGTGTCGCGCTGGCCGGCGCACTGGACGAAGACCACGGACTTGACGTCCTTGCCGTCGGCGCGCTTGATCGCGCCGCCGTTGGCCTGTTTCGCCAGGCCTTCGAGCCCGGCCTGGTCCACCACATTGGGCTGGCCGCCGCCGAGCTCGGGCAGCTTGGCGATGTCGTAAGTCGTGAAGCCGGTGGCCTGGACGATGGCGCCGACGCTTTCTTCGCTGATGGCCCCCGATTCTTGCGCCACCTTGACCGCGAAGCGGCCCGGCGCGCCGGAGGTCTCGGCGATGGTGGAATTGAGATGGACCTTGATCAGCGGGTTGGCGGCGATCCTCGCCGCCGTCTCGCCGACGCCGACTTCCTGCGCCGCGGCGTAGGGCGACTTGAAGGGCTGGCGCTTCCAAAGATTGGCCGCCATGCCACCCAGGGCGCCAGTCTTCTCGACCAGCACCACCTCGTAGCCTGTCTCGGCGATTTCCAGCGCCGCCGTCATGCCGCTCATGCCGCCGCCGACCACCAGGACGCGCTTCGACGAGGCTTCCTTGAGGTTGCCGGCCGGCTGCTTCATTTTCTTGACTTCGGCGCAGCCCATGCGTACGTAATCGGCCGCCATCTCCTGGCGCACCTCGTCGTGTTCCTTGCCCGCGGCGACGACCCACAGCACGCCTTCGCGCAGGTTGGCGCGCGACATGGCGACGCCGTCGAACTGGAAGGCCTCGGTCTTGGCGCGGCGCGAGCAGGCGGCGACGCAGACGTGCGTGACTTGCTCGTTGGCGATGTCATCCTTGATCGTCTGCACACCTTCGGCATTGCAAAGGAAGGGATGGCTCTTGACGATCGCCATCTTGCCTTCCTTCTTGGCGATGTTCTCGAGCTGCCCGATCTTCATGGCATCGCCGATGCCGCAGCCGGAGCAGATGTAGGCGGCGTACTTGGGTGTCACGGGTGTAGCCGGGGCGTTCATACAGCCTCCGTGGATGCGGTTTTACGAATGACCTGGATTGCGCGCAAGGACGCCGCCGTGGCACTTTGCACCGCGCGATTGACGTCCAGCGGGCTGGCCGCGGCGCCGGCGCCGAACATGCCCTGGTCCTTGCTGCCTTCGATGAAGTTCGAGGAATCGAGGATCACGTCGTCGGGTAATTTCACGCCGGTGATTTCCGGCTCCATGCCGACGGCGAGTACGACCAGATCGTGCTCGACGGCATAGCGGTGGTAACCCTCGGTATCGACACCATGCAGGATCGGGTTGCCGTTCTCGGTGTTCTCGGCGATGCGCGCCACCTTGCTCTTGACGAAGCCGACGGTCGCATCCTTCTGCACCATCTGGTAGAAATCTTCGAAGCGGTCGATGGCGCGGATGTCGATGTAATACACGGTCGACTTGCCTTCATCGCCGAAGGCTTCGCGCACGTACTGGGTTTGCTTCAGCGAGGCCATGCAGCAGATGCGCGAGCAGTGGCGCAGGTGGTTTTCGTCGCGCGAGCCGGCGCATTGGATGAAGGCGACATTCTTCGCCTCCTTACCGTCGGACGGGCGCAGGATTTTGCCGCCCGTCGGCCCTTGCGGGTCGGCCAGGCGCTCGAATTCAAGGCTGGTGATGACGTTCTTGAAGCGGCCATAGCCATAAGGCTGGATCTTCGCCGCGTCGTAGGGGCGCCAGCCGGTGGCGTAGATCAGGGCGCCGACTTGCAGCGTCACGGTCTCGTCCTTCATGTCGAGATCGACGGCCCCGGCGGGGCAGGCGGCCTTGGCCTTTTCGCCCTCGGGCGTGCCGACGATGGAGGGGTCGATCACATAGCGCTGCGGATAGGCCATGTTGTGTGGCAGGTAAGCCGCCTTGAGCTTGTCCAGCCCGTAGTTCCAGGGATTGGGAACCTCGGCCGACACGGCCTCGGCGCATTTGCCGCAGGCGGTGCAGTTTTCATTGACGAAGCGCGGCGCGACTTTCAGCGTGACGCTGTAGTTGCCGCGGCTGCCCGTCACTGCCGTGACCTCGGTCATGGTCATCAGGCGGATGTTGCGGTTCTGCTTGATGCGCCGCAGGTTGATTTCGAGGCCACAGGTGGGGTGGCACATCTTGGGAAAGTAGCGGTAGAGGCGGGCCGTGCGTCCGCCCAGCACGGGCGTCTTTTCGACCAGGATCACCTGCTTGCCGCATTCGGCGGCTTCCAGCGCGGCCGTCATGCCGCTGATGCCGCCGCCGACGACGAGTATCGTCTGGTTGGTTGCGATTGAAGCCGTCACATCGAGCTCCCGGGTGGTGGTTTTTGTGCGCCGGCGATTTTAGCGTTGGCCTCGCGCGAGCCGCGTCCAATCTACCAATGTCACAATAGAAAAGCTGAATGCACCGCAGCAATGACGGCGATCGCCCCGGGGGGCGGTCAGGCCGCGTTTGTTACCGGGGAAAGTTCCCTGATTTCGAATTCCATGTTCGCCAGGTCGCCCATTATCCAGGTCGCCTGCGGCGCACCGAGGCCGGCGACGGTGCCCGGATTGATCAACCAGGTGCTGGTGCCGAGGATGTTGGGTTGGCGCTTCAGTTCGGCGATGTGGCTGTGGCCGCAGCAGACCAGGTCGTAATCGCCGGTACAGGCCATGCCGTGACCGATGTGCGGGTAATGGGTGAGGAAGATGCGACGCCCGCCGAGCTGTATCGAGGCATCGCCGCCGTGATAGATCAACATGCCATCGGAATTATGAGCCAGGCGCGCGATGGCGACCGGGTCGCCGAGGTTGTTGCCATGGATGGCATGGATCGGCAGGCCGAGTTTGATCGAGGCGCGCAGGGTATTGCCGCCGATGATGTCGCCACAGTGGATTACGGCTTCGGCACCCTCGTCCATGGCGATGCCCACGGCACGGGCCATCATCGGGCCACGGTCGTGGCTGTCGGAAAGGATGCAGACCTTCACGGCGTGGTGCCGGGCTGGATGCCGAACAGTTGATCCAGGCGCATGTCGCGGATCAGGCGGTCGGCGGCTTCCTGGCCGTGTTCGCGGATCACGTCGGTAATGATCAGCTTCGCGCCGTTGCGGTTGTAGCCACCGCCGAAGCTGACCTGGGTTTCCAGCAGCTGGCGCGCCTTCTCCAGGGTCATATCACGATGGGCGGGAAGTAGTCGTCGCCGCCCTCCGCGCCCTGTTGTTTGGCGCCCTCCGGCAGGGCGCCGGAGCGCGTGCCGTGGTGGTCGGCCTGCAGGCGCAGTAGCGTCACGACGCAATCGCCGAGGTTGTCGTAAGTCTCGCGCCCGGTGCCGAAGATCTCGTCAGGCGAGTAGAAGAACTGGCAGCGGAAGGTCTGGTCGCCGGTTTTGGCGACGACGAACTCGGCGTCCAACTCGCTCCAATAGAGCGCGGGGCACGGGACGGGTTGCGCGTCGCCCGGTTGGAGCAGGAGTTCGACTTCCACGGATTGCAGGGGAACGATGCGGTTATAGCGCTCCAGAAGAACCTGGTTGACCAGTTGGAGTTCGTTGTCGGTGAAGTCGGTGGCAGTCATTTGTCCTGGCGGTGTGTTGGGCGGTGTGGCGCCCGGCGCCTACTCTACAGCGCGTCTTGCTGCACCCGCAATCATTGTTGCTTATTTGAAAATAGAAATAATCGGCTTGTGCGTAAACCCGGTCTCGAAGGAATATCACCACTTTCTAATGTTCCAGGCGATCGCCGTGCCGCCAGCGCCGACTTTCAAAATTTCCGCTCCCGCGCAGGAAATCAGGACCACCACCTGCTACATGTGCGCCTGCCGCTGCGGCATCCGCGTACACCTGCGCGATGGCGAGGTGCGCTACATCGACGGCAATCCCGACCACCCGCTGAACAAGGGCGTGATCTGCGCCAAGGGCTCGTCGGGGATCATGAAGCAGTACTCCCCTGCGCGACTGTTGAAGCCGCTCAAGCGCAAGGTTGGGGCCGATCGCGGTGCCGGCGAGTTCGAAGAGGTCGAGTGGGATGAGGCCTTCGCCACCCTGGCCGAACGCCTCGGCAAGATTCGCGCGACCGACCCGAAGAAGTTCGCCCTGTTCACCGGCCGCGACCGGCTCGTTCTGGGAATTCGGCGGGCCGGACCTCGACCGTGCCAAGCTCTTTGTCATGATCGGCACGGCGGAAGACCATCATTCCAATCCGCTGAAAATCGCGCTGTCGAAGTTCAAGCGCGACGGCGGCCGCTTCATCTCGATCAACCCGGTGCGCACCGGCTATTCGGCGATTGCCGATGAGTGGGTGCCGATCCGTCCCGGTACCGACGGCGCGCTGCTGCTGGCCATCATCCACGAGATCATCGCCACCGGCCTTTACGATCGCGAGTTCCTCGTCCAGTACAGCAATGCCGGGCAGTTGATCAACGTCGACGAAAGCAACGACGAGTTCGGCTTTTTCGTGCGCACCGAGGTGCCGACCGAGGAGGCCTGCTACGAGCCGCAGGACAAGCTGTGGTGGGACCGCACGACGGACCGTGCGGTGGTCACACACCAGCCCGGCGCAGATCCTTTCCTGCTCGGCGAATTCAATCTGCCCGACGGCACGCCGGTGAAGCCGGCCTTCCAGTTGCTGCATGAGCGGGTCAAGGAGTACACGCCGGAATGGGCGGCGCAGATCACCGGAATCCCGGCCGAGACCATCCGCCGCCTGGCGCACGAGATGGGCGTCACGGCGCGCGACCAGAAGATCGAGCTGCCGATCGCCTGGACCGATTCCTGGGGCAAAGAGCACGATACCGTCACCGGCAACCCGGTGGCCTTCCACGCCATGCGCGGGCTGGCGGCGCACAGTAACGGCTTCCAGACCATCCGGGCGATGTCCATCCTGATGTCGCTGCTCGGGACCATCGACCGCCCCGGCGGCTTCCGCCACAAGGCGCCCTTTCCGCGGCCGATCCCGCCTTGCGCGCGCACGCCCAACGATCCGCGTGCGGTGCAGCCCAACCGACCGCTGGACGGCATGGCGCTGGGCTGGCCCTCCGATCCGGACGACCTGTTCGTCAATCCGGACGGCAGCCCGGTGCGCATCGACAAGGCCTTCTCCTGGGAGTACCCGCTGTCGGTGCATGGCCTGATGCACAACGCCATCACCAACGCCTGGCGCGGCGACCCCTACCGCATCGACACCCTGCTGATCTTCATGGCCAACATGGCCTGGAACTCGACCATGAATGCGGTCGAGGTGAGGAAAATGCTCAACGACAAGACCGAGGACGGCGAATACAAGATTCCCTTCCTCGTCGTCTGTGATGCCTTCCATTCCGAGATGACGGCCTTTGCCGACCTGATCCTGCCGGACACGACCTACCTTGAACGTCACGACGTGATGTCCATGCTCGACCGGCCGATCTCGGAATTCGACGGCCCCGTGGATTCGGTGCGCGTGCCCATCCTGCCGCCCAGCGGCGACTGCAAGCCCTTCCAGGAAGTGCTGATCGAGCTCGGCACCCGGCTCAAGCTGCCGGCCTTCGTCACCAGGGAGGGTGCGCGCAAGTTCCGTGACTATCCCGATTTCATCGTCAATTGGGAGTCCGAGCCGGGTTCCGGCATCGGCTTTCTCGCCGGCTGGCGCGGCAAGGGCGGCGAGAAGTCGCTGCGCGGCGAACCGAATCCCAACCAGTGGGAGATGTACAGGAAGAACAACTGCGTCTTCCACTACGAACTGCCCAAGTCCTACCAGTACATGCGCAACTGGAACAAGGGCTACCTCGAGTGGTCGCAGCGCAACCGCGTCACACGCTACGCCGAGCCGATCCTGATCCACCTGTATTCCGAGGTGCTGCAACGTTTCCGCGCCGCAGCGCAGGGCAAGGGTTTCTCGCGCAAGCCGCCGGAAAGCCTGAAGAAACGCGTCGAGACCTATTTCGATCCGCTGCCTTTCTATTACGATCCGCTCGAAGCGCAGCTCACCGACAAGCACAAGTATCCGCTTGCCGCGGTGACGCAGCGGCCGATGGCCATGTACCACTCCTGGGATTCGCAGAACGCCTGGCTGCGCCAGATCCACACCCACAACTACCTTTACGTCAATGCCCGGACCGCGCTGCGGCAGGGCATCGCCGACGGCGACTGGATCTGGGTCGAGTCGCAGTGGGGCAAGGTCAAATGCATGGCGCGCCATTCCGAGGCGGTTGAGCCGGGCACGGTATGGACCTGGAACGCGATCGGCAAGGCCGCCGGCGCTTGGAACCTGACGCCAGATGCCAACGAATCGCAGAAGGGTTTTTTGCTCAACCACCTGATCTCGGAGGAACTGCCAGACGGCGGGTCTCGTATTTCCAATTCGGACCCGATCACCGGCCAGGCAGCGTGGTACGACGTGCGCGTCCGGATATCAAAAGTTGGCGCTGGCGAGACGGCGACGGGTGTGCAAAATACCTCGCCGCAGTTCGAGCCAATGAAGCCCTACCCGGGCATGAAGACCCGTGCCGCCATCCTGGCGTTTTTCGGAGGCAAGTCGAAGTGACGCAACTCGGCAGCCGGGAGTGCTCGCGATGACCCAACTCGCGTTGGTGATCGATCTGAACGTCTGCGTCGGTTGCCACGCCTGCGTGACCTCCTGCAAGGAATGGAACACCTCGGGCGGTGCCGGGACAATGGGCGACCAGAATCCCTACGGTGCCGACCCGACCGGCACTTTCTTCAACCGCGTGCAGACCTTCGAAGTCGGCGAGTTTCCCAACACCGAAACCGTGCATTTCCCCAAGTCCTGCCTGCACTGCGAGGAACCGCCCTGCGTCCCGGTGTGTCCGACCGGCGCCTCTTACAAGCGCAAGGAAGACGGCATCGTCCTCGTCGATTACGACAAGTGCATCGGCTGCAAATACTGTTCCTGGGCCTGCCCCTATGGCGCGCGCGAGCTCGACGAGCAGCAGCGGGTGATGAAGAAGTGCACGCTCTGCGTCGACCGCATCTACGACATGACGATGGCGCCGGAAGATCGCAAGCCATCCTGCGTCAAGGCCTGCCCGACCTCGGCGCGGCTGTTCGGCGACGTCCATGATCCCGCATCGGAGGTTTCCGTCGCCATCCGCGAATCCGGCGGCTATGCGCTGATGCCTGAGTGGGGTACCCACCCGGCCAATCACTACCTGCCGCGGCGCAAGACCCGCATCAAGATCCACGAGGACGAACTCGAACGCGCCGACAATCCGCTCAAGGTCGACCGCCAACTGCCCAAGCCGGCCATGGCCGAGCCGACCCTCGACGACGTTACCACCTGGTAAGCCCAACAATGCATCCCGCGTTTTCCGTCATTTTCCTCACCACCCTGATCGGCGCCGCCCAGGGCCTGTTTCTGGCCCTGTTCACGGCGCAGTCCTACGCCGCGTTCAAGCTCTTGCCGCAGCCCGACGCGCACGATTTCTATGGCCAGGGCAGCGTGCTTGCCCTGCTGCTGCTGGCGGCCGGACTCGGCGCCTCCTTCTTCCACCTTGGGCATCCCGAGCGCGCCTGGCGCGCTGCCTCGCGATGGCGTACGTCCTGGCTTTCGCGCGAGGTTATCGTGCTGCCGGCCTTCATGGGCGTGGTGTTCCTCTACGGCTTGGCGCATTGGCTGGACTGGCATCCGGTGCTGACCACGCTGCCGGGTGGACTGCCGGTCGATCCCAGCGCCATCCTCGGCGTTGCCGGGACCGTGCTGGCCTTCGCGCTATTTCTTTGCACCGCCATGATCTATGCCTGCCTGAAGTTTCTCGCCGAGTGGCATTCGCCGCTGACCGTGGCCAACTACATCCTGCTCGGCGGTGCCTCCGGCTTCACGCTGGCCGCTGCCTTTGCAAGCCATACCGCGCCGGAACTGGTGGGCTTTCTTGCCGGCTGGGCAGCCATCCTTACGGCAGCGGGTTTTGTCTCGCGCTGTGCTTCTCTGTACCGGAATTGTCGCTTGAAGCCGAAGTCGACCTTGCGTACGGCTATCGGTGTCAAACACCCCAGGATCGTGCAAAAAACCCAGGGCTTCATGGGTGGCAGCTTCAATACCCGCGAGTTCTTCCACGGCAAGGGCGTGGCGCTGCTGAGGTCGATCAAGTGGTTCTTCCTGCTCGCGGCCTTCCTCTTGCCCTTGGCCATGCTGGCAATCGGGATGCAGGGCGGGGCAGGGGTGCTGGCCATGGCCTGCCTGATCCAGTATCTGGGCTTGCTTGCCGAGCGCTGGTACTTCTTCGCCCAAGCCAACCATCCGCAAAATCTATATTATCAATCGATTGCCTGATAGCATCGAAGGGGCTTTCGATATATCATGAAACGCTAAATTACAAGGTCGGTTGCTTTACAACCATTCACGAGAGAGGAAATCACATGAATTTCGACAAGGAACTCGATGCCCGCGGCCTCAACTGTCCGTTGCCCATTCTGCGCGCCAAGAAGACCCTGGCCGAACTGCAGCCGGGACAGGTGCTGCGCATCATCGCCACCGACCCGGGTTCGGTGAAGGATTTCGCAGCGTTTGCCAAGCAAACCGGCAATGAACTGCTCGGTAGCGCCGAGAAGGACAAGGAATTCGAGTTTTTCCTGAAGCGCAAGTAGTCCGTGGTCGATAAGCCGGTTCGTCACGCGGCGAGCCGGGGCTTGCTTATGAGCCGCAGTCCTGATTCGGGATCTGCGGCTCATTGTCATCCATCGCAGGTGTCGCGCATCACCCACAGCAATGGCGGCATAAGAATATTTTTCTGGATGCTGCACTGCGATTCATAAGACTATTCGAACGTAGTCATATTTGATTGAAGGAATCTTGCATGGGCGCCACCCCGGAAATTGCCAGCATCGACGAACTGGTCAATCGACGTATCGAGGAACTGCTGCCGCAGAAGCTCGAAGAGGCGCTACGCCAACGCGAAGAGAGCAGAACGCCCTCGATGGCCATCATCGCCACCAAGGGTACGTTGGACTGGGCCTATCCGCCCTTCATCCTCGGCTCCACGGCTGCTGCCTTGGGCTGGGATGTGTCGATTTTCTTCACCTTCTACGGCTTGAACCTGCTGAAGAAGGACGTTTCCGACCTCAAGGTCAGCCCCCTGGGCAATCCCGGCATGCCGATGAAAATGCCCTTTGGCCCCGAGTGGTTCAAAGGCATCAACTGGAACATCCCTAACCTGGTCCAGGCAGGCGTTCCGGGGTTCGAGAACCTTGCCACGACGCTCATGCAACAGACCATCAAGAACAATGGCGTGGCCAGCATCGAGGAATTGCGTGGGCTCTCGCAGGAGGCCGATGTCAAGTTCATCGCCTGCCAGATGACGGTCGAACTTTTCGGCTTCAGCCACGACGATTTCATCGCCGGCATCGATTACGCCGGTGCCGCCACCTTCCTGCCGGTGGCCCAGAAGGCGGACGTCAGTCTGTTCATGTAACAGCGCTTTCCAATAACCGGCCTTCAAGCCGGATTTTTCACATTCTCGCAAGGCACCCTCAGGGAGGAAGCAAATGAAACTCAGGAAAATTGCAGCAGTTGTCGTAGCCGCCGCCGCTTCGACTGGCGCATGGGCTACGGACGGTTATTTCGCTCATGGCTACGGCATGAAGGCCAAGGGCATGGGCGGCGCCGCCACGGCCATGGCGTCGGACTCGATGGGTGGCGCGAACAACCCGGCAAGCATGGTCTGGGCGGGCGACCGCTTTGATATCGGCGTGGATTTCTTTGCTCCCAAGCGCAAGATTTCCCGCTCGGGAGCCACGGCGGCGGGGATGAACGGCGAAGCGACCAGTGACAGCAATTTGCACTACGTGCCGGAACTCGGCTTCAACAAGATGCTGGGCTGGGACATGTCCTTTGGCGTTACGGTTTACGGTAACGGTGGCATGAACACCGATTATCCCGGTGACCAGAACGTTGGTGCGACGGGTACCTGTGCGGGTTTCGGGGCGACATGGGCCCGCGCCAACCTGCTTTGCGGCAATGGCCGCCTAGGGGTCGATCTCATGCAGGTGGTGGTTGCGCCGACCTTCGCCATGAAGCTCAACAAGCAGCATTCCGTAGGCGTCTCCTTGCTGCTGGCCCATCAGCAGTTCAAAGCCTATGGCATCCAGTCCTTTGCCGGCTTTTCCGAGACGGCCGCCAACCTCAGTAACCTTGGCCGCGACAAGTCCAACGGCGTTGGCCTGCGTCTGGGCTGGATGGGCCAGCTCAGCGATCGCGTGACGATGGGCGCGGCCTACTCACCGAAGACCAAGATGAGCAAGTTCGACCTGTACAAGGGCCTGTTTGCCGATCGTGGCGTGTTCGATCTTCCGGAGAACTGGAACGTCGGCATCGCCTTCAAGCCGAACGACACCTGGACGGTTGCGGCGGATTATCAAGTCATCAACTACGGCGGTGTCACCTCGATTGCCAATCCGAGCAACAATGGTGGTGCGACAGTGGCGAACACCCTGGGCGGAGCCGGAGATCGCGGCTTCGGCTGGTCCAATATCGATGTCGTCAAGCTCGGTGTCGAGTACAAGTACAGCAATGCCGTTACCGTGCGTGCCGGTTACAACCACTCGAAGAACCCGATCCAGGCGCGTGACGTGACCTTCAACTTCCTTGCCCCTGGCGTGGTTCAGGACCACCTGACCCTCGGTGTGACCTACAACGTGAGCAAGGATTCCGAGCTGACCTTGGCCTACATGCATGCATTCAAGAATTCGGTGTCGGGCCGCAGCCTGTTCAACGATTTCGGCGTCGCGGCAGGCACCGACAAGATCGAGATGTCCCAGGATTCGTTCGGCATTGCTTACGGCCTGAAGTTCTGATCGGTTGAGCGTCGGCCTACGCATAAACGGGGCTGAAAGCACATAGCTTTCAGCCCTTTTTTTGTCCACCTGCTTGACTCGTTCCCGGATACCGCATTCGGGCAGGTGGTGCTTTTGCCCATCAATCACAATTCGAGGAGATGAAAATGCGTTGGACAAGGAATTGGATCGGTTCTGTCCTGTTGCTGCTTTGCGCCACGTCGGCTTATGCCCAGGAAGTCCTGCTCAAACCCTTTGTACTCGCTGCCAAGTCATCGGGCGACCTGGTGCAAAAGACCGAGGCCACGAAGGCGGCCCTGACCAAGGCTGGTTTTTCCATTGCCGGGAGCTATTCGCCCTACGCGAACACGGCCATCATCGGCGTCACCAATGACGAGCTGCGAGGAACTGCGGCCAAGTCGGAGCACGGTGGCTATGGCGCGGCGATGCGCGTTGCCCTGGTCAAACTGAAGGATGAGGTCCAGGTTTCCTACACCAATCCTCCCTACTGGGCGAATGCCTACCGGATGACTGGCGACCTCAGGGAAACCGCCGCGAAGCTGCAAGCGGCATTGGGCAGGATCGAGGAGTTCGGCGCCAAGGGGCTTACGGCGGAGCAACTGCGCAAGTACCACTACGCCTTCGGCATGGAGTACTTCAACGAGGACAACAGCTTCGCCAGCTACCCCAGCCATGAGGAAGCCGTGAAGGCCGTGGAAGCCGGGCTGGCGGCGGGCAAACACGGTGTCACCAAACTGTGGCGGGTCGACCTTCCGGGCAAGAAGGAAGTGCTTTTCGGGGTGGCGATGAAGGGTGTCGAAAACAAGCAGATGGATGACACCTACCTGATGAGCGAAATCGATTTCAAGGACGTCAAGTCGGCGGCTCACCTACCCTACGAGATCCTGGTGGCCGACAAGACGGTGCATGCCCAATACGCTCGCTTTCGCATTGCCATCAGCTTCCCGGATCTCTCGATGATGGGCGCCAACAGTTTCATGAACATCATGAAATCGCCGGAAGCGATACGCGAAGCGCTGGCGCTGACGGCGGGCGGCAAGAAGGACGCCCGGTAGGCACCTTCGTTTGATAGTCCTTGAATGGCCCGGCTTGGCCGGGCCATTTCAATTCAGTTCAGGCGCGCGATCTGCGCCTTGAGCTTCTCGCGCAAGTCGCCGAACCCCTTCAGGCGCTCGCGCTCCTGGGCCACCACGGCTTCGGGTGCACGTGCCACGAAGCTCTCGGTCGCCAGCTTCTTCTCGGCCTTGGCAATCTCGCCTTCGACGCGGGCCAGTTCCTTGCCGAGGCGTTCCTTTTCCGCCGCGGCATCGATCTCGATTTTCAGCATCAGGCGGAAGTCGCCGATGATCTGCACCGGGGCGTCGGAGTCCGGCAGGCTTTCCGCCACCGTGACCTCGGAAAGTTTGGCCAGCGCGGCGAGATAGGGCGCATAGGCGGTCAGGATCGCCGTGTTGCCGGCGCCGACTAATGGCACGCGCTGCGCGGGCGAAATGTTCATTTCACCGCGCAGGCTGCGGCAGGCATTGATCATTTCCTTGAGTTGGGCCACCCAGGCTTCGGCGGCTTCGTCGCAGCGCGACAGGTCGGCCCTGGGGTAGGTTTGCAGCATCAGCGACTTGTTTCCGTCATCGGCCTCCGCGCGGCCGGCGATCGGCGCCACGGTTTGCCAGAGCTCCTCGGTGATGAAGGGGATCAGCGGATGCGCCAGGCGCAGCACGGTTTCCAGCACGCGCACCAGGGTGCGGCGGGTGGCGCGCTGCTGCGCCTCGCTGCCGTTTTGAACCTGCACCTTGGCCAGTTCGAGGTACCAGTCGCAATACTCGTCCCAGACGAACTCGTAGATCGCGCGTGCCAGCAGGTCGAAGCGGTACTCGGCAAAGTGCTGCTCCACTTCGGCTTCGACGCGCTGCAGGCGGCTGACGATCCAGCGGTCGGCCGGGGAGAAATCCAGGTAGCTGCCGGTGCAGGCATCCGACCCGTGGGGCACCAGGCCACAGTCCTTGCCCTCGCAGTTCATCAGCACGAAGCGCGTGGCGTTCCACAGCTTGTTGCAGAAGTTGCGGTAGCCCTCGCAGCGCTGCATGTCGAACTTGATGTCGCGCCCCGGCGAGGCCAGCGATAGAAAGGTGAAGCGCAGTGCGTCGGTGCCGAAGCCGGCAATCCCGTTCGGGTACTCCCGGCGCGTGCGCTTCTCGATCTTGGCAGCGTCCTTCGGGTTCATCAGCCCGGTGGTGCGCTTGGCCACCAGGTCGTCGAGCGCAATGCCGTCGATCAGGTCGATCGGGTCGAGCACGTTGCCCTTGGACTTGCTCATCTTCTGGCCTTCGGCATCGCGGATCAGGCCATGCACATACACATCCTTGAACGGAATTTTGCCGGTGATGTGCTTCGTCATCATCACCATGCGCGCGACCCAGAAGAAGATGATGTCGAAGCCGGTGACCAGCACCGTCGAGGGCAGGTAGAGGTCGAGCGCAGGGTTCGACTTGGCCGGCCACTCAGGGGTCCAGTCGAGCGTCGAGAAGGGCCACAGCGCCGAGGAATACCAGGTGTCGAGCACGTCGGGGTCGCGTTCCAGGCCGCCGGTATAGCCGTCCTTCTTCGCCAGCGCGTAGGCCTCGGCTTCGTCGTGCGCCACCCAGCAGCGGCCGTCGTCCGAATACCAGGCGGGGATCTGGTGGCCCCACCAGAGCTGGCGCGAGATGCACCAGTCCTGGATGTTGTTGAGCCACTGGTTGTAGGTATTGACCCAGTTCTCGGGAACGAACTTGATCTCGCCGGAGGCCACGCATTCCAGTGCCTTGCCGGCGATGCTCTTGCCATCATGCCCCGGCTTGCTCATGGCGACGAACCACTGGTCGGTGAGCATCGGCTCGATCACCACGCCGGTGCGGTCGCCGCGCGGCACCATCAGCTTGTGCGCCTTGGTCGACACCAGCAGGCCCTGCGCCTCGAGGTCGGCGACGATGGCCTTGCGCGCCTCGTAGCGGTCCATGCCGCGATACTGATCCGGGCCGTGTTCGTTGATGCGCGCATCCAGCGTCAGGATGGAGATCGGCGCCAGGCCGTGGCGGTGGCCGACCTGCCAGTCGTTGAAGTCGTGGGCCGGCGTGATCTTGACGCAACCGGTACCGAACTCGCGGTCGACGTAGGCATCGGCGATGATCGGGATGGTTCTGCCGGTCAACGGCAAATGGACCTGCTTGCCGACCAGTCCGGCGTAGCGTTCGTCCTCCGGATTCACCGCCACGGCGACGTCGCCGAGCAGGGTTTCGGGGCGCGTCGTGGCCACCACGAGCGCGCCTTCGCCGTCGGCGAAGGGATAACGGATCTCCCACATCGAGCCGTCTTCCTCCTCGCTGACGACCTCGAGGTCGGATACGGCGGTGAGCAGCTTCGGGTCCCAATTCACCAGGCGCTTGCCGCGATAGATCAGGCCTTCGTTGTAAAGGCGGACGAAGGTCTCGGTGACGATCTTCGACAACCCGGCATCCATGGTGAAGCGCTCGCGGCTCCAGTCCGGGCTGGTGCCCAGGCGACGCATCTGGCGCGTGATGGTGTTGCCGGAATACTCCTTCCACTCCCAGACCTTTTCGAGGAACTTCTCGCGGCCCAGCCCGTGGCGCGAGATGCCCTGGGCATCGAGTTGGCGTTCGACCACGATCTGCGTGGCGATGCCGGCGTGGTCGGTGCCCGGCTGCCACAGCGTGTTGTCGCCACGCATGCGGTGGTAGCGGGTCAGCGCATCCATGATCGCCTGGTTGAAGCCATGCCCCATGTGCAGCGTGCCGGTGACGTTGGGCGGCGGCAGCAGGATGCAGAAGTTGTCCTTCTTGCTGGTATCGAGGCCGGCGGCGAAATGGCCGGACGATTCCCAGATCGGATACCAGCGCCGCTCGATTTCGGCGGGTTCGAAGCTTTTGGCGAGTTCCATAGCGGGTGCGGGGTTCAAGTCGAGAATCGGGGCGACGGCGCGCGGTGCTGCCGGCCGGGCGCGAAGCGGCGATTTTAGCGGAAGCCACGGGCGCATCCCGCGCCAATCTGCGCCGGCGAGGGCTTTCGGCTATCATTGCCGCCTCTCAAGAAAAGGCCCCCAGGGGCTTTTTGCCCGATCCATGATCCGCAAGCTGTTGCGCCGCGTGTTCCGCCGCGGTGATTCCCCGACTTCCGCCGAACCCGCCGTGATCCCCGTGGCACGCCACGGCGTGCGCCATCAACAGGTGTCGATCGGCGCCCGACGCACCTGCGAAACCCTGCAGCAGGCCGGCTACAAGGCCTATGTCGTCGGCGGCGCGGTGCGCGACCTGATCGCCGGCATCGTGCCCAAGGACTACGACATCGCCACCGATGCGACGCCGGAGCAGGTGCGCGGCCTGTTCCGCCGCGCCCGCATTATCGGCCGCCGCTTCCAGATCGTGCACGTGATGCAGGGCGGCGAGACGCTGGAGGTGTCGACCTTCCGCGCCGCGCACGACGCCCATACGGTGAAGGACGAGCACGGCCGGGTGCTGCGCGACAACGTCTTCGGCAGCATCGCCGAAGATGCCGCGCGGCGCGACTTCACGGTCAATGCGCTGTACTACGACCCGGCCACGGAAACCGTGATCGACTACCACCACGGCGTCGCCGACCTGCAGCAGAAGACCTTGCGCATGATCGGCGAGCCTCGCCTGCGCTATCGCGAGGACCCGGTGCGCATGCTGCGCGCCGTGCGCCTGTCGGCCAAGTTGCACCTGACGCTGGACCCGGCGCTGCGCGCGCCGATCCGTGAAATGGCCGAGCTGATGGAGAACGTCCCGGCGGCCCGCTTGTTCGACGAGATGCTGAAGCTGCTGTTCTCGGGTCATGCCGTCGAGTGCGTCAAGCGCCTGCGCGACGAAGGCCTGCACCACGGCCTGCTGCCCCTGCTCGACGTGATCCTCGAACAGCCGCTGGGCGAGAAGTTCGTCATGCTGGCCCTGAGCCATACCGATGCCCGCGTCAATGCCGGCAAGTCGCTGTCGCCGGGTTACCTGTTCGCCACCCTGCTCTGGCACGAAGTCCTGGCGGCCTGGGAAGCGCGCAAGGCGAAGGGCGAGGTGCCGATCCCCGCGCTCTACGACGCGATGGACGAGGTGCTCGCCGTGCAGGGCGAAAAGCTCGCCATCACCCGCCGCATCGTCGGCGACATCAAGGACATCTGGGCTCTGCAGCCGCGCTTCGAAAAGCGCGCCGGCAAGTCGCCCTATCGGCTCATCGAGCTGCCGCGCTTTCGCGCCGGATTCGACTTCCTCGTCCTGCGTGCCGAGAGCGGTGAGATCCCGCTGGAAATCGCCGACTGGTGGCACGCGTTCCAGAATGCCGACCCTGCCGAACGCGAGGCCCTGCTGATTCCCGATTCCGCGCCGAAGAAGAGGCGTCGCCGCAGCCGGGGCGGCAGGAAGGACGATGCCGCTGGCGCCGCGCCGGCCGAGGCGGATGCGCGGGCCGGAGAGTTCGATTGAGTTCGCGCTGCTTCGTGGCCCTGGGCGCCAACCTCGGCGATCCGGTGGCCACCGTGAGCGCGGCAATCAGGGCCCTGCGCGACCTGCCGGACGCCGAATTCGTCGCCGCCTCCTCGCTGTACCGGACCGCGCCGGTCGGTTTGAAGCATCAACCGGACTTCATCAATGCCGTGGTCGAGCTGAACGCCGTGGTACCAGCGCCGACTCTGCTCGATATGCTGTTCGCCATCGAGGCGCGCTTCGGCCGCCGGCGCAGCATCCGCAATGCACCGCGCACGCTGGACCTCGACCTCCTGCTCTACGGCGAGGAGGCCCGCGCCGACCCCGCGCTGAGCTTGCCGCATCCGCGCCTGCATGAGCGGGCCTTCGTTCTCGCGCCGCTGGCCGAGATCGCGCCTCGCCTGCACATCCCCGGACGCGGTCCGGTGAGCGCGCTGCTGGCGGCCTGCGCCGGCCAGCAGATCGAGAAGCTGGTGGCACAGACCACAGGCTGAGGCCGGTGACGCCCGCGCTGCTCGAAATCCCGGTGGTGCTGAAGACCGTGCTGCTGCTTACGGCCTCGAACGTCTTCATGACCTTCGCCTGGTACGCCCACCTGAAGCACCTCAACGACCGGCCCTGGTGGATTGCGGCGCTGGCGTCCTGGGGCATTGCGCTGTTCGAGTACCTGCTGCAGGTGCCGGCCAACCGCATCGGACACCACGAGCTGTCGCTGGCCCAGCTCAAGATCCTGCAGGAGGCGATCACGCTGACGGTGTTCGTGCCCTTCGTCGTGTTCTACATGCAGCAGCCGCTGAAGCTGGATTACCTGTGGGCCGGTTTGTGTATCCTTGGCGCCGTTTACTTCATATTTCGAAGTCCATGACGACACATCCCCCGGCCCCTTCTCCCGGAGAAGGGGTGACAACGGTTCAGCCGCTGTGCGGCTTCCATATTCTTGACTCGGCGCCTCCTTGGGGCGGCCCTGCGGAGGCGCCATGACCTACCTCGCATCGAACAAGCCCATTACCCTGCTTGAACTCGCGCGCATGAAGCGCGAGGGCGAGAAGATCGCCATGCTCACCTGCTACGACGCCAGCTTTGCGTCGCTGGAAGACCGCTGTGGCGTCGATGTGATGCTGGTCGGCGACTCGCTGGGCAACGTGATCCAGGGCAAGACCTCGACCCTGCCGGTGACCATGGAGCACATGGTCTATCACACCGCCTGCGTCGCCGCGCTGCCGAGCCGGCCGATGCTGGTCGCCGACCTGCCCTTCGGCGCCTACCACGAGTCGAAGGAGCAGGCGATCCGCAACGCCGGCAAGCTGCTCGCCGTCGGCGCCGAGATGGTCAAGCTGGAAGGCGGCGAGGTGATGGCCGAGACGGTGCATTTCATGGTCGAGCGCGGCGTGCCGGTGTGCGCACACATCGGCCTCACGCCGCAATCGGTGCATGCCCTGGGGGGCTATCGGGTGCAGGGACGCGACGAGGAAGGTGCCCGGCGCATGATGCGCGATGCGACGGCGCTGGAGCAGGCCGGCGCGGCGCTGATGGTGCTGGAAATGGTGCCGGCGGGGCTGGCCGGCGAGATCACCCGGGCGCTCAAGGTTTGCGCCACCATCGGCATCGGCGCCGGCAAGGATTGCGATGGCCAGGTGCTGGTGCTGCACGACATGCTCGGCGTCTATCCCGGCAGGAAGGGGCGCTTCGTCAAGGATTTCATGGCCGAAGCCAAGAGCATCGACGGTGCCGTCACCGCCTACGTCAAGGCCGTCAAGGACGGTTCCTTTCCCGGCCCGGAGCACTGCTACTGATGCAGATTCATCAAACCATCGCCGCCCTGCGCGTGGCACGGGCCAAGGCCGGGCGCGTGGCGCTGGTGCCGACCATGGGCAACCTGCACGAGGGCCATATCGCGCTGATGACCCAGGCGCGTGCCCACGCCGACCAGGTCATCGCCACCATTTTCGTCAATCGCCTGCAGTTCCATCCCGGCGAGGATTTCGAGAAGTACCCGCGCACCTTCGCGGACGATTGTGCCAAGCTTGAGGCTGCTGGCGTCGAACACCTGTTCGCGCCGGACGAAGCCGAAATGTATCCCCAGCCGCAGGGCTATCACGTCGAACCCCCGCCCGACCAGGCCGGTGTGCTCGACGGCGAGTTCCGCCCCGGACATTTTCGCGGTGTCGCCACCGTGGTCATGAAGCTGTTCCAGATCGCCCAGGCCGACGTCGCCCTGTTCGGCAAGAAGGATTACCAGCAACTGATGGTGATTCGCAACATGGTGCGCGAATTCAACCTGCCGCTCGAAATCGTTCCCGGCGAAACCGTGCGCGCCGCCGATGGGCTGGCCCTGTCCTCGCGCAACGGCTACCTGTCGGTCGACGAAAGGGCCGAGGCGCCGCGGCTGTACCGGGTGCTCACGGAACTGGCCGCCGCAGTCCGCCAGGGCGCCCGGAATTACGCCGAGCTCGAAGCCAGGGCCATGAATACATTGAGCTCGAAAGGGTGGGCGCCGGATTATGTTGCCTTGCGCAAAATGCATGATCTACAATCGCCGTCCGCTCACGATTCCGGCTTGGTGGTGTTGGCGGCGGCGCGTCTTGGCAGCACCCGCCTCATCGACAATCTGGAGGTGTAGGCAGCCGCGTGCACTCATGCTGGCGGTGGCCGCCGGCGACCTGCCGATCATCGCCACCTACGCCATGATGAACGAGATCGTGCTACAGAATTTCGAGCCCGACGTGGTTTACCTCGACGTGCGCAATCGCATTACCCACCGGCGCAACGAAATTCCGGCCCAGGCCGCCTGAACCGGCAAGGCGCGGCGAAAGACCCACCCATGCGGTGGGCTTTTTTTCGTTTCGACCGGCGTCGCGAGGTGTATTCTTGCGGCAGAAGAACGATAACGACGACCGCATGGAGGGGGAGCATGGCCACCAAGATACTGATCGCCGACGATGAGCCGAACATCGTCATTTCGCTGGAATTCCTGCTCAAGCGCGAGGGCTACGAGGTGGTCGTCGCCCACGATGGCGTGCAGGCCCTGGCGCAGGTTCGCGCCGAACGGCCGGATCTCGCGATCCTCGATGTCATGATGCCCAACCGCAACGGTTTCGAAGTCTGCCAGGATTTGCGCCAGGACCCGGAGTTCAAGACCATGCGGATCATGATGCTGACCGCCAAGGGGCGAGACACCGAGGTATCCAAGGGGCTCGCGCTCGGCGCCGACGTGTACATGACCAAGCCCTTTGCCACGCGGGACCTGCTGGCCAAGGTCAAGGCCCTGCTCGAACGGGCCTGAGGCCCTGGCCGGCTATCCGGAGCCCTGACGTGGGTACCCGAGGCAAGCTGGTCGCCGCCGTCGTCGTCGCCTGCGCCTACCTGGCGGCCGTGGTGCTGGCCCTGGCCTTCGTCGCCGGCGCCGGGCTGGAAGGCCAGGATAGGGCGGTGGTCGACGCCTTGCTCGACAGGCGTCTGGGCGCCCTGGTGATGGTGTTCTGCTTCGCCTGCGTGTTCATGTTCCTGATGCTGCGCGCGGCGCACGGCTTCCTGGTGCAGCCGCTCGCGCGCGCCGCCGAAGAAGCGGTTGCCATGGTCGAGCAGCCGGCCACGCGCCTTGGCCTGCATGGCAGCGGCGAACTCCAGGCGCTCGCCGTGGCGGTCAATCGGCTGGCCGACCAGCGACAACGGCACGATGCGGAAATCGAAACCCGTGTGCGCGCGGCGAATGCCGCCGCCGACGCCGACCGCAACCGCTTCGCCGTGCTCATGTCGGAACTCGCGCAGGGCGTGATCGTATGCAACATGGATGGCCGCGTGCTGCTGTACAACCGCCGCGCGCGCGCGCTGTTCGCCGGATCGTCGGCGCAAGGGATGGCGGCGCTCGGCCTCGGTCGTTCCATCTACGGCCTGTTCGATCGGCACCTGATCGGCTATGCGCTTGAGCATATCGAGGCGCGCGGCGGCGGCCATCGCCACTTCGTCTCGGTCACCGAAGCCGGGCGTCTGCTGCGCGTCCTGGTGGCGCCGATTCCCGAGGCCGGCGGCGATGCGGCCGATGCCGGCAAGCCGCGTTGTTCCGGCTACATGACCATGATCGAGGACATGACCGAAAGCTTCGACAGCGAGTCCGCGCGCGACCAGTTGCTGCAAGACCTCACGGAATCCAGCCGGGGGCCGGTTGGCAGCCTGCGCGCGGCGGCGGAAACCTTGCATGACTACGGCGACATGAGCGCCGAGGAACGTCAGCGCTTCCTTGCCGTGGTGCGCGACGAGGCGGAGCGCATCGCGCTGCGCGTCGAGGCCGCCGCGCGCAGCTTTGCCGCCGTGCTGAAGTCGCGTTGGCCGCTGGAGGAGATGCTGGGCGCGGATCTGCTCACGGCGGCGCGGCGACGCATCGCCGAACGCTGCGAGATACCGGTCAGCCTGGAGGAAGTCGACGCCGGTCTTTGGCTCAAGGTCGATGGCTTCTCCCTGTTGCAGGCCATGAGTTACTTTGCGCTGCGCTTGCATGACGAGTACGGGATTCGCGAACTGCGCCTGCGGCTCACCCGCGACGGCGAAATGGCCTGCCTCGACCTGATCTGGTCGGGCGTGTTCATGAGCACCGAGACGGTGATGAACTGGGAGCTCGACCCGATGAACCTGAGCGGCGAAACCTCGCCGCTGACGGTACGCGACATCGTCGAGCGCAACGGCGGCGAGGTCTGGTTCCAGCGCGACCATGCCGCCTATCGGGCTTACTTTCGCTTCCTGCTGCCGGCGTTCAGCGGCCAGGGCGGATCGGCCCCGCTGCTGGCCACGGTGGATAGCCGACCGGAGTTCTACGATTTCGACCTGTTCCGCGACGAGGAAACCGACCTTGCGCTGGAGGACCGCCTGCTGGCGCAGCTGTCCTACACCGTGTTCGATACCGAGACCACCGGACTCAATCCCTCGGAAGGCGACGAAATCATCCAGATCGGCGCCGTGCGCATCGTCAATCGCCGCCTGCTGCGCCACGAGGCCTATGAACAGTTGATCGATCCGCAACGCAGCCTGCCGGCGGCTTCAGTGAAGATCCATGGCATCGGCGCCGACATGCTGGCCGGCCAGCCGAGCATCGGGCAGGTGTTGCCGATCTTCCGGGCTTTCGTTGCCGACACCGTGCTGGTGGCGCATAACGCGGCCTTCGACATGCGCTTCCTGGAATTGAAGGAGGCCGCCACCGGCGTGCGCTTCGACCGTCCGGTGCTGGATACCTTCCTGCTCTCGGCGGTGCTCTTTCCCAATCAGGAAACCCATCGTCTTGAGGCCATCGCCGAACGCCTGGGAGTTTCCGTGTTGGGCCGCCATACCGCCGTCGGCGACGCCATCGTCACCGCCGAAGTCTTCCTCAAGATGCTGCCGCTGCTGGCCGAGAAGGGTATCCGCAGCCTCGGCGAGGCGCGTGCCGCCAGCGAAAAGACCTTCCATGCCCGCATCAGGTATTGATCCGCGCGACGTCGAGTCGATGGCGGTGAACCTCAACACCGCGCTGCGCCACCTGCCGCTGGCGCCGCCGGTTATCGTCGCGCCGGGAAACACCTTGCGCGAGACCCTGCGTGCCATCGATGCGCGGGCTGCCGAGGCCGCGGTGATCGTCGATCCGGCCAGCGCCGTGCCGCTGGGCATCGTCACGCTGCGCGACGCCGTGCGCGCCATCGCCGAGGAAAACAGCGATCTCGACGTGCCGGTGGCGGTGATGATGACCGGCGGCCTTGCCAGCCTGGGGGCGGATGCAACGGTGCATCAGGCCACCGTGCTGATGTTCCGTCGCGGCATGCGCCACCTGATCCTGGTCGAGAACGACGGTCGTTTGTTCAATGTCGTCTCCCAGGGCGATCTCTACGGCATGCAGGCGGCCGATTCGGCGAGCCTGGCCAACGCCATCCTGGCCACCCGCGGCATCCCGGAACTGGCAGCCCAGAGTGACGCCGTGCGGCGCTTCGCGGCGCTCCGGCTGGCCGAGGGCAGCGGTCCGGAAGCGCTCTGCGAGTGGCTTTCCGCGCTCAACGACCTGATCGCCTTGCAAGCCATCGATCTGGTCGAGGGCGATTTCGATCTGCCCTATGTGCCCTGGTGCTGGATGGTATTCGGTTCCGAAGGGCGGCTGGAGCAGACCCTGCTCACCGATCAGGACAACGGGATCGTGTTCCACGCCGGCGCGGCGGACGTGGCCGAGTTGCGACGCCGCTTCCTGCCCTTTGCCATGGCGGTCAACGACGCGCTCGACGCCTGCGGCTTTCCCCGCTGCAAGGGCAACATCATGGCAGGCAATCCCGAATGGTGCCTGTCGCTGGAAGAATGGAAACAGCGCTTCGGTGCCTGGGTTTCGGTGCCGCAGCCGGAGGCCCTGCTCAATGCCAGCATCTTTTTCGACTTTCGTCCGCTGTACGGACGCGAGGAACTGGTGAGCGAGCTGCAGGCCTGGCTGCTGCGACATGTTCGCGGCAACAAGGCCTTCCTGCGCGCCATGGCGGTCAATGCGCTAAGCCAGGAAACGCCGCTCGGCTGGTGGCGCGACTTTCGGCTTGGCGGCGGGCCGGATCATCCGCACACCCTGGACCTGAAGAACCAGGGCATCCGCATTTTCGTCGATGCCATTCGCATCCATGCGCTGGCCGCCGGAATCGACCACACCAACACCGTCGAGCGCCTGCGCGGAGTGCGCCAGTCGCTTGGCATGCCGGTCCCCGAGATGGCGGCGATCGCCGCGGCCTTCCATCAACTTCAGCGCCTGCGCCTGCAAAACCAGGTCGGCGTCGGCCTTGCGCATGCCGGCAACCGGCTCGACCCCGATCGCCTGCACCGCCTCGACCGCCAGATCCTCAAGGAGGCGCTGCTGCAGGCGCGTACCCTGCAGCAGCGGTTGCGGATGGACTACCTTAATTGAGCCCCCTGTCGCTCAGACCCGCAGCGGCGCGGCATAGCCGGCAAGTTCCTGATAGCCGCGTCCGCGCAGGCCTCCTTCGAGCGTGACCAATCCTTCCCAGTAGGCGACGGGCAGCGGGCGGTGCGCGCCGATTTCCTGGTCGTCGAGCACCGGGCGCGTGCGCAGCCGGTGCGGGCCGACGAGAATTTCCTCTTCCACCGGATAGTCGGCGCCGTTGCGCGGCGAGCGCCAGCGCCGCAGCGGACGGAAGGACACCGCCTCGGGGCCGAAGCGGGTCTGGCGTCCGGTTGCGTCGCGCAGCATGGCGCCGGCATGGACCGTGCCGCCGCCGGCATCACGGATGCGAAAGGCCATCAGCGCGCCGCCGTCGTCGAGGTTGATGCCGATCCAGTCCCAGCCCACGGCGCCGGGCGCCAGCACCGCGCTCGACCACTCGTGGTCGAACCAGGCGCGGCCGCGCGCCGGCCGGGGGCTTCCGTCCAGGCGCAGGCTGCCGCTGACCTCGAGCTGCGGCCAGCTCAGGTAGTGGCTGGCGAATTCGGGGCGCGGACCTTTTTGCGACCAGCCATGCTCGCCCTGGAGCAGCAGGGGCTGGGTCGGCGCCAGTTCGAACGCGAAGCCGAAGTCCGGCGTCGCGGCGGCGAGCCGCAGGCGCTCGCCGCCGGCGCCATCGTCTCTGGCCATGCTCCAGGGGCCGACGTGGAGCCCGCAGTCGGCGACCGAATAGCCCGCGCCGAGGCCGGGGCGGGCGCTGCGCTCGGCGTGCAGCAGGCGTTCGCCGGGCAGGGTCAGCGCGGCGTGGGCGAACATTACTTGCGTCGCCGCCAGCGGCGAGACCAGTTCCTCGGCGCGCCCGCTACGGCTGCGAAAGAAGGTGAGCTGGAAGCCGATGTTCGCGCGCGGTGCATCGAGCGCGCCGGTGACATACCACCACTCGGTGCGGTACCCGGGGTGGGCGCCGTGGTCGCGCGGGAAGGCCAGCCGCGTGTCGCGCCGCACCGGGGCGAAAGTCGGCGCCGCCAGCACGGCGCCGGCCAGCAGCGCCGGCGGTAGGGCGAGGAAGGCGCGGCGCCGCATCACTGGGCCGAAGCCAGTACCTGGGCCGCCGGCAGCCGGGTGGCGCGGCGCGCGGCGATGCCGCTGGCGAGCATGCCGGCCGCCAGCGTCGCCGCGGCGACCGCCAGCAGCGGCGGCCAGGGCACGGCGAGCGGCATGCGCCAGTGGAAGGCCTGCGGGTTGACCACATGGGTCAGGATGGCGCCGACCGCGATTCCCGCCGCCAGCCCCAGCGCCAGGCCCACGCATGTCACCAGCGCGCCCTCGAACACCACCGCGCGCCCGAGCATGGCGCGGTCGAAGCCCAATGCCGCAAGCATCGCCAGTTCGCGCG
The DNA here is from genome assembly GCA_016235165.1 of Rhodocyclales bacterium. Lineage (GTDB taxonomy): Bacteria > Pseudomonadota > Gammaproteobacteria > Burkholderiales > Rhodocyclaceae > Sulfuritalea. The sequence continues at coordinate 29,774 of JACRLX010000008.1, forward strand.
CGCGCAGCCCGACGCTGGCGGCCAGCGTCACCGCCAGGCCGAACAATCCGATCAGCATGGCCGCCGCCTCCAGCGCATGGGTGATGGCAAAGCTTTTGTCGAAGATCGACAGGCTCAGTTCGCGAATCTCGCCGCTCGCCGTCGCCTCGACGCCATGGCGTGTCGCTGCGCCGCGCAGCCAGGTTTGCGCCGCCGCCTCCTGCCCCGGGCGTGGCCAGAGCGCGAGGTCGGTGGCCTCGAAACGCCCGCCCAGCGCCAGGTAGTCGTCGGCAGTCATGACCACCGCGCCGAACTGGCGGGCATAGTCGCGCCAGACGCCGCTGACCGTGACCTCGATTTCGCGCCCCAGCAATGGCAGGCGCAGGCGCTGGCCAACTGCGATGCCATGGACTTGCTGCATCGCCTCGCTGATCCAGACCGGAATCCCGCCCGGCGCGACGTCGGCCACGGCACCGGTAAACGGCAGCTGGGCCCCAGGATCGCGACGATCGATTTCCCTCACCAGCAGCGCCACCGTCGGGCGCTGCGGGTCGAGGCTGAAACTGCTGGCCGCCATGCGTTCGACGCGCTGGAAGGGACTGTCGGCCCGCGCCAGGTCGGCCAGCAATTCGGCGGGCAGGGGCACCGCCTTGCTGCGCATGTAAAGCGGCGCCGGCAGCACGGCGTCCAGCCACTGGTCGAGTGCGGTGCGGAAACTGGCGACCATGGTGACCATGCTGACCGTCAGGGCGAAGCTGACGATCAGCCCGCTGGCCGCGACCTGCGCCATCAGCGGTGCCTGGAGGATGTTCTGCACCGCTATTTTCAGCGGTGCCGGAAGCCTGGCACGCGCGACTGCGCCGAACAGGGCACGGGTGGCCAGGGGTGCGCAGACGATGCCGAGCATCAGCAGCAGCGCGATGGCGGCATAGCCGCCCAGCGGCAGGTCGGCGATCGCCGGCACGCGGGCCAGGGCCAGGGCGCCCACGGCCAGCGCCAGGATCAGGAGCGCATCGCGGCCACGGGCATGTCCGCCGCCTCGTGCCTGACCTTGCGCGAAGCCGGTTTTCAGTGCCTGGGCCAGCGGCTGGATGCGGTTGAGCCAGGCCGGGTATAGCGCGCCAAGCAGGCTGGCAAGGCAACCCAGGGCGAAGAATCCCGCCGTCGGCAGGAGTTGCGGCACGATTACCGGCGTTGCGGGGGAAAAGAAGCCGCCGCCAAGATCGCCGCCGGCCACGCGGGTGAAGCCGACGGCGAGGCCGCAGCCGAGCAGCAGGCCAAGCAGTGAGCCCGGCACGCCGATCGCCAGGCCCTCGACCAGTACCTGCAACAGGCGCAGGCGCGGCGGCAGGCCGAGTACGCCGAGCAGCGCGAACTGCGTCGAGCGTTGTGCCACGGCGGTGAGCTGGGTGGCGAAAACCAGGAAGGCTCCGGTCAGCAGGGCGACCATGGCCAGCACATTGAGGTTGACGCGATAGGCGCGCGAGATATTGGAAACGCGGGCCTGGTTGTCCTCGGCGGCGCGCAGTTCGATACCGGCCGGCAGGCGTGGGGCCCAGGCCGCGCGCCAGGCGGCAAGCGGCATCCCCGGGCTCAGGCGGATGCGGATTTCGCCGACGCCGTCGCGCGGGCCGAAGTGGGCCTGTACCCAGGCGATGTCGGCCACCAGCAGCTTTTCCCCGGCCGGAACCGCCGCCAATTCGCCGCCGATGCGCGCCTGCCAGCGCGCGGCACCGCGCATCAGCGTGGCGTCGGCGCCGACTTTTTCCGCCAGGGCCGGCGAGGCGAAGACCGCGCCGTCGAGCAGGCTGCCCATGGCGTCGGCGGCTTGATCCGGCAGCAGCGTCGGCATCAGCAGCGCGGCGCTGAACGGATCGAGGCCTATCAGGCGCGCGAGCAAGGGCGTGTCGCCGATCCGCACCCGGGTTTCGATCACCGGCGCCAGCACCGCCACCGCTGCGTCGCGGCTGAGCTGGTCGACCAGCGCCAGGGGAATGTGGCCGGCGCCATCGCGCGGCGCGATCACCACGTCCGGCTCGCCTTGCACCGCCTTCATGGCGCGGGAAAAATCGGCCAACGCGGCATCGTTGATCAGGTGGATGGCATAGCCCAGCGCCACGCCGAGCGCGATGGCCAGCATCGACAAGGCGGTGGCGCTACGCCGGGCGAGGAGCTGGGCGCGAATCAGCCACCAGCCCAGACGCATCATCGCAGCCCCTCGGGGTCGAGCGCCAGGATGCGGTCGCAGGCTTGCGCCACGTGCCGCGAGTGGGTCACGATCAGGGCGCCGGCATGGCATGCGCGCACCCGTTCCAGCAACAGCGACAGCACCTCGTCGGCGGTGCGCGGATCGAGGTTGCCGGTCGGCTCGTCGGCGAGGATCAGGGACGGCCGATGCACCAGTGCGCGCGCGATCGCCACCCGCTGCAACTCACCGCCCGAGAGCGACGCCGGCCAGCGCGGACCGAAACCGGCGAGGCCGACGCGCGCCAGCAGTTCCTCGATGTGCCGCGGATGCTCGGCGGCGTCGATGCCGTTCAGCAGCAGGGGCACCGCGATGTTCTGCGCCACGTCCAGGGTCGGCAGCACGTGGAAGGCCTGGAACACGAAGCCGATCCGGGAGGCGCGCAATGCCGCCGCCGCAGCCTCATCCAGGCGCGCCATGTCGACCGCGTCGGGGCCGATCAGTATGGTGCCGGCATCGGCCGGCTCCAGACCGGCGACGCAGTTCAGCAGGGTGCTCTTGCCGACTCCGGATTCGCCCACCAGGGCGACGATCTCGCCGGCGCCGACGGTGAAGCGGAGTTCGCTGAACAAGGGCCGGGCCGCGCCGGGATAGCGCTTGCCAAGACCGGCCACGCTCAGCATCGGTGGGCGGACAGGCGCGCGATCGGGGCGTGGCTCAGGCTCAAGACTTTTGCGGTGCCGGCGGCTTGCGCTTGTGGCGCGGCTTTTTCGGTGCTTCGTCGCGCAGGCAGGCCTTGAGTGCCTTGCCGCTTTTGCCCCTGCACACCTCGCGTGCCTTCTGGGTGGCTTCGCAACGCTGCGGATTGGCCGCCTTGGCACAATCCACCGGCGGCAGCGCGGCATCGAGACAGGCGCGTTTTTCCGCGCCGCGCTTGTCGGCGCATGTCTTGAGGGCGGCGCGCTGGGCCTCGCAGCGCCCCGGGTCGCGCGCGTTGGCGCAGTCGCCGGCGGCGGTCCGGGCGCTTGCCGCCGAGGGCAACAATGCGACGACGATCAGCATCACGCGCAGTTTCATGCGGCGTCTCCTTGACGATTGGAGAATAATACTCCCGCATTGAGACCGGGCCGGGTTGTCGGCTATAGTGCGGCGTTACCTGCCCGTCACCGCCTAGCCCTCGCCAGACCGCCAAGCCAGCGCCGATTCGAACGCCAACCAGCCCGCCGCGAAGCCCATGAACCCGACCGCCACCAAGGACCATCGCCTCACCCTGCCGGAAGTGGTCGACGCCCTGGTTGCCGATGGCCTGGTGGCCGCCGCCGAGGCCGAGAAATTCAAGCAGGAACGGCGCTACTTCAAGGGCGACGCGCACCCGCTGGTGGTGGTGGCCGAACAGAAATGGAAGTCGCTGCAGCCGCCGCATCGCATGCTCGACCTCGAAGGCCTGACGCAATGGATGGCGCAGTGGTCGGGCGTCGACTACCTGCACATCGATCCGTTGAAGATCAACTTTTCGGCGGTCACCGACGTGATGAGCAATACCTACGCGACGCGCTTCCGCATCCTGCCCGTCGAGGTCAAGCCGAACGAGGTGGTGATCGCCACGGCCGAACCCTTCCAGCGCGGCTGGGAGGCGGAAATGAAGCCGATCCTGCGCAAGGACATCCGGCGCGTGGTCGCCAATCCGGAAGACATCACGCGCTATCAAGTGGAGTTCTACAACCTGGCGAAATCGGTCAAGGGCGCGCTGAACAAGGGCGAGATCTCCACCGGCGCGTCGAATTTCGAGCAGCTGGTCGAACTGGGCAAGACCAACAAGCAGTTCGACGCCAACGACCAGCACATCGTGCGCATCGTCGATTGGCTCTGGCAATACGCTTTCGAGCAGCGCGCCTCGGACATCCACGTCGAGCCGCGACGCGAGCTGGGCATCGTGCGCTTTCGCATCGACGGCGTGCTGCATCAGGTGTACCAGATCCCGATGACCGTGCTCAACGCCATGACCAGCCGCATCAAGGTGCTCGGCCGCATGGACATCATGGAAAAGCGCCGCCCCCAGGATGGCCGCATCAAGACGCGCATGCCCGACGGCCAGGAAGTCGAACTGCGCCTGGCCACCTTGCCCACGGCCTACGGCGAAAAGCTGGTGATGCGCATCTTCGACCCGGAAGTGCTGGTGCGCGATTTCTCCGAGCTCGGCTTCGCCCCGGAGGAGGCCACCGTCTGGCAACAGATGTCCTCCCAGCCCAACGGCATCATCCTGGTCACCGGCCCGACCGGCAGCGGCAAGACGGTCACGCTCTACTCGACGCTGAAGAACCTGGCGACGCCGGAAGTCAACGTCTGCACCCTGGAAGACCCGATCGAAATGGTCGAGCCTGCCTTCAACCAGGTGCAGATCGTCGCCGACATCGGCGTCGGCTTTGCCGAGGGCATTCGCGCCCTGATGCGCCAGGACCCGGACATCATCATGGTCGGCGAGATCCGCGACCTGGAAACCGCCGACATGGCGATCCAGGCGGCGCTGACCGGGCACCTCGTGGTGTCCACCCTGCATACCAACGATGCTCCCTCGGCGATCACGCGCCTGATCGATCTCGGCGTGCCGCCCTATCTGCTTTCGGCCACCGTGCTCGGCGTCATGGCCCAGCGCCTGGTGCGCACGCTGTGCCCGCACTGCAAGCAGCCCGGCGGCCTGCGCGCCGAGGACGACGATGCCTGGACGGCGCTGGTCGCGCCCTGGAAATCGACCAGGCCGACCCAGCTCTACCACCCCGCCGGCTGCCTCGATTGCCGCATGACGGGCTACAAGGGACGGGTCGGAATCTATGAGATCATGCCCATGTCGCAGGAGCTGAAAAAAGTCGTTGCGGCGGGCAGCGAGCTGGCCAAAATCCGCGATCTGGCGATGCGCGAGGGCATGAAACCCCTGCGCATCGCCGGTGCCAAGAAAGTGGCCGCTGGTCTGACCACGATTTCGGAAATCATCAAGGTCGCGCCGCCGATGTTCGATACGAACTGAATCGGGTCGACTACGTATAAACCGCAGTTTCTTGCGTAAAAGCACGGATAACGGGGAGGCGCAAACTTGGTCACAATGGATTCATGCGGGGTTCAGGCCGGTCTGGCTTCCCTCCCGGCGCGCACATCCCTCCGGCGCGTCAGGTATCGGACCGGCCTGGATCCCGCAGTTTCTTTTGAGGCCTTGGCGGACTGAGCATCATGGCAAGTCGAGCGACCAAGTCGCCGTCCCACCTCTTTGTTTCGCCTTCGGGCCGGGCGCTTCCGCGCTGGGAAGAAGCCTTTCCGCGCTTGCGCTGTCTCAAGGCCGGGATGCCGCTGGGGGTTGTCGAGGTGTCCGGCCTGGTCTGGTTGCGGCTCGACCCCGCTCACCCCGCCCTGGCCCAGGTCGAGCGGCTGTTGGCCGAACGGCCTGGCATCCAGCTCATCGTGCTGGCCGATCAGCCCGATGACGAGCAGGCCCTGCCGCTGTTTTCGGCCGGAATCCGCGCCTACATCAATGCCCATTCCACCGCCGCCAACCTGAAGCAGGTGGCGCAGGTGGTTGCGGCCGGCGGTCTCTGGCTTGGCCCCAGCCTGATGGCCCGCCTGGTGGCGGCCACCAGCCGTGCCTTGGCCGCCGCGTCGGCAACAGCGCTGGATCCGAGACTCTCGGCGCTGACCCAGCGCGAACTTGAAGTCGCCCGCAAGATCGCCGGCGGCGCCAGCAACAAGGAGGTCGCGCGCGCCCTCGACATTGCCGAACGCACCGTCAAGGCCCACGCCGGGGCCATCTTCGAGAAACTGGGTGCCCGCGACCGGCTGCATCTGGCCCTGATCATGAACGGGCGTGACCCCGAAGCCGCTTCCGTCCGGGGGAGCGCCGGAAGCGGTGGCGGCGCCGGGCGCAAACCGGTCAAGCGTGCGGCCGATGCTAGATGCGATCCAGCCGAGGATGCGCGAGACACCGCCGTCGGCTTGAAGGCGCACCCGGCGAACCGGTAGGCCACCACGCCCGGCTCAGCAGCAATGCCCCCGCCCATGCTCCTGTATCGGCGGGAAGGCTACCGTGCCGTAGGAGCAGAACACGCAGCAGTCGCCCGGCTTGGGCCGCAGCAGCACATGGCAGCCTTCGCACTCGTAGAACCACTGGCAGGCGTCGGTGGGCATGGTTTCGGTCTTGACGTGGCCGCAGTGGGGGCAGGTCAGGGTGGATTGCAGGATGGGTGCGTCGGGCATGTGCGTATTGTCCCAGGAGTCGGCGCTGGTGACACGCCGGCGGTCGGCACGGCGGCGGCCAGGAGCAAGGCGAGCAGCGGGGCGGGTCGCCTCATGCCAGTGCCGCGCCCGCCTCGGGCCAGGCCGCCAGCAGGCGATCGAGGTCTTGCGGCCGGTCGACGTCCCACAGCGTCTCCGGTTCCGCCCAGCGCCATCCCAACCCGGCCAGCCGCAGGCGGGTGCGGGCCATGACATCCGGCTCGCCCCAGCGGATCGCGGCGAACGGCTCGGGCGAGGGGCGGCGCATGGCGATCAGCACATAGCCGCCGTCCTCGGCGGGGATCACCACGGCATCGTGCCGCGCCAGTTCCAGCGCCACATGGCGCAAGTGGTCCGGCGTCAGCGCCGGGCAATCGGTGCCGATGACGATCGCACCGCCCGCCGTGGCGGCGGTTTCGGCGGCGCGGAGCATGCGCTCGCCGAGATCGCCACTGGCTTGGGCATGCAAGGCCACGGCACCGCCGTTGGCGCAGGCGATGAAGGCCTCGTGATCGAGCTCGCCGGCGCAAAAAAGCTGCACCGGACCGAGGTTGGCGGCGCGCGCCGTGGCCACGCTACGGCGCAGCATCCAGGCCTGAAGGGCGGCCGCGCCGCCGGCGCCCAGCGCCGGAATCAGCCGGGTCTTGGCTATGCCGGGAACCGGCGCGCGGGCGAGGACGGCGATGCCCGGCGCTGCGTTCATGCCGTGGCCGCCCGCATCTGGGGCGATGCGGAAAAGCTGGCCGAGCGCAGCTCGTAGAACAGGTTGTCGTCGGCAAACGGGTGCTCGTCGGCGACGTGGCGCAACTGGCCGAGATCCATCAGGCTCTGGCCAAGCAGGGTGGCTTCGGCGCGACCCAGCCCGAAGGCGGCGCAGAGGGCGTCTATCGCCTCGCTGCCGACCATGCAGCGCGGGAAGCCGATGCCGCGCCAGGCACGGTCGGCGATCAGGCCGGTGCTGGTGCGCAGCGCGAGTTCCGCGTCATCGAGCGCCACGGCATCGAAGCGCCCCGGCACCGCCAGGCGATAGAAGAATTCGCCGTCCCGGAAGGCCTGCTGCTTGACCACGTGGTGCAGCAGGCCACTGCGTTCCAGGGCCAGGCCGAGGCTGACGGCTTCGACCCGCGTGCATCCATGCCGGCGCGTCAACCAGTCGACGGCGTCGCTGCCGATCATGCATTCCGGGTATTTGCGCAAGTGGTAGCGCCGCTCGCCGACGTTGCCGCCGGCAATCAGCGAGGCGGCCAGGGCGTCGATGGAATCGCCGGTAAGGTGCCTGGCCAGGGACTCGGCCGCTTCCTCGCGATCGCCCAGCAGCACCCGCAGGTGGGTGTCGAGGCGGCGCGGATCCGGCGCGGCGAGGCCGATCTCGGAAAACAGCCTGGCGAGGAAGGCCGCGACGCCGGTCTCCGGCCGCGGCAGCAGCGGCAGCCCGGTGCGGCGCCGGCACCAGTCGATCTCGTTGCGCCAGATCGTGCGTGCCGTCGGCGCGATGGCGAATAGCCGTGGGCGCCATGGCAGCGCCGCCAGTCGGCGCAGGGCATCGGAGACGCCTTCGCCATCCAGGTTTTCCCGCGCCAGGTCGAACAGCATCACGCTCCCGATCTCGGGCACGATGCCCGCCGCCGCATTGGCCAGCAGCTGTTCCGGCTTGATGTCGAGTGGAGTCAGCCCCTGTGAGGTAATGGCCGCCCGCAGCAGGCTGCGCAATGCGCCGTCGCGTGTGCATAGCCAGATACTGCCGGTGCTTTTGCCATTCATGATCGCGGGCTCCGCAATGTGTCGCTGTGCCTGAGTCGTGTCACGCCGGCGAAGCCTTACAGTCAGGCGCAATCTTCATTCTTGCCGACAAAGTGGAAATCGGCGAAGCCGGCGTGTGCCGTCTCGCCGGTGTTGTCGGTATCGCTGGCGATGGCCAAGCCGGTCAGGGCCAGTGGCGCGTGGCCGAAGGCGGCCTGGAAGTCGGCGCCCAGGTCACGGCGTTCGGCCACCCAATGTTCGGCCTCGGCGGCGCCCATGCGCAGCACCAGCATGCGCGCGCGGTCGGTGTAGGCGTTGGCCTGCCAGGTACCGACCGGATGGCGGTTGTCCCAGACATAGTTCAGCGCGGCATCGGGCAGTGCCTCGCCGTGCAGCAGGCGCCCGGCCGCCAAGGCCAGGCGGTCTGTTGTTCCGAGGCTCTCCGGCGGTACGCGAAAACTCAGGTAGACGCGGGCGGGGAAGTCGTCGCCGGCCCTGCGTGCCATGTCGGCGGTCTTCAGCGGGGCATCGACGCGCCAGCGCCAGCACAGCACAGGTGTGGCCGCGAGGTTGATGTCGAGTTCGCGGGCCAGCAAGGCCATGCTCTTCGTCGCCCAGGCCTCGACGGCGGCCACGCCGTCCCACATGCGCACGCGGTAGCGCGTCGGCGGCGTGTTGGGGTTCGGCCGTTCGATGCGCCAGCCCGGCGGCTGCTCGCCCTGTGCCGGATCGAAGCGTCCGACCCAGAGCGGGGCCGCGACGGCGATCGCCCAGGGCAGGAAAAGTACGAGACCTGCGCCTGCACGGAATCCCGCCTGCTTGCTGCGCATCGGCCTCAGCCTCCCCGCCGCCGGCTGTCGTTGAGCTTCCAGTCGTAATCGAGGAAGTCGAGCCGGTAGTCGCCGTTGCGCAGCTTCGCCTGCGCCTCGGGCGTGGCGGCGAGCTGCGCGGCGTGGTGGGCGAAAGTGGTCTTCAGCGAGGCATAGCCCTTGTTGGCCATGTGGCCCTTCTCGAAATCCTTGCCGTACCAGTCGAAGATCTTCGATACCAGCAGGCGGCCGGATGCGGCGTCGTAGCGGTTGCGCGTGGCATCAGCGAGGAATCGCTTCATGCCGTCGTCGAGCTGGGCGTCGAGCTTCTCGGCGGTGAAGGCGTCGGGGCGCAGCATCGGGCAGCCGATCGAGGCGCAGACCACGCCGACGTGGATGCGCGGGTCGTCGAAGGCGCCCGGCGCGCGGATCATGCCGTGCTCGATGTCATCCAGATGCCGCTCCTGGCCGAGCAGGCTGAAGAACTTCTTCTTCCATGGCGAGGAGAACACGGAGCCGAGGTCCCTGATCGATTCCAGGTCGGGGTACTTGCTCAGGATCAGTTCGACGGTGAAGGCGTTGTAGGCATTGATCAGGAAGGCCAGGCGCTGGGCCTTGCTCCATTTTCCGTAATCGGCTTCGGTGACTGCCGTCAGCGTGCCGAGATAGGTTTTCAGTGCCGCATGCTCGGCCTTGATTGCGGTGTAATCCACGGCGCTGGCGTTGCCGCTGCTGGAGGTCTTGACGTGTTTCGCCAGCAGCGCGTGCCAGGCCGCGTGCGTGTGGTCGAAGCCCTGCGCGCGCGCCAGCGTGGCGCAGGCGAGCAACATTAGGCCGAGCAGCAGCCTGCGCAGGATCATGCTCATTCCCCCCGCCGCCAGGCATGGAAGCGCGCCACCCAGCGCAGCAGGCCCTCGGGTGCGTGGGCCTTCTTCCACACGCCGGCGACGTACTTGTTGGCCTCGGCCAGCGTCGGGTAGATGTGGATGGTGCCGAGGATCTTGTTGAGGCCGATGCCGTGCTTCATCGCCAGCACGTATTCGGCGATCAGGTCGCCGGCATGCTCGCCGACGATGGTGACACCGAGTATGCGGTCCTTGCCCGGCACGGTCAGCACCTTGATGAAGCCGTGGGCCTCGCTGTCGGCGATGGCACGGTCGAGGTCGTCGATGTCGTAGCGTGCCACCTCGTAGGCGATGCCCTTTTCCTTCGCCTCGGTTTCGTTGAGCCCGACGCGCGCCACCTCGGGCTCGACGAAGGTTGCCCAGGGGATCACCGAGTAGTCGGCGCGGAACTTCTTGAACGGATCGAACAGCGCATTGACGGCGGCATACCAGGCCTGGTGCGCGGCGGTGTGGGTGAACTGCCAGGGGCCGGCGACGTCGCCGCAAGCGTAAATGTTGGGGTAGCTGGTCTGCAGGAACTCGTTGGTGTCCACCGTGCGACCGGTCGCCACGCCGATCTCCTCCAGACCGTAGCCCTTGAGGTTGGCGACGCGGCCCACCGCGACCAGCACGGCATCGAAGGGAATGCGCACTTCCCTGCCGCTGTTGCCATCATGGTGCTCGGCGATCAGCGCCTTCTCGCCGCCCTCGACCACGAAGCGCATCGCCTTGTGATTGAGCAGCACGTCGATGCCTTCGGTGCGGAAGCGCGCCGCGACGAGCTCGGAGACCTCCGGGTCCTCGCGGATCATCAGGCGCGGCAGCATTTCCACCTGCGTCACCCGGGCGCCGAAGCGGGCGAAGGCTTGCGTCAGTTCGCAGCCGATCGGCCCGCCGCCCAGCACCACCAGGCGTTTGGGCAGTTCGCGCAGCTCCCAGACATTGTCCGAGGTCAGGTAGCCGACTTCCTCGATGCCGGGTATCGGCGGCACGAAGGGCCGCGCGCCGGCGGCGATGACAATGCTGCGCGCGCTGAGCTTGTCGCGCGCGCCGTTGTGGCGTGTGACCTCGACCTCCCAGGGCGAAACCAGCTTCGCCGTGCCCTCGATCACCTCGACGCCCAGCCCGGTGTAGCGCTCGACGGAATCGTGCGGCTCGACGGTTTGCACCACCTTCTTCACCCTCTCCATCACGTCGCTGAATTGAAAGTCGGCGCTGGTGGTACGGCGCATGCCGAACTCTTCCGCCCGCGAAACATGCGAAAGGAACTTCGCCGAGCGGATCAGCGCCTTCGAGGGTACGCAGCCGGTGTTGAGGCAGTCGCCGCCCATGCGGTGCTTCTCGATCAGCGTTACCTTCGCCTTCACCGCCGCCGCGATGTAGGCGGTGACCAGGCCCGCGCTGCCGGCGCCGATGACGACGAGGTTGCGGTCGAATTTCGCCGGCTTGCTCCAGCGCGCATAGACCTGCTTCGCCTTGATACCGTCGACGAACTTTTTGGCGATCAGCGGGAAGATGCCGAGCAGGGCGAAGGAGCCGATCAGCGCCGGCGAGAGGATGCCGGAGAGGCTGTCGATGGCGGCGAGCTGGGTGCCGGCATTCACGTAGACGAGGGTGCCGGCCAGCATGCCGACCTGGCTGACCCAGTAGAAGGTCCAGGTGCGCATCGGCGTCAGGCCCATCACCAGGTTGATCATGAAGAAGGGGAAGGCCGGCACCAGGCGCAGGGTGAACAGGTAGAAGCCGCCGTCCTTCTCGACGCCGCGGTCGATGGCCTCCAGTCGGTGGCCGAAGCGCTGCTTGACCCAATCGCGCAGCACGAAGCGCGAAGCGAGGAAGGCCAGCGTCGCGCCGAGGCTGGAGGCGAAGCTCACCAGCAGCGTGCCCCAGAGCAGGCCGAATACCGCGCCGCCGGCCAGGGTCATGATCGCCGCGCCGGGCAGCGAGAGCGCAGTGACGGCGACATACACGGCGAAGTAGATCGCGGCGGCCAGCCAGGGATTGGCCGCGCGGTAGGCCTCGATCGCCGCCTGCTGCGACTTCAGCGCGTCCAGGCTCAGCCAGCGGCCGAGGTCGAAGGCGAAGAAGGCGCCCACGGCGACGGCAATGACGACGAGGAAAAGCAGCTTGCGCATGGACATAAGGTCTCCTGAATGACTTGCCGCCGGACGCGGGCGTGCCGTTTGGTCGCCGGCGCCCCGATATCCTTACGCTACCACGGCTCGCGCTTCCGCATGCGCCGCGACCCAGGTGCGGAAATCCGCCTCCGGCATTGGCCGCGCGACCGCGTAGCCCTGCACCAGGTCGCAGTCATTGGCGCGCAACCAGTCGATTTCGGCGGCGGTTTCGGCGCCTTCGGCGACGACGCTGAGGCCCAGCTCGCGGCACAGCAGCAGGGTCGAGCGCAGGATGGCGGCATTGCGCGGCGTGCTGTCCACGCCGGCGACAAAGGCACGATCCACTTTGAGCTCGTGCACCGGCAAGGTCTTGACGTAGGCCAGCGAGGCCTGGCCGGTGCCATAGTCGTCGATCGAGAGCTTGAGCCCCAGCGCCGCCAGTTCATGCAGGTGGTGCAGGGCCAGGTCGGGATCGTCCATCAGCGCGCTCTCGGTGATCTCCAGGCACAGGCGGCGCGGGTCCAGGCCCGACGTGGCCAGCAGGTGGCCAACCTCGGCCACCAGCTCGCGATTCAGCAGGTCGCGCGCCGACAGGTTCACCGCGACCACGATGTTCAGTCCGGCCGTTTGCCAGGCAGCGGCATCGGCCACCGCGCGGCGCAGTGCCCAGGGCGTGATCTCGCGGATGAAGCCGGTGCGCTCGGCAAACGGGATGAAGTGCGCTGGCGGCACCATGCCCCGCTGCGGGTGTCGCCAGCGGATCAGTGCCTCGGCACCGGCGACGCGCCGGCTTGCGAGATCCAGCTTGGGCTGGTAGTGGAGCACGAACTGGTCGGCGGCCAGGGCCTCGCGCATCTCGCCGATCAGCGAGAGCTGTTCGGGCGCGGGCTCGGCGCCGATGTCGGTGGCAAAGGCGTAGCCGCACTGGCAGCCCTTGGCGGCATCCAGCGCCAGGCTGGCGCGGCGCATCAGGCTTGCGGCGTCGCTCGCGTCGGCGGGAAACAGGGCCACGCCGACGCTGGCATCGACATCCAGGCGCTGGCCGTCGATCGCCAGCGGTTGCCGCAGGCGTTCCAACAGGTCGTCGAGCCGTGATTGCACCCCGGCGCGATCGGTGGCGGTGAACAACACGGCGAACTTGTCGCCCCAGAGTCGAGCCACCTCATTGCCGTCCGCGAGATGGTGCCGCAGCCGGGCGCCCAGCTCGGTCAGCAGGCGATCGCCGACGGCATGGCCGAGGGCGTGGTTGATCGGGGCGAAGCGCCGGATGTCGAGGATGGCCAGCGCGCAGGTGTCCTGCGGCGCCTGTTTGGCGACTTGCTCCATCAGGTGGGCACGATTGGGCAGGCCGGTGAGCAGGTCGACATAGGCAACGCGCGCCAGGCGCTCTTCGCGGCTGGCGATGCTGTCGCGCATGCTGTCGAGCGAGCGCAGCAGCTCGCCGAGCTCGTCCTTGCGGCAGCAGGGCACGGCGGCCCGGTAGTCGCCGCCGGCGATGGCGCCGGCCAGGCCCACCGCCTCGCGCAGCGGGACGACGATGCCGCGGCCGATGATCCAGGCCAGTACCGCGCCCAGCGCCAGCGCAGCGAGGGCGCCCAGCATTACCGCGTGCCGCGCTTCGGCGGCGACGGTGCGCATGTCGTCCAGGCCGGATTGCAGTCGCGCCTGGATGCCGGCTTCCAGGGCGTCGGTCTCGAACAGCAGGGTATTCAGCAGCTTGCCGGTGCGTGCCATGAAATGGGCGCGCGCCGGCGCCTGGCCCTCGATCTCCAGCGTTTCCACCGTGGTCTGGAACAACTCGCCGTAGCGCTGGCGGATGTCTGCCACGCGGGCCATCATGGCCTGTTCCCCGCTGTCCGCCGCGCCCTCGCCGAGCGCGCGCACGCCGCGGTCGGAGGCGGCCAGCTCGGCATCCATGGCCGCGTAAAGCGGTACACGATCCTCGCGGCGCGGGGTTTGCAGCAAGCTCAGCAGGCCGATCGCCGCCGCCTGCGCGTGGCGGTTGGCCTGCTGGGCCAGCAGTGCGCGCTGCGCCTGGCGGTCGACCATTTCGCGCGATTTCGTCGTCAGGTCGTCGAGCCGGCCCAGGGCCAGCGCCGCCAGCGCCAGGCTCAGGCCCAGCAGCAGGGCGAAGGCCAGCGCCAGGCGGGCGCGGATCGACATGCCGGTGGCCTAGCCGAAGCGGCGCGCGATCAGGTGATCGAGCGAAACGCAGCCCGGGCCGCGCGCGGCAATGTAGATCAGCACCGTGGCCCAGGCGCCGTGGGTCGGCCAGGCATCGGGATAGACCAGGAACTGGATGGTGGCCGTCATCGCCAGCAGGGCCAGCGCCGAGAAGCGCGTCGCCAGGCCGATCAGCAGCAGCAGCGGAAAGACGTGCTCGGCCAGCGCCGCCAGCGGCGCCGCGAGCTCGGGCGGAATCAGCGGCAGCTTGTACTCGTCGCGGAACAGGGCGACCGCGGAATCCGCAAGGCGCGGCATGCCAAGCTGAAACTCGCCGCCGACGATGTCGATCGCCAGCCCTTCGATCTTGGTCTGGCCCGACTTCCAGAAGATGCCGGCGATGGCGAAACGGCCGAGCAGGGCCAGCGGCCAGTCGGGCAGGCGGCCGAGGCGATCGATGCCCCGGCGCAGCAGGCGCAGGGGTGAGGGGGTGTTTGCCGTGTCGGTGGCGGAGACCAGCGTGGTGTTCATGACATTCTCCTCGGGGTGGCAATGCCGGCGATCGCGCCGGCGCCCAGCAGCAGCGCCAGCGTTGCCGCCGGGTCGAATTCGGGGTCGCCGGCGAACGCCGCGCTCGCGGCCGCGCCGAAGCTTTGGCCCGCCAGCAGGCCGGCGAGGAAGTCGGCCGCGCCGGGGGCGAGACGATAGATCGCCACCTCGAGTTCGTGGCGGCAGACCAGCGCGGTTTGCGGTGTGTCGGTGGCGACCCCGGCGAGTTCCAGGGCCGCGTTTTCCGACTGGTGGGCCGCCCACAGCGAGACAATGGCATAAGGCGAGGCCAGCAGCCGCAGCGCCGGCACGAACTCGAAACGCGCCAGCGGCAGGGACTCCGCTGCGGCCAGCGCGGCGGCGAGCGCTTGCCGCGACACCGGCGCCGCGTCGGCGGCATGCCAGGCCAGTACGCGCAGCATTTCCAGGCGCGCCACGTCCGGCAGGTAAGGCAGGCCGGCGGCCGGCGAAAAGCTTTCGATGAATTCGGCAAATCCCTGCCCATAGAGCGCCAGCACCGGCGAGCGCGGCGGGGCGGCGCGCACGAATTCGCGCGCCATGGCGCGGAAGAAGGTCTCGCCCACCAGTTCCTGCGTTACCGGGAAACTGTCGGCCAGGGCATCGACCAGGCCGACGACGACGTTGTTGCGATACACGGCAAAGCGCTGCGCCGGGTCCGAGCCGTTCCAGCTTGCAAGCCCCGGCGGGCAGGGCACGGCGGGGTCGAGCAGGGCCTCGGCGAAAATCGCGTTGGCATTCATGCGCGGACTTCGTCGCGGCGCATCGGCGCCAGCCGGCACAGGATCTCGTCGGCACGGGCGGCCTCGGCCAGCAGCACCGGCAGCGCCGGGATGTCGTTGTCGCGCTCGATCAGCGTCGGCGTGCGGCCGACCCGGTCCAGCACATGGCAGTAGAGCCGCCATACCTCTTCAGCCACGGGGGTGCCGTGGCTGTCGATCAAGAGCGGCGCGCCGAGGCTGTCGGACTCGACGGCGAAGCCGGCGAGGTGGATCTGCGCCACGGTGTCGAGCGGCAGGCGGCGGATGCTGTCGCGCGCATCGCGGCCGTGGTTGGTGCAGGACACATACAGGTTGTTTACGTCGAGCAGCAGGCCGCAGCCGCTGCGCGCCACGACCTCGGAAATGAACCCGGTCTCGTCCATGGTCGAGGCGGCGAATTCGACATAGGTAGCCGGATTCTCCAGTAGCATGCGGCGCCTGAGGCGCGTCTGCACACGGTCGATGTGTTCGCAGACGCGCGCCAGCGTGACACGGTCATAGGCCACCGGCAGCAGGTCGTTGTAGAAATTGCCGCCGTGGCTGGACCAGGCCAGGTGCTCGGAGAAGGATTCCGGCTGGTAGCGGTCGAGCAGCGCGGCCAGCCGGTCGAGATGGGCTTCATCGAGCGGCGCGGCGCCGCCGATCGAGAGCCCGACGCCATGCACCGACAGCGCATAGTGCTCGCGGATGCGGGTCAGCCAATGGTGGAAGGGGCCGCCTTCGACCATGTAGTTCTCGGCGTGGATCTCGAAAAAGCCGAGATCCGGCAGGGTTTGCAGGATGGCGCGGAAATGCTCCGGCTTGAGCCCGATCCCCGCCCTTCGGGGCAGGGACCGCGCCGGTGCCGGATCGCTCCGGCGCGGCCCGGCGGCAAGCGGCAGGATGCTCATCTGCGGCTCCGCGCCCGGTGCCGGCGTTCAGGCCTTCTTCTCCTTGAACTCCATGAGCTGGCCATGGCCGGTGGGCGAGGTCTTGGAAGCCGTCTTCTCGCAGCTGCCCTTGGGCACCATGGACCAGGCATTGCCCTGGTGGTCGGTTTTCGCGGTGCCGGCGCAGCTGGTGCCGGCACCCGCCTTGCAGTCGTTCTTGCCTTTGAGGGCGACGCCGTAGCACTTTTCCTTGTCGGCCATCATCTTGTCCTGGGCGACGACGGGGGCGGCGGCGATGCTCATGGCGGTGCCCAGGGCGATGGCGAGCGAGGCGGCGGTGAGGGTCTGGTTCATGTGTTTCTCCTTGAGGTTGTGTTGTTGGCTTGCCTTGCAAGGCAGGATCGGCTCCTGCTGGCGGGTAGTCGGCGCAGCCCCCGGTTTCCTTACACTCCGGCTGCCGACCTGGTGGCGAGCGAGATCGGGCGGGCGGAAAAGACCCGCCGGCCGCGCGCCGTCACTCTGGCGTCGGCGGGTCGAGAATGCGCTTTCCTTGCCGCTCAGGCGTCGGGACGGCGATCAGGCCCCGCCGTGCTCCGCTTCCCAACCCCGGCAGGCCAACGCGACATAGCGCGGCACGGGACGTGCGCCGGTGCCGTAGGCGCTCATCGTGCGCGGCGTCTGTTTTGCGACCCACGCCAAGACTTCGGCTCGCAAGCCGCGCGGTCATTCGCCATCGGTTTCCAGGCTGGACAGGTCGATGATCACATCGAAACCGCCGCCGACCAGATGCACATGCGCCGGACCAAGATCGCGCTCGCGCACCGCAAGCCGATTCCTGTTACGACACCGTGCGCCGTTAGCTTGGTTGGCGCTTGATGCTGCCAACGCGTGCGGCGCGTAAGCCTCCGGCACGGGAGCCCGTACCTATCGTGTTACGGTCGCCCTGTACACTCCTTCGCATCCTCATCTCCGTCATCCGGCGCAGCAGGACAGTTGCTTTACGTCCTTGCTGAAGGTTTGCGCCGCAAGCTTCAGGCCCTCGACCATCGTCAGATACGGGAACAATTGGTCGGCCAGTTCCTGCACCGTCATCCCTGTCCGGATGGCTAGCGCCGCCGTCTGGATCAGCTCGCCGGCTTCCGGCGCCACCGCCTGCACCCCGATCAAGCGATGACTGCCTTCCTCGATGACCAGCTTGATGAAGCCGCGCGTGTCGAAGTTGGCCAGCGCTCGCGGCACGTTGTCCAGCGTGAGCAGGCGGCTGTCGGTTTCGATGCCAGCGTGGTGTGCGTCCTGCTCGGAGAGGCCCACGGTGGCCACCTGCGGATCGGTAAACACCACGGCCGGCATGGCGGTCAGATCGAGCGCGGTGTCGCCGCCCGTCATGTTGATGGCGGCGCGGGTGCCGGCCGCCGCCGCGACATAGACGAATTGCGGATGGTCGGTGCAGTCTCCAGCGGCGTAGATATCCGGCGCGCTGGCACGCATGCCGCTGTCGATCTCGATGGCGCCTTGCTGGTTCACCTCTACGCCCGCCGCTTCAAGGTTCAGGCTGCGCGTGTTGGGCGTGCGGCCGGTGGCAACCAGCAGTCGGTCGGCGCGCAATTCACTGCTCGGGAGTGTCAGCACGAACTCGTCATTTCCGTGCTTAACCTGGCTGGCCTGCGTGTGCTCCAGCACCTCGATGCCTTCGGCACGGAACGCCGCCTTGAGCGCTTCGCCGATGGCCGGGTCTTCGCGGAAGAACAGCGTGCTTCGCGCGAGAATCGTGACCTTGGCCCCGAGTCGGGCGAAGGCTTGCGCCAGCTCGACGGCCACCACCGACGATCCGATCACGGCCAGACGCTCTGGGATGGTGTCGCTCACCAACGCCTCGGTCGAAGTCCAGTAGGGCGTGCCCTTGAGGCCGGGAATCGGCGGCACGGCAGCGCTCGCGCCGGTGGCGATCAGGCAGCGGTCAAACGTGACCAGCCGTTGGCCACCGTCGTTCAGCTGCACCGTGAGGCTGTGGCTGTCGTTGAAGCGCGCGTCGCCATGCAGGACGGTGATGGCCGGGTTGTCGTCGAGGATGCTTTCGTACTTGGCGCGACGCAGCTCTTCAACGCGCGCCTGCTGCTGGGCCAACAGCTTCTCCTGCAGGACGGCCGGCGGCGTGGGCGGCAGGCCATCGTCGAACGGGCTTTCCCGGCGCAGATGGGCGATATGGGCGGCACGGATCAGGATTTTCGAGGGCACGCAGCCGACGTTGACGCAGGTGCCGCCGATGGTGCCGCGCTCGATCAGCGTCACGCGCGCGCCCTGTTCGACGGCTTTCAGCGCTGCCGCCATCGCGGCCCCGCCGCTGCCGATGACGGCGATGGAAAGCGCGATAGCCTCGGCCATGTTCCTGTCCTTACGGCTTGACGGTGGAGGGATAGCCCGCGTTCGCGGTGGCCTTGGTCAGGGCTTCGGCGCTGGTCTTGGCGTCGTCGAAGGTGACGACGGCTTGGAGCTTTTCAAAGCTCACCTCGGCCTTCTGCACGCCATCCACCTTGAAAAGCGCCTTCTTCACCGTGATCGGGCAGGCGGCGCAGGTCATGCCGGGCACGGACAGCGTGACCGTCTTGATGGCGGCCCGGGCGGGCGTGGCAAGGGTGGCGGCCAGGGTAACAAGGAGGACGAGTTTCTTCATGATGATCTCCTTTCAGTAGAACAGTGGCAAAACGTAAGGGAAAGCGAGCGCAAGCAGGACCAGGGCGGCCACGATCCAGAAGATGACTTTGTAGGTCTTCGCTACCCGTGGCACGGCGCATACGTCGCCCGGCTTGCAGACTGCCGCAGGCCGGAAGATGCCGCGCCAGGCAAAGAACATCGCAGCGAGCGCTGCGCCGATGAACAGCGGCCGGTACGGCTCCAGCACCGTGAGGTTGCCGATCCAGGCCACGGAGAAGCCGAGCGCAACCAGCACGAGGGGACCGAGGCAGCAGGTCGAGGCGAGGATGGCCGCGAGGCCGCCGGCCGCCAGGGCACCTCGGCCGTTCTTGGGATCTGGCATGGGAGTCTCCTTCTGAATGTCCGCTTGATGCTGTAACGTTACTTCCGTAGTCAACTACGGAGTCAAGAGCCATGAACGAAAAGCCGGAAAACCTGACCATCGGTGCCTTCGCCAAGGCGGCCGGGGTCAATGTGGAGACGATTCGGTTCTATCAGCTCAAGGGCTTGTTGCCTCGGCCAGAGCGGCCCTATGGGAGCATTCGCCGCTATGGGCAGGCCGACGTGGCGCGGGTGGCGTTTGTGAAGGCGGCGCAGCGGCTTGGGTTCAATCTGGATGAGATCGGGCAACTGCTGAAGCTGGAGGACGGCACCCATTGCAGCGAGGCGGCCGAGCTGGCCACGCTGCGACTCGCCGACGTGCGCGCGCGCCTGACGGACCTCTCAAGGATCGAGGCCGTCCTGTCAAGGCTGGTCGGAGAGTGCAGCGCGCATCATGGCAACGTGTCTTGTCCGCTGATCGCTGCGTTGCATTACGGCTAGAACCGAAAGCCTCGAATTGCGCTCCTCGCGTCATGACTCGCCATCGGCGACGCGATGACTTTTTACGGACTGGCCAGCAGCATGGCGGCGACCAGCGCGCCGAAACCGCCGATGGCCAACAGTTGCTGATCACTCTCGGCATCGAAGGGGCGCTGCCGAGGCACCTTCTCGTGTTCGCGCGGTTTGGCCTCGAACAGCACCAAGGCGATTGCCCGCTCCGGCGTCCGCAAGGTGCTCTCGATCGCTCGGGTGTCGACGACTCACCTTTCGGATAAGTTACAGCGGACTGCGAAACCATCGTGCCGCTCGGAAATCTCGCTTTACCTTGTCCAATTGAGTTTCTCGCCCCGGATTGTCGTTTGGGACCGTCGCGCTCTTCTCGTAGCCGTCCGAGCAGCGGGGTCGGGCGACATCGGTCTGCCACGCACTCGGAAAGCAACTCTTGGCCGGTGGATCGCCGATTAAGGCGCGTACTTTGCCAGCAGGGCCGCCGCGCGTGTTTGCCAGCCCCTGCCGGACGCGCGCCAGCGGGCGAGAGCTTCGGCATCCAGACGCAGGGCGGTGGCGATCTTCCTGGGCTTTTGCTGCGGGCCGCGCGGGCCGCGCTTGCGCCGCAATTCGGCGATGGTCGCCGCGACGCCGCCTCCCTGGGTTGCAATGGCTTTGCTCCAGTCGTCGCCGGACTCCACCGCCTCCGGCGCGGCAGCCGTGGCGGCCTGCTTCATGGCTTTAGTTGGGAAGCGCATCGAAGTATTCGCGGGTTTGGGCTTTGCCGTCATATCGGCAGGAAATCAGATGCGCAGCGGACGGGGGACGGCGTCAGTATTCGCCGAGCAGGCATGAATCGGCCAACTCCGGCACAACAACTGGAGCCATCGCCTCCGTCGCATTCCGGTACAAGGCCGCCAGATCCTCCGGCCCGACGTGGGGCAGCGGCAAGTCGAAGGCGATGCAGCCCTCCCGGATGCCGATCACGCGCTCGGCCAGGCGCGGCAGCAGCGCCGGGTTATGCACTACCGCGACCAGCGTCGCGCCCTGCGCGGCGGCGGCGAGCAGCTTGCAGATTTCCTCGGCGGCGCGCGGGTCGAGCGCGGCGGTCGGCTCGTCGGCGAGGATCAGGCGCGGGCGCTGCATCAGCAGGCGGGCGATGGCGACCTTCTGCCGCTCGCCGCCCGACAGGCGGTCCACGCGTGCGGCGGCGTGCGCCGCGAGGCCGACGCGTTCCAGCGCGGCCATGGCTTCGGCGATGTCATCGGCGGTGTGCCAGCGCGCCCAGCCGCGCCAGCCGCCGATACGCCCCAGCGCGCCGATCAGTACGTTGTCCAGAGCCGTGAGGCGCTGCACCAGATGCAGGCCTTGCAGCACCTGGCCGACGTCCGTGCGCAGGCCGCGCAGCGCGGCGCCGCAGAGCGGCAGGCGGCGGCCGAGCACCTCGATATCGCCCGAGGCCGGCAGGGTGAAGCCGGCGAGCAGGCGCAGCAGCGTCGATTTGCCGGCGCCGTTGGCGCCGACGATGGCAACGCGTTCGCCGGCCGCGATGCGCAGTTGTTCCACGTGCAGCAGGCGACGCCCGCCGGCCGTCCAGGCCACGTTGCGCAGTTCGATCGCCGTGTCGCCAGCGCCGACTTTCATGTTCGCATCGCTCACAGCAGCGCTGCGCGGATGCGCCGCGACAGTGCGTCGAAAGCCGACACCAGCAGCACCACGACGATCAGCAGGGTGGCCAGGCGGCCCCACTGGAACAGGGCGGTGGCCTCGGTGATCAGGAGGCCCAGGCCGCCGGCGCCGATCAGGCCCAGCACCGTGGAATCGCGGATGTTGTATTCCCAGAGGTAGAGGTGCTGCGAGACGAACTGCGGCAGCACCGCCGGCCACACGGCGTTGAAGAACACCTGCGCCGGCCCGGCGCCGACCGCACGCACGGCGTCCACGGCCTGCATGTCCAGGGTCTCGACGGCTTCGGCGAAGAGCTTGCCGTAGCTGCCCATCGAGTGCAGGGCAATGGCGAGGATGCCGGCGGTGGGGCCGAGGCCGACGATGCCGACCAGCACCAGGCCGAACACCAGGGTATGGATGGCGCGGCAGGTGTCGAGCGTGGCCTTGGCCGCCAGCGCCAGCGGGCGCGGCGCGCCGAGGTTGCGCGCCGTCAGCAGGCCCAGCGGCAGGGCCAGCAGGGCGCCGAGCAGCGAACCCAGGGTGCCGATCACGAAAGTGATCCAGGTGGCATGGGCGAGCTGGCGCAGGTAGCCGGCTTCGACCGCGCGGCGATCCTCGACGCGCAGCAGGCTGCCGTCGTCGCTGCGGTATTCGAGGCGCGGCTCGCCGAACCAGACATCGAGGAAGCTCGGCCGCGCGAACTCGGCGGCGGTCTTGGCCAGGTTGGCCAGCGGATTGCGGCCGAGCGAGAGTTCGTCGTCGGCGACCAGGCTGCCGAGCGCCAGGGCGATCAGCAGCGCATAGGCCAGCGCCAGGACGAGGAAGCCCAGGCGCCCGGTCGCGTGCCGGCCGCGGGGCGCGGCGGCGCCGGCGTTGGTCACGGCTGGCGTTTCGGCTGCAACTTGCCGGTGGCCAGGCCGGCGTCGCGGATCGGCTTGTAGAAGGCGTTGTCGCGGCTGACGAAACCCGTGTAATGCGCCGGCAGCAGGGCGGGCTGCGCCTTCAATGCCGGGCCGACGCCTTCCAGCGCCTTTTGCAGGCGGGCGATGAAGGCCGCGTCGCGGTGCAGCGTGGCGGCGACGGCGAAGGCGTCGTTGGGCAGCGGCGCCGACTGCCAGAACACCAGCGAGCGCTCGGCCTTGATCAGGCCCTGCTCGATCATCGCGTTGCGGTTGCGGTTGTAGTCGGCGCCGGCATCCAGTGCACCCTGCGTGACCTGGGTCTCGATGGCCTGGTGGCTGGTGTGCAGCACTTTCGAGAAATGCTTCTCCGGTTCTATGCCGCGGGTCATGAAGTAATGCAGCGGGATCAGGTAGCCGGAGGTCGAACCCTTGTCGCCGAAGGCAAAGCTGCGGCCCTTGAGATCGGCCGGCGAGCGGATGCCCGAGTCGGGATGGGTGATCATGATGGCGTAATACTCGGGCCTGCCGTCATAGAGGATGGTGGATACCACCTGGGCGCCGGCCTCGTTGTTGGCCAGCACGTAACCCCAGGGGCCCATCAGGGCGAGGTCGGTCTCGCCATTGGCCAGCGATTTGGCCAGACCCTCCCAGGTATCCACGGTGCGCAGTTCGACCTTGCGCCCGAGCTCCTTTTCGAGAAAGGCCGCCAGCGGCCGGTAGGTGGCGTCGTTCTTTTCCTTGTCGGGCTGGAACAGGCCGACGCCGAACTTCAGCGGCGGCTCGGCGGCGTGGGCAAGCGTGGCGAGAGCCAGCAACAGGGCGAGGAAGAAACGATGCGGCAGCGACATGGGGAATATCCTTGTGGAGAGTCTGGGCAAAGCAGCCGGTGATCTGTCGGCGACGAGGCGCAAAGCTTACACAATGCCGCGCACTGGACGCCGATGTTTCCGGCGCGGACAATCCGCGCATGGACATCCTCGCACATGGGCTGTGGGCCGGCCTCGGCGTCAGCGCCCTGGCGCGGCGCCGGCCCGTTGCGCGCCGGATGGCCGTGGCCACGGTGGTGATGGCGCTGCTGCCGGATCTGGTGCACATGCTGCCGGTGCTGGCCTGGGTGTTGGGTGGCGATGGCGCCGTCGCCGAACTGTGGCGCTATGCGATCGCGCTGCCGGGGCAGGAACCTGGCATGCCGCCATGGGTGGGCGCCGCCGCCCACCACCTGCACTGCATCCTGCACAGCGGCGTGTTGGCGCTGATTGTTACCGCGGCCTTGTGGCGCTGGCGCGCCAGCCTCGGCCTGCCGCTGGCCGGCTGGTGGTCGCACATCCTGATCGACGTGCTGACGCATTCCAGCGATTACTACGCCTCGCCGGTGCTGTATCCGCTGACTTACGAAGGCTTCGACGGCATGGCCTGGAACACGCCGTGGTTCATGGCGGCGAACTACCTCGCGCTGGCGATTTGCGCCTATGCGCTGTGGCGTCGGCCCTAACGCCCATGGCTTCGAGAGCCACCCTCTGATCATGAATCTCTCGCATTCTTGTCCCGCCACGGGCGAGCAAACTCGGCCCGCCCCCCTTCGCCCCCCTCACGGGGGGTTACTGAATGGCTCGCTGCGCTCGACAATTGCAGCGACCCATCCTGGTGTTTCACGTTAAAGAAGACGCAAACTGACCGGCTCGATCGCGCCGCCCTGCGCCAACACCCGGCCGATGCGCGCGGCGTGCGGGTAGCCGAGTTCGCGCAAGTCCGCCAGGCAGGCCTCGGCGCGCTCGGCCGGCACGCTGGCGAGCAGTCCGCCCGCGGTTTGCGGATCGAAGATCAACGGGTAGGCGGGGTGGGACAGCGCCTCTTCCTGGTTGCGCAGGGCGCGCCGCAGGCGCAGGTTGGCCGGTTGCAGCGAGCTGAGGATGCCGGCGGCAACGCATTCGGCGGCGCCGTCGAGCAGCGGCAGGGCGTCGAGCTCGATCTCGGCATCGACGCCGGAGGGCCGCGTCATCTCGACCAGGTGGCCGAGCAGGCCGAAGCCGGTGAGGTCGGTGCAGGCGCTGGCGCCGTGGGCGATCAGGCAGGGCATCGCGGCGCGGTTGGAGACCTGCATCGATTCCAGCGCGGCGTCGATCCACCTGCCGCGCGCCCTGAGCCTTGCGTGTGCGGCGAACAGGGTGCCGGTGCCGATCGGCTTGGTCAGGATCAGCACCTCGCCGGGGCGCATGCCGCCCTTGGTCAGCACGTTCGCCAGCTGTTCGTCGATCAGGCCGTTGACGGCGAAGCCCAGCGCCAGTTCGTTGCCTTCGCCGGTATGGCCGCCGACCAGCGCGCAGCCGGCCTCGTTGAGCATCGAAACGGCGCCGCCCATCATGTGGCGCAGGGTGTCCTCGACCTTGGCTTCCAGGCCCGGCGGCACCGTGGCGATGGCGGTCGCCGACTGCGGCTCGGCACCCATGGCGAAGATGTCGCCCAGCGCATGGTTGGCGGCGATGCGGCCGAAGACCCAGGGGTCGTCGATGAAGGCGCGGAAGAAATCGACGCTATGCACCAGCGCCTTGCCCGGCGGCACGCGCAGCACAGCGGCATCGTCGGGGGCGTGCAGGCCGATCAGCACGTCGTCGCGGGCGACCGGCTGCAATTCGGCCAAGGCGCGCGACAGCACCGTGGCGCCGACCTTGGCGCCGCAACCGCCGCAGCGCATGGCGATGGCGGAGATCGCCTGCTCCTGCTCGGCCGGCGCCAGCGGCACCTCGTCGTTGTCGGCCGGCTTGGCGTCCATCATCGGTGACAGCTCGCAGAACTTGCGCATGAAGCGGCGGTCGATCCAGTCCTTCCAGCGCCAGATCCAGTCGCCGCGCGCAAACAGCCAGCCGCGCGAGGCCACCGCGTGGCGGTCGCCGGTGCTGATCAGGGCCAGCCAGCGCGCTTGCGGACGGTAGTGCGTGAGCTCCTCGCGGGTCACGCTGCGGCGCAGGTTCTCGGCCAGCGGCATGCCCATGCGCACGGCAAAGACGCCGGCCTTCTCCAGGCGGTAGCCGCTCATCGCGGCACAGTCGCCGGCGGCGAAGATCAGCGGATCGGTTTCGCTTTGCAGGGTCTCGCCGACGCGGATGAAGCCGGATTCGTCCAGCGCCAGGCCGGTGTCCTTGAGCCAGGCGGCGCCGCCGGCCTGGGTGACCCAGACGATTTCGTCGGCCTCCAGCGTGGCGCCGCCGCGCACCTGCAGGCGGCCGGGGCCGACCTGGCTGACTTCGGCGCCGCGATGCACGCCGACGCCGCGCGCGGCCAGCACCGATTCGAAGGCGCGGCGCACGGCGGCATTGTGCGTCGGCAGGATTTCCGCTTCCGCCGAGAACAGGTGGAAATGCAGTTGATCCGGGTCGCGCCCCAGCGCGGCGAGTTCATTGCGCAGGCGGTATTGCATGGCCAGCGTCAGTTCGACGCCGGCGGCGCCGGCCCCGACCACGGCGATGGTGGCCGGCCCGGCGTGGGCGCGCACGCGCTCGAACAGCGCCAGCCAGCGCTGGTTGAAGCGGCGGATCGGCTTCACCGGCACGGCGTGTTCGGCGGCGCCCGGCACGCCGGCGAGTTGCGGCGTCGAGCCGATGTTGATCGACAGCGCGTCGTAGCTGACCGGCGGGCGCTCGCGGCAGAGCACCTTGCGCTCGGTGCGGTCGATGCCGATCACCTCGTCGCGCAGGTAGCGCGCGCCGGCGAATTCGGCCAGCCGGCGCAGGTCGATATGTACATCGTCGAAGCCGTAATGGCCGGCGATGTAGCCCGGCAGCATGCCGGAATAGGGCGTGTCGGTGTCGGTGCAGATCAGCGTCAGGCGCAGGCCCGGCAGCGGGCGCATGGCGAAGCTGTGCAGCACCACGACATGGCTGTGGCCGCCGCCGACCAGCACGATGTCGCGCAACACGGGCTTGCTCGCCTGCATCAACGGCCTTTCAGCAGTTCGCCGGCCAGGCGCCGCAGCGCGGCGCGTTCGGCGTCGGGGGTGAACAGCGGGGCGCGGCCAGCGCACTGGCGCATCAGCGTCGCCAGCAGGTCGTCGCCGTGTTGCCGGCGCCGACTTTCGGCCTCGTGGCGGGCACTTTCGTCGCAGCGCCGCAGCAGTGCCGCCAGCGCCGCCGCGTCGCCGTGCGGGAAATAGCCGCCATAGTCCGCGCCGAGCATGCCGACATTGCCGGCGATGCGCGAGGCCAGCACCGGCGTGCCACTGGCGACGGCTTCCATGATCACATGGGCGCCACCCTCCATGCGGCTGCAATGCACCAGCAGGTGCGCGCGCTGGATGCGGCGCCGCACCTCCTCGTGCGGCAGGCCGCCCAGCCAGCGGTAGTTGGGTACGGCGGCCATGGTCGCTTGCGCCGCCGCGCCCAGCGCCGGGTCGAGCGCCGCGCCGATATGGTCGATGCGGATGCGGGCATCGCCCGCCAGCAGGCGCGCGGCGGCGAACAGGGTCTCGGGCGACTTCTCGTCGCGCAGGTGGCCGACCATCACCGCGCGCAGGACGCGGGCAGGTTTGCCCAGCGCCTTGCGCGCGGTGGTGGATTGGTAGATGACGCGGCACTTTGCACGCAGTTCCAGCGGCAGCGCGTCCGGTCCGGCTTCCTGCAAGACCACGAGTTCACTGGCCAGTTGCAGCGATTGGCGGGCGGAGGCATCTTCGCCGATGTCGCGGTAGAGGTCGGTGCCGGTCAGCACCACGGCGAGGCCGCGCTCCGGGTAGGCCCGTGCCCAGGCGGCGATGGACTCCGCCGAGCGTCGCGCGTGCAGGGCGATCATTGCGCTGTCGCTGCAGGCCAGCGACGTCGGCCACTGCTTGACCAGGCGCACGTAGCAGCGGTCCTGCAACAGGTGCTGCCAGCGCCGGGCGGTCTGCCAATTGCCGTTGTTGGCATCGCGCAGTGCCGGCGTAACGATCACCAGTTGCGGCATACTGCGCGCTTCAGCCATGACATTCATTTCCGACATCGATGCGGCGGTGGCGGCACGCAGCGGTACCCGCGTGGCGCTGGCCACGGCCCTGACCGACAGCCGCGCGACGACCCTGGCGCTGCTCGACGCCTATGTCGCCGCGCTGGGCGAGAGTCTGGTCGTGCCTTACTCGGTGCAGCTCAATCCGCCGCTGTGGGAAACCGGCCACGTCGCCTGGTTCCAGGACTGGTGGATCGCCCGCAGCCGGCAACGCGAACGCGGCATCGCCTGCGACCCCGATCACCTCCGTCCCGAGGGGCGCATGGCCAATGCCGACGCGCTCTACAACTCCAGCCGCGTCGCCCATGTCACGCGCTGGGCCTTGCCGCTGCCGCCGCTGGCAATGACGCGCGACTACCTCGCCGCCAGCCTGGACGAGACCCTGGCGCTGCTCGCAAGCGCCGAGGAAAGCGACGACGGGCTCTATTTCTACCGCCTCGCGCTGTTCCACGAGGACATGCACGCCGAGGCCGCGATTTACATGGCGCAGGCACTCGACATCGCGCTGCCGGAATCGCTGCTGCGCGCCGGCCGGCCCTGTGCCGCCAATCAGGAGCTGGGCGTGGCCGCGCAAAACTGGAGGCTGGGCAATGCCGGCCCTGGTTTCGCCTTCGACAACGAACTGGCTGCCCACGACGTGAACCTCGGCGACTTCGAGATCGACAGCGAGGTGCTCAGCTGGGCGCGCTACCTGCCCTGTCTCGATGCCACCGGCGCCGCGCCGCCGCGCTACCTGCGGCGGCAGGACGGCGCCTGGCAATGCCGCGAGTTCGGTAGCTGGCACGCGCTCGATCCGGACGCGCCGGCCACTCACCTGACATGGCATGAGGCCGATGCCTGGTGCCGCTGGGCCGGACGTCGCCTGCCGACGGAAGCGGAATGGGAGCTCGCGGCCTGCACGCGGGCGGATTTCCGCTGGGGGCGGGTCTGGGAATGGACCGCCAGCCGCTTCCTGCCCTATCCGGGCTTCGTTGCCCATCCCTACCGCGATTATTCCGCGCCCTGGTTCGGTGAGCGCTATGTGCTGCGCGGCGCCAGTCGCGCCACTTCGCCGCGCATGGCGCATCCGCGCTACCGCAACTACTTCACGCCGGAGCGCAACGATATCCACATGGGATTGCGCAGCTGCGCGCTGTGATTCACGCATCATGGCTTTCGGCGGCGAAAACCGCGAACCACTGACGCTCGTCGGTCCAGTGACGCAGGCCCTTGAAGCCGGCTTCCCGCAGCAATGCGGCAAAGTCGTCGAGCCGCCATTTGCAGGAATTTTCGGTATGCATGCGTTCGCCGGCGGCAAAGCGGCGTTCGCCGCCGGGCCAGCACACGGTGGTATCGCGCAGGGCTTCGAGGTGCATTTCGATGCGTGAATCGGCGCTGCTGAAGAAGGCCACGTGGCGCCAGTCGGCGATCTCGAAATCGGTGCTGGCCAGGCGGTTGAGGTGCAGCAGCATGTTGCGGTTGAAGGCGGCGGTGACGCCCAGCGGGTCGTCGTAGGCCGGTTCCAGCACGGCGGCCGGCTTGACCAGGTCCACGCCGATCAGCAGCGCGCCGCCCTGGCTGGCGGCATGGGCCTGGCGCAGGAAGGCCAGGGCCGCGTCGGGCGTGAAATTGCCGATGCTGGAGCCGGGATAGAACAGGGTGCGCGGCCCGGGGCCGACCTCCGCCGGCAGTGCCAGGTTTTGTGAAAAATCGAGCCCGATGCCGAGCATGTCCATCTCCGGGTGCTCGCGCTGCAAACAGGCCAGCGAGTCACGCAGGAAGGTCACCGAGATGTCGACCGCGACATAGCGCCGGACGCGGAAGGTCTCGAACAGCCGGGCGGCCTTTTCGCAATTGCCGGCGCCGAGGTCGACCAGGCAGTCGACCGGCCCCAGCGCGCGCGCCATGTCCCTCATCTCGCGGCTGAAAATGGCGGCTTCGGTGCGCGTCGGGTAGTACTCCGGCAATTCGGTGATGGCGGCGAACAGGCGCGAGCCGAGTGCGTCATACAGGTACTTGGGTGCGATTGTCGCCGTCGGCGCCACGAGGCCGGCGAGCAACTCGGCGCGCACCGCCTGCGGGTCGTCGCGCGCGATCTGGATCAGGCGCGGGGATTTCACTGCGCCTTGCCGCCCTTGGCTTTGGCGGCGGCGACGGCCCTGGCCAGGTCATCGCCGCTCTGGTAATGCGGGACGCGGAAGACCAAGCGCTTCCAGCGTTGAAAAAAGCTGTTGTGGCCGGCGATTTCGTCCTTCCAGTAGGACTCAGCCAGGGCCAGGTTCTTCTGCTCGTCGAGCTCGAAAGCATCCTTGGAGGCCTGGCCGCCGAAGATGTAGAGCTTGCCCTTGATCATTTTCCAGGTGTCGGCGTCGCCGCCCCAGGGAATGCCATAGGCGATACCGTTGGCGCAGTAGCCACCGAATTCGGGCAGGTATTTGCTCGGTTGCTTGTCGAACAGCGCCTTGTTCTCGGCGCTGGCAAAGCGGAAGCTGATGTTCTCGTAGCGGCTGCTGAATTGCGCCGTGCCCTGGCGGAACTTGCCCTCGGTGAAATAGGCGACCAGGTCGGCGCCCTTGAGCATGACGCGTGCGTCGTCGCCATCGGCCACGGCATTGACCGGCGTGTAGCCGCCGGAAGGGTTCTGCGCGGTCATGGCGCCGCAGCCGGCCAGCAGCAGGACAGCGCCGGCGATCAGGAGCAGGCGTTTCATGTCGGGGTCTCCAGGGAAAGTTCTTGTGTCAGGGGCGGCAGGGTGTCGCTCGCGGGTTCCTGCGCCGAGCAGGGCGATGGCCAGCCGAGCAGGGCGCTCGCCGTCGCGCAATGCGCGGCGAGGTCGGCGACGTCGGTGCCGCCAAGGTGCAGGATGCCGTAGCGGTAGCTGGCCAGCCATTTGAAATCGCGCGCGATCTGGCCGGCGGTCTTGGGAAAGTGGAACAGCATGGCGTCGGGATACTGCCGCGCCAGCTCGGCGATGCGCGCCGCCGACGGCATGGGCGGCCGCGCCGCGGGGTCGAAGCTGCGATAGACGAAGCTGGCGGCGACGCCGGCGCTGGGCGCGGCGCGCGGCAGCAGCGCCGGGTCACGGCCATGGGCCAGTTCCAGCGCCAGGCGATGCAGGTCGACGCCATCGACGCGCAGGTAGAGATCGGAGAACTGCGCGGCCATGCGCGGGTTGAATTCGATCACGGTGAGCTTGCCGCTCGCCGCATCGAAGAAGAATTCCATGTTGAACAGGCCGTGGTCGAAGCCGATCGCGGCGAGGAAGCGGTGCGCCACGGCTATTGCCTGCGCGCGCACGGCCTCGGGCAGGCCGCAGGGGTAGACGAAACGGCGGAAGCATTGCGTGCCCGGGTACATCTCGGAATGCACCACGCCCAGCGGGCGCAGCTCGCCTTTGATGACATAGCCGTCGAGGTTGTACTGGAGCCCCGGCGCCGGCTGTTCCAGCAACAGACGATGGGCGCTGCCGGCCTCGGGCAGGCGCTGTTGCGCGATGCGCTCGAAGGGTTCGACCAGATGGCGGATCACCCACAGTTCCCAGGCGCCGAAGCGCGTCATGGCCTGCAACTCCTCGCGGCTGCGCACCGTGCGGGCCAGCACCGAAAAGGCGGCCTTCACCGGCTTGACGAAGCTCGGGTAGGCGAGTCCTGCGGGGATGGGTTCGCCGTAGCGCGCCGGCATCAGGCCGAAGCCGGTATTGGCCTCGGGGGCGACCTGTTGCAGCACGCGTCGCGCGTGCAGCTTGTGCTGACAGGCCAGCACCGCATTCACCGGCGTGCCCGGCCAGCCCATGCGCTCGGCCAGCATGGCGGCACCCAGTGCGCCGAACTGCTCGTGGTTGGATGTGACGGCATTCCAGCCGGCGCGTGGGGCCTTGCGCGCGAGGCGGTCGACAAAGCGCGTCAGGTCGAAGCCCGGCAGGCGCGCATTGCTGGGAAAGCTGAACAGGTCGAAGCCAGCGTGGTCGTGAGGAAACTCGGCAGCCCAGCGGCCGAAGCCGAGGCGGTCCCAGTCGTAGTTGAAGAGGACGAGGGTGCGCGGCCCGGTCATTGCCGTGGCGCCATGCGCAGGCGGTGCAACAGCGGCTTCAGTAACCAGGGCAGCAGGGCCAGGGCCGCCAGCGAGGCCAGCAGCGAGGGCGAATGCAGGTCGGCAAGCTGGCGCACGTGGCCCAGTTCGCTGCCGGCGTTGACATAGACGAAGGTGCCGGCCGCCATGCCGACGAAGCTGATCCAGGTAAAGGTCCAGGCGCGCATCGCGGTCAGTCCGGCGACCAGGTTGACCACGGTGAAGGGCACCACGGGCACCAGGCGCAGGCTGAACAGCCAGGCGGCGCCGTCGGCGTTGATGCGGGCTTCGATGCCGGCCAGTCGCGCGCCGTGGCGACGTCGTACCCAGGGTTGCAGCCAGCGGCGTGAACCCAGCATGGCGAGCGTGGCGCCGGCGGTGCAGCCGCCGAGGCAGAGCAGGGTGCCGAGTGCGGCGCCAAAGCCCGAGCCGGCGGCCAGCATCAACAGCGAGGCACCCGGCAGGCCAAGGGCGGCGAGCAGGGTGTGGAGGACGAAGGTTAGCGCCACCGCCAGCAGCCAGTAGGTTTCGACCAGTCGACGAAAGCCGCTTTGCCATTCCTGCCAGGCGGCGAGATTGGGGCTGAGGTGCTGACTGGTTGAGGAGAGCCAGGCGAGCGCAAGCACCAGGAAAGAAAAGCCCAGCCACCAGCGCAGTGCGGCGGTGACGGATTGGCGGCGGGCGGGCGTCGGGGGTGCTTGGTTCATCGTGTGGGTGCCGCGGCCCGGGTCGGCAGATGGTCCGGGCCGTCGACGATGCGCCGGAAGTATGACACGTGTGCCGGTGATCCCGGCGGCCAGTTGGCGAGGAAGGCTTGTTCCCAGGCGGCATGGTCATAGTCGAGCGCCAGTGCCTCGATGTGCAGCGAGCCGAGGCGGCAGCCATAGAGGGCAGGAGTCGGCGCCGGCGATACGGCGATGCGTGTGACGACGCCGCACCGTCGGCCGGCGAAATTGGGCATGCCGGCGGCGCCATTGTTGATCACGATGCCGGCGCCGTCGATTGCCCGCAGCGCGGGCAGGCAGGTGTGGGAACTGGCGAAGACCTCGACCCGTGCGTCGCGAAATACCCTGTCCAGCCACGGCAGGCTGGCCGGTGCGTCGAGGGCCTCGACATCGAAGCCCCAGCCGGCCAGCGACTCCGCATCGCCATGGACCACCCCGATCGCCAGGTCGCCAACACGGTAGCGGCGCAGCGACGGCAATTCACCCAGTTGCCGCAGCAGCTCGGGATGCGCCAGCGCGGTCTGCTTCAGCCGGGCGTGGATCCGGTTCGAGCGCTCCACGATGCCGGCATCGACATTCTCGGGATAGGCGCAGCCGCAGCCGGCGTCGTCGTCGGCGACGAGCAGTTCGGCCTCGACATTGCCCAGGCAGGCGTCGTGGGCGAGTACCGCGCGGTTGATCGCGGCAAAGCCGGCATCATCGACATTGAACCAGTTGAAGTCGCCGTTGAAACACAGCGTCGGGGCTGCTGCCTCCCTTGCCACAAGTTGCTGCAAGGCATGCAGCGCCGGCAGGTTGCCGTAGAGCCCGCCCACGACATAAAGCGTGTCGGACGTCTGTTCGGGGGCCGCAGCCAGTGCGTTGGCACCATGGCGATAGCGCAAGGGGCAACTGCGTCCGGGCACTGACCCGGTGGCCTCCGGGTTGGGGCGGGTGGGCGACATCGGGCTTGGTCGGGGCAGCCGTGCCAAACCTTACGGGCCAAAAGTCGGCGCTGGCGGTACGGCGATTCCGGGCGCGGTCTCGCTCAGTACTTCTTTCCGGTGCCGTAGAACGGTGTTACCCGGCCGACCAGGCCTTCGAGCAGGGTGAGTTCTTCATCGGTATGGTTGATGACTTCCGCCGGCACCATCATTTTCGCCATGGCCATGTCGTTGTGCACATACATCGGCCGGTCGTGATGGGTGGTGGTGTAGCTTTCGGCCTCCTGCGGCGCTGCCTTCGGAGTGAGATCGACGCTGCCATAACAGAGGCAGAAATAGGTGCGTGCCTTGGCGCCCGTGCCTTCGTCCTCGATGTAGCAACCGGTACCGCGAATGCCGATGGTTGCGGTGGAGGTCTGGATGCTTCTGCCGGAATTCTTGCCGAACACCGAAAGAATCTTGCCCGACACCACGCGCATCAGGTTTTGCAGGGCATCGGCGCCGAAACTGACGGTGGTCAGCTCGCGTTGCATGTAGGCATCCTGGCCGATGACATAGATCGCTTCGCTGTTGCGGCCGGTGACGATGGTATCGCCGGGCTTGATCAACTGGCCTTCGCTGGCGACGCGATGATTGACCAGGACTTCGCCGCGTATTTTCTGCAGGCCGGTCTTGAGCGGCACCTCGCCCTTGGCCAAGGCGTCGCGGATCAGGCCGGAAATGCCGGCGGGGCCGAGCAGGCCGGCGGCGGCGAGGGCTTTCAGGGTGCGGCGGCGATTTTCCATGGTGCCTCCTCCGGCTACTTGTTCAGTTCGCGCATGGCGCGTTCGAGCCCCGCCAGCGTCAGCGGGAACATGCGGTTGGCAAAGATGGTGCGGATCACTTCGATGGAATGGCGATAGTCCCACAGGCGCTCGGGTTCGGGGTTGAGCCAGACCGCGCGCGGCCAGGTGTCGAGCATGCGCTGCAACCAGACTGCGCCGGCTTCCTCGTTGGCGTACTCGACCGAGCCGCCGGGTTGCAGGATCTCGTAGGGGCTCATGGTGGCATCGCCGACGATGACCACCTTGTAGTCCTCGCCGTACTTGTGCATCACGTCCCACAGCGGAAAGCGCTCGGCATGGCGGCGGCGGTTGTCCTTCCAGACGTGGTCGTAGATGCAGTTGTGGAAGTAGAAATATTCGAGGTGCTTGAACTCGCTCTTGGCCGCCGAGAACAGCTCTTCGCAGACCTTGATGTGGTCGTCCATCGAGCCGCCGATGTCGAGGAAGAGCAGCACCTTGACCTTGTTGTGGCGCTCGGGGCGCATCTTGATGTCCAGCCAGCCGGCATTCCTCGCGGTGCCGGTGATGGTGTTGTCGAGATCAAGTTCGTCCTCGGCGCCTTCACGGGCAAAGCGGCGCAGGCGGCGCAGCGCCACCTTGATGTTGCGCGTGCCGAGTTCGACGCTGTCATCGAGGTTGCGGTACTCGCGGTTCTCCCAGACCTTGACCGCGGTACGGTTGCCGGCCGATGGGCCGCCGACGCGGATGCCTTCGGGATGGTAGCCGCCATGGCCGAAGGGCGAGGAGCCGCCGGTGCCTATCCACTTGCTGCCGCCGGAATGGCGTTCCTTCTGTTCGGCCAGGCGCTTCTTGAATTCCTCCATCAACTTGTCCCAGCCCAGCTTTTCCAGCTTGGCCTTTTCCTCTGGCGTGAGGTGCTTCTTCATCATCAGCTTGAGCCACTCCTCGGGGATCTCGGCGTCGAGTCCGGGGATGTGCGTGATGCCCTTGAAGTATTCGCCGAAAGCCTGGTCGAACTTGTCGTAGTTAACTTCGTCCTTGACCAGGCAAGTGCGGGCGAGGAAGTAGAAGTCGTCGATCGAGTTCTCCGCGACATGCTCCTTGAGCGCTTCGAGCAGCGTGAGGAACTCGCGCGTCGAAACGGGCAGCTTCTTCGTTTTGAGATGGAGGAAGAAATCGATCAGCATCGTCGCTTGGTCGTGGCGGGTGGGGCAATCCTTACATCAGGCGATCAACGGTTGTGGCGGGCCATGAACACCAGACGCTCGAAAAGATGCACGTCCTGCTCGTTCTTCAGCAGGGCGCCGGCCAGGGGTGGCACCACGGTCTTCTTGTCCTTGGAGTGCAGCACCTCGGGCGGGATGTCTTCGGCCACCAGCAGCTTGAGCCAGTCGATCAGTTCCGAGGTGGAGGGCTTTTTCTTCAGGCCCGGCACGTCGCGCAACTCGAAGAAGACTTCCAGCGCTTCCTTCAGCAAGTCCTGCTTCAAGCGCGGGAAATGCACGTCGACGATGCGCCCCATGGTCTCCTTGTCCGGGAACTTGATGTAGTGGAAGAAGCAGCGGCGCAGGAAGGCGTCGGGCAATTCCTTTTCGTTGTTGGAGGTGATGATGACGATCGGGCGCTGTACCGCCTTCACCGTCTGCCGCGTCTCGTAGACATGGAATTCCATGCGGTCGAGCTCGCGCAGCAGGTCGTTGGGGAACTCGATGTCGGCCTTGTCCACCTCGTCGATCAGGATCACGCACGGCGTCTCGCGCTCGAAGGCCTGCCACAGCACGCCCTTGACGATGTAGTTGGAAATGTCCTTGACCTTCTCGTCGCCGAGCTGCGAATCGCGCAGGCGCGAGACGGCATCGTATTCGTAGAGGCCCTGCTGCGCCTTGGTGGTCGACTTGATGTGCCATTGCAGCAGCGGCACGCCCAGGGCGCCGGCGACTTCCTCGGCCAGCATGGTCTTGCCGGTGCCGGGTTCGCCCTTGATCAGCAGCGGACGTTGCAGCGTAATCGCGGCATTGACCGCCAGCATCAGGTCGGGGGTGGCGACGTAGGTATCGGTTCCTTGGAAGCGCATGGTGTTCTCTTTCAGGGTTGAAGCAATAGAGTATCCCAAAGTCGGCGTGTCGCGCCGTCTCGCCAGCGCCGACTTTTATCCGGCTTTGCGTCGAATGCAGTCGAGGTATGCCTCGCCATCGGGCGGCAGCTTGCTGCGCTGGGCGCGCCAGAGCATTTCGCCCAGGCATTCGAGTACGGCATGCAGGGCGTCGTGGCGGTCGGCTCGTCGCCCTTTTAGCTGATTGAAGGCGGCCAGTATGCCCGGCGGCTGGTCGATGGAAAGCTGCTCCTCGATCGCCAGATGCAGCGACAGATGCAGGAAGGGATTGGTCTCCCCATCTTCCGGCGTCCATTCACGCGTCAGCGCATCGTCGGCTTCGAGCAGCGCGTGGTATTCGGGATGGATTTCCACCAGGTCGGCGGCGAGTGCTTCCATGGCGGTGCCGGGCAGCCGCTCGCGACGTTTCTGCCAGGCGTCGATGAGGAACTGGCGCGCCTGGTCGCGGCTCGGGTTAAACACCGGTCTTCTCCTTGAAGGTACAGAGGTCGATCAGCGGACAATGCGGGCATTCCGGCCTGCGCGCCTTGCAAAGGTAGCGGCCATGCAGGATCAGCCAGTGGTGGGCATGCAGGCGGAATTCGGCGGGGACGACCTTGAGCAGTTTTTGTTCGACCGCCTCGACATCCTTGCCCGCCGCCAGCCCGGTGCGGTTGCCGACGCGAAAGATATGGGTGTCGACCGCAATGGTCGGCTGGCCGAAGGCGATGTTGAGCACCACGTTGGCCGTCTTGCGACCGACACCGGGCAGGGCTTCGAGGGCAGCGCGATCCTCGGGCACTTCGCCGCCGTGGCGTTCCAGCAGCAGTTGCGAAAGCCGGGCGACATTCCTGGCCTTGGTGCGATAGAGGCCGATGGTCTGAATGTAGTCGGCGATGTCTTCTTCGCCCAGCGCCACCATGGCCTGCGGCGTCGGGTGGGCGCGGAACAGCGGGCGCGTGGCGCGATTCACGCCCTTGTCGGTGGCCTGCGCCGAAAGCACCACGGCCACCAGCAACTGGTAGGGTGTGGCGTATTCGAGTTCGCCTTTCGGTTCCGGGTTCGCCGCCGCGAGGCGGGCAAAGAACTCGCGAACCTTTTTCGGGCTCATGCCGTGGCCGTTGCCGCCGACGGGTGCTCGTGCAGGCGCTTGTCACGCAGGCGCTGGTTGGCGCGGGCTTCGAGCCAGTTGCGCCCGGCGATCAGGAGGCCAAGCACGAAGAAGGCACCCGGCGGCAGGATGGCGATCAGGAAGCCGGGATAGTCCTCCGGCAGGACCTGGATGCCTGAGAGCGATGGAAAGATCATCTCGATGCCGGAGAAGATCGTGCCCTGGCCAACGAATTCGCGTACCGCGCCGAGCAGGCCGATCACCCAGACAAAGCCGACGCCCATCATCATGCCGTCGAAGGTGGCGGCGCGCAGGCCGTTCTTGGCGGCGAAGGCTTCAACGCGGGCGAGCACGATGCAGTTGGTGACGATCAGCGGAATGAAAATGCCGAGCACCAGATAAAGGTCATGGAGGAAGGCGTTGAAGGCCAGGTCGACCACGGTCACCAGGGCGGCGATGATCAGGATGAACACCGGGATGCGAATTTCATAGGGGATCAGGGCGCGCAAGGCGGAGATCGCGAAATTCGCCAGCATCATGACCAGGATGGTGGCAAGGCCGAGGCTGACGGCATTGACCAGGGTGGTGCTGATCGCCAGCAGCGGGCACAGGCCGAGCAGCTGGGCGAGGATGGAGTTCTGCTTCCACAGGCCGTTCCAGGCGATTTCCTTGTAGGCGCTCATTGCTTGGCTCCTTGATCCTCATAACGGCTGTTGGCCGGCAGGGCGAACAGTCGGTCGCGATTCTCGACGACCCAGGCCAGGGCGCGGCCGCTGGCATTGGTCACGGCGCGGGCCGAAATGGTAGCGCCGTTCATCTGGTCGAAGCGCCCGCCATCCTTCTTTACGCGCCACTTGTCGCGCGGCACCTCGCTCAGGCCGAGGCCATTGAACTGGGTGATCCAGGGCCGCGCCTTGTTGCGGTCTTTCTTCGGGTCGATATAGTCGCCCAGGCCCGGGGTTTCCTTGTGCGAGGTGACGCGCAGCGCCAGCAGGCGGCCGTCGGCCGACACGGCGGCGATCAGTCCGATGCGTCCGGAATAGCCGTCGCGCGCCGCCGCCTCGAATACCAGGGCGACCGGCTGGCCGGCCTTGCGCGCGCGCCAGATGCGGCTGTCCTCGTCGGTGCCCAGCGCCTTTTGCGGCGGCAGGACGATGGCATCGGCCATCACGTCGTTGTCGTGCAGCCGCGGCGGCAGCACTTCACCGATCAGGCGCAGCTTTTCGGCCGCGGCACTGGCCGCCACCAGCGGTTCGGTGAGTTTGTAGGTGCCGGCCATCAAGGCGGTAAACACCAGCGTGAAGCCAAGCATGATCACGGCGGTACGCACCGAGATGCGCAGCACGCTGGACTCGCGGCGGGCAATTTCGAGGGGATTGCTCATTTCGCGCTGCCTCGCTTGTCCTTGTGGCCGAACACGGGCGGCTGGGTATTCATGTCGATCAGCGGCGCCGCGATGTTCATCAGCAACACCGCGAAGGCAATGCCATCCGGATAGGCGCCAAAAGCGCGGATGATCCAGGTCAGCAGCCCGATGCCGGCGGCGAAGAACAGCTTGCCGCGCGGCGTGGTGCAGCCCGATACCGGATCGGTGACGATGAAGAAGGCGCCCAGCATGGCGCCGCCGGTGAATAGATGGAAGCTCGGACCGGCAAAGTGGCCTGGATCGAAGGCGGCGAAGGCGCCTGAAATCACGAGCAGGGTCAACAGGAAGGCGGCCGGCATGTGCCAGGTGATGATGCGCTGTTGCAATAGATAGAGGCCGCCCAGGAAGTAACCCGCGGCGACCCATTCCCAACCCTTGCCGCCGATGTTGCCGAAACTGGCCGAGCTGCCAAGCACGCCAGCCACCGTGGCGCGCGCCTCCTCGGTATGCAGCGCGGTGCGCAGCGCATCCAGCGGCGTTGCCATGGTGATGGCGTCGAGCTGCCGCGGCCCGAAGATGGCATTCAGTTGTGGCGCGAAATCGGTGAAGCCGACCGCCGGCCACTGCGACATCAGCGAAGGATAGGCGACGATCATCAGGGCGAAGGCGACCATCGCCGGGTTGAAGGGGTTCTGGCCAAGGCCGCCATAGAGATGTTTCGCCACCACGATCGCCGCCAATACGCCGATCACGGTCAGCCACCAGGGGGCGATCGGTGGAAAGGTCAGCGCGATCAGCCATGCCGTGACCAGTGCCGAGCCGTCGCCGAGGTAAAGCATCAGCGGCTTGCCGCGCAGCTTCAGCATGGCCGCCTCGGCGAGCAGGGCGGTGACCGAGGCCAATGCGATCTGGACCAGCACCGCCGCGCCAAAGAACCAGACATAGGCGGCGATGCCCGGCAACAGCGCGA
The DNA here is from genome assembly GCA_016235165.1 of Rhodocyclales bacterium. Lineage (GTDB taxonomy): Bacteria > Pseudomonadota > Gammaproteobacteria > Burkholderiales > Rhodocyclaceae > Sulfuritalea. The sequence continues at coordinate 69,169 of JACRLX010000008.1, forward strand.
GCAACACGCGCAGCATCACGGAACGAACGCTGGCGGGCTTGAGGAAATAGGGCGAGTTATGCACGATGGGGTGTCAGTCGTCGGCACGCAGATGGGGCTTGGCCTGTTCACGGATTTCGGCGCGGCGCGCCTCGATGGCGGCGATCTCGGCTTGCTGTTCGGGGCTGAGGTTGCTGGTGTTTTCCGGGTGCGCCCGTTCCTTCTGTGCCTTGGCGCGTTCCAGCGCGGCGGCGATCAGGGCGTGCTTGGCTTCCTCCTCCGGAGTGCGCGCCGGTTTTTCCGCCTCGGCCAGGGCGGCGGCGGCTTTTTCCCGCCCGGCGGCAGTCTTGGCCGCGAGCTTGGCGGCCTTCTCCTGCTTCTCGCGTTCCTCGCGCAGCAGGCGGAATTCGTAACGATCGCGGGCCTGGTCGGCGGCTTCCTTTTCGACTTCGCGCGCCCAGATCTCACTCTTGGCGAAGCGGTAGTAGTCGACCAGCGGGATGCGCGAGGGGCAGACATAGGCGCAGCAGCCGCATTCGATGCAATCGAACAGATGGTATTCCTGGGCCTTGCCGAAAAGCCGCGCGCGCGCGAACCAGTACATCTCGAAAGGTTGCAGATCGGACGGGCAGACCTTGGCGCATTCGCCGCAGCGGATGCAGGACATTTCGGGCGGCGGCGGCGGGAACAGCGCGTCGGACCCGACCAGCACGCAGTTGGTGGCCTTGACCACCGGAACGTCGTCGCCAGGCATGCGAAAACCCATCATCGGCCCGCCCATGATGACGCGGTCGCTGTCGGGCAGCGGGGCGCAAGGGGCAATCAGGTCACGCATCGGGGTGCCGAACAGGACCTCGTAATTGCGCGCCTGGCCGACGTTTCCGGCCACCGTGACGATGCGCGAGATAAGCGGTTGGCCGAGCGCGATCGCGTCATGAGTGGCATAGGCGGTGCCAACGTTGAAGCACTGCACGCCATAGTCGGTGGATCGTTCGCCGTGCGGCACTTCGATGCCGGTAAGCACGCGGATCAGTTGCTTGGCGCCGCCGGCCGGGTAGCGCGTGGGCACGGCAACCACCTGGATGGCATCGTCACCGGCGGCGCGTGCCGCCGCCATCATGGCGGCAATCGCCTCGGGCTTGTTATCCTCGATGCCGATCAGCACCCGGCCCGCCGCCAGCATCTCGCGCATGATGGCCGCCCCCTTGAGGATGGCTTCGCCGCGTTCGCGCATCAGCACGTCGTCGCAGGTAATGAAGGGCTCGCACTCGGCGCCGTTGAGCACCAGGGTATCGAGCCGGCCCTGCTTGCCGGCGTTGAGCTTCAGGTGGCTGGGAAACACCGCGCCGCCGAGGCCGACGACGCCTGCGTCGCGCAGGTAGTCGCGCGTCTCGGTCGGCGAGGCGTTGCGGAAGTCGAAGGACTGGCGAGCGATCCACTCGTCGCGGCCGTCCGGCTTGATCACCACGCACAGCGCGGAAAGCCCCGAGGTATGCGGCATGCGGCGCATTTCCACTGCCGTCACGGTACCGGAAGTCGAGGCATGGACCGCGGAGGATACATTGCCATCGGCATCGCCGATGCGCTGGCCCTTGAGTACCCGCTCGCCTGCCTGCACCAGGGGGCGTGGCGGTCCGCCTATGCTCTGGTGCAGCGGAATCACCAGTTCGGCCGGAATCGGGGTGCCGGCGATCGGCTGACGCGTGGAGGCGTGCTTGTGGTAGTCCGGCTTGACCCCGCCATGGAAGCGGAACAACTTGCGCAGCGCGCTCATGCCGCTTCCTTCCGGCTTGGTGTCAGCTTGAACACCGGATACTTCCATTTCCAGCTTTCGACGCTTTCCGCGATCGGCTCCATGCTGATGCAATTGACCGGACAGGGCGGCAGGCAGAGTTCGCAGCCGGTGCATTGCCCGGCGATCACGGTATGCATCTGCTTGGCGGCGCCGACGATGGCGTCCACCGGGCAGGCCTGGATGCACAAGGTGCAGCCGATGCAGGTTTGCTCGTCGATCAGGGCCACGGCCTTCGGCTTCTCTATGCCGTGCTCGGCCGAGAGCGGCTTGAATTCGCGCCCGAGCAGATCGGCGAGCTTGTGTATGCCTTCTTCGCCACCCGGCGGGCACTGGTTGATTTCCGCCTCGCCCTTGGCGATCGCCTGCGCATAGGGTTTACAACCCGGATAGCCGCATTGGCCGCACTGGGTCTGGGGCAGGATTGCATCGATCTTTTCCACCAGCGGATCGCCCTCGACGCGAAAGCGCACGGCGGCATAACCGAGTGCGCCGCCGAGGACGATGGCGCCGAGCGCCATGACGAGAAGTGCCTCGAACATGCTTACTTGAATTTGTCGAGGCCGGCGAAGCCCATGAAGGCAAGACTCATCAAGCCGGCGGTGACCATGCCGATCGCGGTGCCACGGAAATGCACCGGCACGTCGGCGCCTTCGAGGCGTTCGCGGATGCCGGCGAACAGGATCAGCGCCAGGGTGAAGCCCAGCGCGCTGCCGAAGCCGAACAGCAGCGACTCAAGGAAGTTGTGGCGCAGGCTGACGTTGAGCAAGGGCACGCCCAGCACCGCGCAGTTGGTGGTGATCAGGGGCAGATAGATGCCGAGTACCTGATGCAGTACCGGACTGGTCTTCTGGATTACCAGTTCGGTGAGTTGGACGATGGCGGCAATGGTGACGATGAAGGACAGGGTACGCAGGTATTCCAGCTGGTTGGGGATCAGCAGCCAGCGGTCGATGATGAAGCTGGCGCCGCAGGCCATGGTCAGCACGAAGGTGGTGGCCGCGCCCATGCCCAGCGCAGTCTCCAGCTTTTTCGAGACGCCCATGAATGGGCAGAGGCCGAGAATGCGGACGAAGACGACGTTGTTGACAAGAACCGCGCCGAGAATGATGAAAAGATAACTGGTCATGATGCGCGGGGCGTCATTGCGCTTCCGCTTGGTCTGCCGGGGAAGAAATTATCCCGCCTTTGCCTGTGCTTCCGCAATCGGGGAAAGATGTAATTTTAGCCGGCGCGAACGATGTCGGTCGCTTCGATGCATTCCCCTACCAGGCGTGGGCCTCTGTAGATCAGGCCGCTGTAGATCTGCACCAGGGCGGCGCCGGCATCGATCTTGGCCCGGGCGCGTTCGCCGCTGGTGATGCCGCCGGCGGCAATGATCGGCAACTCGCCGGCCAGTGCCTTTGACAACTGGCGAATCACGGCGGTCGATTTCTCGAACAGCGGTGCGCCGGAGAGGCCGCCGGTTTCCTTGGCCAAGGGCGAGGTTTCCACCCCCTCGCGGCCAAGCGTGGTGTTGGTGGCAATCACGCCGTCGATGCGGTGTCGACGCAGGGCGTCGGCAATGTTGGCGATCTGGTCGGTATCCAGGTCCGGCGCGATCTTCAAGGCCAGCGGCACATACTTTCCGTGGTGCTCGGCGAGCTGGGCCTGGCGTTCCTTGAGCGCGCCGAGCAGGGCATCGAGCTCCGAACTTTCCTGCAACTGGCGCAGGTTCCTGGTATTCGGCGAGGAGATATTTACGGTGATGTAGGCCGCCGCCGCGTAGGCCTTTTCCAGACCGATCAGGTAGTCGTCAGCCGCCTTCTCGATCGGCGTGTCGAAGTTCTTTCCGATATTGATGCCCAGAATGCCTTGGTAACGGCGTCCCGGCAGGCGGTGCAGCAGCGCGTCAATGCCTTCGTTGTTGAAGCCCATGCGATTGATGATGGCTTCCTGCTCCGGCAGACGGAACAGGCGGGGCTTGGGATTTCCCGGTTGCGGACGAGGCGTTACGGTCCCGACCTCGATGAAACCAAAGCCCAGCCCCCCCAGGCCATCGATCGCAACCCCATTTTTGTCCAGTCCGGCAGCCAGGCCCACGCGATTCGGGAAGTCCAGCCCCATGACGCGGACCGGTTTGGTTCCTTTCATGGGGAGGCTTCCAAAACCCAGCGACGATGTGACGGCCAGGGTTTGCAGCGTCAGTTCGTGGGCGCACTCGGCGTCGAGCGCGAACAACAGCGGGCGAATCAAGGCATAGGGGAGCATGGGCGGGAATTCTACGATGCCTGCTCCCCCGTCGATTTTTGTCTGCGAGCCACAGAAAAATCGCGAAGGGGGTTTACAGCCAGAAAATAGCCTCCTATAATCGCGCTTCTCTGCTGATTGCGGAGGCGCCGAAAGCGGCGAAGATCTTTAAAAACCAAACAGCCGATAGGTGTAGGTGTTTGCGGTGCTGGGGTTGTAGTGAGTGGTGGAGCTGAAATCGAAGGTTCTGCTGCGGGGTTGGCTGGAAAGCTGATCTTGGTGGATGCTGGAAGGTATCGACCTGCTGCGACTCGAAAGCGAAAGTAATGAGAAGCAAACACTTGCACGGAATACAGTAAGGTCAAGAAATTGGCCCTGATTTTCGTTTGAGTGAGTTTTAAGAGAGATTGAACTGAAGAGTTT
>JACRLX010000024.1 GCA_016235165.1 Rhodocyclales bacterium
CCATCGGAGGACACTTCCAAACGTGAGCCGCCAAGCACACGAGAGGGAGAGTCACGATGGACAAGTACGAAAGCCTAAATCACACCGCATGGGAGTGCAAATACCACGTCGTCTTCATACCGAAGTGTCGGCGACGAACGCTGTACTCGGAACTGCGGCAGTACCTCGGGGAAGTGTTCCGAGGATTGGCGCAGCAAAAGGAGAGCCGGATCGAAGAAGGACACCTGATGCCGGATCACGTGCACATGATGATCGCCATCCCGCCGAAGTATGCGGTATCGCAGGTAGTGGGGTTCATCAAGGGCAAGAGCGCGATTCATTTGGCACGGGTGTATGGAGAGCGAAAGCGGAACTTCGTCGGGCAGCATTTCTGGGCCAGAGGCTATTTCGTATCCACGGTGGGACGGGACGAAGCCGTGATACGGGACTACATCCGACGCCAGGAAGTGGAAGACAAGCGATTGGACCAGATGAACCTGTGGCGCTGACTGGCCACCGATTCGGTGGCCCCAAGAATTCGGGGCCGCGTCAGCGACCCCGGATAGCCGCTTTGAGCGGCTCACAAACTAAAGCCCCCGGCTCTGCCGGGGGGATACTTACCAGGGGAGGGATTTGGCTTTCGGGCGGGGCGGGCCGGCGGCCCGTCCGCGTCGTCGGCCCAGGCTCGCCGGCCTGCGGCTGCCCTCGCGGCGGGGCCGCGCCAGGCCGCTGGCTGAACTCGCCGATGCCGATGACCCCGGCATCCCCCAGGAGGACTTCCTTCGGGGCGTCGTCGTCGGACAACGCCAGCGGACATCCCCTGGCACGACTCCTCGCTCGGCGGCTCACATGGGCCGCCGCCGCGGACGGGCCGCCTGCGCGGCGATGGCGCAGCGCTGGACGATGAATTGCCAATGGCGTATTCTGGACGGGAATCCCGGCGGGCAGGATGCAAGCGCGAGACTGATTGCCCAGCGAAAATCCGCGCCCGCAATCGTATTGTCTAGAAGGGGAGTTGCCGGGCGAGTACTTTTCCCTACCGGTATTTCCTGCTGTAGGGCATCGATCGGATTGCCGCAACGAGGAAAAATGCACGGAAGGAACCTTTGTATTCTTTGCGGTCACCAGGGGCGACGTAAGGTTCCGGTCATCGCCTTCTGCCTGATCTTGTTGTGGACGACGGCGTATTCGAGTATTGCGTTCGCAGAGCATCATCAACATTCAGGATCGCTGATCCAGGTCAGAAGCCCAAGGCCTGACATTCGGCCGGATACGATTACCGCCGCCAGTTTTTCTTCCAGCCTCAGGTTTCTGGCGATTGGATCGGCCTGCGGAGAAGTACGCCTTTGGGACATCCAGTCTGGCAAGGAGTTGCATTCGTTCTGGCCGTGTGACCGCGCCCGGTTTCAGGTCGGCAGGCCGAGCCCGCAGGCCTTGACCTCACTTCAGTTCTCGCCGGACGAACAGGTCCTCTATGCGAGAAGCCACACTGCGTTGGGTGCATGGAAAACTCAGACTGGCGAAGCACTATTTCGCCATGACGTAAGGTTTTCTTGGACCACTAGCATTCGGCTGGCAGAAAGCGGGAAGTACCTAGTCACGATTGCGAATCATAGCCCTCCATTTCCGGGTGAATCCGAGACGGTCTTAAGTTACTACGATGCAGTGAATGGTCATATTGAGCGCGAGCTTCATTTGCCTACGGGAAAGGACAAGGCGATCATGGGTCTCGAACTGTCACCTGCGAATGGTCCATTGGGGGCTGGTAACTATGGTGCGATTCGCTTCTGGAACTCCGTGACTGGCGACGAACTGGTGTCGATCCCCGCCTCGGACTTTGTAGTCAAGGTGGCGTACTCGCAAGATGGGCGCCTGCTGGCTTCAATGACCAGTATCGGTGAGTATGACCTATGGGAGGTAGCGACCGGGCGCAAAGTCCGGCACTTGGGGAAGTTCGGTGCCGGTGGCAAGCATATGGCTTTTCTGGATGCAACTAAGCTCTTGGTTGGTTCAAGTGGCAGGTGGAAGCTGCTTGATATCAGGACTGGAGAAGAGCGCGAAGGCCATGGATCACCTATTGCGAATCCGGGTGGGAACCACGTGCTATTTGTTGCCAATCGGACGCTGGAATTGTGGGACTTCGGATCGGGTGAAAGGAGGAAATTGCCGGAGGACAGCGAGCTTGCGGTCAATTGGGTGAATTGGTTTTCCGCAATGTCCGGCGACGGAAAGTGGCTGTGGAGGATTCGCACGGATCGAAGCAGTTGGATTCTGCCGGTGGAACTCTTGAGCACCGATACTGGCGAGCGGATCAGGCGAGTTCTGATACCCGGTTGGTGTGAGTTGCATGCGGAGCCGCAGGAAGTGACTGATTCATGCGGCTCCCGCCGTGAGGACCTCTACCGATTCTTCCCGGAGCAGTCATGGTATTAGACGCAGCAGCGTTCTCCAATTGTGCGCTTTCAGAGTGTGCGCTTTCAGAGATTTCGTGGCTTGACATACTGTAATCGAACGATTACGATTTAGATGTGTTATCGATCAAGCGCACCGACGAGTTCAATGCATGGCTGCTGGCGCTCAAAGACGGCATGACGCATCGCCGCTTGCTGGCACGCTTGCGCAAGGCGGCGCTGGGTAATCTGGGTGATGTGAAGCCGGTTGGTGCGGGCGTTTTCGAAATGCGCGAGCATTTCGGCCCGGGCTGGCGCATGTATTACGTGCAGCGCGGCACGGTGCTGATCGTGACGCTCGGGGGCGGCGACAAGTCAACGCAGGTCGCCGATATCGCCCGGGCCGTGAAACTGGCGGCTACCATCGAGGAGTGAACCATGAGCAAGAAGATTCGCGCTGCCGATCTGCCTGAGTTCGATTTCTCCGAGCATCTCGACAGCGAACAGGCGGTCGCCGAATACCTGACCGTGATCCTTGAAGAGAACGATCCGGCCCTGCTTGCCGCGGCATTGGGTGACATTGCGCGGGCGCGTGGCATGAGCGAGATCGCCAAGGCTTCCGGCATCACCCGCGAGGCGCTGTACAAGGCGCTGCGCCCGGATGCGCAGCCACGCTTCGACACCGTCAGCCGGGTGTGCACCGCGCTGGGCGTCAAGCTGGTCGCGCAGGCTGTTCATTCCTGAGGCTCGCATTGCCGGTTCCTGTCAATCATCCAGCCCATGCCCAAATCCACCACTACCTACTGGAACGCCCTGAGCCCCGCCAGCCGATCGCGCTGGAACTGGGTCAAGGGGCTGGATGGGATGGTCGAGGAGTTGACGCTGAGCGTCGATTCGGCCACGGGTGAATACACGCGGCTGACGCGCTTTTTGCCGGGGGCGGATACCACGGCGTTTGGCGGGAAGTCGCATGCCTATCCGGAGGAGGTGTTCATCGTCAGCGGGCGGCTGCACGATGCGGCCTTCGACCTGTGGCTGGAGGCGGGGCATTACGCCAGCCGGCCGCCGGGCGAGGCGCATGGGCCGTTCCGCAGCGATGTCGGCTGCGTGGTGCTCGAAGTGTCCTTCCCCAATCGCCTCGGCGGTTGAGCCCGGCGATGCGAAGGCAGGCGGGCGCGGGGCGCGATGCGGACAAGAGTCGGCGCTGGCGACACGGCGCGGCAGCGGTTGGCAGCCCGGCTTGGCGGGATTTCCGCGCATGAAGTGCCTGGTCGTCATCGCCCACCCCCTGCACGACAGCCTGTGCCATGCCCTGGCCGAAAGGGCGATAGCGGCGCTGCGCGCGGCGGGGCATGAGGTGGTGGTGGAAGACCTGTGCGCCGGATTCGATCCCTGCCTGAGTGCGGCCGAGCGGGAGTGCTACTACGCGCCGCAGTACGATGCGGCGGCGGTGAGGGCGGAGGCGGCGCGGCTGCTGGCGGCGGAGGGGCTGGTGCTGTGCTTTCCGACCTGGTGGTTCGGCTTTCCCGCGGTGCTCAAGGGCTGGTTCGACCGCGTCTGGGCGCCGGGCATCGCCTATGACCATGCCTCCGACCTGGGGCCGATCCGGCCACGGCTCGCCGGCCTGCGGCGGACGCTGGCGGTGACGTCGCTGGGTTCGCCGTGGTGGGTGGACCGGCTGGTGCTGCGCCGGCCGCTGCGGCGCGTGTTGAAGACCGCGATCCTTGGCACCTGCGCGCCGGCCTGCCGCTTCGAGATGCTGTCGCTGTACGGCGCCGAAAAGCTCGCGCCGACGCAAGTGGAAGCTTTCGGCCGTCGCATCGAGGCGGTGCTGGCCGGCTGGTCCTGAAACCGGCAAGAGTTATGTCTCCGGCAAAGCCGGAGATGGTATCCCTTGCGGACGGCGCCGACGCCACGGCGTAATATGGTTTCCATGTCCGCCGACGCTTCGCCATCCGCGCCTTTTGTCGACCTGCTGGTGATCGGCGGCGGCATCAACGGCGCAGGTATAGCGCGCGACGCCGCGGGGCGCGGCTTTTCGGTGGCCTTGGTGGAGCGCGGCGATCTGGCCGGGGCGACCTCCTCGTGTTCCTCCAAGCTGGTGCATGGCGGGCTGCGCTACCTCGAACAGTTTGCCTTCCGCCTGGTGGCGGAATCCCTCGCCGAACGCGAGACCCTGCTGCGCATGGCGCCGCACCTGGTGTGGCCGGCGCGCTTCGTCATGCCCCATGTGCCCGCGCTGCGGCCGCGCTGGATGATCCGCGCCGGGCTGTTCCTCTATGACCATCTCGGCGGCCATCACGCCGACGCCTTGCTGCCGGAGTCCGGCGCGGTGCGGCTGGATCGTCCGCCCTATGACGCCGGCCTGCAGGCGCGCTACCGCCACGGCTTCATCTATTCCGATTGCCGCACCGATGACGCCCGGCTGGTGGTCGCCACCGCGCGCGATGCCGCGCGCCTGGGGGCCCGCATCCTGCCGCGCACCGAACTGCTCGCCGCGGAGCGCGCCGATGGCCTGTGGCGGGTACGCCTGGCTGGTGGCGAGACGCTTTGCGCGCGGGCCATCGCCAATGTCGCCGGGCCCTGGGTCAAGGAGGTGCTCAACCGGCGGCTCGGTGTGCCTTCCGCCGACTCGGTGCGCCTGGTGCGCGGCAGCCATCTGGTGCTGCCGCGGCTCTATGCCGGCGAGCACGCCTTCATCCTGCAGAACGATGATCGACGCGTGGTGTTCATGATTCCTTACGAAGGGCGCTTTACGCTGCTCGGCACCACCGACGTGGTCGAGACCGGTGATCCGCTGCACCCGCAGGCCACGGAGGCGGAGGCTGAGTACCTGTGCGCCGCCGCCGGGCGTTATCTCAGGCAGGCGCCGCGGCCGCGGGATGCGGTGTGGCGCTACGCCGGGGTGCGTCCGCTCCATGACGACGGCTCGGGCGACCCGTCCGTCATCACCCGCGACTACACGCTGCGCCTGGACGGTCACGGTGACGCGCCGGTGCTCTCGGTGTTCGGCGGCAAGCTCACCACCTACCGGCGTCTGGCCGAGCAGGTCGTCGATCGGCTGGCGGCGGCGCTGGGCGAACGGCGGCCGGCGTGGACCGCGACCTCGACCCTGCCGGGCGGCGCGCTGCCGACCGGCGGCCTCGATGCCTTCGTCCGCCGCGAAATCATGCCGCGCCATCCCTGGTTGGCGGCGACGCCATGCGATGCGCTGGCGCGCCGCCATGGCAGCGAGCTGCCCGAGCTGTTGGGCGACGCACGCGGGCCGGCCGACCTGGGCGAGGATTTCGGCGGCGGCCTGTACGAGCGCGAACTGGAATGGATGCTGGATCGCGAGTGGGCGCGAACGGCCGAGGACGTGCTTTGGCGCCGCAGCAAGTGCGGCCTGCACATGACGCCGGCGCAGCGCGAGCGGGTGGCGCGGCGGCTGGGTGGCCAGGGTGCCGAAGTACAATGGCCAGCCTGGGCCGTTCGCCCGCCCTACATCGATGACAGGAGTGCCTGGTGTCCCTCGAAATCTGGCTGGCCTATGTGCTGACGGTGGCGGTGCTGCTGGTGATCCCGGGGCCGACCATCCTCACGGTGATCGGCTATTCGCTGGCCCACGGCCGGCGGGCCAACGTGGCGCTGGTGGCGGGCGTGGCGCTGGGCGATTCCACCGCGCTGGCGCTCTCGCTGCTCGGCCTGGGCGCGCTGCTGGCCGCCTCGGCCGGGTGGTTCACGGCGGTCAAGGCGGTGGGTGGGCTCTACCTGGTCTGGCTGGGCTGGCGCATGTTGCGCGCCGGGGTGGGGCCGGCCGAGGTGGCGCTGCCGGCGGCACCCGACTCACTGTGGCGCCTGTTCGCCAACACCTGGCTGGTAACGGCGCTCAATCCCAAGGGCATCGTCTTCTTCGTCGCCTTCCTGCCGCAGTTCATCACGCCGGGCAGCGCGGTGGCGCCGCAGATGTGGATCCTGGCGGTCACCTTCGTGGTCATGGCTATCATCAATGCCGCGCTGTATGCGCGCTTCGCGGCGGTGGCGCATCATTTCCTGGCGTCGGCGCGGGCGCGACGGGGTTTCAACATCGGCGGCGGTTCGCTGCTGGCCGGGGCGGGAGTCTGGGCGCTGCTGGCGCGGCGGCCGGGGTAGTTTGAGAGTTATGTCTCCGGCAAAACCGGAGACGGTATCCCTTGCGGACGGCGCTGGCGGTACGGCGATTCTGGCGGGAGGCGAAGATGGCATACGACGAAGGCCTTGCAGAACGGATCCGTGACGCGCTGCGCGGGCGCCGTGGTACCAGCGAACGCAGGATGTTCGGCGGCATCGCCTTCATGCTCGACGGCAACATGGCCATCGGCATCGTCGGCGACACGCTGATGGCCCGCGTCGGGCCGGCGCGCTACGAGGACGCGCTGGCCCTGCCGTATGTGCGGCCGATGGATTTCACCGGCAAGCCGATGAAGGGCTATGTCTATGTCGATCCGCCTGGCATCGAAGAGGATGCCGCGCTGGAAAATTGGATCGCTGCCTGCTCCGCCTTCGTCTCGACCTTGCCGCCGAAGTAATTCTTTGACCCGGAGGGGATGCCATGCTCAAGCTCATGTTGGTCGTCGTTTTCGTGCTGCTCGCCGGTTTGATGATCTACGTCGCCACGCGGCCGGCGAGTTTTCGCATCCAGCGCTCGATACGCATCGCCGCGCCGCGCGAAAAGCTCTTCGCCTACCTAGCCGACCTGCACAACTTCGATGCCTGGTCGCCCTGGGCGCCGCTCGACCCGGCGATGCGCAAGACGCATTCCGGTCCGGCCGGCGGCGTTGGCGCCGGCTATGAATGGCAGGGCAACAACAAGGTCGGCCACGGCCGCATGGAGATCGTCGAGGCCGTGGCGCCGGAGCGCGTGCTGATCAAGCTGGATTTCCTCAAGCCCTTCGAGGCCCACAACATGGCCGAGTACCGACTGGCCGAGTGCGACGGCGAAACCGAATTCACCTGGGCCATGCACGGGCCGAACAATTTCCTGTCGAAAGTGATGGGCCTCTTCTTCAACATGGACAGGATGGTCGGCGCGCAGTTCGAGCAGGGCCTGCTCGCCCTCAAGACGGTGGCGGAAAGGGGCGAGGCATGATCGAGGGCGGCTGCCTGTGCGGGGGAATCCGTTACCGGTATGAGGGCGAGATCGAGCACATCTCGGTCTGCCACTGCTCGCATTGCCGCAAGGCCCAGGGCTCGGCCTTCGCCACGGTGGCGCCGGTGGCGAAGGAGCGCTTCCGCTTCCTTGCGGGCGCCGAGCTGATCAGCGAATACCGCTCCTCGCCGGACAAGGTACGCGCCTTCTGCAGGGTTTGCGGCAGCCCGATCTACAGTGCCAAGGACGATATCCCCGACGTGCTGCGCCTGCGCCTGGGCACGGTGGATACGCCCTTCGTGTGCGGCGACATCTTCCACATCTTCACGGATTCGAAGGCGCCCTGGTGGGAGATCGGCGACGGCCACCCGCGTTACGCCCAGCGCAAGCCGTGAGCAAAGCGGCCGAACTGCTGCCGGGCACGCTGGAGGAGCTCGAGCGCGTGCGCAAGGCCTGCCGCAGCATGGTCAGGCGCCGCGCCGCGACTTCGGGCGGGCTGACCCTGGTGCCGCTGCCGGGGATCGACATTGCCGGCGACGTGGCGATGCTCATGGAATTGATCCCGGCGATCAACCGCAAGTTCGGCCTGACGCCGGAACAGATCGAAGAGCTCGACACCCGGCACAAGGTGATGGTCTATGCAATGCTGAAAAAGGTCGGCACCGACCTCGTTGGTCGCGTCGTCACGCGCCAATTGGTGTTGGCCGCGCTGAAGAAGGTCAGCGTACGGCTGGCGACCAGGCAGGTGCTGAAATACCTGCCCATTGCCGGGCAGGCCGCCGCCGTGGCCCTGAGCGTGACGGCGATGATCTACCTCGGCAACTCGCACATCGATGCCTGCTACGAGGTGGCAAAAGGGGCAATACGAAAGTGAGCGCCGCCGCGAAGGAGGGGACGATGAGGACAATTCACGTGATTGTTTTGCTGGCTGGTGTCGCCGCCGTTGCAGGTGTGGCGGCGGCCGATCTGCCAACCGGCAATTGCGCCGCGCCGACGACGGCGACCGACCTGTCGCACTGCGACTTCACGCGCCGGAAGCTGGCCGGCCGGGATTTGCGCGGCGTGAAGCTGAGCGGGGCGAAGCTCGAGAGCACCGATTTCAGAAAGTCCAACCTCGCCGGCGCCGACATGCGGCGAAGCAATGCCAAATGGGCCAACTTCACGGGCGCGAGGCTGAACGGCGCCGACCTGCGCGATGCCGACCTGTTCCATGCCACCTTCGACGACGCCGACCTGGGCGGCGCCAGGCTGCAGGGCGCCTATCTGTTCGGCGCCAACCTGATTAATACCCGTGCGACGGGTGCCGACTTCACCGGGGCCTACCTCAAGGACATCCTGATGGAAGGCATCGATCTTTCGGGCGGCTCGATACGCAACTGCTATGCGTTTCGCGGCGTGTTTTCGGGGGCGCGCCTGAACGGTACCGACCTTTCGGGAGCCGATCTCACGGGGGCGGCGATGGAGCAGGCCGATTTCACCGATGCCAGGCTCACGGGCACGCGGCTGGTCGGAGCCACGCTGCGCCAGGCGAGCTTTCGCGGTGCCGACATGGCTGGGGCGGACCTGGCCAATGCCGACGTCTGGAGCGCCAGCTTCGACAAGGCGCTGAATCGTGGAAGCTCGGTGCAGGAAGCCCTGGTCGAACCCTTCGTGGTTCGCGACAGGCGATGACCGTGGATGCCGCGACCAGCGACGACCTGCCTACCGCCGATGGACTGAGGCTGTACCCACACGCCTGGGTCGCGCCGTCGTCGATTGCGGTGATCGCCGTGGTACATGGCATCGCCGAGCATGGCGGGCGCTATGCCTGGTTGGCGGCGCGGGCCAATGCGCAGGGCATCGGCCTGCTGACGGTGGATCTGCGCGGCCATGGGCGATCGCCGGGCGAGCGCTCCTATGTCGAGCGCTTCGACGACTACCTGCTCGATGTCGATGCCCTGTGGGCCAGGGCGCAGGAACTGGCGGCGGGCCGGCCGCTGTTCCTCTTGGGTCACAGCATGGGCGGGGCGATCGCCCTGCGCTGGATAGCGCAAAGGGGGCAGCCGATGGCCGGGCTGATCCTCTCCTCGGCGGCGCTGAAGATCGGTGGCGACGTGCCGCGACTGTTGATCGCGCTGGCGCCGCTGCTCTCGCGCTGGCTGCCGCAGCTGCGCGGCACGAAGCTCGATCCGGCGCTGATCAGCCGCGATCCGGCGCAGGTGGCGGCCTATGTAAGCGATCCGCTGGTCAGCCTGGCGGCGCCGCCGGCGCGTACCGGCGCCGAACTGCTGGCGGCGATGGACGCCAATCGCGTGGCGGCGGCGAGCCTTCACCTGCCCGTGTATCTGTTCCACGGCGATGCCGATCGCCTCACCGATCCGCAAGGCAGCCGCGAAATCTTCCAGGCCTGGGGGGGCGCCGACAAGACGCTGCGGATCTGGCCGGGCAGCCGGCACGAAACCCTGAACGACCTGGAGCGCGAGGCCGTGGTCGGTGAGCTGCTGTCCTGGGTGAGGATGCAGTGTGGCAAACAGGCCGCAGAATGAACTTGGCGAATGCGGAAATCAAAAGAATCCATCAAGTCTGAAGGGTGTCGAGTCTTATAGTAGACCCGTCACACGCGTTCGGGTCGAAACCCTGGCCTGAACGTACGCCCGAGCTGGCACCAACGCGCCGGCTCCTCCTTGCAGGCGGGAGCAACTCCCGCCTGCGACGTGATCGAAACGACGGTGTCCGCCCTCAAGGCCGCAGCCGGCGTTTCCTGGATCGCTCGACCCCGACTGGATGGCGCTTGTGCGTTTGTGCATTCGCCTCCAAACGGGCTGCGGTGAAGACCATGTTCCTGCTGCGGGTTTGTTGAGGTCTAAACAAATTCGCGCAATGGAGGGAGTAGGCGGTTTGGAGTCGTTGACGAATCTCGCGGTGGCAGGTGGCTTCATGGCGGCGCTGGGCATCCTGCTCGCGCTGCTGCTGGCCATTGCCAACAAGAAACTTTACGTATTCGAAGACCCGCGCATCGGCCAGGTCGAGGATCTGCTGCCCAAGTCGAATTGCGGCGCCTGCGGTCAGGCCGGCTGCCGCGACTTCGCCGAGAAGGTGGTGGGCGGCGATGTGGTGCCGGCGAAATGCACCGTCAGCTCGCCGCAGCAGCGCCAGGGCATCGCCGACCTGCTCGGCGTCGCCGCCGGCAGCGTCGAAAAGCAGGTGGCCCGGCTGGCCTGCGGTGGCGGTCGCCACGTTGCCTTCCTGCGCGCGCGCTACGAAGGTCTCAAGACCTGCCGTGCGGCAGCCGTGGTTTCGGGTGGCGGCAAGGAGTGCGCCTGGGGTTGCCTGGGTCTCGCCGACTGCGCCAATGTCTGCACCTTCGATGCCATCCACATGGACATGCACGGCCTGCCGGTGGTCGACAGCGAGAAATGCACGGCCTGCAATGATTGCGTCGAGGTTTGCCCCAAGGGCCTGTTCAGCCTGGAGTCGGTCAAGCATCGCCTGTGGGTGGCCTGCAAGAACCAGGCGGATGGCGATACCGCCGAGGCCTCCTGCGAGGTGGCCTGCACCGCCTGCGGCAAGTGCGTCGCCGATGCGCCGCAGAAGCTGATGCAACTCGCCGGCAATCTGGCCGTGGTCAATTACGACTGGAACGACCAGGCCACGCGCGAACCGATCGAGCGCTGTCCCACCGGCGCCATTGTCTGGTTCGACACTCCCGACCGCGCCGTCAAGGGCGCCGCCGCCAAGAAGATCCTGCGCAACGAGCCGCTGCCGTTGCACACCTGAATACGAAATCCAAGGAAGCTGCCATGACATTCTCGACGATCAAGAAGATGTTCTCCAACGGCCTGCTGCCGCAAACCGGCGCCGGCGTCTCCGCGGGCAAGGTCAAGTATCCGGGCACGCGCGATGCCGTCGATGGCAACACCGCCGTGATCCATGTCGAGCGCGAATCCTCCGACGCCGCCGGCGCCTACCCGATCACGCCCTCGACGCAGATGGGCGAATACTGGGCCGAGGAGGTGGCGAAGGGCCACCTCAACATTTCCGACAAGCCGCTGATTTTCATCGAGCCGGAATCGGAACACGCCGCTGCCGGCGTCACCGCCGGCATGGCGATGACGGGGCTACGCGCCAGCAACTTCTCCTCTGCGCAGGGTGTGGCCTTCATGCACGAGTCGCTTTACGCGGCGGTCGGCAAACGCCTGCCCTATGTGCTCAACATGGGCTGCCGGGCGATCACCAAGGCCTCGCTCAACGTCCATGCCGGCCACGACGACTACCACTGCGTCGATGACACCGGCTTCATCCAGATGATGGCGAAGAACGCCACCGAGGCGGCTGACCTCAACCTGATCGCGCGCAAGACCGCCGAGCTCTCGCTGACGCCGGCCATCGTCGGCCAGGACGGTTTCCTCACCAGCCACCTGATCGAATCCTGCCTGCTGCCCGAGCGCGAACTGGTGGCCGAGTACCTGGGCCGCCCCGACGACATGATCGATTCGCCAACCCCGGCGCAGCAGATGCTCTACGGCCCGAAGCGACGCCGCGTGCCGGCGATCTGGGACGTGGACCTGCCGCTCTTGTCGGGTTCGGTGCAGAACCAGGATGCCTACATGCAGGCCACCGCCGGCCAGCGCCCCTACTTCTTCGACCATGTCGAAGCCCTGGCGGATGCCTGCATGGAGGAGTACGCGGGACTCACCGGGCGCGGCTACCAGCGCGTCTCCGGCTTCAAGACCGAAGATGCCGATTACATCATCCTGGGCATGGGCAGCATGATCGTGCAGGCCGAGGCGGTCGCCGATTACCTGCGCGAGACGCGCAAGCTGAAGGTCGGCGTGGTGAATCTCACCATGTTCCGCCCCTTCCCGGGCGACTTGCTGGGCGCACTGCTGCGCGGCAAGAAAGGTGTCGCGGTACTGGAGCGCACCGACCAGCCGCTGGCGGAAGACCTGCCGCTGATGCGCGAAGTGCGTGCGACGCTGCTCAAATGCATATAGAATGGACAAGTCGGCGCTGGCGCTACGGCGGCTTATCCCGCTTACGCCAGCTACGGTGCCGGCGAGATGCCACGCCTCTACTCGGGATGTTACGGCCTCGGCAGCCGTGACCTGCAACCGGAGGCCCTGATCGGTGCCGTCGAGAACATGCTGCCCGAGTCTGCCAGCGTGGGCGGGCAGCGCAAGTTCTTTTATCTCTCGATCGACTTCGCGCGCGATCCGCTCAATCCCAAGGACGAGGTGCACCAGCAGGACCTCGCCGACAAGTACCCGCATATCCGTGCGCTCGGCCTGCGTGGCTCGGAAAACCCGAACCTCTTGCCCAAGGGCGCCATCACGGTGCGCATGCATTCGGTGGGTGGCTGGGGCGCCATCACCACCGGCAAGAACCTGGCGATGACGCTGTTCGAGCTGCTCGGCTGGGACATCAAGGCCAACCCGAAATACGGCTCGGAAAAGAAGGGCCAGCCCACCACCTACTATCTCTCGGCGGCGCCGGAGCCGATCCGCATCAACTGCGAATACGTCTATGTCGATGTCGTGCTTTCGCCCGACCCGGCGGTGTTCGGCCACAGCAATCCGCTGTCGGGCCTCAAGAAGGGCGGCTTCTTCATCATCCAGTCCAACCTCGGTGCCGAGACCTGGGCCGGCTTCCCGCTCTGGGCGCAGAAGTTCATCGTGGACAACGAGATCCGTGTGTTCTACCTCGATGCCTTCCAGATTGCGCGTGAGGAAGCCGGCGCCGCCGAGCTGCAACTGCGCATGCAGGGCATTGCCTTCCAGGGCGCCTTCTTCGCTGCCAGCCCGACCATGAAGAACGCCGGCCTCACGGAGGACGCGTTGTTCACCGCAATCGAGGCCCAGCTCCAGGCCAAGTTCGGCGGCAAGGGCGCGCGCGTGGTGCAGGACAACCTGCGCGTGGTGCGCCGCGGCTTCACCGAACTGACCGAGATCACCGAAAAGCAGGTCGGTGTCACGAGGAAGCAGTCGGCGAAGAAGGATGTCGGCCTGCCGGTGATGCTGCGCCAACTGCCGGTGCCTGGCGGTGCGCAGCAGGGCAAGGTCGGTGACATCCATCGTTTCTGGGAACAGACCGGCAACTTCTACCTGACCGGCAAGGGCAACGACAACCTGGTCGATCCCTTCATCGGCGCCTCGCTGGTGCCGGCGGCGACCGGCGTGTTCCGCGACATGACCGGCATCCGCTTCGAGCATCCGGAATGGATTGCGGAGAACTGCACGGCCTGCGGCAACTGCTATGTCGAATGTCCGGACTCAGCCATCCCCGGCCTGGTCAGCTCGGTCGGCGACGTGCTCAATACGGCGATCAACCGCATCGAGACTGGCGGCACGCCGACCCGCTACCTGCGCCGCGCATCGCGCGCCATTGAGAAGAAGCTGCGTGCCCTGGTCGACAACGAAGGCGGTTTCGTGCGGCCGCTGATCGACCGCGCCATGGACGAGGTGCTGGCCGACACGCCGGAAGGCGAGCGCTCCGGGCTGGCCGCCGAATTCACGCAATTGCAGATCCATCTCGGCGGCTTCCAGTTCGCCGCGACCAAGCCCTACTGGGGCAACCGCGAGAAGAAACAGAAGGGCAGCGGCGGCCTGTTCTCGATCACCGTCAATCCCTACACCTGCAAGGGCTGCGCCCTGTGCGTCACGGTTTGCGAGGACAACGCGCTGAAAATGGTGACCCAGACCGAAGATTCGGTCGAGCGCTTGCGCCGCGACTGGAATACCTGGCTGGAACTGCCGACCACGCCCAAGGACTACAGCCGCATCGACAGCCTCGACGAAAAGATCGGCGCGCTGGAAACCCTGCTGCTGGACAAGCGCAACTACGGCTCGATGAACTGCGGTGACGGCGCCTGCCTGGGTTGTGGCGAGAAGACTGCGATCCACTTGTTCACCTCGACGGTGACGGCGCTGATGCAGCCGCGCGTGGCGGCCTTCATGGAACGGATCGACGAGCTGATCCAGCGCCTGGAACAACACATGCGCGTCAAACTGGCTTCGGCGGTGGACCTCACCGACACCGGCGCCGTGGTGCGCGCGGTGGATTCCACCGGCAAGCACGACCTGACCCTGTCCAACCTGGCGACCAAGCTCAATGCCGACAAGCCCTCGCAACTGCTCGATCCGGCCTGGGTGAAGAACACCGCGCAGTTGCTGGAGAAGCTGAAGGACCTCAAGTGGCGCTATGTCGAGGGGCCGAGCAAGCGTGGCCGCGCCGAGATGGGCATCGTCAATTCCACGGGTTGTACCTCGGTCTGGGGCTCGACCTATCCCTTCCATCCCTATCCCTTCCCCTGGACTTCGCACCTGTTCCAGGATTCGCCCTCGGTGGCGATGGGCATCTTCGAGGGCCACATGGCGAAGATGGCCGACGGCTTCAAGGCCGTGCGCATGGCGGAGAAGGAACTCGCCGGCGACTACCTGCCGGATCGCGACGACGACTTCTTCCGCCGCTTCAACTGGCAGCAGTTCTCCGCCGACGAATGGCAGCTGTGCCCGCCGGTGGTATCGATGGGCGGCGACGGCGCGATGTATGACATCGGTTTCCAGAACCTGTCGCGCGCGCTGATGTCGGGCATGCCGATCAAGATCCTGGTGGTTGATACCCAGGTGTATTCGAATACCGGCGGCCAGGCCTGCACCTCGGGCTTCATCAGCCAGGTCTCGGACATGGCGCCCTGGGGCGATGCCCAGCGTGGCAAGCAGGAGGTGCGCAAGGAGATCAGCCTGATCGGCATGGCGCATCGCACTTCTTACGTGATGTCGGGCACCATCGCCCACGTCAACCACCTGATCGAGAGCTACATCGACGGCATCAACAGCCGGCGCCCGGCGCTGTTCAACATCTATGCCGTGTGTCCGCCGGAACACGGTGTGGGCGACGACCGCAGCGTGGACCAGAGCAAGCTGGCGGTGGAGGGTCGCGCCTATCCGCTGTTCCGCTTCGACCCGGATGCCGGCACCACCTTCGCCGAGTGCGTCAGCCTGGAAGGCAATCCCTCGCCCGACACCGACTGGCCGACCTACACCCTGAAGTACATCGACGAGGCCGGTGCGCCGCAGACCATGGAACTGCCGATGACCTTCGCCGACTTTGCGGCGACCGAGGCGCGCTTCCTCAAGCATTTCCGCAAGGCGCCGGCCGAGACCTGGAACGAAAACATGCTGCCGGTGGCCGAGTTCCTCGAACTCGATGCCGACGAGCGCGAAGGCAAATTCCCCTACATCTGGGCGGTGGACAAGACGCAGCGCCTGATGCGTCTCCTGGTGACCAAGGAACTGATCAAGTCGGCCGAGGAGCGGCTTCACTTCTGGCGCCAGTTGCGCGGCCTGGTGCGCGCCGGCGCCGAGGCGGCCGATGTCGAGCAGGTCGAAAGCCGCGTCCGCGAAGACCTGCTGGCGAAGATCAGCGCGGCCTTGGGGCAGGGCGGCGCAGCGGCGTCGGCGGCGGGTGGCGCAGCAGGAGTCGGCGCCGGCGCGCTCTGCGTACCTGGGACGTCGCTTCGCGAGCAGGTAACGGCGATTTCAACTACCGGCAGCGGCGACTACGAGCCGGTCTGGGTCGAATCGCCCGAATGCACGGCCTGCGACGAATGCACCACGCTGGCACCCAAGACCTTCGTCTACAACGAGCAGAAACTCGCTGTGGTGATCAACCCGAAGGGCTCGAAATTCGCCGACATCGTCAAGGCCGCAGAGAAATGCACGGCCGGCTGCATCCATCCCGGCACGCCCTGGAACATGAGCGAGCCGGGTGTGGAAAAGCTCATGGCAAGGGCCGCAAAATTTAACTAAGCGCGATGAAGCTCGTTTCCTACTTCCGTGGCGAAGCCTTCCAGCGCGGCGTGCATCCGCCGAGCTGCAAGCTGACGGCGGAGCGCAAAATCCGCCGCCTGCCTTTCCCCGACCGGGTGACCGTGCCCTTGTCGCAGCACATCGGCAAGACGCCGCGTCCCATCGTGCGCGTCGGCCAGGAGGTGGTGCGCGGCCAGCCCATCGCCAGGAGCGACGAATGGCTGTCAGTACCGCATCACGCGCCGCTGTCGGGCGTGGTCGAATTCATCGGCCTGCGCCCCGGCATGCGCGGCACCTGGATCGAGGCTATCGTCATTCGCGCCCATCCGGGCGCGACGCAGGAAGACCTCTGGGGCCGGCCGCGCGACCTGTCGCAGGCCAGCGGCCAGGACATCCTGCAGGCGATCTGGGATACGGGCATGGTCGGCCTCGGCGGCGCGGCCTTTCCGACCCACGCCAAGCTCTCGGTGCCCAAGCAGGCCAAGGTGCATACCCTGGTGGTGAATGGCTGCGAGTGCGAGCCCTACCTCACCTGCGACCATCGCGTCATGGTCGAGCATGCCACCGACCTGATCGCCGGCATTCGCTATGCCATGCGTGCAACGGGTGCCGTGCGCAGCATCATCGGCGTCGAGGACAACAAGCCGGACGCGGTGCTGGTGCTGCGCCAGGCGATCGCCGACGCGGCGGTGGCAGGAGTGTCCGAGGAAATCCACGTCGAAGCCGTGCCGACCAAGTATCCGCAAGGTGCGGAGAAAATGCTTATCACGGCGCTGTTCGGCGCCGAGATGCCGGCCGGCGGCCTGCCCATCGCACTCGGCATGGTGGTCAGCAATGTCGGCACGCTGGCGGCGCTGGGCAAACTGTTGCCGTTGGGGCAGGGCCTCACCGAACGCGTGGTGACCGTGACCGGGCCGGGCGTGGCCAAGCCCGGCGATTACAGGGTGATTCTCGGTACGCCGCTCAAGTTCGTGCTCGACTACGCCGGCGCGTCGGCGGTGGATGCGATGGACGCGCGCCAGGTGATCCTCGGCGGGCCGATGATGGGCCAGGCCATCGCCTCGCTCGACGTGCCGATCACCAAGGGCGTGTCCGGTGTGCTGGTGTTCCGCGCCGAGGACATGGTCGAGCGCGAGGCGCGCCAGACCTATCCCTGCATCAAGTGCGGCGAGTGCGTCGAATCCTGCCCGATGGGCCTCAACCCCTCGACGCTGGGCATGCTCGCCGCGAAGCGCGAATACGAGCTGATGGGCGAGAAGTATTTTCTCGGCGACTGCTTCGAATGCGGCTGTTGCACCTACGTCTGCCCCTCCAACATCCCGCTGGTGCAGCAGTTCCGCGTCGCCAAGCAGATATTGCGCGAGAAGGCGGCATGAGCGCGCCGATCGAAATCCGTTCCGCACCGCACGTGCAATCGGCGAAGACGGTCGAAACCATCATGCGCCACGTGGTCTATTCGCTGTTGCCGATCTGCGCCTTCTACGTCTTCCAGTACGGCGTTTCGGCGCTGGCCTCGATCGTCGTCGTCACCGGCGCCTGCCTGCTTACCGAGCGCTTCTTCGTCGGCACCGGCACCCAGGCCGGGCGGCTCCCGGACTACTCCGCCGTCATCACAGGCCTGCTGCTGGCGCTGACCCTGCCGCCCGGCTTCCCGCTGTGGATGGGCGCGGTCGCCGGCATCGTCGCCATCGCCCTGGGCAAGGCCTTGTTCGGCGGCATCGGCTTCAATGTCTTCAACCCGGCGCTGGTCGGCCGCGCCTTCGTCCAGGCGGCCTTCCCGACCGCGATCGCGACCTACACGCCGTCCTTTCTGCCGGGGCGTTTTGCCGAGTTCATTCCCTCCACGCACGCCGTGCCGCTGATGATCCCGGCCGATGCCGCGCTCTGGCTCAAGGCCAAGAGCCTCGACGCGCTGGCCGGGGCGACGCCGCTGGCGAAATGGAAGTTCGACGGCGTATTGGCCAATGCCGACGAGCTGCTGACCTCGCTGTCGGGCCACATGGCGGTGGGGCCATCGCCCTTGCTGATCCTGCTCTGCGGGGCCTACCTCGCCTCGCGCCGCTTCATGGACTGGCGCATTCCGCTGGCCGTGCTGGGCAGCGCGGCGCTGACGGCCTGGCTGCTGTATGCCTTCGACGCCACGCGTTATCCGAACCCCTTCTTCATGCTGTTCTCGGGCGGTCTGATCCTCGGCGCGGTGTACATGGCGACCGACATGGCGACCTCGCCGGTGACGCCCAAGGGCATGTGGGTCTATGGTGCGCTGATCGGTCTCCTGACCGTGGTGATCCGCTACTACAGCGGCCTGCCCGAGGGCGTGATGTACGCAATCCTGATCGCCAATGCGGCCTCGCCGCTGATCGAGAAGATCACCCAGCCGGTGCCCTTCGGCCGTGGCGTGCTCGATCGGGTGAAAAAACGTGCCACCTATCCGCTGAACCCCGGCTACATCTCGCGCGAAGAGGCGAATGCGGTGACGCCGAAGAAGCGCTTCCTGCCGAACAAGCCGAAGAAATGAACGAGCCGTCATCCACTGAAAAGAAGCTGATCCCGATTTCGGTCGTCGCGCTGGACATCGCGTTGCCGGAATCGCCCACCGGGGCGATGATTCGCACCCTCGGCCTGGTCTCGGCGATCTGCGGCCTGATCATCGTCGGCGCCTACCAGGGCACCTACGACGCGGTGGCCGCCAACAAGCGCATCGCCGCCGAGCGCGCGGTGTTCAGGGTGCTGCCGAAGGCGAAGACGATTGCCGAGTTCTTCGCCCAGCCGGGCGGTGGCATTGCGAAAGTCGGCGCTGGTGACACGGCGATTCCACCCGGCGCGGTGAAGTTCTTCGCCGCCTACGACGATGCCGGCAAGCTCGCCGGCATTGCCGCCGAGGGCGTGGGCAAGGGATATGCCGACAACGTGCGCATCATGTTCGGCTACCAGCCCGACTGCCAGTGCGTGGTCGGCATCGGCGTCGTCGCCATGCGCGAGACGCCGGGCATCGGCGACAAGATCATCACCGACAAAGACTTCCTCGCCAACTTCACGGCGCTCGACCTCAGGCTCAAGGCCGACCTTTCGATGCTGGCCAACGAGGTCAAGGCGGTCAAGCACGGCAGCAAAACCGCCGCCTGGCAGATCGATGCCATCGCCGGCGCCACCATCACTTCGCGCGCCGTCGGCAAGGCCATCAACGACTCGGCGCAGGCGCTGTTGCCGCGCCTGCTTCCCCACCTCGAAAAGCTCAAGACATCATGAGTACCGCCGACACCCCGCAGACCTGGGACGAGTTCATGGAAGGTGTCTGGCGCCAGAACCCGGTCTTCGTCATGGTGCTGGGCATGTGCCCGACCCTGGCCGTCACGGTCTCGGCGATCAACGCCATATCGATGGGCCTGGCGACGCTGTTCGTACTGGTCTGCTCCTGCGGCCTGGTATCGCTGATGCGCCGCTTCACGCCCAAGGAAGTGCGCATTGCGGTGTACATCGTGATCATCGCCACTTTCGTCACGGCAGTGGACTACGCCATCCAGGCCATCAGCCTGGCGCTCTACGAAGCGCTGGGCGCCTTCATCCAGCTGATCGTGGTGAATTGCATCATCCTCGGCCGCGCCGAGGCGCACGCGGCGAAGAATGCGCCCATGCCGGCGATGATCAATGCGGCTGGCATGGGCGTCGGCTTCACCATCGGACTGCTGGCGCTGGGCGTGGTGCGCGAAATCCTCGGCGCAGGCACGCTGTTCGGCGTCGCGCTGTTCGGCGCCGGCTTCCAGCCCTGGGTGATCATGGTGCTGCCGCCCGGCGGCTTCTTCGTGCTCGGCGCCTGGCTGCTGCTGTTCTCGTGGTGGGCCAGGCGGCGTCCCTTGAAGGAGGCTGCGCAAAATGTCTGAATCCGCCTTCCAGATCTTCGTCAATGCGCTCTTGGCCAACAACTTCGTGCTGGCGATGTTCCTCGGCCTGTGCCCCTTCCTCGGCGTCTCGGGCAAGCTCGACACGGCCTTCCCGATGGGCGTGGCGACCACCTTCGTGATGCTGGTGGCCTCGCTTTGCGCCTATGGCCTCAACCTGCTGCTGACCGCCTTCCACCTCGAATTCCTGCGCCTGATTTCCTACATCGTGATCATCGCCTCAGCGGTGCAACTGGTCGAGATGGTGCTGAAAAAATACAGCCCGGCGCTGTTCCGCGCCCTGGGTATCTATCTGCCGCTGATCACCACCAACTGCGCCGTGCTCGGTGTCGCCCTGTTCCAGACCGCGCGCGAATACGACTTCGTGCAGTCGGTGACCTTCAGCATCGGCGGCGGCGCCGGCTTTACCCTGGCCTTGGTGCTGATGGCCAGCGTGCGCGAGCGCCTGACGCTGTCCAACGTGCCCGACCTGGCCCAGGGCACGGCGCTGTCGCTGATGCTGGCCGGCATCCTTTCGCTGTCGTTCATGGGTTTTGCCGGGCTGGGGGGATGATGGCTGCTTACCTGACTACTGTCGCCGTCGTTTTCGGCCTCGCGCTCGCCGGCATTCTGGTCGACCGCAGCTACCGTCGTTTCGCCGCGCGCCACCCGCAGCTCGGCCCCTTTCGCGATCCCGGCAAATGCAGCTGCTGCAAGGGCGGCGATGATTGCGCCACCACGTGTGCCGAACCAAAGTCGCCGATTCGCTGAATCTTCCGGAGAACCGCCATGCAAGTCACTACCCCGCCCGTCGCGCCGCCGGCCCGAACCTATTCCGCCACCATCAAGGAGTCACGTCGCATCACTTCGCCCGCCTCGCGCGAGGAAGTGCGCCACCTGGTGCTGCGCAGCGGCGATCTCTCCTTCGATCCGGCGCTGGGCAACCTGATCCGCGTCATGGCGCCCGGCCAGTTCGGTGCCGGCAGCCATGCCCGCCTGTATTCCATCATGGACCTGGAGAAACGCCAGGACGCTACCGAGTTTGCCATCTGCGTGCGGCGCTGCTCCTACATCGACGAGTTCAACGGCGAGGAATACAAGGGTGTCGCCTCGAATTACCTGTGCGACCTGCGTCCGGACGATGCCATCGTGTTTGCCGGTCCGGTCGGCTATCCCTTCGTGATTCCCGAGGACAAGTCCGCCGACATCCTGATGCTGGGCATGGGCACCGGCATCGCGCCTTTCCGCACCCTGATCCGGCAAATCTACGAAAAGATCGGACGCTGGGAAGGCAGGGTGAGGCTGTTCTACGGCGCCCGCAGCCCGCTGGAAATGCTCTACATGAACGAGGAGAACAGCGATCTCGCCAACTATTTCGACCAGCCGACCTTCAAGGCCTTCCAGGCCGTGAGTCCGCGCCCGTCGCTCGATGCACCGATTGCGCTCGGCGCGGCGCTGGAGCAGAACGCCGCCGAGGTCTGGAACATGCTGCAACGCGCCAACACGCGCGTATTCGTCGCCGGCACGGCCAAGCTGTTGCCGGCCATCGAGCAGGCCATGATTGCGCTGGCCGGGTCGGGCGCCAACTGGCTGCGAGTCGAAAATGCATTGAAGGCGAGCGGGCGCTGGAGTGAAGTGCTCTATTGACGCGCCGCCGCATAAAAAGCCCTGCTCTTCGCATTTCGCACTCTGATGCCGTTGTCCTCGCGAAGCCGGATAATTGAAAATGTCGGCCATGGCGCCGGCACCGTCTCAGGGCTACGTGACATGGAAGGGGGATCCGATCATGGGTATGCTGGACTGGTTCAAGGGCATCATCAAGGGTGACAAGACCGCGCCGGAACAGGCGCTGGCGACCGCCGCGGCAAGGAGCGGCGACGACATGGGGGCGGAACTGGCCGGCCTGAACTTCAAGACCGCGGTCGATGCCCACATGAAGTGGAAGGTAAGGCTGGAAAGTTACATCAGCGGCACCAGTACCGAGCAGCTCAAGGTCGAGGTGGTCTGTCGCGATGACCAATGTCCGCTGGGCAAATGGATCTACGACCAGGGCGGCGAGAAGTTCGGCTATTCCGAGACCTTTTTCGACATGAAGGTGCATCACGCGATGTTTCACCGTTGCGCCGGCAAGGTGCTGGAAACAGCGCAGGCGGGGGACAGGGAAACGGCGACGCGGCTGCTCAACTCCGGCGAATACGTGAAGGCCTCGGAGCGGGTCAAGATGCTGCTGGCGCGACTGTTCGTGATGGCCTCCGAAGGCAAGGAGGCGATCGACTCCCATGTCCGCTGGAAGGCGCGGCTGCGTGACTTCATCCAGGGCAAGAGCCAGGAGGAGTTGAAGGTCGAAGTGGTCGGGCGCGACGACCACTGCACGCTGGGCAAATGGATTTATGGCATCGGTGGTGAGCGCTTCGGTGGCGATCCGGCGTTTGCCGTGCTCAAGTCGCGCCATGCGCAGTTTCATCGTTGTGCCGGCGAGGTGCTCGATGTCGCCCAGCGCGGCGACAGCAAGATCGCCCTGCACATGCTGGAGGAGGGGGCCTATCCGGATGCCTCCGAGCAGGTTGCGACGGCCATCGTCAAACTGTTCGAGCGGCCGCGTTCGGCTACATGACGGCGAAGGTCATTACATGCCGGGGATCGGCCATCGCCGGTCCTCGGGTGGTCAGTGCGGATGGACGTTGACCACGCGGACACATCGCGCGGGCATAGCACCGAGCGGACCAGCTGTTGCGGGCGTCCCTCCTGCCAGGACCATTCGTAAGGGTAGGTGAAGATGCGGATGTTCCAGATCGAAATGGATTCGCGCACCAGTTCGATGTTGGCCTTGTACATGCGTTCGGCATCGGCGCCGGACTTGGCGTGCAGTTCCTTGTGCAGTTCCGTCAGAAAGTCGTCGAGGCGCTGATCGGCGAGCACCGGGTAGGGCAGGTCGCGATCCACCATGCAGCGGATGAAATTGGTGTGCCGCGGCGGACCGTCCTGACCGACCCAGCAATCAAGGCCGACGACATTGCCCGACGAAGTGGTTTGGGCCAGCGCAAGTCCAGCCACAAGCAACAGCAGGAAGATGGCGCGGCGCAAAAAACTCATTCTGGAATATTAGCAGGAGGCGGAATTCCCCGCATCGGCATCGGAGTGGTGCGATGTTTGCATTCCCGTCACGATTGGGCTGATTTCCGCCGGATTTTCTCAGAAATGGGGAACGGAAATAGTCCGAACTGGAGCCCCGGCAATCCCGCCAAGGGCCGCCCAGACCGGAAATCCGAAGGCCATGAATCCTGTACGCAGCATCAAGGGGCTGCTTCTCGCCGCCGGCGCGGTTTTCTCGATTGCGATATTCGGGGCAACGCTGTTCATCGTTTCCGCGATCTACGACCGCTCGGTGCGCGACGACGCCGTGGAGGATGCGTCGGCCTTTGCCGAACTGACTTTCAACGCGATGTTCGAGCTGATGAGCACGGGCTGGAGCCGGCAGCAACTGGAGGGCTACGTCCGGGCGATCCAGAAATCGGTTGATAACACGCAACGGCAGATCGACATCTATCGCGGGCCCAAGGTCAGCGCCTTGTTCGGCGAGATCGGTCAAAAAACGCCGGATGCGGAGATCCAGCGCGCGCTGAAGGAGGGCGAACGCCGCCATTTCGAGATTGGCGAACGGATTCGCGTCGTTTATCCATTGCGCGCGCAGGAAGTCTGCCTCAAGTGCCATGTCAATGTTGCCACCGGGGAGGTGCTTGGCGTGATCGACGTGACGCAGGACGTCACGGACAACATCGCATCGCACCGCGCCCGCTTCACCTGGGCTTTTGCCCCCATCGTGCCGGTAATGCTGGTCGTTACCCTGATCATGGTGCTCTACATCCGGCGGCGACTGGAAGGCCCGATCGATGTCCTGGCACGCGATATCCGGGCGGTGAACCGGATTGCCGATCTGCGCTCGCTGGTTTCCGGCCAGAAGGACCTTGGCTTTTCGGAATTCAATTCCGTCGCCGACGAGATTCGCCAATTGACCGAGCGCATACGTTCCATCGCGGTCGACAAGGACATGCTCGAGTTCGAGATCCGCCTGTTGGAGAAGTTCATTCTTACTACCGAAGTGATCAAGGACTGGCGTGAATATGCAAGCCAGTTGATTCTCGACATCGATTCGGTGGTGCCGGCCTATACGATGTTTTCATTGTTCAAGGTCAGCGACGAGGCCTACGATCTTGAAATATTCTGGCGCGGACGGCCATCGGACAGCGTCAAGCGCTCGTTCGAGAGTTGCCTGCAGCGGATACTCCAGCGCTCTGAGGATTTCGACAACGGACTGGCGATACGAGTCAGGCACAACATTGCCGACGCCGGGCTTCGCATCGAGGTATTGCGCGAGGAGGACATCGAGGTACAGGTCAAGTCCCTGCTGGTCAATGTGCCCAAGATTGGTGGCATCGTCGGTATCGGCATGCAGCCTCAGCGGGAAACCGACCCGATGCGCTTGCTGGTGGTGGAGAGCATCCTCGCCACCCTGCTCAATGTGGTCGGCTCGGTCAAGGCCATCGACAAATACACCAAGGACCTGGAGTATTACGCCACGCGCGATCCGCTGACCAATCTCTACAACCAGCGCGTGTTCTGGGAACTGATCGAAAGCGAGGTATTGCGCTCTTCGCGCCACGGCGACAAGTTCAGCCTTTTGCTGATCGACGCCGACAATTTCAAGTCGGTGAATGACAGCTATGGCCATGGCGCGGGCGACGAGCTGTTGCAAATGGTGGTCGCCGCCATTCGCGGCGCGATCCGCGACGACGATTTGCTCTCGCGTTATGGCGGCGACGAGTTTGCCGCCATCCTGCCCGAGAGCGACATGGTCGCCGCGCAGGCGGTGGCGCGAAGGATTGTCGATTGCGTGGCAGCGGTCAGTATGACGGCCCCCGACGGTGCGGCGATCAGCAGTTCCGTCTCGATCGGCATCGCCACCTATCCGGACCATGCCAAGGCAATGAAGGACTTGTTCCTGGTTGCCGACAACATGATGTATCGCGCCAAGGCAGAGGGAAAGAACCGGGCCGTGGTGCCTAGCGACGACGACGTGGTTGAGGTTTTCCGTACCCTCGGGGAGAAGAGCATGATGATCCTCAACGCCGTTGAAAAGCGCAGCGTGGTGCCCTTCTTCCAGCCGATCGTGAATGTCGCCAATGGGCAGGTCGAGGCGATCGAGGTGCTTTCACGCATTCGCGTGGAGGACGGCAGCCATGTGATCGCCGAGGAGTACGTGGCGATCGCGGAGAAAATGGGGGTCATGCACAAGCTCGACTTCATCCAGCTGGAAAAGACGCTGGAGGCCGTCACGCAGTCGGGCTACGGTGGCCTGCTGTTCGTCAACATGTCGCCGCGCGCGCTGGTGCTCAATGATTTCGTCATGCAGACCCGGCGCATCAGCGGCAAATACGGAATCGATCCCGGGCGTCTGGTGTTCGAGATCACCGAGCGCGAGACGATCAGGAACATGGCGTTGCTGGAGCGCTTCATCGCCACGCTGCGCGACGAGGGTTTCAAGCTGGCGATCGACGACTTCGGATCGGGTTTTTCATCCTTCCACTACGTCAAGCGCTTTCCGATCGACTTTCTGAAGATCGAGGGTGATTTCATCCTGGGGATGAAGAACAGCGAAAAAGACCGGGCGCTGGTACGCAGCATCGTTGCCCTCAGCCGCGACCTGGGGATACGCACGGTGGCGGAGTATGTTGAGGACGAGGAGGTATTCGATCGCGTCGTCGAGCAGGGCATCGATCTGGCGCAGGGTTTTCACATCCACCGGCCGAATATTTCCCTCGGCGATGCCATGCGGGCCGGGACGGATCGACTGCGCAAGGTAAGCGGCCCTGGCGGTCAGCCAGCCGCTTCGGGATTGGCCGGAAGGTAGGGCGGATCCAACCTGCCTGGCGTCAAGTTTCCGCTACCGTGACGCGGTTGCGCCCGCTGGTCTTCGAGGTGTAGAGCGCCGCATCGGCCCGGGCGATGAAATCGGTTGCGCGCTCCCCGGCGCGGAAGCTGGCGGCGCCGAGCGAAACCGTGATGTTGGCCACGGCGCCCTGATCACTGCTGCGCTTGATGCGGCAGCGCTCGACGATGCCGCGGATCCGTTCGGCGAGCTGGCGCGCGCCTTCCAGTGGCGTATCCGGCAGCAGGACTACGAATTCCTCGCCGCCGTAGCGCGCCGCCGTGTCCTTTCCCTTGACATTGTCCTGGAGTATCTGCGCCACCGCGCGCAGCACCTTGTCGCCAAACACATGGCCGTAGGTGTCATTGACCTGCTTGAAGTGGTCGATATCGGCCATCAGCAGGCTGGGACCGACGTCGTTCTCGCCGCGGGCACCAAGGCAGGCATTGATCGCGATCTCGAAGCCGCGCCGATTCACCAGGCCGGTCAGCCCGTCGGCGAGGGCTTCGCTGCGCGCCTTGACCACTTCGCTGCGTAACTGTTCGATTTCGTTGCGGCTTTCGTCGAGGCGGCTCTTGAGCATGACGATCGAGCCCTGCATGTCGCGGGTCAGCGTCAGCACGGCGGTGACGCCTTCGTCGGCGCCAGCCGGTGCCAGATCGGCGCTGAGCTTGCCCAGCGCATTGCCGAACTCGCTTGCCTTGTCGCCGGCCTGCGCCGCCGAGAGGGACATGTCGGCCATCACCTTCTGGAAACCGGCGGCCAACTGGCGCGCGACATCTTCATTGATTTCGGCGACGTGCTTCTGGTACAGCTCATGGGTCGCCGCGTCGTCGAGGCTGCCGTCAGTCCTGAGGCGCTCGTCGACGCCGGCACGCAACGCGGCATTGGTACCCGACACGTACTCGTACCAGATGGCGTAGCTGATCGGATGCAAACCTGCACGCTGCCGCGACATCAGGGGCAGGGCGAGTCTGAGGAACTCCGCGCTTTGTTCGGCGCTGTCTTGATATCTCATGGTTTTCCACCGGCTGGAAACAGCTTACGGCCCGGCCACACGTGGCCCCTATCGCCGCGCATTGTATATCCGGGCGCGGCCAGGGATCCTGCCACGCAGAGCTGTGCGCCCGCGCCAGGCGCCGTGTCGACGGAAATCACTCCCGGCTCCGCCGGGGGATAGTTATCCGCGGTCTTCCTCGAACCAGCGCAGCTTGTCGCGCAGGGTGACGACCTCGCCGACGATGATCAGGGTCGGCGCGCGTAAGTTGGCATGTTCCGCAAGCTTCGGCAAGCTGGCCAGGGTGCCCGTTACGGTGCGCTGGCTGGGTTGGGTGCCGTGCTGCACGATGGCGGCGGGCCACTCGGGCGGCAGGCCGTGTTCCATAAGCTTGGCACAGAGATGGGACAGGCCGGACAGTCCCATGTAGATCACCACGGTCTGGCGCTTGCGGGCGAGGCCGGGCCAGTCCAGGTTCATGCTGCCATCCTTGAGGTGGCCGGTGACGAAGACGCAGGCCTGGGCGTAGTTGCGATGGGTCAGCGGAATGCCGGCATAGGAGCCGACGCCGGCCGCCGCCGTAATGCCGGGCACCACTTCGAAATGCACGCCGTCGGCTTGCAGGGTTTCGACTTCCTCGCCGCCGCGGCCGAAGATGTAAGGGTCGCCGCCTTTGAGCCTGACCACACGCTTGCCGGTTTTCGCCAGGCGTACCAGCAGCTGGTTGATCTGCTCCTGCGGCAATGAATGGTTGCCCCGCTCCTTGCCGGCATACATCAACTCGGCATCGGGTCGGGCCAGCCCCAGCACTGCCCTGGAAACGAGGTTGTCATAGACCAGGACATCGGCTTCGCCGATCAGGCGCGCCGCCTTGATCGTCAGCAGTTCCGGATCGCCGGGGCCGGCGCCGACCAGATAGACCCAGCCGGGTTGTGCGGGAACGGGTTTCATGGGCGAAATCCTAACGCAGCCGGGAAGCGCCAAACTTGATCAGGAACAACCGCCGCCGCAACTTCCGCAGCCACCGGAGCGCTGGGGCGTGGTGCAGTTGGTCCGGAAGATGAACTGGAATTCGCCGGGCTGCACCTCGGCGAAGTCCAGCGTGGTGTTTTCCAGCAAGGGCTGGCTGCGCGGCGAGATCAGCACCGTGACGCCGGGGCCGTCGATAATCAGATCGTCCTCGCGCTCCTCGTCGAAGCCCATGCCGTAGACAAGTTCGCCGTCTTTTTCGTCCAGTTTTGCGGCGACGCGCAGCAGCGGTGGGCCTTCGCCCTGAGTGGTGGCGGCACGCGCAATTTGCTCGGCCGCCAGGGGGGTCAGAGTGAACATGCCGGTACTTTCGTGGAATCGGGATTCTTGCAGTGGCGCAGGTACTGGACGAATTTCGCCGGCCAGTCGCAGCCGGCGGTGGCGCGCAGGTGCGTGTAAGAGGCGAGCATGCGGTGCAGGACGATGCCGTCATGGTGGCCGTCGATGCCATGGCCGCGACGGACATCGTAGGCGAAGCGCGTGTCCGCCGGCAGCCCGGCGATATCCGAATAGTGGAATTCGTGGGCGTGCAGCTCGGCGCCGCCGCCGCCGTCCCTGCCGCGCCAGGGGTGCATCGCGGTGCTTTCGAGGATGACGTAGCCACGGCCGACCGGTTTGGCATGCATGCGGACATCGCCGGGAATCGCGCCTACCATGTCGGCATACCGCCCCTTCCATTCGATGCCGCGTGCGAGGTACATCAGGCCGCCGCATTCGGCATAGGTCGGCAGGCCGCCTTCGATGGCGCGACGGATGTCGGTGCGCAAGGCACGGTTGGCCTCCAGTTCACCGAGGAAGCATTCGGGAAAGCCGCCGCCGATCAGCAGGCCGTCGCAGGCGGGCAGGGTGGCGTCCTTCAAGGTGTCGAAGAACACCGTTTCGGCACCGGCCGCGGCGAGCGCATCGAGGTCATCCGCGTAATAGAAGCCGAAGGCGGCATCGCGGGCGACGGCGATGCGCACCGGGTCGGTCCGGCTTGACGCACGCGGCGGCGGGGGCGCCAATGGAGTCGTCACGTGGCTGAGTGCCAGCAGTCGGTCGAGGTCGACCTGGGCGGCGATGCGTTCGCCGATGGCCGCGACATGGCGCGCGGCTTCGGCGCTTTCATTCGCCGGCATCAGGCCGAGGTGGCGCTCGACCAGCGCGAGTTCGGGATCCTCCTGCACCGCGCCGATCACCGGCACCTCGGTGTAATGCTCTATCACCGCGCGCAGCTTGGATTCGTGGCGACGGCCGCCAAGGCGGTTGAGGATCACCCCGGCGATGCGGATGCCGGGGTCGAAGGCCTGGTAGCCGAGGATCAGCGGCGCGATGCCGCGCGTCATGCCGCGCGCATCGAGCACCAGCACCACGGGCAGGTCCAGCAGCCGCGCCAGCGCCGCATTGCTGTTCGAGCCTTCGAGGTCGAGCCCGTCGTAGAGGCCCTTGTTGCCTTCCACCAGGCAGACGTCGGCGTCGTGGCCATGGCGGGCGAACTGCTGGCGCAGCTCGGCGTCGGGCGAAAGGAAGAAGTCGAGGTTGTAGCAGGGGCGCCCGGCGGCTGTTCCCAGCCACAGCGGGTCGATGTAGTCGGGACCCTTCTTGTAGGGCTGCACGACCAGGCCGCGCGCATGCAACGCGGCGGCGAGGCCGATGCTGACCGTGGTCTTGCCCGAGGACTTGTGCGCGGCGGAGATCAGGAAGCGGTGCATGCCCTGCGCCCGACGCCGACTCAGTCGGTTGCGCTGGCGGCTGCTTCCAGCTCGGCGAGGTCGTCCTGCGGAAGGAAATGCAGGATACGCACGCCGATGGTGGTCATGGTAAAGGCGATGCCGAGGCCGCCAAGGGCCAGGATGATTTCCGGAAGGGAAGCCGAGTAGTGATCGACTGCCCCGTCCATGAAACTGCTCTTGACGTCGTAACCGGGGAAGATGTCGAGCGGGAAGGCCTGGCCGCCAATGATGAAGACGTAGAGCTGGTAGTAGGCGCCGACGAGGACGAGCAGGGCCGCGACATTGACCCAGAGCGACTTCGCTGCGGTGGCGGGGTTCAACAGCAGCGCCAGCGGCAGCAGGGTGCCGATCAGGATCTGGCCGAGCCAGAACGCGCCGGCGAACTCGCTGTCGAACAGGATGAAGTGTTCGAAGGCAATGTTCCTGGCGAAATAAGCGTTGACCAGGTGCAGCACGATGGTGAAGTAAAGCACCGCGGCGACGAAGGTGGCCAGCAGGTTCTTCATGCGCTGCAGGACCAGCGGCGGCAGCGTCAGCCCGTTCCAGGCGTACATGGTCGACTGCACCACGAGGAAGACCGCGAGGCCCCAGCAGAAGGACATGATGATGAACATCGGCGCCAGCAGCGCCGTGCCGTAGGCCTGGCGCGCGACGAGGAAGGCGAAGATGGAGCCGGTGCCAGTGGTCAGGATGATGCGCCAGATAAAGGTGGCGAAGCCCGCCACCTTCATCCAGGGATACATGCGTCGTTCCATCATGGTCCACAGATATACCGCGACGACGCCATAGAACACCGGATAGAGGATGACGTTCCAACCGAACACCGAGGTCGGATTGAAGTGGGTTGCGGCAACCATGATGCGGTCGGCGCGGCCGAGGTCGAGCATGATCACGGCCAGGCCGCCGCTGATCATGGCCAGCGCGAGCAGGCCGGAGAGCGGTGCGCGCGGCTTGTAGAGCTTGCGGCCGAAGACCGAGCCCATCGAGGCGACGTTGAGCACACCCGAGGCGGCGACGATCAGGAAAATGGCGACAACGTGGGGCAGGCCCCAGACGATCTGGTTGTTCATGCCGGTCACGACATGGCCAGAGTGTTCCATGTAGAGCGCCGCACCGACGCCTAGCGCAGAGACTAGGCCGCCGATCGCGGCCAGCAGGTAGAAGAGGCCTTCTTCGTGGCGGGGATTGAGTGTGGCCATGACTAGATACCTTGGTAGCGCACGGCTTGATTGAGGCGCAGGTCGCTGCGAACTTGCGTGGTCGGCACGCTGGCGATGCGTTTGGCGATGGCGCTGGACGGGTCGTTGAGGTCACCGAAGATCATCGCGCCCTCCGGACAGGATTCGACGCAAGCCGGGATCTGGCCCTTGTCCACGCGATGCACGCAGAGCGTGCAGGATTCGACGCAGCCCTGGCCGCGTGGCACTTCCGGGTTCTGTTCGGTCAGAGGCACATGGACCAGGGAGCGCGCCTTGTAGGGGCAGGCCATCATGCAGTAGCGGCAGCCGATGCAGGTGTGGCGGTCGACCAGCACGATGCCGTCGGCCCGCTTCATCGAGGCGCCGGTGGGACAGACGTCGACGCAGGGCGGCTTGGCGCAGTGCTGGCACATCATCGGCAGCTCGGTCTTCTTGCCGTTGCGGCGGTCGACCAGCTCGATCTTGCGTATCCACTGCGAAGCCTGCCGTGCGTCGGGCAGCTTTTCGTTGACGCCATTTTCGGTGTGGCAGGCGTCGATGCACTTGGTGCAGCCGGGAGCGCATTTGGTCGCGTCGATCAAGAGGCCCCAGCGCACGGCTGGAGAAGCGGCGGTGCCGGCGGGGCGGGCGGCCGCATTTGCTTCACTCGCGACGGCCATCAGGTGCAGGCCGGGGGCGATGGCGGTGAAGCCGAGACCGGCAACGCCGGCACCGGCGGCGGCGATGAAGGCGCGGCGGGGATTGCGGTCGGGCGCGTTCATGGTTTCAATCCTGCGGCCTTGAATTTGGCCTTGGGCTGGTGGCATTCGAAACAGTCGAGCTTGACCGCGACATAGCTGTGGCAGCTTTCGCAGAAGTTGTCCTTGCCGCCGAGCACGGAGCCGGTCCTCTTGCTGGCATGGCACTCGATGCAGGCATTGAGCGAAGCCGGCTCGCCACGTATGCCCTGGCGCAGCGTGCGGTCGCGCTGGTGCTTGAGCATTTCCATGTGGTTGCGGCGCATTTCTTCCGCCGGCGCCACGCATTTGCCCGGATTTTCGATGCTGACCACGGGCTTGGGCGTGCGCCCGCCCCCGCCGGCAAAAGTCGGCGCCGGCAACACGGCGACGGCCGCGAACAGCAAGGTGGCGACTAGGCGCAACAGCTTCATGGCGGAATTACTCACCGAGTCCCATTTGGATGTAACCCGTCGGACAGACATCGGAGCAGATGTGGCAGCCTATGCACTTGTCGTAGTCGGTGGCGACGTAGCGGCCGGTCATGGCCTCGGCCTTCTTGACCTTGTACACCGCCGTCTGCGGGCAATACACGACGCAGTTGTCGCATTCGAAGCACAGGCCGCAGCTCATGCAGCGCTTGGCTTCGCCGACCGCCTGCTGCTCGGAGAGGGCCTCCAGGCGCTCCTCGAAGTTGCCCAGCGCGGACTCCTTGTTGAGGTGGGTGATGTGGCGCTTGTTGCGTTCGGTGTACTGGAAGTGGCCGAGGAAAAGCTCGTCGTGGGCGATCACATAGCGCTCGGAGCGGTTGTCGAAGTTATGTACCGCGTTCTTCTCGCTGTCGGTGCCACGCACCGCATCCTTGATCGCGCCGAGCTTGACGCCTTTCTCGACGTACTTGCGCATCAGGTCGAAACTATGCACGTCGATTTTCGGTCGACGGCCGGCTTCATGGCCGGCGAGAAACTGGTCGATGCCGTCGGCGGCGATGGCGCCGTGGCCGATGGCGGTGGTCAGCAGGTGGGGACGCAGCACGTCGCCGCCGGCAAACACGCCAGGCTTGCCGGCGACCTGGTAGTTCTTGTCAGCCGAGACAGCACCCTTGCCGTTGTTGAAGGCTTCGAGGCCGGTGAGGTCCACCGTCTGGCCAATGGCGGAGACGATCAGGTCGGCCGGCAGGTCCTTCTCGGTGCCTTCGATGGGCTTGATGTCGAGGCGCCCGCCAACCATCTTGGCTTCGCACTGCTTGACGCGCAGGCCGGTGGCGCGGCCGTCGGCGCCCTTGAGTACGGCGACGGGCATCCAGCCGCCCATGATGGCGATGCCTTCGGATTCGGCGTGCTCGATCTCCTGCTTGCTGGCCATCATATAAACGGTAGTGAGCGTGACCTCGGCGCCCTGCCGACGCGAAATGTCGGCGGCATCCTGGGCGAGTTGGCCGGCGATCGCGGCTTCCCAGTCGGTCGGCTTGGAGTGTTCGATGTGGCCGAGGCGACGCGCTACGGTGGCGACGTCCATCGAGGTGTCGCCGCCGCCGACCACCACCACGCGCTTGCCGACGTGCTGCAGGCGGCCGTCGTTGAAGGCCTTGAGGAAGGCCGTGGCGGTGACGACATTGGGCACGTTGTCGGCGCCCTCGGCCGGCAGGGCGCGGCCGCCTTGGGCGCCGAGGCCGAGGAATACCGCGTCGAAGTCCTGGTTGATCTGCTCCATCGTGAGATCGACGCCGACCTTGGTCTTGAGCCTGACTTCGACGCCGAGGTTGAGGATGCGCTGGATTTCCGCGTCGAGGATGTCGCGCGGTGTGCGGTAGCCGGGGATGCCGTAGCGCATCATGCCACCGAGGTATTCGTGGTCGTCGAACACGGTGACCGAATGGCCCTTGAGCGCGAGCTGGTAGGCCACCGACAAACCGGCCGGGCCACCGCCGAGCACGGCGACCTTCTTGCCAGTCTGTGTCTCGGGCTTCTTGAACTGGAGGTTGTTCTTGATCGCGTACTCGCCGAGGAAATGCTCGACCGAGTTGATGCCGACGTGGTCCTCGACCTCATTGCGGTTGCAGCCCGTCTCGCAGGGCGCCGGGCAGACGCGGCCCATCACGGCGGGGAAGGGATTGGCTTCGGTCAGGCGGCGCCAGGCGTATTCCTGCCAGGGCATGACGGGCTTGCCGTCGGCACCGACGGGAGGCTTTTCGATGCCGCGCACGATGTTGAGGTAGCCGCGGATGTCCTCGCCCGAGGGGCAGGAACCCTGGCAGGGCGGGGTGGACTGGATGTAGGTCGGGCACTTGTGCGACCAGCTGGCCTGGAAGATCTGTTCCTGCCAGCGCTTGACCTTGACGTCACCGTCCTTGTAACGGCGGAAGGTCAGTTTTTCGGTCTGGTTTTCAGTAGTGGCGGACATGCGGGTCTCCAGTGAAAATCATTGTTCGTTATTGAGTACGATGGCCGTGCTGACCAGTTGGTGCACGCCGCCGACCATGCTCATCTTGAAACCGTAGTAGGGCAGCACCTTGGTGAATTGCGCCTTGCAGATGGCGCAGATGGTGGCCATGAAGTTGACGCCATGCTGGTCGGCCACCTGCTTCAGCGCCTCCATGCGCGGCAGTGCGCCCTTGACGCGCAGATCGAGCAGCTCGTCGGTCAAGAGGCCGCCGCCACCGCCGCAGCAGAAGGTCTTTTCGCGCGTGGTGGCTTCCGACATGTCGACATAGTGGTTGGCCACGGCGCGGATGATGTTGCGCGGGATGTCGAACTGGCCGCCGGCGTAGTCGCCCATGCGCGAGCCGC
Organism: Rhodocyclales bacterium; assembly: GCA_016235165.1. Taxonomy (GTDB): domain Bacteria; phylum Pseudomonadota; class Gammaproteobacteria; order Burkholderiales; family Rhodocyclaceae; genus Sulfuritalea. The sequence continues at coordinate 34,509 of JACRLX010000024.1, forward strand.
GGGCGACGTTGCAGGAATCGTGGAAGGTGACGATGCGGTGGTCGTTGGCTGCCTTGTCGAACTTCAGGCGGCCGGCCTGGATCAGGTCCCAGGTCACTTCGCAGATGTGCGAGGGCTGCTTGTAGTTGGGGTCGAGCTGCTTCTGCAACTGGATCGCAAACGGGTCCGGTTTGCCAACCCCGGCGCCGGCGCCGATGCCGGTCAGGGTGTTCCAGAAGGCATAGGCGACGCGCCAGGCGTGGCCGCACTCGCCGACCACGATGCGCTTGACGCCGAGTTCCAGCGCGGCTTCGCGCACGCGCATGGCGATCTTCTGCATCTGCTCGTAGTTGCCGATGAACATGCCGAAGTTGCCGGCCTCCGAGGCCTTCGAGGACAGCGTCCAGGATATGCCGGCGGCGTGGAAGACCTTGCCGTAGCCGATCAGGCTGTCGACATGCGGTTCGGCGAAGAAGTCGGCTGAGGGCGTCACCAGCAGCACTTCGGCGCCCTGCATGTCGAGCGGATACTTGACGGCCGCGCCGGTGTCTTCCAGCACGTCCTCTTCCAGGCCTTCCAGCGTGTTTTCCAGCGCCGGGCCGGGCAGGCCGAGGTTGTTGCCGATCTTGTGCACCTTGCCGATGATCTCGTTCACATACTTGTGCCCGTGACCGACGGTATGCATGATCTCCTTGGCCGCCATGGTGACTTCGGCGGTGTCGATGCCGTAGGGGCAGAACACCGAACAGCGGCGACACTCGGAGCACTGGTTGTAATAGCGGAACCAGTCGTCGAGCACGTCCTTGGTCATGTCGCGGGCGCCGACCAGCTTGGGGAAGAGTTTGCCGGGCAGGGTGTAATAGCGGCGATACACCGAGCGCATCAGGTCTTGCCTCGCCACCGGCATGTTCTTCGGGTCGCCGGTGCCGATGAAATAGTGGCACTTGTCGGTGCAGGCGCCGCAATGCACGCAGGCGTCCATGTACACGCGCAGCGAGCGGTACTTGCCCAGCAGTTCGCCCATCTTGGCAACGGCCTTCTGTTCCCAGCCATCGAGCAGGGCGCCGGGAAAGCCGATCGCCTCGTTGTGGGCAGCGGCGGCGACGAAGGGGTTCGATCCCGTCATCGCGTCCGGTTGCAACGCGGGAATCGTGGGGAATTCGCGGTAGGCGGGCGCCTCGACCTTGGGCTTGGCCGGGGCAGCCGATTTGGCGACCGCTGGCGAAGAAGTCGGCGCTGGCGCTACGGCGACGGGTGTGGTTTCGTCGGCCATGGTCAATTCTTGCTATCGAGTTGCGCGGCCCAGGGCGCCAAGTGGCGCGTTTCGCGGGGGTTGTCGACCTGGTTGCGGGTCGGCGAGAAGAACACGCCGGGGGCGTGCAGCAGTTTGGACAGCGGGAACACGATCATCAGCAGCGCCACCATGCCAAGGTGCAGGTAGAGGCCGGGGTGGGCGGGCAGCGGATGGATCTCGAACACCATCAGGCCCAGGAAGAAGGTCTTCACGGCGACGACGTCGGTATGCATCAGGAACTTCATTGCCAGGCCGGTGAAGGCGATGCCCAGCAGCAGTGCCAGCATCAGGTGGTCGGAGGGCGTCGAGATGTAGCGGATGCGCTCGACCAGGAAGCGGCGTGCCCACAGTCCTGCAAGTCCGGCGGCCATGGCAAAGCCGGCATACATGCCAAAGGGCTGGATGAAAGCGATGATGAAATTCACCGGCTCGGTGAAGTAGCGCACATGGCGCAGCAACACCAGGGCGAGGCCGACGTGGAACAGCCAGCCCAGCGCCCAGATCCACAGGTTGGACTTGAACAGGCTTTCGAAGAACAGCACTTCGCGGAACATGCGGAAGACGACGCCACCCGTGGTGGTCGGCGCCGGCGTGGTCGGGATCTTCAAGGGCGCGGGAACGCGCGCGTACTCGTAGATCCGGTACGCCACGCCACCCACCAGGATCAGGGTGGCGGCATAGAACAGCAGGGCGAAGACGAGGTTCATGTCAGGTATCAGGGATCAGGTATCAGGTATCAGAGGCAGGGCGCTATCGCGGCGATCTGATTCCTGATCCCTGACCTCTGTCAAACGCAGCCGGTCGGCTTGGGCAGGCCGGCGATCTTGCAGGCCTGCTTGGCGGGACCGTAGGGGAAGAGGTCGTACAGGTACTGACTGGTGCCCTTCTCCGGGCCGAGCTTCTTGCCGATGGCCTTGGTCAGCACACGTACGGCCGGGGCGATCTGAAACTCGTTGTAGTAGTCACGCAGGAAGTTGATGACTTCCCAGTGCTGGTCGGTCATTTCGACCGACTCGGTGGTGGCGAGGTAGGCGCCGACTTCTTCGTTCCAGTCGCCGAGATTGACCAGATAGCCTTCTTCGTCGGTTTCGTAGCTCTTGCCGCTAACTTCGATGGTGCCCATGTGTGTCTCCTTGGAGTGAGGCGGGTAAATGGAAAAGGATTAAAGCCAGGACTGGTTGGTCGGATACTCGGCGACGAGATCGACAAAGCCGCCGTAGTCGACCGAGGTCACGCCTTCAAGCAGGCGATCCGTCATGCCGCGGGCATCGAGATCGGGGCCGAGCACATAGACCTTGATGCCGGCCATGGCGGCGGTGATCTTGTCGGCGGCGGCGTTGCCGCGCGTCGCTGCGTATACCGCGTCTTCGGTCAGCAGCAGGGCGCCGCCCTGGGCCACGCGCAGGCAGGCGTCCAGCGCGTTGCGTTCGAGGGGGGATTTGTTGACGATGTGCAGCATTTGAATTCCCTTAACGTGAAGCAACAGAAGGGGTCGCTGGTGATATCGGGCGCAGCGAGCCGTTCAGGAACCCCCCGCGAGGGGGGCGAAGGGGGGCGGGCCGAGTTTGCCCGCTCATGGCAGCGCGAGTGTGCAGGCGTTTCATGATTTATGGCTGGTGATCGGAGTCATGGGCGTCAGAAGCTGAGGACGACGTCCATGGTTTCCATCAGCTTGCCCATCTCCGCCTTCGACATCACCGTGACATCGACCAGCAGGTCGTCCTCGGTGAGGCCGCGGGCGGCCAGCGATTCCTGCTCGACGTAGAGCTTCTCGATGTCGTAGCCATCCAGCGCGCGGTAGGTGGGCGAGAAGTTCTTGTTCTCGATGCCCTTGGTCTGCTGGCCCTTCTTCAACTGGAACACGCCGTCGTCCATGAAGACGAGGCTGACGTCCTGGTCGAAGGCGGCGGAGATCAGCACCACTTCCAGCGACTCCAGCGCGTAGATGGTGCCGTAGGGCGCCTTGCGGTTGACGAACATGAATTTCTTGACGGTGCCTTCACTCATGTCAGTCTCCGAAAGTCACCAGGCGGTCGGCCTCGATGCCGGCTTCGACCAGTTGTCCAAGTCCGGAGATGCGGAATCCCGGCGCCAGGTTTTCGTCCTTGATGCCGCGACGCAGTGCGGCGGCAACGCAGACCACGAGGTCCAGCTTGTGCTCGTCGGCCAGCTTCGACCAGCGCTGGACGATGTTGCGGTCGTCCTGCGGCGGCTCGGTCAGCGAGGAGGAGTTGTTCACGCCGTCGTGATAGAAGAACACGCGGCGGATCTCGTGGCCCTTGGCCAGCGCGGCCTTGCAGAACAGGAAGGCCGTGTCGGTCGCCTGGTGCTGGTAGGGCCCTTCGTTGATCAGGATGGCGATTTTCATCGTCAGGCTTTCCTCAGAAGCGAACGTGGTTCGACGCGTTGAGGTTGGCCCGCGAGCCACGCCAATCGTCGATCAGGTACTTGGTGAAGGGCAGGCCGGTCTTTTCGAAGAAACGCGGCCAGCCGATGCGGTCGATCCAGTCGGCCATGCGCTCCCAGGGGCGGGCGTCGGCCTTGTAGGTGCGCAGGATGCGGCCCACCACTTCGTTGACCTCGGGCCAGCGCGGGGCATTGTTGGGCAGGCCGGAGGCGACCATCTTCATGAAGGTGGGCTTGCCGCGCGCGTTGGAGTTCTTGCCGCCGACCCAGATCGCCAGCTTGGAGTGCTCGGGGTCGTTGATCTGCATGGGCGGGCAGGGGGGGTAGCAGGCGCCGCAGCAGATGCACTTCTTTTCATCGACTTCCAGCGAGGGCTTGCCATTGACCAGGGCCGGACGGATCGCGGCGACCGGGCAGCGGGCAACCACGGCGGGGCGTTCGCAGACGTTGGCGACGAGGTCGTGGTTGATTTTCGGCGGCTTGGTGTGCTGCACGATCACGGCGAGGTCGGCTTGGCCGCCGCAATTGATTTCGCAGCAGGAGGTCGAGAGGTGCACGCGGTTGGGCATCTGCTCGTTCTTGAACTCGTCATAGAGCTGGTCCATCATCGACTTGACCACGCCAGAGGCGTCGGTGCCGGGGATGTCGCAGTGCAGCCAGCCCTGGGTGTGGGCGACCATGGTCACCGAGTTGCCGGTGCCGCCGACGGGGAAGCCTTCGCCTTCCAGCTTGGCGATCAGCGGATCGACCTTCTTCTGGTCGGCGACGATGTATTCGATGTTGGAACGGATGGTGAAGCGCACGAAGCCTTCGGCGTACTGCTCGGCGATGTCGCACAGCTTGCGGATGGTATGGGTGTCCATCTGGCGCTGGGTGCCGGCACGCACCGACCAGACCTGGTCGCCGGAATGCGCGACGTGGTGCAGGACGCCGGGACGGGGGCGATCGTGATACTTCCAGTTGCCCCGGTTCTTCAGCAGCGTCGGGTGCATGTACTTGTCGTTGTCGGGTACGCCGCACTCGACCGCCTTGCGCAGTGCTTGGGCTTCAGCCATGGTTGTCTCCGGAAAAGTCGATATAACGAGTAGGGTTTTGAACGCGTCCGGGCTCCCGCCGGGTCTGCCGGAGGGAGCCTGTCGCGATGCTTAGGCCGCGGCCTTCTTCTTGGCTTCGATCTTCGCCACTTCCTCATCCCAGCCGTCGGTGCGGACGTAGGGATTGGTGCGCGGCGTATTGATCATGTGCGGATCGACGTCGAGGCCGATGCCTTCGAGGAAGTTCACCAGGCCGATGCGCTCGATCATTTCGCCGGTGCGCTCGTGCTCCAGCGCGTTTTCGGCGAAGAAGTCGATGATCGACTGGGCCAGTTCGACCAGCTTCTCGCGGTCTTCCTCGGTATCCAGCTTCATGAAGGGAACCACCAGCGTGCCCATCAGGCCGCCGATCTTGAGGTGGCTCTTGCCGCCGACCAGGATCGAGGCGCCCTTGTCCTTGCCCGGAGCCAGGGCGCCGGTCATGACGTTGATGCAGTGCATGCAGCGCACGCAGTCCTTGTTGTCGATTTCCAGGCACTGCTTGCCATCCAGCGCCACGGCGGAGATGTGTCCATCCTTGCGCACCGCGCCGGCATCCTTGATCTGCAGCGCCTTGGTCGGGCAGCGCGAGACCACGTCGTTGATCAGCTCGTTCATGCCGTGCTTGGCGAACCACTTCTGGCCCAGCTCGTCGTCGGTGCGGATGTTGTCGCGCCAGGTGCCGATCACGGCCATGTCGGAACGCTGGATGGCGTTCATGCAGTCGTTGCCGCAGCCGGAGAACTTGAACTTGAACTTGTAGGGCAGGGCGGGACGATGGATGTCGTCGAGGAAGCTGTTGATCACCGCCTTGTGCGCCTTGGCTTCGTCGTAGCAGGACTGCTCGCAGCGCGCCGCGCCGACGCAGGACATCGAGGTGCGCACGGCCGGGCCGGCGCCGCCGAGGTCGAAGCCCATTTCATTGATCTCGTCCCAGGCCTTCTGCACGTTTTCGGTGGTGCAGCCCTGCATCATGATGTCGCCCGACTGGCCGTGCAGCGCGATCAGGCCGGAACCGTACTTGTCCCAGATGTCGCAAAGCTGGCGCAGGGTAGCGGTGTCGTAGTGCATGCCCGGAGGCGGCATGACACGGATGGTGTGGAACTCGGCGGCGTCCTTGAACACGGCCTGGCCGTTGGCGTCCTTGATCTCGGTGAAGCGGGGGATGACGCCGCCGCCGTAGCCGCGCACGCCGACCGTGCCGCCCTTCCAGTAGCCCTTGCGGGTCTGGTAGGACTGCTCGAGGTGACCGAGGACATCGACCACGTAGTCCTTGTCCTTGGCCAGGCGCTTCAGGCCGGTGACAAAACTGGGCCAGGGCCCGGTTTCCAGTTGATCCAGGTTCGGGGTGGGGTGCATGGGCTTGGCCATGGTCAGTCTCTCCTCGTTGTCGGGGTGGTACGCGATTGTCGAATCATAGGGTTGGGTGCGGTGCACAAGCCATACTCCCGGCAGGTAAACGGACCTACCCGAAAGGGTTATATGCTTCCACTACCTTGCGGGAATGGCCCTGCTACCCGCCGAATGCCATAGTCCCGACCCGAGGAAATCCGTGGATAACGTCAAGACACTTGCCAAGTTTCGTGTGCCGATCGGCAACCAGGCGATCGAACTCCAGGAGTTCGTCTATGAAGCCGGCGGCATGCCCATGCTGCGCACGCGCATCCGCGAAGGCAGCCGCTTCACCATCTTCGACATCGATCCGCTGACCGCCGCCCAATGGGGCAAGGTGCTCAGCGACTGGGCCGCGGCGCAGCCGGGTGCCGCTACCCCGGGAGGCGAAGCGTGAGGGACTGGCCCGAGGAGGCTTCCGCGAACATGGTCGATGTCGTCTTCGAGCTCGACGCCGGGACGCTTGCCACCGATCACGCCGAAGCCCTCTCGGTGGCTTTGCGCGCCGCCTTGCCCTGGCTCGACGAGGAGCCGCGCGCCGGCATCCTGCCCCTTTCCGGTCTGGGGCGTGGCGATGGCGGGCATTTTGTCGGTCGCCGCAGCCGCCTGACGCTGCGCGTGCCCAATCACCGTGGCGCCAGCGCCGACTCCTTGAGCGGCCGCCGGCTGGATGTGGCCGGGCAGCCGCTGGGCATCGGCCGCGCCAGCCGGCGCCCCTTGCTGCCGGTGACCGAGGTCGTGTATTCGCACTTCGTCAGCTACGAAACGGCGGACGAGATCGCTTTCCTGGCCGCCTGTCGTGCCGAGCTTGCCGAACGCGGCCTCGGCGCGCAGCCGGTCACCGGCCGTGCCCGTCGCCTGCGCTGCGGCGGAACCGAAGTGCATGGTTTCGCCCTGATGCTGCACGGCCTCAAGCGGGCGGAGTCCGTCGCCATCCAGGAAGCCGGCCTGGGCCGCCACCATCTGCTGGGCTGCGGCCTGTTCGTGCCGCACAAATCCATCGCCGCCGTTGGCGAATAGCAAGTTCAAAGGGAGAAGACACACATGACAGACATTGCCACCGTCACGCTGGATACCAGCGGGCTACCCTGCCCGGCACCGCTGCTGGGCGCCAAGAAAATCGTCGACGACCTGCAGCCGGGCCAGACGCTGAGGCTGATATCGGATTGCCCCGGCACCGCCGATGACCTCTTCGCCTGGGCGAAATTCACCGGCAACCAGGTGCTCGAATCGAAGAAGCAGGCCGACGGCAAGACCGCCTACCTGATCCAGCGCGCCGGCAGCGCGGCGGCGACGCCGATCCCGCATGTCACCTTGGACATGCGCGGTGTCTCCTGTCCCGGCCCCATCCTCGAAGCGAAAAAACTGCTCGACGGCATGAAGGCCGGCGAGGTATTGCAACTGGTCAGTGATTGCCCCGGTTCGGCCGACGATATCGCTTCCTGGGCCAAGGCCGGTGCGGCGGAACTGCTGTTCAGCCACGAAACGGGCAAGGGAATTCACGAGTTTTTCTTGAGGAGACGCTAATGGGCTACACCATCAACGGAGTGGAAAAGGAAACCGACGACGACGGCTACCTGCTGGAAGCCGACTTCAGCGCGGAAGCCGTGGAAGCCATCGCCGCCGAGCAGGGCGTCGCGCTGACCGATGACCATCGCGCGATCATTGACTTCCTGCGCCGCAAGTACCAGGAAGACGGCCACACGCCCAACCTGCGCAACATGATGAAGATGCTGGAAGATGAACAGGTCATTGCCGACGTTTCCAGCGCGCGCATGTTCGAACTTTTCCCCGACGGCGGTGCCGCCAAGCAGGGGGTCAAGATCGCCGGCCTGACCAAGCCGTTCGGCAAAGGCGGCTACTGATCCCTCATGGCGCTGCGCATCCGCAACAGCTTCCACTCCGGCCGGCCGCGCGCCATGGCCGAGCATGCCAGCGTGATCGCCATGCTGGCCTGGAAGCTGGGGCAGGAATCCATCACCCGCATGCGTCAGGCCGACTATGACATCGAGGTCGGGCGCGGCTGGTTCGATTTCGTCTGCGAATACCTGTGCTTTCTTGCGCTGTCGGCCGATCGTATCGCCCACGATGACCTGGAACCGGAAACGCGCGCCGAGTTCACGGTGGCACTGGTGAAGCGCCTGGCCGGGATGGTCGAGGAGGCGCGCGAGGCCCTGCTGCCCGATTTCGCGCCCGGCGCGGCCGGTCGCAACTTCCTCGAACTCTACAACCGGCGCAGCGACGAGTACGCCGAGTTCGGCTTCGATGCCGCCGGCCCGGATTTCGGTTTCCGCCGCTGCTTTGCCGCCTGTATCAAGGACACGCTGCCGGAGAAGGATCGCCTGTGGGCCGTCGATCAGGTCATGGAAATCGAATCGCCCGAGGCGATCAGGACCCTGCAAAAGACCCTGGGTGGATTGTTCCACCCCGAGACCGTGAAAAGTCGGCGCTCGCGGGACGGCGTTTCCGGTGAGTAATCCCTTCGACCTGGCAGACCAGGCAGCCTATGCCGCCTGGCGCGAGAGGAAGCTCGATACCGCGCCGCGTCGCATCGAGGACATCCTGGTCGCGCTCGACGATCCGCGGCGACTCGCGCCGGCCGAGCGCGCCGCGCTGCTGGAACGCTGCGCCACGGCCAACATGGCGATCTACGGCAGCAACACGGTGGGCGACCCCGACAAGGAAATCCCGCGCCAGCTCGGCCGCCAGCTCGGCCTCAAGCGGCTCGACAGCCACTGGCTGACCGACGAGGACGCGATTTCGCCGATCTCGGTGCGCGGCGCGGAGGAGCGCAGCGAGCGGCGCGAGTTCATTCCCTATACCGACAAGCCGATCCGCTGGCATACCGACGGCTACTACAACACGCCCGAACGCACGGTGCGCGGCCTGATCCTGCACTGCGTGCAAAGCGCCGCCAGCGGCGGCGAAAACCAGTTGCTGGACCACGAGCTCGCCTACATCCTGCTGCGCGACGAGAATCCCGACCATATCCGGGCGCTGTCGCGCGACGACGTCATGACCATCCCCGCGCGCATGGACGACAACGGCGTGGCGCGCGCGGCCCAGCCCGGCCCTGTATTTTCCGTCGATTCCGCGGGCTTCCTGCATATGCGCTACACGGCGCGCACGGTCAGCATCGAATGGCGCGGCGATGGCGCCACGCGCGCGGCGGTGGCGGCACTCGTCCGCATCCTCGCCGCGCCCACGCCGTGGACCCTGCATGGCCGACTGGAGCCCGGCATGGGCCTGGTCTGCAACAACGTGCTGCACGATCGTGCCGGATTCTCCGAGACGCCGGAGCGTCGCCGCCTGCTGTATCGCGCACGCTACCACGAGCGGGTTGCGGAAACTACGGTAATCGCCGCCGGCTGAGCACCCCTATAATCGGCGGCATTTCCGAGGCCGTCGAATTGAGCGAACTGACTCCCGAACTGGAGCACAAGCTGGGCCAGGCAGTCGAGCGCATGCCGGCTTTCCCGCGCAGTGTGCAGCGCGTGCTGGAATTGACGCGCAACATCAATTGCCCCGCCAAGGAAATCGTCGCCGTCATCGAAAAAGACCCGGTGATGACCATGAAGATTTTCAAGGTCATCAACTCCGCCTACTACAGCCTGCCCAACAAGATCACTTCGGTGGGGCAGTCGGTGGTCTATCTCGGCATCAACACCGTAAAAAACCTGGCGCTGGGCTTCGCCGCCGTCGGCGTTTTGCCGCGTACCACGGCGGCAGGATTCGATGTCCAGCGCTACCTGTTGCATTCGCTGGTGGTGGCCGGCGTTGCCCGCCAGCTGGGGCTGGCTTTCGCGTCCGGGGAACTTGAGCCCGGTGACTGCTACGTGGCCGGCCTGCTGCATGACTTTGGCAAAATCGTGCTGGCGCAATTCCTGCCGGCGGAATTCAGCGAGGCAATGCGGTATGCGGCAGCGCAAGGCATACCCTTGCACGAGGCGGAAACCAGGATCATCGGCATCGACCATGGCGTGGTCGGCGCCATGCTGGCCCATCGCTGGACCTTTCCGGTCGAATTGGCGGGCTGCATCCGGGATCATCACGATCCGCGTGCCGGCTCGGCGCTGCTTGATTGCCTGCGCACTGCCGACCAGATCGTGCGCCTGCGTGGGATAGGCGACAGCGGCAATCCCTGGCGCGCCGACGAGGCACCGCCAGCGCCGCTGCGGTTCGGCGATGACCTCAATGCCGTGATCGACCGCCTGGGCGAGCTGGACAAGATCGTCGCTGAGGCCATGGCTTTTGCCCAAGTGGCGCACGAATGAGGTTACGGCGATGAAAGTCCGCTTCTGGGGGGTGCGTGGTTCGATCGCCTCGCCTGGCCAGCATACCTTGCGCTACGGTGGCAATACCACCTGCATCGAAGCAAGGAGCGACGAGGGCCATCTGATCATCCTCGATGCCGGCACCGGCATCTTCCCGCTGGCCCAGCAGTTATTGAAGTCCCTGCCGGTTCAGGCCAACATATTCATGACCCACAGCCATTGGGACCATATCCAGGGTCTGCCCTTCTTCACCCCGCTTTATATCCCGGGCAACAAGGTCCGCATCCATGGCGCCTACGACATCGTGTCGCAGCGTGGCATCGAGCAGATCATGGAGGTGCAGCTTCAGTACAGCTTTTTCCCGGTGCGTGAGGCCGAGATGAAGGCCAACATCGACTACCGCTGCGTGAATGTCGGCGAGGCGGTGACCATCGGCGACGCCACGGTGTTGCCGCTGTTGCTGAATCATCCGGTGGTCAATTATGGCTATCGCATCGACTGTAACGGCAAGTCGGTGTTTTTTACCGGCGACCACGAGCCCTGGCTCAATATTTATGCCCCGGAAGACGAGGGCTACGCCGAGTTCCAGCAGATCATCGATCAGCGGCAGACGCAGCTCGACGCCGCACTGGCCGGGCTCGACATCATGATCGCCGACAGTTCCTACACCGCGGCCGAATATCAGGGCAAGCTCGGCTGGGGACATGGCACGCTCGAAGGCAGCATTGCCTGGGGGCGGCGCCTGGGGGTGAAAACGCTGGTGTGCACCCATCACGAGCCGGAACGTAGCGACGATGCGCTCGAAACCGCCTTTGGTGCGGCGCTGGCGGCCAATGGCGTTACGGCAACCGGCGGCGAGACGACTTACCTCCTGTCGCGCGAAGGCATGGAACTGCTGCTGTAGCCAGTCGTCCCGGTAATCGCGCCGGCTGGCGACCGCTTGCCTCAGAGCACGCGCTCCAGCTTGACGCCTATCTCATAGGCCTTCGAAGCAGAACCCCAATGCTCCGCCAGGTAGGCGTAGGCCAGCTCCAGTCGGCCGATGAACTTCTGCATGCCCTTGTAGTTGACTCTGAACATCATGCTGTCGGACTCCCTTCGGATCACAACCGCATTTACGGACATTCGTGACGAAACCTGAGTCTGGAGCCAAGATCTGCAATTCGCGCCGGTACTTTAGATTTCAATTGACACGGTTGAAGTGATACACTATAGTTAATAAAAATTATTTAAACTGTATCACGTTGGCGCGGCCCGGCAGGGCCGTACCGACGCCCCGCAACAGCAGAGCCGAAGGACGCAGCATGTATACCCAAGCCATGGACACCCTGCGCGAGGAGGGCGGTCAGCCTGTCCTGCGCACGGCCGAAGAGGCCGCGCTCCAGCAACGCTTCGACCAGCGCATCGACGCCGGCGACTTCATCGAAGCCAAGGACTGGATGCCGGAGAACTACCGCAAGACCCTGCTGCGCCAGATCAGCCAGCATGCGCATTCGGAGATCGTCGGCATGCTGCCGGAGGGCAACTGGATCACCCGCGCGCCGACCCTGAAGCGCAAGGCCATTCTGCTGGCCAAGGTGCAGGACGAGGGCGGCCACGGCCTTTACCTCTATGCCGCGGCCGAGACTCTCGGCACCAGCCGCGACCAGATGCTCGACGCGCTGCATACGGGCAAGGCCAAGTACAGCTCGATCTTCAATTACCCGACGCTGACCTGGGCTGATGTCGGCGCCATCGGCTGGCTGGTGGATGGCGCGGCGATCATGAACCAGGTGCCGATCTGCCGCTGCTCCTACGCCCCCTATGCGCGCGCCATGGTGCGCATCTGCCGCGAGGAAAGCTTCCACCAACGCCAGGGCTACGACAGCCTGCTGGTGATGATGAAGAATGGCACCGAGGCGCAAAAGGCCATGGTGCAGGATGCGGTGAATCGCTGGTGGTGGCCCTGCCTGATGATGTTCGGCCCGCCCGACGACCAGAGCCCGAATTCGGCGCAGGGCATGCGCTGGGGCATCAAGCGTGTCAGCAATGACACCCTGCGGCAGAAGTTCGTCGACGCCGCCGCGCAGCAGGCGGCGGTGCTGGGCGTCACATTCCCCGATCCGGATCTGCGCTGGAACGAGGAAAGCCAGCACTGGGATTACGGCGCCATCGACTGGTCCGAGTTCTGGCGCGTGGTCGGCGGCGACGGCCCCTGCAACCGCGAGCGGCTTGCCGACCGGGTCCAGGCCTGGGAGGAGGGCGAGTGGGTGCGCGAAGCGGCGTTGGCACATGCGAGGAAATCGGAATTGAAGGAGGCAGCATGAGCGATACGAATAGCGAATGGCCGCTGTGGGAAGTCTTTGTCCGCAGCAAGGCCGGACTCGACCACAAGCACTGCGGCAGCCTGCACGCCGCCGACGCCAGGATGGCGGTGCAGATGGCGCGCGACGTCTACACGCGGCGCCAGGAAGGCAGCAGTGTCTGGGTGGTGCGCTCGGACCAGATCATCGCCAGCGATCCGGGCGACAAGGACATGTATTTCGATCCCGCCGAAGACAAGGTGTATCGCCATCCCACCTTCTACAAGCTGCCGGATTCCGTCGACCACATGTAAGGGCCGTGCCATGCAAGCATCGATCAAGATTCCCGCCGCCCCCGAACTGGCCTACCTGTTGCGCCTGGCCGATACCTGTTTGATTTCGGGCCAGCGCCTCGGCGAGTGGTGTGGCCACGGGCCCATCCTCGAAGAAGACATCGCGCTGTCGAACATGGCGCTCGACCTGATCGGCCAGGCGCGCGCGCTGCTGACCCTGGCCGGACAACGCAGCGGCCAATGCGGTGGGCAAGGCTACGACGAAGACCAGCTCGCCTTCCTGCGCGACGAGGGCGACTACCGCAATCCGACCCTGGCCGAACTGCCGCGCGGCGACTTCGCCTTCACCATACTGCGCAACCTGATGCTGTCCACCTGGCTCAAGCTGATGTGGCAGCGTCTGGGCGAATCGAGCGATGCCGAGCTCGCCGCGATCGCCGGCAAGGCGCTGAAGGAAGCGCGCTACCACCAGCAGCACGCCGCCGACTGGGCGGTGCGCCTGGGCGACGGCAGCGACGAGTCGCGCCGCCGCTGCGTGGTGGCGCTGGACCGGCTCTGGCCCTATACCCCGGAACTGTTCGAGGACGACGCGGTGGATGCGGCCGCCGTGGCTGCGGACCTCGGCCCGGCCTGGGCGCAATTGCGCGAACCCTGGCTGGCCGAAATCGGCGAGGTGCTGGGCGAGGCCAAACTCGCCGTGCCGCCGGCGCCGACTTTCCGTAGCAGCGGCAAGTCCGGCCGCCACAGCGAACACATGGGCTATCTGCTGGCCGAGATGCAATACCTGCAACGCGCCTATCCCGGGGGCGCCTGGTGACAGCCATCCTGCGGTCTCGCAGCGAGGTGGCCTGGGCCGCCCTGAACGCGGTGCTCGACCCCGAAGTGCCGGCGCTGTCGGTGGTCGACCTGGGCCTGGTGCGCGAAGTCATCGAACATGACGACGGACTTGAGATCGTGCTGACCCCGACCTACAGCGGTTGCCCCGCCACCGAAGTCATTAACAGCAGCGTGATCGAAGCCATCGATGCGGCCGGCCTCGGTCCGGCGCGCGTGACCATGTGCCGCGCTCCCGCCTGGAGCAGCGACTGGATCAGCGCCGAGGGCAAGCGCAAGCTGCTGGAATACGGCATCGCGCCGCCCGGTCCGGTGCTCGCCGACGGCGCCGTGGCTATCCGCATCGTCGGTCGCCGCCAGGTCGCCGTGCCCTGCCCGCGCTGCGCCAGCGGCCACACCGAGCGCCTGTCCGCCTTCGGCTCGACGGCCTGCAAATCGCTGCATCGCTGCCTTGATTGCCGCGAACCCTTCGAACATTTCAAGCCGATATGAGCGCCCCGTACGGCCGTCCGAAGGGGCGCAGTCCTTACACGGAGCCGCAAAGCGGCGAACACCTGTCACCCCCTTCCGCGGGAAGGGGGAATGGGGGGAAGGCAATTTCATGAGCACTCTTTTCCACGACCTGCGGGTGAAATCGATCGAGCCCGATACCGCCGAGGCCAGCATTCTGACCTTCGAGGTACCGCCGGAACTGCGCGAAACCTTCGGCTTCACCCAGGGCCAGTACCTGACTCTGCGCGCCAGCATCGACGGTCAGGACTTGCGCCGCTCCTACTCGATCTGTGCCGGCGTCGATGACGGCGAGTTGCGCGTCGGCGTGCGCCGCGTCAAGGGCGGCGTGTTCTCCAACTGGATCAACGAGCAGGTCAGGCCGGGCGACCGCATCAACGTCATGGCGCCGCAGGGCCGCTTCTTCGTCCCGATCGACCCGAAGGCGAAACGTCACCATGTCGGCATCGCCGGCGGCAGCGGCATCACGCCGATACTCTCGATCATGAAGACGGTGCTGGCACGGGAGCCGATGAGCCGCTTCACGCTGATCTACGGCAACCGTATGCTGCGCTCGACCATGTTCAAGGAGGAACTGGAAGACCTGAAGAATCGCTACATGACGCGGCTCGCGCTACAGCACGTGTTCTCCGACGAGCCGACCGATGTGCCGATCAGTTCCGGCGTGATGAACCGCGCCAAGATCGGCGAGTTCCTCGCCACCGTGGTACCAGCGCCGACTATCGACCACGCCTACGTTTGCGGCCCCTTCCAGATGAACGACGAGGCCGAGGCCGCGCTGCTGGCGGCCGGCGTGCCTGCCGAGCGCATTCACATCGAACGCTTTGGCGTCATTGCACCCAAAGGCGAGCCGACAGGGGCGCCGGTGGGCGCCGTGCTGCACGAGGCGCAACCTGGCGATGCCGAGAACGCAAAAGTGGTGATCGTGCGCGACGGCATGCGGCGCGAGATCGACTTCAGCCGTGACCAGCCGAGCATCCTCGACGCCGCCTCGGCGGCCGGGCTGGAAGTGCCGTTCTCCTGCACCTCGGGCGTCTGCGGCACCTGCCGCTGCAAGCTGGTCGAGGGTCAGGTCCGCATGGAACGCAACTTTGCGCTGGACCAGGCCGAGGTCGCCAACGGCTTCGTCCTCGCCTGTCAGGCCCATCCACTGACCGAACGCGTGGTGCTGTCCTTCGACGAGCGCTGAGGCGCGCCGGGGTGGGTCCGCCGCTGCCGGCTATACTGCCAGACCGGCACGTGCCTGCCGATCCTCAATTCACTGGAGTTACCGATGAAAGCCGTTTCGCTACTTTTCGCCGCCCTTGTCGCCACCCTGGGCATGGCCTCTTTCAGTGCCGGTGCCGCCGATGCTGCGCTGCAAACCGTCGCCAACCTGAACCAGAACAAGGCCGGACTCGGCGGCAAGACCATCAGCGCCCAGGGCAAGGTGGTCAAGGTCAATAACGGCATCATGGGCCGCAACTTCGTGCATGTGCAGGATGGCACGGGCGATGCCGCCAAGGGTACCAATAATCTGGTCGTCACCAGCAAGCAGACCGCCGCCGTGGGCGATCAGGTCACCATTTCGGGCGTCGTGGTGCTGAACCGCGATTTCGGCATGGGCTATTCCTATCCGCTGCTGATCGAAGAAGCCACGATCACGCCGAAGAAGTAATTGCCGGGCCTCAGGCCTCTTGTGCCAGTTCGCCGATCTCGCGGATCAGGTCGTCGAACCTGGTTCGCGCATGCTCCCGTTGCGCCGGCGTGGTGAGTGCCTGAATCGCCGCCGCCAGTTCGCTTGAGGCCTGGCGCAAGGCGAGGGCAACGACCCGCCGTGACGGGTCCGCGGGAATGTCGAAGCGATCCGCATAGTCGCGCAGCAAGGCCACGACACGCTCGCGCGAGGGTTTTTCGGCCTGTACCCTGCGCGCCAGCTCCAGCAGTTCGTTCTGGCGCCGCAGCCGCTCCTCGTACCAGAACTGTGCGCCGCTGGGTTGAGCCTCAACCAGTTGCCGAATGGCGGCTTCCTGATCGTCGCTGAATGCGCCATACCAATACTCGGCACGTTCCAATAGCCGCATGAATCGGGCCTTGCGCCGGCCGGCTTCTCCTTCCGCCAGGCGGGCTTCCTTGGCGTAGCTCAGGTTCTTTTCGGCCTGCCGGACCGCCATGCGCTCGATTTGTGCCGGAGTCAGCGTCAGCAGCAGATCGGCGGCATCGGGGATGGCCTGGTCGGCGAATCGGCGCACGCGCCGAATGATCGCTTCAGTCAGCAGCAGCCCGTCGGCTGCCGTCGCCTTGCCGGTCGCCAGGCTTCGCGCCTGGCCGAGAACGCTTGCGTAGTCGGGCAGTTGCGATTTGCGGTGCCAGGCCATCAGGCGGGTCAGGCGTTCGCGCGCCAGGGCATCCTGTTCCGCCGACAGATCGAGATATTGATCGATCCACCAGCGCGCGAGGCTATCGGCATTGCCATAGCCAAGCCGGACGGCGCTGCAAGCCGGCAGCAGCAATGCGGCGGAAATCAGCAGCAGGGGCAGCAAGGCACGGCGCATGAGGTGAGCTGCGGTGGATCTGGTCGAATTGGCAAAGGGCAAGTATGGCGGCCCGGCCGGCACGGCGTCAATCGACCGTGCGGATGAAAGTCGGCGCTGGCGCCACGGCGCTACACTTCGCTTTTGGCCAGCGGGAGGATCGTTCCGTGCGTCGCATTTATTTTCTCGCCGGCTGCTGCGGACTGTTGTTTGCCCCGCTCGCCGATGCGGATCAGCCGGTCGGGATCACCGCGCAGCAACCCTGGCTGGACGTGAT
The DNA here is from genome assembly GCA_016235165.1 of Rhodocyclales bacterium. Classification (GTDB taxonomy): domain Bacteria; phylum Pseudomonadota; class Gammaproteobacteria; order Burkholderiales; family Rhodocyclaceae; genus Sulfuritalea. Next base: position 51,636 of record JACRLX010000024.1, read on the forward strand.
GCATGAGGGCCGCCGGGTGCGCATCGAGCGCGACGCGGACAACCTGAACCAGATCGATCCGGACTTTGCGCTGACCTCGCGGCCCTGTCCGCCCTATTGCATCCAGCCCATGCACCTGGCGCCTGGAGTCGAGACCATCGGCGAGCTGGAACTGATGGAATACCTGCGACGCATCAGCCCGCCTGACACCGGCGTGCTGGTGATCGATTCGCGCGATGCAGAGTGGTTGCAGCGCTCCGGCCTGATCCCGGGGGCCATCCACATTCCCTGGACAAGGCTGCATCCGGCGCGGGCGGATGCCGATTCGATCGCCGAGACGCTTACCCTGCAATTCGGCGCCAGTCGCACCGGACCGCTGTGGAACTTCGAAAACGCAAAAACCCTGGTGTTCTATTGCAACGGGTCGTGGTGCGGCCAGTCGCCGACCAACATCAGGCAACTGCTGGCCCTGGGCTATCCGGCGCACAAACTGAAATGGTATCGCGGTGGCATGCAGGCCTGGAAGAGCCTCGGCCTGACCACCGTGCCTTTGGCCAAGCGCTGATCGCCTCAGCCAGGCTGTGCGCGCGACGATGTGGTCCCGGTGCGATAGAAGTCAGTCTGCACGAAGGCGCCGCGCAGGGGACAGGAGTTGTTCAGGCCGCAGTTTTTTCGTTTGGCACACTCGGCCTGCGCTTGAACCAGTACTACGTAGTCCCCACATACCGGGCAACGGTCCATCGGCGGTTCGAACATGATTGTCTCCTCGACGGTGGCTTGGTGTTATTGCCGGCATGGGAGCGCCACCTTGGGGCCAAGTTTGAACTGTCGCTTCGCCTCCGGCAATGCGTAGTTTCCGAAGCGCACTGGGTAGTTCCACTCTCGGATAGACTTCCCGATCCCAATTTTTTCAGACCAAAGGAATCGAAATGAGCGGCATCAACTTCAAGCGCGAGATCGCGGAAAGCATGGACCAGGCCATCGATCGCGCCACCAAGGCCCTGGCGGCCGAGGGTTTCGGCATCCTCACCCGGATCGACATGCATTCCAAGATCAAGGAGAAAACCGGCAAGGACATCGTGCCTACGGTGATTCTTGGCGCCTGCAATCCCAACCTGGCCTACGAGGCCTACACCGCCAATACCGACGTTGCGAGCCTGTTGCCCTGCAATGCCGTGGTGCGCGAACTGGCTCCCGGAAAGATTTCGCTGGAGTTCGCCGCACCGTCGGGGATGATGCGGATTCTGGGCGACCAGCAGCTCACCGAATTGGCCAGGGAAGCCGATGCACGCATCCAGCGCGCGCTGAATGCGGCCTGATTGATGAAAAATTATCTCGGCCAGCGTTTGTGGCCGAGAAACTCTTCCCAGCCCAGGCTGCCGTCCTTGTCGCTGTCGAGTTTGTCGAAGTTGTCGGCCAGGTAGGCCGACTTGCCGGCGACTTCGTCGCGTGACAGTTTTCCGTCCTTATTGCTGTCCATGGCGTCAAAGCGTGCCTCGGCTTTCTGCTTTTCGGCGCGCGCCATCTCGCCACGAATGCCGGGCGCGTCGAGATCGGGAATCAGGGATTGGGAAAATGCAGCGGCGACACAGACGGACAGCGCGAACATCAATGCAAATTGGTTACGCATGGCGCAAACTTCACTGGTAAGCCGTCGGAACCGGTTCCCTCCGTTCCGATGCCTGAACAATGCGCCTGTCCGGCAAGAAAGTGAATCCGACGAAGGTAATAAATCCCCGGCTATTTGCGGGGTGGTTGACCTTGGTCAAAATTCTGCGGCCCCGTTGGCAATCCGAGGCCCTTGCACGGGGACCATCAGGAATGTTTCCCGGTCCAGCCCAGGCGGCGGGAAATGGTCTGCGCGGCCGATGCAACGGCGCGGGGAATCGGTCCGTTCCAGGCCGAGGGAAACAGGCTGGCCGGCCCCAGCGCCGTGATTGCCACCGCCATCTTGCCTTCGTGATCGAAGATCGGAGCACAGAAGGCATTGACGCCGGGCAGGACCGACCCTACCGCGCGCGACATGGCGTGCTGACGCGCCTCGGCGACCAGGGCGTCGAGGTCCAACCGGCTCGTGGGGCCGCGCCCCTCGCTTGCCGTGGAATTGATCCCGAGTTCCGCCTCGACCCTTGCGGTCACCTGCGGTGAGTCGGAGAAGCTGACGAAACACAGGCCGATCGCCGAGTTCAACAGCGGCATCACCGAGCCGGTGCGCAGGTTCACGTTGATCGGGCGACGCGACTCGACCCAGCGCACGATAGTCGGTCCCATGTTGCCCCACACCGCCAGCGCCACGGTTTCGCCGATCTCCTCGCTTAGTGCATCGAGCACGGGTGTGGCGGCGCGTACCGCATCGAGGCGGGCAAGGCTGGCCAGTCCCAGTTCGAGCGCGAAATGTCCGAGGTCGTAACGGCCGGATTGGGCGTCCTGAACCACCAGGCCGGTACGCACGAAGCTGACCAGGTAGCGATGGGCCTTGGCCGCCGGCATGCCGGTCTTGAGCGCCAGGTCACGCAACATCATGGGCGCGCCGTGGTCGGCCAGTGCCTGCAACAGGGGCACGCCGACCTCGATCGACTGTACGCCCTGACGGCTGTCCTCGTCTTTTTCCGCATCCGGCATGGCGGAGGATTATAGAATCGCCGCATCGCCAGCGCCGACTTTCGGCCTTTCCCTGACCGCCGCCATTTCGCCATGACACCCTTGCTGGTTTTCGACATCGAGAGCATTCCGGATATCGCCGGCCTGCGCACGCTGCATGAACTGCCTGCGGAGTTGGCGGATGCCGAGGTGGCCGAGTTTGCCTTCCAGCGCCAGCGGGCCAAGAATGGCAGCGATTTCCTGCCCCTGCACTTGCAGCGCGTGGTGGTGATTTCCTGTGCCCTGCGCAACGATGAGGGTTTTCGTGTCTGGTCGCTGGCGGAACCGAAGTCGGGCGAGGGCGAGATCATCCAGCGCTTCTTCGACGGCGTCGAGAAATTCACGCCGCAACTCGTGTCCTGGAACGGTGGCGGTTTCGATCTGCCGGTGCTGCACTATCGCGGCCTGATCCACGGCGTGACGGCGCCGCGCTACTGGGACATGGGCGAGGGCGATTACCGCGACTCACGCGACTTCAAGTGGAACAACTACATTAGCCGCTACCACATGCGGCATCTCGACCTGATGGACCTGCTGGCGATGTACCAGCCACGCGGCAGCGCGCCCCTCGATCAACTGGCGCGACTGATGGGGCTGCCGGGCAAGCTGGGCATGGACGGTTCCGCCGTCTGGGGTGCCTGGCAGGAAGGCCGCATAGCCGAGATCCGCGATTATTGCGAAACGGACGTGGTGAATACATTTCTCGTCTTCCTGCGCTTCCAGTTGATGCGTGGCCTGTTGAGCAAGGCCGAGCACGAGGCCGAACTCGCGCTGGTCAAGTCGTCGCTCACCGCCACCGGCCTGCCGCACTGGAAGGAGTTCATCGTCGCCTGGGAGGAATCATGCTGATCGATGCCGCGCAATCCGCGCTGCTGGTGGTGGATGTCCAGGGCCGCCTAGTGCCGGCGATTTCCGGTTGGCAGGCCTTGCTCGACCAGGTGGTGTGGCTGATTCGCGTGGCCCGGCGCATGGGCATTCCGGTGCTGGCCTGCGAACAGTATCCGCAGGGCCTGGGACCGACCCATCCGACAGTAGCGGCGGAACTGCCGCCGGACTGCATCGCCGGCAAGCTGCATTTTTCCGCCGTGGCCGGCGGTTGCCATGGCTTGACCGCCGCCGGTAGCCATCCGCAACTGGTGGTCTGCGGCATGGAAAGCCATGTCTGCGTGATGCAGACCGTGCTCGAACTCCTTCAGGCCGGGCGCCAGGTTTTTGTCGTCGAGGAAGCCGTCGGTTCGCGCCGCGAGTCAGACAAGGCACTGGCCCTGGCAAGGATGCGCCAGGCCGGCGCCGCGATCGTCAGCCGCGAGATGGTAGCCTTTGAGTGGCTGCGCAAGGCCGATTCCGATCTGTTCCGCGAGATCAGCCGCAACTTCCTTCGCTGATTTAGAGTCGTGCAACTACTCTGTGGGCCCAAATTGCGCTAGTATTAAAACGTTTGTTTGAAACGACCGTTCAAACGGTCGCCGGGACCCAAGACCACAGGAGGACACCATGGGCCACTACGCCGCCCCGCTGCGCGACATGCAATTCGTGCTGCATGAACTACTCGACGTGACCAGCGAACTGAAGACCATGCCGTCTCATGCCGAGGTTGATGCGGACACCATCAATCAGATCCTGGAAGAAGGCGGCAAGTTCACCGCCGAAGTCTTGTTTCCCCTCAATCATGTCGGCGACCACGAAGGCTGCCGGCTGGATCGGGCGACACATGAGGTCACGACACCCAGGGGTTTCAAGGAGGCCTACCAACAGTTCGTCGACGGCGGCTGGCCGTCCCTGACCTGCGATCCGGAGTTCGGCGGCCAGGGCCTGCCGATCGTGGTCTACAACTCCCTGTCGGAGATGCTCAATTCCTCCAACCAGGCCTGGTACATGTACCCCGGCCTGTCGCACGGGGCCTACGAGTGCCTGCATGAGCACGGCACGCCGGAGTTGAAGGCGCTCTACCTGCCCAAGCTCGTCTCCGGCCAATGGACCGGCACCATGTGCCTGACCGAACCCCACTGCGGCACCGACCTCGGCCTCTTGCGCTCGAAGGCCGAGCCGCAGGCGAACGGCAGCTACAAGATCACGGGCGGCAAGATCTTCATTTCCGCCGGCGAGCATGACATGGCGGAGAACATCCTCCACCTGGTGCTGGCCCGCCTGCCCGACGCGCCTGTGGGAACCAAGGGGATTTCGCTGTTCCTGGTGCCGAAGTTCATCCCCAATGCGGACGGCAGCCTGGGCGCCCGCAACGCGATCACCTGCGGCGCGCTCGAGGAGAAGATGGGCATCCACGGCAACGCCACCTGTCAGATGAACCTGGACGAGGCCACGGGCTGGCTCATCGGCCAGCCGCACAAGGGCCTCAATGCCATGTTCGTGATGATGAATGCGGCGCGCCTGGGCGTCGGCATGCAGTCGCTGGGCCTCACCGAAGTGGCCTACCAGCAGGCCGCCGCCTACGCCAGGGAACGTCTGCAGATGCGCAGCCTGTCGGGGCCCAAGGCACCGGACAAGCCGGCCGACCCGATCATCGTCCATCCCGACGTGCGGCGCATGCTGCTTACCGCCCGCGCCTATGCCGAAGGCGGGCGCGCCTTTTCTTCCTTCGTCGCCCTGCTGATCGACCGCGAGCTGAGCCACCCCGACGAAGCCGTGCGCAAGGAATCGGCGGAGCTGGTCGCCCTGCTGACGCCGATCATCAAGGCCTTCATGACCGACAACGGCTGGATCGCGACATCGGAGGCGATGCAGGTCCATGGCGGCTCCGGTTTCATCACCGGCACCGGCGTCGAGCAGTACGTGCGCGATGCCCGCATCAACATGATCTACGAGGGTACCAATACCGTGCAGTCGCTCGACCTGCTGGGGCGCAAGGTGCTGATGGACAACGGCGCCAGGCTGAAGAAGTTCGGTGCCCTGGTGCAGGCCTTCGTCGAGGAAAACGGCACCGACGAGGCGATGAACGAGTTCGTCACGCCGCTGGCCGACCTTGGCGACAAGCTCTCCAAGCTGACCATGGAAATCGGCATGAAGGCCTTCCAGAACCAGGACGAGGTCGGCGCCGCCGCCGTGCCCTACCTGCGGGTGGTCGGCCACCTGGTCTATGCGTATTTCTTCGCCCGCATGGCCAGGATCGCGCTGGCGAAACTGGATTCGGGCGACAGCTTCTACAAGGCCAAGCTGGCGACGGCGCGCTTCTACTTTGCCCGCCTGCTGCCCGAGACCGCGATGCTGATCCGCCAGGCGAGGTCCGGCGCCAAGTCGCTGCTCGAGCTCGAAGCCGAACTTTTCTAAGGGGGAATCCGCATGTCAAATTTCATCGTCAGGAAGGTCGCCGTCCTTGGTGCCGGCGTCATGGGTGCCCAGATCGCGGCCCACTGCGTCAATGCCAAAGTTCCGGTGGTGCTGTTCGACCTGCCGGCCAAAGAGGGCGCAAAGAACGGCATCGTGCAGAAGGCCATCGAGGGCCTGAGGAAGCTGAGCCCGGCACCGCTGGGCAACAAGGACGATGCGGCCTGCATCGAGGTGGCGAACTACGACGACCACCTCGAACTGCTCAAGGGCTGCGACCTGATCATCGAGGCCATTGCCGAACGCATGGACTGGAAGCACGACCTGTACAAAAAGGTCGCGCCCTACATCGCGCCGAACGCGATCTTCGCCTCGAATACCTCGGGACTTTCGATCACCGCGCTGTCGGACGGCTTCGATGCCGATTTGAAGGCGCGCTTCTGCGGCGTGCATTTCTTCAATCCGCCGCGCTACATGCATCTCGTCGAACTGATCCCGACCGCGGCGACGCGACAGGAAATCCTCGACCAGCTCGAAGGTTTCCTCGTCACCACGCTGGGCAAGGGCGTGGTCCGCGCCAAGGACACGCCCAACTTCATCGCCAATCGCGTCGGTGTCTTCAGCATGCTGGCGACCATGCACGAGGCCGCGAAGTTCGGCCTCTCCTGCGACGTGGTCGATGACCTCACCGGTGCCAAACTGGGCCGCGCCAAGTCCGGCACTTTCCGCACCGCCGACGTGGTCGGCCTCGATACGCTGGGCCATGTCATCAAGACCATGCAGGATACGCTGCCCGACGATCCCTTCGCCGCGGTCTACAAGACGCCCGAGGTGCTCGCTGGACTGATTGCCGCCGGCGCGCTCGGGCAGAAGAGTGGGGCGGGCTTCTACAAGAAGGTCGGCCGCGAGGTTCAGCGCCTCGACTTCGCCAGCGGCCAGTACGTCGCCGGTGGCGGCAAGGCCGACGACCTCGTGGTACGCATCCTCAAGGAAAAGGATCCGGCCAAGCGCATGAAGGCGCTGCGCGAGTCGACCAACCCGCAGGCGCAATTCCTCTGGGCGATTTTCCGCGATGCCTTCCACTACATCGCCGTGCATCTGGAGGCGATTGCCGACAATGCGCGCGACATCGATTTCGCGATGCGCTGGGGCTTCGGCCAGAAGCTCGGTCCCTTCGAGACCTGGCAGGCCGCCGGTTGGCAGCAGGTCGCGACCTGGGTCAAGGAAGACATCGAGGCCGGCAAGGCCCTGTGCGCCGCGCCGCTGCCGGCCTGGGTCTTCGACGGCCCAGTGGTGGCAAATGCGGGCGTGCATGCCGCCGACGGTTCCTGGTCGCCGACACGCAAGGCCAATGTCGGCCGCTCCGACCTGCCTGTGTATCGTCGCCAGGCCTTCCGCGCCACGCTGCTGGGCGACGGCATCGCTGACGGCGCGAAGGCCGGCACCAGCTTCTTCGAGGACGATTCGGTGCGCATCTGGCACCAGGGCGACGACGTCTTGATCCTGTCGCTGAAGACCAAGATGCGCGTCATCGGCCCCGGTGTGATCGCCGGCCTGGACAAGGCGCTCACCGAGGCCGAGCGCAGCTACAAGGGCCTGGTGATCTGGAACGCCGATGCCGCCGAGGGCGGTGCATTTTCCGCCGGCGCCGACCTGCAGGCCATGCTGCCGCTGTTCATGTCGGGTGGCGTCAAGGCCATCGAGCCCGAGGTGGCCAGGCTGCAGCAGGCCTTCCAGCGCATGAAGTACACCAATGTGCCGGTGGTGGCGGCCGTGGCCGGCCTGGCGCTGGGCGGCGGCTGCGAGCTGATGCTGCATGCGGCGCGCCGCGTGGCCCTGATCGAGTCCTACATCGGCCTGGTCGAGGTCGGCGTCGGCCTGATCCCGGCCGGTGGCGGTCTCAAGGAGGCGGCCGTGCGTTCGGCGGCGCAGGCGCAGGGCAATGACCTGCTGCAATTCCTCAAGAACAATTTCATGAATCCGGCGACGGCGGCGGTGTCGAAGTCGGCGCTGGAGGCACGGCAAATGGGCTATTTGAAAGCCGACGACGTCGTCGTCTTCAATCCCTACGAGCTGCTCTATGTGGCCAAGGTCGAGGCGCGCGCCATGGCCGATGCCGGCTACCGGCCGCCCTTGCGGAAGCTGGTGCCCGTCGCCGGGCGCTATGCCATCGGCACCATAATGATGCAGCTTGTGAACATGCGCGACGGCGGCTTCATCTCGGCGCACGATTTCAAGCTCGGCCAGATGATCGCCACCGTGGTGGCCGGCGGTGACGTCGACAACGGCAGCCTGGTCAGCGAACAGTGGCTGCTCGACCTGGAGCGAAGGGGATTCATGGAGCTGCTGAACCATCCCAAGACCCAGGAACGCATCATGGGCATGATGCAGACCGGCAAGCCCGTACGCAACTGAGGCGGAACCAAGGAGACTGAAATGAGCAAACAACTGCAAGATGCCTACATCGTTGCCGCCACCCGTACGCCGATCGGCAAGGCGCCGCGTGGCATGTTCCGCAACGTGCGTCCCGACGACCTGCTGGTCCGCGCCATCCAGTCCGCCATGGCCCAGGTGCCGGGCCTCGACCCGAAGCTGGTGGAGGATGCGATCATCGGCTGCTCCTTCCCCGAGGGCGAGTCCGGGCTCAACATGGCGCGCAACGCCGTGCTGCTGGCCGGCCTGCCGAATACCGTGGGCGGGGTCACCGTGAACCGTTTCTGTGCCTCGGGCATCACCGCCGTGGCCATGGCCGCCGACCGCATCCGCGTCGGCCAGGCCGATGTCATGATCGCCGGCGGTGCCGAATCGATGTCCATGGTGCCGATGGGCGGCTTCCATCCCTCGATCAACATGGGCGCCTTCCGTGACGAGAACGTCGGCATGGCCTACGGCATGGGCCTGACCGCCGAGAAGGTGGCGACGCAGTGGAAGGTGACGCGCGAAATGCAGGACGAATTCGCGCTGGCCTCGCACCAGAAGGCGATCGCCGGCCAGCAGGCCGGGGAGTTCAAGGACGAGACCACGCCGGTCGAGGTGGTCGAGCGCGTACCCAACCTGGCCAGCGGCGAGGTGGAACTCAGGACGCGCACGGTCGATCGCGACGAGGGCGCGCGCGCCGACTCGAATCTTGCGGCCCTGGCCAGGCTCAAGCCCGTGTTCGCCGCCAAGGGCTCGGTGACCGCCGGCAACAGTTCGCAAACCTCGGATGGCGCAGGTGCCTTGATCCTGGTCAGCGAGAAGATCCTCAAACAGTTCAACCTGATGCCGCTGGCGCGCTTCGTGTCATTCGCGGCGCGTGGCGTGCCGCCCGAGATCATGGGCATCGGCCCCAAGGAGGCGATCCCGGTGGCCTGCAAGGCCGCCGGCATCACCCAGGATCAGCTCGACTGGATCGAGCTCAACGAGGCCTTCGCGGCGCAGGCGCTGGCCGTGATCGGCGATCTTGGTCTCGACCCGGCCAAGGTCAATCCGCTGGGCGGCGCCATTGCGCTGGGCCATCCGCTGGGCGCTACCGGCGCCATCCGCGCCGCGACCACGGTGCATGCCCTGCGTCGGCGCAAGCTGAAATACGGCATGGTGACCATGTGCGTCGGCACCGGCATGGGTGCGGCGGGGATTTTCGAGCGGATGTAATACTACGGGAACCGGGGCGAGGCTCAATTCGCCTCGGTTCCCAACTGCTGCACCCAGAGTACCGATTCCGCGAGAAGTTCGCCCATCATCGCCACGGATGCCTTGTCGCCAAAGGAGGCAAGCCGGTCTTTCACCCCGGCAACGTCGTTCTGGTCATAGCATTCCAGCAATGCCAGCATGTTGCCCAGGATCCCTTGGCGATGGGACAGCGCGACGCGAACCTCCTGGTCGAGCGCGATGTGCGCCAGCATGTCGGTCATCGAGATATGCAGCGCAGCCGGTACCACCGACATCAGCCCGGTGAGGAAAGCCGGCTCGCGTAGCCGTTTGATTTCCGGCTGGAGCCGTTCGGCGAGAAGCTCCATGAAGCGTCCGCGCAATGCTGCCAGCTGCAGCAAGGGATTGCGCGCGAAATCGAGTTTGTCGCCCTGGGCAAAAATCAACAGATGCAGCCAGCGCTGCAATTGCCTGGTGCCCACGGCCGTGATGGCGTTGCGGATCGAGGTTACCCGCTTGCGCATGCCGCTGCCCACCGAGTTCGCCAGACGCAGAAGATTGATCACCAGCGCCGGTTCCGCGCGGAATGCTTCGTCCAGGCTGACCAGATCGGCCTCCTCGGCGAGGAGCCGGGAAATGCGTAGCAAGCCATGAATCGACGCATCCAGCTTGCGGCCTTCGATCACCACCGGCTCCGCAAAATAAAAGCCCTGGAACAGGTCGAAGCCAAGCAGGGTGCAGATTTCCTTTTGCGCCTGGGTGGCGATTCCGGTGGCGATCAATTGGCGCCGGGTTGTCGCCATGGTTCGGGTCACGGCCTGGAGGTTTGCTGGCGGTACCGTCGCCAGATCAACCTTGATCCATTCCGCCAGTTCTACCATGGGCCATACCCCCTCGCCGATTTCGCCTATGCCTTGCAGGCAGAAGCGATAGCCATGCTCACGCAGCCGGCGGCAGCGTTCGAGTGTGCCTTCGCCTCTCAACGCTTTGCCATCCACCTCCAGCACGACGGTTTTGGCCGGCAAAAATTCGACGAAATCCGCGCTCAGGAAATCGCCGTCGACGCGAATGAAGGTCAAGGCCTGGCCAAAAGCGTCCGCCAGCCCGAGTTCGGCAAAGGCCTTGCAGACCATGTCGGCCGTAGCGATGGCATGATCGATCGGCGCCACCGCGGTATCGTGAAACTGGAGCTCATAACCTGTCAGGGATTGGCTGCCGTCAAGTATGGGCTGGCGCCCGATGAACACTTCCCTGAGTTGATCCCGATCGGTGTCTGGCTTCATGGTCTGGCAATCGACAGGTATTGGACTTGAGACCGGAGGATACCGGATGCTGTGGGCTCAGCGCGCGATATGGGTCGCAATCCAGGCGCGCAGTGACGCGAGATCGCCGGCGAAATTGCCTGGCCGCATCAGGCTGACGCCAAACACATAGGCGTAAAGCAGCAGGCTGCGCGCCTGTGCTTCCTCGTTGGGGAGTCCGCAGGCAAGGAATAGCCGGAAAGCGCAACGCAGGCGTTCAGCATCGACTTCCTCGACCACCGCCACGGCTTGCGGGTCGCGCCGAGCCCAGTCCCGCACGGCGGCCTCGATGGCGATCCCCTTGCGGTTGCGTGCCGAAGAATAGACTTCGATGGTGTGGAGCAGGGCTTCGGCCTCGGCTCCCGGTGCGGCCTGAGTCTGCTTGCGGATGTCGCGGATGCGGCCGTCCTTCCAGAACTCGAGCACGGCACTCTGTAGATCGCGCCTGTCCTTGAAATGCCAGTAAAAGCTGCCCTTGGTGACGCCCAGGCGCTTGGCCAGACCCTCGACCCGCAAGCGCTCCGCACCATGTTCGGCCAGGATGGCGATCGCGCCCCTGATCCAGGCATCGCGATCGAGCATGACGCGACTGACTTTGGCGGGTTTGTTTTCCATACGGTTGGGTATTGAATTTTGTATTGCAATGCGGTAGTATCGCACAGTCCATACCGTAGCGTATGGAAAGGTGGCCGTGGAATAGTGGCTACAATGCTTTTTTCGATCAGACAAAACTAAGGAGACCCGCTTGAAAATCCTCGTTCCGGTCAAGCGCGTGATTGACTACAACGTCAAGGTTCGCGTCAAGGCAGACGGCACTGGTGTCGATCTGGCGAATGTGAAGATGTCGATGAATCCGTTCGACGAAATTGCCGTCGAGGAGGCCATGCGGCTCAAGGAAGGGGGCAAGGCAAGCGAAGTCGTCGCCGTCTCCTGCGGCCTCACCGCCTGCCAGGAAACCCTGCGTACCGCGATGGCGATCGGCGCCGACCGGTCCATCCTGGTCGAAACAGACGTCGAACTGCAGCCGCTGGCGGTGGCCAAGCTGCTGGCCGCCGTGGCGAAGAAGGAAGGCCCACAACTGATCATCCTCGGCAAGCAGGCGATCGACGACGACTCCAACCAGACCGGCCAGATGCTGGCCGCCCTGCTCGGCTGGTCGCAGGCCACCTTCGCCTCGAAGGTGGTGATCGGCGAGGGCAAGGCCACGGTCACCCGCGAGATCGACGGCGGCCTCGAAACCCTGGAAATCAGCCTGCCGGCCATCGTCACCACCGACCTGCGCCTCAACGAGCCGCGCTACGCCACGCTGCCCAACATCATGAAGGCCAAGAAGAAGCCGTTGGAAGTGGTGAAGCCGGCCGACCTCGGCGTCGATGTCGCACCGCGTCTTGCCACGGTAAGCGTCGCCGAGCCGCCCAAGCGCAGTGCCGGTATCAAGGTGGCCGATGTCGCCGCCCTGGTCGATAAACTCAAGAACGAAGCCAAGGTGATCGCATGAGCCTCCTCGTCATTGCAGAACACGATAACGCCAGCCTCAAGGCGGCAACGCTCAATGCCATTTCCGCCGCTGCGAAAATCGGCGGTGATATCCATGTTCTCGTCGCCGGCAGCGGCTGCGGGGCGGTGGCCGAACAGGCGGCGAAGGTCGCCGGCGTGGCCAAGGTGCGGGTTGCCGACGCCGCCCATTACGGTGATCAGACCGCCGAGAATCTGTCTGCCCTGATCGTTGCCAATGCGTCCGGCTACAGCCACATCCTGGCCCCGGCGACCAGCATCGGCAAGAACACCCTGCCGCGCGTCGCCGCCCTGCTGGATGTGGCGCAGATCTCCGAAATCATCAGCGTGATCGACGCCGATACCTTTGTCCGTCCGATCTATGCCGGCAATGCCATGGCTACCGTGAAGTCGGCCGATGCCGTCAAGGTGATCACGGTGCGCACCACCGGTTTCGATGCCGTGGCGGCCACCGGCGGCAATGCGGCGGTCGAGCCGCTGTCGGCGGGTGCCGACCTGGGGCAAGCGAAACTCGTCAGCCGTGAGTTGACCAAGTCGGCGCGGCCCGAACTGGGTGCCGCCAAGATCATCGTTTCCGGTGGTCGCGGCATGGGCAGCGGCGAGAACTACCACAAGCTGCTGGAACCGCTGGCGGACAAGCTCGGCGCGGCGATGGGTGCCTCGCGAGCAGCCGTCGATGCCGGCTTCGTGCCCAACGATTACCAGGTTGGCCAGACCGGGAAGATCGTGGCGCCCCAGCTCTACGTCGCGATCGGTATTTCCGGCGCGATCCAGCACCTGGCCGGCATGAAGGATTCCAAGGTGATCGTGGCGATCAACAAGGATCCGGATGCGCCGATCTTCCAGGTGGCGGACTATGGCCTGGTGGCCGACTTGTTCACCGTTGTACCGGAACTCGTCGCCGCTCTGTAAACCTCAACCGGCATGAACTTCCCCGACGCCCTGTTTCCGCAAGCCTGGGCGCTCGGGGCCTGGTTGCCGCTGATCGCTGCCCGGCCGTGGTGCCTGCGCACCACGGCCGGGCAGCGACTCACCGATTCAAGTCAGCTCAATGTCTGGCTCGGCGGCGTCGTGTTGCTGATCCTTGTCTGGAGCATGAAGGCCGGCGTCAAGCCGGGCCTCGATCTCCACTTGCTGGGTGCCACCCTGTTCACGCTGTTGATCACCGTGATGCTGGTGTATCTGCCGCACTGGGTCGGATCCTTCGACGACAGGCGCTATCTCTCTTGCACAAATAATCCACGGAGTAGTTCATGAGTTCCTATGTTGCCCCGCTGAAGGACATGATGTTCGTACTGACCGAGTTGGCCGGCCTCGATAAGGTCGCCGCGCTGCCCGGCTATGAAGAAGCCAGTCTGGACGTGGTCGAGGCGATTCTCGATGAATCCGCCAAGTTCACCGGCGGCGTGCTGGATCCGCTGAACTGGAGCGGCGATCAGGAGGGCGCCAAATGGGCCGACAAGGCCGTGATCATGCCCAAGGGCTTCAAGGAAGCTTATGCGCAGTTTGTCGACAACGGCTGGAATGCGCTCGGCGGCAATCCCGAGTTCGGTGGACAGGGATTGCCCAAGGTGGTCTCTGCGGCAGTACAGGAGATGTGGAAGTCGGCCAACATGTCGTTCTCGCTCTGTCCGCTGTTGACCCTTGGTGCGATCGAAGCCCTGGAACTGGCGGGCAGCGACGAACAGAAGGCGATGTACCTGCCCAATATGGTATCGGGCAAGTGGACCGGCACCATGAACATTACCGAGCCGCAGGCGGGTTCCGATCTCGCGGCCATCCGTTCCCGCGCGGTGCCCCAGGGTGACGGCAGCTACCGCATCTTCGGCCAGAAGATCTTCATCACCTATGGCGACCACGACATGGCGGAGAACACCATTCATCTGGTGCTGGCGCGCACGCCGGCTGGGCCGGAGGGTGTCAAGGGGATTTCCCTGTTCGTGGTGCCGAAGTTCCTGGTCAATGCCGACGGCACGCTGGGGGACCGCAACGATGTGTATTGCGTGTCGATCGAACACAAGCTGGGTATTCACGCCAGCCCGACCTGCGTCATGGTCCATGGCGACAATGGCGGCTCCATCGGGACCCTGGTGGGCAAGGAGAACGAGGGCCTCAAGTACATGTTCGTCATGATGAATGCGGCCCGTTTTGCCGTCGGTCTGGAGGGCCTCGCCGTCACCGAGCGCGCCTACCAGCATGCCGTTGCCTATGCGCGCGATCGCGTCCAGGGCCGGGCGATCGAGGGATCATCGGCACCCGTGGCGATCATCCGCCACCCGGATATCCGACGCATGCTGATGCTGATGCGCTCCCATGTCGAAGCGATGCGCGCGCTGGCCTACGCCGTGGCGGCGGCCCACGATGCCTCGCACCGGCATCCCGATGAGGCACAGCGGGCGCAGAACCAGGCTTTTGTCGACCTGATGATTCCGGTGGTCAAGGGCTGGAGTACCGAAACGGGAAATGCCATGAGCTATCTGGGGGTACAGGTGCATGGCGGCATGGGTTTTGTCGAGGAGACGGGGGCCGCGCAGTACATGCGCGATGCCCGCATCACCACCATCTACGAAGGCACCACAGGCATCCAGGCCAATGACTTGATGGGCCGCAAGATCGCGCGTGAGGGCGGCGCGACGGCCAAGGCCGTGATCGCCATGATGCGTGCTACGCAACAGGAAGCGGCGGCGCAGTCCGGGCCCGTATTTGCCGCGATTGCTTCAGCGCTGGGGCGGGGTATCGACGCCGTGAGCGAGGCTACCGACTACATCGTCGCCAGCTATGGCAGGGATGTGCGCGCCGTCGCTGCCGGTGCCGTGCCTTTCCTGCACCTGATGGGAAACGTGTCCGGCGGCTGGATGATGGCGCGCGCCGCGCTGGTGGCGCAAGGGAAGATCGTCGGCGGCGAAGGAGATCCCTTCTATCCGGCCAAGATCGCCACCGCGCGTTTCTACGCGGAGCATGTCATGGCGGCAGCGCCAGGTTTGGCGCGGGTGGTTGTCGAAGCCGGAAGCAGCGCCCTGGCGCTTGACGAAGCGATGTTTTGATCGGGGACTGGTTCGGCTCGGGCCGGGCTCAGGCCTGGTTCCGCGCCATGTGTCTTTGCAGGGCGGCACACAGAGCCAGCAGTTCGCGTTCCACGGTGTCGAGCAGTTCGGGCTGATAGGCCGAATTTCGGCAAGCCTCGTGCAAACGGGCGGCTGCCTCCTGGAGCGGACGGGCACCGAAGTTTGCCGCCAGTCCCTTATAGGTATGTCCCAGGCGGCCGAGTCGTTCGAGGTCTCCCGTCGTGGCGGCGGAATGCATTTGCTCCAGGTCGCCGGGAGCAAGCTGAAGGAACTCGTCGGCGATTATCGCGATTATTTCTGCATCGGCCTCATTCACCGCGCCTGCATAGTCGAAGCTCGATGAATCCGGATCCGTCTTTGGTGCAGGAATGCGTGTATGCATGGCCCGGAGGGATACTCATCGCGCCGTCGGCATGCTTACATCTGGGCATAGATCGGGCCTTCGCCGCCCTGCGGCACGACCCAGGTGATGTTCTGCGTCGGATCCTTGATGTCGCAGGTCTTGCAATGCACGCAGTTCTGCGCATTGATCTGCAAGCGCGGGTTGGCGCCGGACTCGTCCCGCACGATCTCGTAGACGCCGGCCGGGCAGTAGCGCTGTTCGGGAGCATCGTAGAGCGCCAGGTTGGTGGCGATGGGAACTGCCGCATCCTTGAGTTGCAGATGGCAGGGCTGGTCTTCCTCGTGGTTGGTGTTGGAGAGGAAAACCGAGGACAAGCGATCGAAGGTCAGCACGCCGTCCGGCTTCTCGTAGGCGATCGGCTTGCATTCGGCGGCCGGCTTCAGCTTGAGGTGGTCTGCCGTGTTGTGCATGGTCCACGGCGCCTTGCCGCGCAACAAGACCTGGTCGACGCCAAATCCGATGGAACCCGTCCACAATCCCTTTGCCATCCAGGGTTTGAAATTGCGTGCCGTATGCAGTTCCTCGTACAGCCAGGAGGCACGGAACATTTCCGGATAATCGCTCAGACTGTCTCCGGATCGACCGGCGCTCAGCGCGGCGGCCGCCGCTTCCGCCGCCAGCATGCCGCTCTTGATTGCCGCGTGGCTGCCCTTGATGCGCGAGGCGACCAGCATGCCGGCGTCGTCACCGATCAATGCGCCGCCGGGGAAATCCAGCTTGGGCAGCGATTGCAGGCCACCCGCCGCCAGCGCGCGTGCGCCATAGGCCAGGCGCTTGCCGTCCTTGAACAGGGGGGCGATCTGCGGGTGGGTCTTCAGGCGCTGCATTTCCTCGAAAGGCGAGAGATGCGGATTCCTGTAGCCGAGGCCGACCACCTGGCCGATCGAGACCAGATTGTTGCCGAAGTGATAGATGAAGCCGCCGCCATAGGTGTCCGAGGCCATCGGCCAGCCGAAGGTGTGCCAGACCAGGCCCTGCTCGTGCTGTTCCGGGTCGATCTCCCACAGCTCCTTGATGCCGATGGCGTAGGTTTGCGGGTCGGAGCCGGCGCGCAGGTCGAACCTGGCTTCGACCTGCTTGCCAAGATGACCTCGGCATCCTTCGGCGAACAGCGTGTACTTGGCCAGCAACTCCATTCCTGGCTGGTGAGCCGGGCCAGGTTGTCCGTCGCGGGTGATGCCCATGTCGCCGGTGGCGACGCCGCGTACCGCACCTTTGTCGTCGTAGAGGACTTCCGCACCGGCGAATCCCGGATAGACCTCGACGCCAAGCGCTTCCGCCTGTGCGCCGAGCCAGCGACAAACCTGCCCCAGGCTGATCACATAGTTGCCGTGATTCTTGAAGCAGCCGGGCAGGGCAAAGACCGGCAGATCGACGAAGCCGTGGCGCGTCAGGAAGGTAAACCGGTCGCGCGTCACCGGAGTTTCCAGTGGTGCGCCCTGTTCCTTCCAGTCCGGAAACAGTTCCGTAATCGCGCGCGGATCCATCACGGCGCCGGACAATATGTGGGCCCCGATTTCGGAACCCTTTTCGATCAGGCAGACATTGATTTCGGGGTTGATCTGCTTGAGTCGGATCGCCGCGGACAGGCCGGCCGGACCGCCACCGACAACGACGACATCGAACTCCATGGACTCGCGCTGCATGCTGACCTCGATCGATTGAATTGATCCGACGATTATAATCTTGAACCATCCTTCAATCCGAGGCGACCGCCTGATGGAACACCACCGAAAGCTTGTTTACAGCAACCGGATGCCGATTCGCTGGGGCGATCAGGATGCCATGGGCCATGTCAATAACACGGTCTATTTCCGCTACATGGAGCAGGCCCGCATCGAGTGGCTGGAAAGCTTCGGCTTCGGTACCTCGGCGACACAGACCGAAGGTCCGGTAATCGTTAACGCCAGTTGCACCTTCCTCGTACCGGTTACCTACCCGGGAATCATCGAGTGCAGGATGTACTGCGGCCATGCGGGGCGCAGCAGCATACCCACTTACTATGAGATGCGTGTGGTCGGCGAGGATCGCATTTATGCCGAAGGCGCGGCGAAGCTGGTATGGATCAATCCGCAAACCGGCAAGTCGATCCCGCTTCCCGATGCGATGCGAACCGCCACGCTCTAATCGGCAAGGACTTCCTCATGACAGACGCCACGAAACCCATTTGGAAACCCGCTGCCCGGCGTATCGCCGCGAGCCGCCTGAAAGCCTTCGCCCGATTTGCGGACAAGCGCTGGAATCGCCGTCTTGCCGGCGCCGACTATTCACAACTGCATGCCTGGTCGATTGATCATCCGGACGAGTTCTGGGCCTCGGTCTGGGAGTTCGGCGAGGTGATCGGGGAGATGGGCGGAACCGTGGTCGTGGATCGTGAAAAGATGCCCGGGGCGAGGTGGTTTCCCGAGGCACGTCTGAATTTTGCGGAGAACCTGTTGTGGCGACCGGGCAACCAGGAAGCGATGGTGTTCTGGGGCGAGGACAAGGTCAAAGGGCGCGTCAGTCGCGCTGAGTTGCATCAAGCGGTGGCGCAGACTGCCGCCGCGCTGCGTGCAATGGGTGTGGTCAAGGGTGATCGCGTCGCCGCCTATCTGCCCAATATTCCGGCCACGGTGGTGGCGATGCTTGCCGCGGCGTCGATAGGCGCGATCTTCTCCTCGGCCTCGCCGGATTTCGGCGTGCAGGGAGTGCTGGACCGTTTCGGCCAGATCGAGCCGAAGGTGCTGTTTGCCTGTGACGGTTACTGGTACAACGGCAAGCTGGTCGACTGTCTTGGCAAGCTGAGCGAGATCGCGGCCCGGATGCCGAGTCTGCAACGTGTCGTGGTGGTTCCCTACGGCGGCGACGTGTCGGGTGCGAATGGCGTCGCCGGCATTCGCCTGGGGGTGATGCTGGGGGACTTTCTGGCGCCCTTCGTCGATGAGCGCAAGCTGCGTTTCGAGCGCTTGCCCTTCGATCATCCGCTCTACATCATGTATTCCTCCGGCACCACGGGGGTGCCGAAATGCATCGTGCATTGCGCCGGCGGCGCCCTGTTGCAACACATCAAGGAACATCAGCTCCAGGGCGACGTCAGGCAGGGCGATCGGCTGTTCTACTTCACGACCTGCGGCTGGATGATGTGGAACTGGCTGGTGTCTGGCCTGGCTTCCGGTGCCACGCTGCTGCTCTACGATGGATCACCGTTCGTCGGACGCGGCACGATCCTCTTCGACTATGCCGACGCCGAGGGCATGACGCATTTCGGCACCTCGGCCAAGTTCATCGATGCGATTGCCAAGATTTCCCTGGAACCTCGTCGCAGCCATCGGCTGAAGGCGCTGCGTGCCATGTTTTCCACCGGCAGTCCCCTGGTTGCCGAGGGATTCGATTATGTCTACACCAATATCAAATCCGATATCCAGCTTGCTTCAATCTCGGGAGGCACCGATATCGTGTCCTGTTTCGTTGGCGGCAATCCGGTCAGCCCGGTCTACCGGGGCGAAATCCAGTGTGCCGGCCTGGGCATGGCGGTCGATGTTTTCGACGACAACGGCAAGCCGGTGCGCGGCGAGAAGGGCGAACTGGTATGCACGCGGAGCTTCCCGGTCATGCCGATCGGGTTCTGGAACGACACCGGCGGCGCCAAGTACCACGCCGCCTATTTCGAGCGCTTCGACAATGTCTGGTGTCATGGGGATTTCGCCGAGATTACCGATCATGGCGGTTTCATTATCTACGGTCGTTCCGATGCGACCCTGAATCCGGGCGGGGTGCGGATTGGTACCGCCGAGATCTACCGCCAGGTGGAAAAGCTGGCGGAGATAGTCGAGTCCATCGTCATCGGCCAGGATTGGCCGCCGGGCAATTCCGGTGACGTGCGCGTCGTTCTCTTCGTCAAGCTGCGCGATGAGCATGGTCTCGACGAGGCGCTGGAGACGCGCATCAAGCAGGTCATCAGGGACAACACCACGCCGCGTCATGTGCCGGCGAAGATTCTTCAGGTGGCCGACATTCCGCGTACCAAGAGCGGCAAGATCGTCGAGCTGGCGGTACGCAATGTGGTGCATGGCCAGCCGGTGAAGAATGTCGAGGCTTTGGCGAATGCCGAGGCACTGGAGCATTTCCGCAATCGCTGCGAGCTGTCGAGCTAGAAGTCGGCGCTGGCGGCACGGCGAGTCTCCTCTTTCCGCGGGGGCATATTTTTACGCCGAGGCCTGTGAGCCGGCGCCAGTCGATTCGAGCAGTTCCCAGCTTGCCTTCGCGTCCACCGCCAGTACCTCGGTCAGCCAGGGCAGGGAATCTTGCAGAGCCTGTTTCAGGGTCCAGGGCGGATTGAGCACGAACATCGCGCTGCCGCTCATGCCGTGTCCCTTGGTTGCGGGCGCGCGTACGTGGAGGCTGGCCTGGAGCCAGTCACCGGGGAGTTTGCGGAGTTTTTCCGGCAGCG
The DNA here is from genome assembly GCA_016235165.1 of Rhodocyclales bacterium. Classification (GTDB taxonomy): domain Bacteria; phylum Pseudomonadota; class Gammaproteobacteria; order Burkholderiales; family Rhodocyclaceae; genus Sulfuritalea. The sequence continues at coordinate 71,880 of JACRLX010000024.1, forward strand.
CGCGGGCGTCGATACTTGGCAGGAAAGGCAGCCAGACCAGGTAGGTTCCGGTGGCAAATCGCTTGACGCCATCTTTGAGGGCCGCAAGCACGCGCGGGTAGTCGCTCTTGATTTCATAGGAAGGGTCGATCAGTACCAGGCCCCGCCGCGAGGCGGGCGGGAGCGCGGCTTTCATCACCTCGAAGCCATCCTGCTGCTCGACCTTGATGCGGCGCCCGCCATCCTTGAATTCGCGCCGCAAGAGCGCGAAGTCGGTGGAATGAAGTTCGCATAGTCGCAAGCTGTCGTTTTCGCGGGCAAAGTGGGCCGCCAGCCAGGGCGAGCCGGGATAGCGCCGCAGCTTCAAGCCACCATTGGCAGCCTGCAATGCGTCCATATAGGGCTTCATCGGCGCCGGCAGGTCGAGGCGATTCCACAGGCGGGCAATTCCGTCGATGTATTCGCTGGTCTTCCTTGCCTGCTCCGAATCGATGGCGTACATGCCGGCACCGGCATGGGTATCGAGCACGAGGTAGGGCTTGTCCTTGCCGTTCAGGTGTTGCAGGCAAAGGCTCAAGACCAGGTGCTTCAGGATGTCGGCGTGGTTGCCGGCGTGAAAGGCGTGGCGGTAGCTGAGCATGGCGGGCGATAGAATCGGTGTCCATGAATGATACGCAGGGTATCCGGGTTTCCAAACTTCTGGCCGAACGCGGCCTGTGTTCCCGTCGCGAGGCAGACGCCTACATCGAACGCGGATTGGTCTTTGTCGATGGCAAGCGAGTTACCGAACTGGGGACTCGCGCTGCCCCCGACGCGGTGATAACGCTGGCGGCCGAGGCACGCGCCAATCAGGCGAAACAGGCTACGGTGCTGCTGCACAAGCCGATCGGATTTGTGTCGGGTCAGGCGGAAGACGGCCATCAAGCGGCGATGAGCCTGATTTTGGCGAAGACCCAAGCGGCCGGCGAGACGCAGCGCTTCCAGCCATCGCTGCTCAGGGGCATGGCGCCGGCCGGACGCCTGGATATCGAATCCACCGGACTTCTGGTGCTGACCCAGGACGGTCGCGTTGCTCGCCAACTGATAGGCGATGACTCCCGGGTCGAGAAAGAGTATCTGGTGCGGGTGGACGGTAGCCTTGACCTACGGGGTCTGGCCTTGCTGAACCATGGTCTGGAACTCGATGGTCGCAAGCTTCGGCCGGCCAAGGTCGCGTGGGCCAATCCTGACCAGTTGCGCTTTGTCCTGACCGAGGGCCGCAAACGGCAGATCCGGCGCATGTGCGAACTGGTAGGCCTGCGGGTGACCGGCCTCAAGCGCGTGCGCATCGGCCGGGTGCGGCTGGGCGAACTTCCGCTCGGTCAGTGGCGCTTCCTGCGGGAGGCGGAGCGCTTTTGAGTGCTTGACGCGGGGGGCATGGCCGCGGAACATGGCGCCATGGAGTCCTCGCAGCCCCTCGATCCATCGACCTCCCCGGCATCCGGCGCGGCCGCCCATCGCGCATGGCGCGCCTTGGCGCTGGCACTGGCGGCGCTTCTCGCGGCACTGGTCTTTGCCGCCTATACGCAGCCCGAGCTGCTGCTCAACTATTCCGGCCTGCGCTACTGCGGCTAACCGCAGGCCAGCCGGGACAGGCAGCAAGGCTTCAGGCAACACAACCCTACAATTGACGTTGGCAATTTTCCGGCTTGTGCCTAGAATTCGTCCGCTGACAAATTCATCGGCGATATCACGGGAGAATGGCACATGAGCATATTGAGCTGGCTGAAAGGGGCGTTGACGGGGGAGGCGAACACCAAGCTCGAATTCGTCGGCGAGGAGCAGCATTTCGGAGGCCTCGACATGAAAGCGGCGCTGGAGGCGCATGCGGCGTGGAAGACCCGGCTGGAAGCCCAGATTCGGGGCGATGCCGGCGAAACCCTGAGCGTCGCGACGGTCGCGGCAGATGGTAACTGCGCCTTGGGCAAGTGGATCCACGGCGAAGCCGCGCAGCGATTCGGCGACTACCCGGAGTTCGCGCAATTGCGCAAGGTGCATGCGGATTTCCATCTTTGTGCCGGCGGGATACTCAGTCAGGTGCACGACGGCGACATGGTGGCCGCTGGCGAGGCGCTGAAGCGCGACTTGCGCCACCACTCCGATGCCGTCCAGCTTGCCCTGGTGCGCCTTTACGCCAAGGATATGGAGCGCAGGGGCTGACAGGGCATTGCCTTTGGTCGTGCCGGCAGATATAATCATCGGTTCCCTTGCTCCACCCGTTACGCATGCGGGGGGGCTGTCACTCAACCACAAGGAGATTGCATGCGCCATTACGAAATCGTTTTCATCGTCCACCCGGACCAGTCGGAGCAGGTTCCGGCCATGATCGAGCGTTACAAGACCTTGGTCACGGGCCGCAACGGTGCCATTCATCGCCTGGAAGACTGGGGGCGCCGCCAGATGGCTTACCCGATCCAGAAAGTGCACAAGGCCCACTACGTGCTCATGAACATCGAGTGCGACGGCGAGACCCTGGCCGAGCTGGAGCATGCCTTCAAGTTCAACGACGCCGTGCTGCGTCACCTGACGGTGAAAATGCGCAAGGCTGTCGCGACTGCCTCGCCGATGATGAAGGAAGAGAAGTCGCGCTCGTTGACCCAGACCGAAGCCAAGGTGGAGGCGCCTGCGGCTGCCTGATGGCATCCGGGGAAAGCAACCTGACGCAGTTGTCGGGTCGCCTGCTTGAACGTGGTGCCGTGCGCCACACCCCCGCCGGATTTCCAGTCGTCGAATTTCTCCTCGCGCATCTCTCGACCCAAGTCGAGGCCGATGTGGAGCGCAAGGTGGAATGCGAAATGAACTGTGTGGCGGTGGGGCGGCCGGCCCGGGCATTGGCGGCGGCAAACGTTGGCGATACATTGCGGGTGAGTGGATTTCTCGCCGCCCGCAGCCTCAAGCGACGCAGCCCGATACTGCATGTGAATACAGTCGAATTCGTGGAAGGAATTGAAAATGGCATTTAAACCGAAAAGCAAGACCGGCGTTAAGCGCAAGGACGACAAGGGCCGCAGCATGTTCAAGCGGCGCAAGTTCTGCCGCTTCACGGCCGAGAAGATCGAGGAGATCGACTACAAGGACGTGGACATCCTCAAGGACTTCATCGCCGAAAACGCGAAGATCATGCCGGCGCGCATTACCGGCACCAAGACCGGCTACCAGCGCCAGTTGTCCACCGCGATCAAGCGCGCGCGTTTCCTGGCGCTGCTGCCCTACACCGATCTGCACCAGTAAGCGAGGAACCGATCATGCAAGTCATTCTGATGGAAAAAGTGGTCAACCTCGGCGGCCTCGGCGATGTGGTCAAGGTCAAGGACGGTTACGCCCGCAACTTTCTGATCCCGCAAGGCAAGGCCAAGCGCGCAACGGATGCCAATCGCAAGGTCTTTGAAGAAAAACGCGCCGAACTCGAGCGCCTCCAGGCGGAAGCGATCGCCGCGGCGCAGGCCCAGGCAGAAAAGCTCGAAGGCCTGATGGTGCAGATCACGCGCAAGACCGGCGTCGATGGCCGTCTGTTCGGCTCGGTGTCGGCACACGACATCCTTGAGGTCCTCGAGGCCCAGGGCTTCAAGGTCGACAAGGGCGCCATTCGCCTGCCGGAAGGCCCGTTGAAAATGATCGGCGACACCCCGGTGCAGGTTGCGTTGCATACCGACGTCGTGGCGACCGTGACGGTCTCGGTGCTCGGCGAGCAGTAACAGGATCTTGTCCGCGCAAAGGGTCGCCAGTGAACGCTGGTGGCCCTTTTCTTTTTTTGTGATACGAATTGCTTCACGTTGCGTTGCCAAATCGTGGCGAGCACGGGAACCGGGTTACCCGTCGGAAAGGGCCAGATGCTGCTGTATGATCAACAGGAGGCAGTCGCGTGGTGCCATGCAGCTTGATCTGGCGGTGCGGCTGAGGATATTCGCATCGAGTTCACCGGTTTGCGCCCGGGTGAAAAGCTTTACGAGGAACTGCTCGCGGATGGCGAATCGACGCTGCCTACCCCGCATTCCAAGTTGCGCATAGCCCGGCCGTCGGCGACGCCCGATGTCGCATGGCTGGTGTCGCTGGAAGCCTGGCTCGTTGCGCCCTGGCGTGACGAACAGGAGGTCAAGGACGGCTTGCGGCAGTGGGTACCCGAGTACCGGCCTGCTACGAATTGACCAACAGTTTATGCACAGCATTTGCACAGCTTGTGCACTTAACACCGCATTCTCGAAGGACTAGACTCTCCGCTTCACCTCGGAGACTTCGATGGCCCAAGTCCGTGCTTTTAATCCCCCGCAACCCCTGGATTCCCAGGTTGCCGCGCTCAAGCTGCCGCCGCATTCGATCGAGGCCGAGCAGTCGCTGATCGGCGGTTTGCTGATCGATAACGCGGCCTGGGATCGCATTGGCGACGTGGTGCGCGAGACGGACTTCTATCGCGACGACCATCGCCGCATCTTCCGCCATATCGGCAAGCTGATCCAGAACGGCCGGCCGGCCGATGTGGTTACCGTCTATGAGTCGATCGAGGCGTCGAACGAGGTGGATCAGACCGGCGGGCTGGCCTACCTTGGGGAGATCGCCAATGCGACCCCTTCCGCCGCCAATATTCGACGCTATGCGGAGATCGTGCGCGAGCGGGCCATCCTGCGGCAATTGGTCACGGTGGGTGACGAGATTGCCGGCAATGCGCTGAATCCGGCGGGACGGGATGTCAAGCAGCTTCTTGACGATGCCGAGCAGCGGATCTTCCAGATCGCCGAGGCGGGCAATCGCAACAGCAATGGTTTCGTCGCCATCCAGCCCTTGTTGGGTGAAGTCGTCGAACGCATGGAAGAACTGCTTGCCCGCGACAGCCAGTCGGACATCACCGGCGTGGCAAGCGGATTCGTCGATCTTGACAGGATGACATCGGGATTGCAGCCCGGCGACATGATCGTCGTTGCCGGCAGGCCCTCCATGGGCAAGACCGCTTTCGCCCTGAACATCGCCGAACACGTCGGCGTCGATCAGCGCCTGCCGGTGGCGATATTCAGCCTGGAAATGTCCGGTCCGCAGCTTGCCACGCGCTTCCTTTCTTCGGTCGGTCGTATCGACCAGAGCAAGCTGCGTACCGGACGCCTGACCGATGACGAATGGGACCGCATGACGGTGGCCCTGGGCAAGCTGCACGAGGCGCCGATCCATATCGACGAAACCGGCGCGATCAATTCCACCGACCTGCGGGCCCGTGCGCGCCGCCTGCATCGGCAGTTCGGCAAGCTCGGCCTGATCGTCATCGACTACATCCAACTCATGAGTTCCGGCCGCGAGGGCGAAAATCGCGCCACGGAAATCTCAGAGATTTCGCGTTCCATCAAGTCCTTGGCCAAGGAGCTGCAAGTGCCGATCATCGCCTTGTCGCAGCTCTCGCGCAAGGTCGAGGAGCGCAACGACAAGCGCCCCCTGATGAGCGACCTGCGCGAATCCGGCGCCATCGAGCAGGATGCGGACATCATTCTGATGATGTACCGCGAGGAATACTACAAGCCGGATACCCAGGACAAGGGGACCGCCGAAGCCATCATCGGCAAGCACCGTAACGGCCCGGTGGGCACGGTGCGGCTAACCTTCCTCGGCGAATACACGCGCTTCGAGAATCACGCTTCGGGATCCGGGTCCCAGTACTGACCAGGAGCGGCTCAGAGTACCTCGGCGGCGTGCTCTGCCAGGCGCGAGCGTTCGCCGCGCTGGAGCGTCACGTGTCCGGAATGCGGCCAGCCCTTGAAGCGATCCACCACGTAAGTGAGGCCTGAACTGCCTTCCGTGAGATAGGGCGTGTCGATCTGGGCGATGTTGCCCAGGCAGACTACCTTGGTGCCGGGGCCGGCGCGAGTGATCAGGGTCTTCATCTGCTTCGGGGTGAGGTTCTGTGCCTCGTCGATGATGAGGAACTTGTTCAGGAAGGTGCGTCCGCGCATGAAGTTGAGCGACTTGACCTTGATCCGGCTGCGGATCAGGTCCATGGTCGCGGCACGCCCCCAGTCGCCGCCGTAGTTGCCACCGGCGTGGGCTCCGGAGGGCGCTTCGGCCGGCTTGTTGAGGACGTCGAGGTTGTCTTCCAGCGCCCCCATCCACGGCGTCATTTTTTCCTCTTCGGTGCCGGGCAGGAATCCGATGTCCTCGCCAACCGGAACCGTCACACGGGTGATGATGATTTCGGAAAACAGCTTGGCTTCCAGGGTTTGCGTGAGCGCGGCGGCAAGTGTCAGCAGGGTTTTGCCGGTGCCGGCCTGGCCCAGCAGGGTGACGAAATCGATCTCCTGATTCATCAACAGGTTGAGCGCGAAATTTTGCTCCCTGTTGCGTGCGGTGATGCCCCAGACCGCGTTCTTGGCATGGCTGTAGTCGATCAGGGTTTCCAGTTCCGCCGTCTTGCCAGCGCCGACTTTTACCCAGGCTTGCAGCGGCTGCGGACCGTCCTGCCAGACGAATTCATTGACCAGCATCTCGGAGCACAGCGGCCCCTTGATGCGGTAATAGGTGCGGCTATCCTTCTTCCAGGATTCCAGGCCCTTGCCATGGGTGTCCCAGAAATCGGCGGGAAGTTCGCGCGTGCCGGTGTAGAGGAGGTCCGTATCCTCCAGCACCTTGTCGTTGAAGTAGTCCTGTGCTTCGAGGCCCAGCGCGCGGGCCTTGATGCGCATGTTGATGTCCTTCGACACCAGGATCACCGGACGCTTGGGATACTTCTGCCCGAGGTGCATGACAACGCCGATGATCTGGTTGTCGGCCTTGGCGGTCGGCAGCGAACTGGGCAGGATGCCGTTGATCGCTTCGGTCTGGAAGAACAGGTGGCCCGTGGCCAGTTCGCGCGACGGCCCGCTCAGGGAAATGCCATGGGCCATGTCGTGTTCGGCGCCGGAAACGATTTCGTCCAGCAGGCGGCTGCTTTGGCGCGCGTTGCGGGCGACTTCCGACATGCCCTTCTTGTTCGCGTCGAGCTCTTCCAGGGTCATCATCGGCACGTAGATGTCGTGCTCCTCGAAACGGAAGAGGCTCAGGGGATCATGCATCAGGACATTGGTGTCGAGCACGAAGAGCTTGGTCGCGGTGCTCTTGTGGGCCTTGGCGCGCTTGGCGTTCATATCGGGGATCAGGGATCGGGGATCAGGGATCAGAGTATCAGGAATCAGGGATTAGGGATCAGATAAGTCTGTCGCCATGTGGCGCCAGCTTCAATGATCCCTGATCCCTGATTTCTGGCCTACAGCTTGCGCACCGCCTCAAGCACGGTGGCGGCATTGCCGTCGGCCTTGGTTGCGCGCCATTCCTGGCGCAGGATGCCGCGGGCGTCGATCAGGAAGGTCGAACGCTCGATGCCGAGCACCTTCTTGCCGTACAGCATCTTGTTCTTGACCACGTCGAACATGCGGCAAAGCACGCCTTCGATGTCGGAAATCAGGTCGAAGGGCAGCCCCAGCTTGGCCTTGAAGCCTTCATGCGACTTCAGCGAGTCGCGCGAGACGCCGATGACGATGCAACCGGCCTTGAGGAATTCGCGATGCAGGTCGCGGAATTGCTGGGCCTGGGTAGTGCAACCTGGCGTGTTGTCCTTGGGGTAGAAGTAGAGCACCACGGGTTTGCCCAGATGGGCCGACAGGGTGAACTCCCCGCCGGTGGCCGGCACCGTGAAATCGGGCACCTGCAGTCCGATGGCGGACGGAGTGCTGGGAGTGGACTTGAAGGTTTCGATCATGCAGCTTCCTTCCAGGTGGATAGAAATTCCTCGCCTTGCACCATCAATCGGCCGGAACGACCCGGTACTTCACCCCACAGGATTTCGTGGCGCGGCAACTGTGTCGGGTCAATGGCATCGCGCAGGGTGCCGAGTGACACCATCTCGTAGCCCTGCTCGCGCCAGCCTGTGAGCAGGCGTTCCAGGGTGTCACCGAACTTGAGGCCCTCCAACTCGGCATGCAGGGTGAAAACCTGATCCTGCGGCGTTTGGCTTGTCAGGCGCAGCAGATGCTGGTGGACATTGTCGGCAGTCAAGTCATCGACGCCGATCAGCTCGTCCAGGGTCGGTAGCGTGGTCGGCAATTGCGGGCAGTCGACGATCTCGGCGTTCCATAGAGGAATGAACGGGTGACTGCCACGGCAGTCCGAGGCCCAGCGATAGCCGAGGCGTTGCGTCATGCGCAGGGCGTGGGCATTCATCTGCCAGCCGGCGGCACCATGCCCGTGAGGCTCGACGCCAAAGATGTCGACATGGCGCCGGTGAGCGCGTTGCATTTCGGTTTCGGTCCATGCCATGTCGGCGCCGGCAACGCCATCCTGCCACTTGACGTGGTCCCAGCAATGGATCGCCGTCTCGAATCCGGCCGCCGCCGTGGCGCGCATGATGTCGGCGCCGTGTTTCCCGATATCCGGTCCGGGCAGCAGCGTGCCGTACATCAGCGTCTTGAGTCCGTAGTGGGCGACCACCGAGGTGCGTTGCACCTTTTGCATGAAGCCGGGGCGGAATACGCGCTTGATGGCGCGCCCGGTGTGATCCGGCCCCAGCGAAAACAGGAAGCTCGCTCCTGCGTGATGGCGACGCAGGATTTCAACCAGTCGCGGCACGCCTTGCAAGGTGCCGCGCCAGGTATCGACATCGATTTTCAGTGCCAGCTTCGGCATGCAGCTCAGTCCATCAGCTTGCGTGCTTCCGCCACGTCGCCGCGATAGGCCTCGAAGATGCCGCGCAGGGCGTCCTCGAACTTCACCTTGGGTCCCCAGTTCAGGTCGGTCATGGTGTTGGCGATCCTGGGCACCCGGTGCTGGGTGTCCTGGTAGCCCTTGCCGTAATACTCCGCCGACGTGGTTTCGAGCACCTTGACCTTGGCCACGCTTTCGGCGTACTCCGGATACTGCCGGGCCAGATCCAGCATTAGGGTGGCCAGTTCGCGGATCGAATAGTTGTTGCGCGGGTTGCCGATGTTGTAGATCTTGCCGTTGGCGATGCCATCCTTGTTCTCGATGATTTTCATCAGGGCATCGATGCCGTCGGTGACATAGGTGAAGGAACGCTTCTGTGCGCCACCGTCGACCAGCTTGATCGGTTCGCCACGCACGATGTGGCCGAGGAACTGGGTGATCACGCGCGAGCTGCCTTCCTTCGGCGTATGAATCGAATCGAGGCCCGGCCCGATCCAGTTGAAGGGGCGGAACAGCGTGTATTGCAAGCCTTCCTGCTGCCCGTAGGCGTGGATCACCCGGTCCATCATCTGCTTGGCGCAGGCGTAGATCCAGCGCGGCTTGTTGATCGGGCCGTAGATCAAGGGCGAATTCTCGGGATCGAACTCCGGGTCCTGGCTCATGCCGTAGACCTCGGAGGTCGACGGGAAGATCACGCGCTTTTTATACTTCACCGCCTGGCGCACGATCGGCAGGTTGGCCTCGAAATCGAGTTCGAAGACCCGCAGCGGTTCCTTGACATAGGTGGCCGGCGTGGCAATGGCCACCAGGGGCAGGATCACGTCGCATTTCCTGACGTGATACTCGATCCACTCCTTGTTGATGGTGATGTCGCCTTCAAAAAAATGAAAGCGCGGGTTGTCCATCAGGTCGGCGACCCGCTCGGAGTTCATGTCCATGCCGTAAACCTCCCAGTCGGTGGTGCTCATGATGCGCTGGGAAAGGTGATGGCCGATGAAGCCGTTGACGCCGAGGATGAGGATTTTTTTCATGACAGGGGGAGGGGAGAGCCGAAAGTCGCGTTGATCTGGTCGCGGGTGGTGATGGGCGATGCCGGTGAACTTGGCAATTCTACCGCGAGGAGGCGCAAAAGCCGGCCGTCACCGCATTCGGCATACAGTTTCCCGTCACGGGAAAACAGCGTCGGGCGTCCGCCGTGGGGCCCGGTTTCACCTGTCGGATGCAGCGAACGCAGGACCGTGAGGCGGCCCCGGGTGGTATCGCAGAAGGCCCCAGGGTAAGGCGGCGCAACGGCACGGATCAGATTGTGGATCTCGATGGCGGAGCGGGTCCAGTCTATCCGTCCATCCTCGGCCTTGCGCCCGCCGAAGTAGCTGCCGGTGGCGAGATTCTGCGGCTGCGGAACTGCCCGCCCGGCCAGCAGATCGGGCAATACGCGATCGAGCGCGATTTCTGCCGCAAGGGTGATCTTGTTGAAAACTTCACCGGCCGTGTCATCGGGCAGGATCGGTACCGCCTGCTGCGCCAGGATGCCACCGGCGTCCGGCTTTTCCACCATGCCATGCAGCGTGGCGCCGGTTTCACGCTCGCCGTGGATGATCGCCCAATTCACCGGCACGCGGCCACGATATTTCGGCAGCAAGGAGCCGTGCATGTTCCACGCGCCATGAGTCGGCAAGGCCAGCAGCGGCGCCTTGAGCATCAGGCGGTAGTAGAAGGAAAACAGGAAATTTGGCTTCAGCGCCGCCAACATGGAAACGATGGTGGGGTCGTTCGGATCGTCGGGGGTGATGACCGGGATGTCGTGCCGGGCAGCCAGTTCCGCCACGCTGTCGAACCAGATGGTTTCGTTCGGATTGTCCTGGTGCGTCACCACCATCGCGACGTCGACGCCATGCGCCAGCAATACCGACAGGCAGCGCACGCCTACATTGTGGTAGGCAAAAACGATGGCGCGGCTCATGGTGCCTTGGCGTCGTCGCGTTCGAGGATGGCATCGACCAGATAGCGCGGCCGGTGGCGTACCTGCTGATAGACCCGTCCTACGTATTCGCCGAGCAGGCCGATGCCGAACAGCGCCAGGCCGATCAGGAAGAACATCAGGGCGAAGAGGGTAAACAGCCCCTCGGCTTCCGGGCCGATGACCAGGCGGCGCAGGATCAGCAGCACGAAGAGTGCGGCGGATCCCAGCGAAACCAGGATGCCGAGCATGGAGAACCATTGCAGCGGCACCAGCGAGAAGCCGGTCATCAGGTCGAAATTGAGCCGGATCAGGCTGTACAGGGAATACTTCGATTCGCCGGCGGCGCGCTCTTCGTGCTCGACCACGACCTCGGCCGGGTTGCGGGCAAAGGTGTAGGCCAGTGCCGGAATGAAAGTTGCCACCTCCTTGCAACTGTTGATCGCATTCACCACGCCGCGCGAATAGGCGCGCAGCATGTTGCCCTGGTCGGTGATCTTGATCCGGGTGATCTTCTCGCGCAGGTGGTTCATCGCCTTCGAGGCCCAGGTGCGGAACAGGCTGTCCTGCCGTTTGCGCCGAATGCTGCCGACATAGTCGTGGCCTTCGCGCATCTTGGCGATCAGCTTGTGGATTTCCTCCGGCGGATTTTGCAGGTCGGCATCCAGGGTGATGACGATGTCCCCCCGGCAGTGCTCGAAGCCCGCCATGATCGCCATGTGCTGGCCGGCGTTGGCGGCGAACAGGATGACGCGCGTGACATCGGGCCGACGATCGAACTGTTCGCGCAGGATGGCGGCCGAGCGGTCGCGGCTGCCGTCGTTCACGAAAACGATCTCGTAAGCTTCACCCAGGGCGTCGAGCGCCGGGTAAAGCCGCGTGAAGAGGGCGGCAAGCCCCGATTCCTCGTTATAGACGGGGATGACGACGGAGAGGGTGGGTGTATTCATGTCGACTCCGGCAGGGTGACCGTCAGGGCAGTGCAGACACGCGCCACATCGCCATCCCGCATCGCCGGAAACAGCGGCAGGGTGACGGTACGGCGGCCGATATCCTCCGCGCAGGGAAAATCGCCTTCCTTGAAGCCCAGGGCGCGATAAAGCGAAAACAGGTGCAGGGCGGGGTAGTGCACGCCGACGCCGATCCCCTGCGCCTTCATGCCGGCGATGAAACGGCCGCGATCCGTGCCGGGGGGCAACAGTGGCTGGAACATGTGCCAGTTGCTCTGGCTGAAATCGGCAGGCGGCAGGCCGAGGCCAGGAACATCGCGCAGCGCGGCAAGGTAAGCACCTGCCAGTTCGCGCCGGCGTGCGGTGAAGGTCGCAAGATGGGGCAACTGGCCCAATCCGATGGTGGCGGCTATGTCCGTCAGGTTGAACTTGCCGCCCAGCACATCGACGTCCATGCCGCCATCCGGAAAACGCCGCACGCCTTGCAGGCGCAGGCGTTCGCAAAGTCCGGTGTCGATGTCGGCGGGGAGCACCAGCGCGCCGCCCTCGGAGGTGGTCAGGTTCTTGTTGGCATGGAAGCTGAACGAGACGAAGCCACGTCCGACACCGAACGCGCTGCCGATCGGTTTGCCCTGCCACGAGGCGCCGAGTGACTGCGCGGCATCCTCGATCACCCGCAGGCCATGCCGGTCGGCGATCGCGTAAAGCCGGTCGCGATCGACCGGCAGTCCGGCCAGATCCACCGGAATGATGGCCTTGGTCGTGGGTCGAATCGCCGCTTCCACCTGCGACAGATCGATATTGCGCGTGTGCGGGTCGACATCGACCAGGATGGGTGTGGCGCCGACTTCCAGGATCACGTTGGCGGTGGCGACCCAGGTCAGCGGGGTGGTAATCACCGTGTCACCGGCGCCGACTCCTGCCAGGCGCAGCGCCACCTCCAGCGTCGCCGTACCGGAATTGAAGGCGCGCACCGGGCGGCCGCCGCAATGTTCGGACAAGGCAGATTCGAAGGCCTGTACCTTGGGGCCGCTGGTGATCCAGCCGGAGCGCAAGACATTGCCAAGCTCGGCGATCGTTGCCTCATCGATCGAGGGCCGTGTGAAGGGCAGGAATTCCTGACTCATGAACGTGCCACCAGAAACACACCAACCACGATGAAGCCTATGCCGAGCAGCTTTTGGGCGGCGAGCGCCTCGCCAAACCATTGCCAGGCAATGAAGGCGTTGATCACATAACCGATCGACAGCATGGGGTAGGCGATCGAGACCGGCACCCGCGACAGCGCCATGATCCAGACCACCAGGCTGACCGCATAGCAGGCCATGCCGCCCATGATGTAGGGCTGGAAGGCCAGCTTGAGGCCGATCGGGATGATGTTGTCGGCATGAAACTCGAAATGTCCGACGACATTGGTGCCAGCCTTCAGCAGCAGTTGGGCGGCGGCGTTCAGCAGGACGCCGGTGAGGATCAACGCGAAACTGATGCCGCTCATGGCTTGCTCACGATGACGCGACGGCCGTCGCGGAATTGTTCGGTCATGGGGAGCCCCCTGGCTTTCATTTCTTCCCAGGTCTTGGGCGACATCAGCGCCCAGGCGGCAGGCAATTCGCGCCAGCGTTGTTCGAATTCGGCCATGGTGGGAATGAACTTGTGCGGTTCCTGGTCGATGCCGAAGCTGAGTTCGTCGCGGTAGGCCACCATCGTGGTGGTGCGCTTCAGATAGAACTGCAAGCTCTGGTCGTAAGTGTCGGCGGAGAAGAAAGGGATGCCGGGCGGCAGCTTGGCCTGGATGGCGAGCGCGGCGTCGTGGGCCGAATTGACGCGGCCGATTTCGTTGTGACCGAGCAGGAAGAGCTGGCCGAACAGATGTCCGCCGGTCGCCAGCGCCAGGGCGAAAGCCAGGCTGCGGCCCTGGCGACCAAAAACAAAGGCCAGCCCGCCGCCGCCGAGCAGGGCCAAGGCTGCCGCATAGAGCCAGGGCTGATAGGCCTCATAGGCAGCGATTCCCACTTGCGGCGTGGCAAATTCGGGCGCCTTGTAGGCGAGCACCATTGCGGCGAAACCCAGCAGGATGGCGGGCACGGCCTGCCAGCCCAGCCTGGGCCGGTGCTGCTGTTGCGCCAGGTAAGCCCCGATCAAGGCGGAAAAAAAAAAAAAAATCGGCAAGATGTAGGAGGCAAGTTTGGAACTCGACACGGAGAAAAAGCCGAATACCACGACAGTCCATGTCAGCAGAAAGCGCGGCGCAGAGAAGGTGCCGGACGTTGTTTTCGCAGGCCGGAAGGATTGCAGCAGACTGCCCAGCCAGGGAATCATGCCCAGCAGCAGTATCGGTATGAAGTACCAGGCTGGCTGGTAACGGCCATGGGTCTTGGTCAGGAAGCGTTCGAAGTGTTCGTGGATGAAGAAGTAGTGCGGGAATTCGGGGTTGGCGATCGATACCGCGATGAACCAGGGCGCCGTGATCGCCAGCAAGATGGCAATGCCACGCAGCAGACGCAGTCGGGCCAGCAGCCCCCAGTCGCGTTGCCAGAGCATGTAGGCCACCACCGTGGCCGCCGGCAGCACCAGACCGATCAGGCCTTTGGAAAGCGTGGCCAGTGCCAGCAAGGCCCAGGCGCCGTCCCGCCAGCGCCGACTTTCCGTGCTGTTGTCGCGTTGCGCCAGGCACAGCGCCAGGATGGCCGCTGCCAGCAGGGCGCTGACGCCCATGTCCAGGGTATTGGCGTGGCCGATCACGTTCCACAGCACGCTGCTTCCCAGCACGGCGCCGGCGATCAGGCCGGCCAGCGGCGAGAACAGGCGCGCCGTGGCAAAGCCGGTAAATATCACGCCCAGAAAACCGGTCAGGGCTGGCCACAGGCGGGCCGTCCAGTGATGTTCGCCGAAAACCGTGTAGGCGGCAGCCGTGGCCCAGTATTGGAGCGGGGGCTTGTAGAAGTACTTGATGTCGTTGAGGCGCGGTGTGGTCCAGTCGCCGCTGGCGACCATTTCGCGCGGAATCTCCGCGTAACGCCCCTCGTCCGGGTTGATCAGCCGGCGATGTTCGAGGGTGCCGAACCACAGCAGGGCGAAGACGGCGACCAGCAACAGCAGGCTGCTGCGCATGGGTGTGTCGGCAGGGTTCATTCGATGATCAGCGCCGCCACCACGTCACGCCCTTCAGCCATCAGGATGTTGTAGGTGCGGCAGGCGGCATGGGTATCCATGACTTCCACGCCGATGCGGCGCTCTATCAGCGGGCGCAACAGGGCCGGCCTCGGGAAGCGCTGGCGCGTCCCGGTGCCGAGCAGGACGATGGGCGCGCCGAGCTCGGCAATGGCCAGGAAATCGCCTTCGGCGAGGGCTTCGAAATCTGCCGGCGACCACTCCTCGATCAGGCGTCGCGGCGTCAGGAGGAAGCTTCTTGTCAGCGCGCGACCATTCACGGCGATGAATCCGGCATCGTAGGCGGTGATGCTCATCAGGCCGGCGGTGACGGAGGCGTGCAGCTTCATTCGGGCGGTCGGAGCTGTGGTCGGCGGGCAGGGGCGGACGGGGCGCAAAGCCTCGCCAATTCTGGATTTGCGGTGCAGCAATGGCTTCGGTAACATTATACATTTGGTTCCTGCCCGCCCGGTCTTGCCGGCACCGGGTTCGCAGAAAGGACGGTTGCCCATGCAGCCCGTAAGCAAATCCGCCAAACTCGCCAACGTCTGCTACGACATCCGCGGCCCGGTGCTGGCCCGCGCCCGGCAGATGGAAGAGGAAGGCCACAAGATCATCAAGCTCAACATCGGCAACCTTGCCGCCTTCGGCTTCGATTCGCCCGAGGAGATCCAGCAGGACATGATCCGCAACCTGCCTAGTGCAGCGGGCTATGTCGACTCGAAGGGCATCTTTTCGGCGCGCAAGGCGGTGATGCACTACACACAGCAAAAGCATATCAGGGGCGTCGGCATCGAGGACATCTACATCGGCAACGGCGTTTCCGAACTGATCGTGATGGCCATGAATGCCTTGCTCGACAATGGCGACGAAGTGCTGGTGCCGGCGCCCGATTATCCGCTGTGGACCGCCGCGATAAGCCTTTCCGGAGGTACGCCGCGCCACTACCTGTGCGACGAGGGTGCCGGCTGGCTGCCCGATCTGGCGGACATCCGCGCCAAAATCACGCCGCAGACGCGGGCCATTGTCATCATCAATCCGAACAATCCGACCGGTGCCGTGTATCCCGACGAGGTGCTCAAGGACATCATCGAGATCGCGCGGCAGAATGACCTGATCATCTATGCCGACGAAGTCTACGACAAGGTGCTCTACGATGGCGTCAAGCATACGTCGATCGCGGCCTTGTCCGAGGACGTGCTGACCATCAGCTTCAACGGCCTGTCAAAGAACTACCGCTCCTGCGGCTATCGCGCCGGCTGGATGGTGGTGTCCGGCGAGAAAAAGCATGCACGCGACTACATCGAAGGCCTCGACATGCTGGCCTCGATGCGCCTGTGCGCCAACGTGCCCGGCCAGTGGGGCATCCAGACCGCGCTGGGCGGTTACCAGAGCATCGACGATCTGGTGGCGCCGGGCGGGCGCATGTGCCGCCAGCGCGACGTGGCCCACGAACTGATCACGGCGATCCCGGGCGTGAGCTGCGTCAAGCCGAAGGCGACGCTCTACATGTTCCCGCGTCTCGATCCGAAGATGTATCCGATCAGTGACGACCAGGAATTCATCTCTGAACTGCTGATGGCGGAAAAGGTGCTGCTGGTGCAGGGCACGGGATTCAACTGGCCGCATCCCGACCATTTCCGCCTGGTCTTCCTGCCCCACGAGGACGACCTGCGCGAAGCCATCGGCCGCATTGCGCGCTTCCTCGACAACTATCGAAAACGCTATGCCGGCTGACCTGGCCTTGGTGGACGTCACCGGGGCCAGCGGGGAGATCCTCGCGCCGGACTGGCTGGCGCGCGCCGAGAACGTGCATCGCCAGTTGCGCGACCGTCTGCCGCTGGATTACTCGCGACGCCTCGCCGAGGTATTCGCCGGCGGCGCCCGCATGATGCTGGCCACGCAGGGCGATGCGGTGCGCGGGGTCGCGGTGTGGCGCGTGATCCAGAATACCTATGAAGGTAGCCGGCTTTACGTCGATGACCTGGTTACCGATGCGACCCATCGCTCGCGCGGTGTCGGTTGCTTTCTGCTGGGCGGGCTGGAAGTCCGTGCCAGGGAATTGGGCTGCGATGTGATCGCGCTCGATTCCGGCACCCAGCGTACCGCCGCCCATCGCTTCTACTTTCGCGAAGGTTTTGTCATTCCCAGTTTCTGCTTCAGGAAATCCCTCACATGAAACCCATCAATGTTGGACTGCTCGGCATCGGCACTGTCGGTGGCGGAACCTTTTCCGTACTTGCGCGCAACGAGGCCGAGATTACCCGTCGAGCCGGGCGCCCGATCCGCATCACCAAGGTCGCGGACAAGAATCTCGAACTGGCGCGCCAGGTCACCGCAGGACGTGCCGAGGTCACCGATGACGCTTTCGCCGTGGTGTCCGATCCGGAGATCGACATCGTCATCGAGCTGATCGGCGGCTATGGCATTGCCAAGGAACTGGTGTTGCAGGCGATCGCCAATGGCAAGCATGTGGTCACGGCGAACAAGGCGCTGCTGGCCGTGCACGGCAACGAGATCTTCGCCGCCGCCAGCCAAAAGGGTGTCATGGTCGCCTTCGAAGCGGCGGTGGCCGGCGGCATCCCGATCATCAAGGCGCTGCGCGAGGGGCTCACCGCCAACCGCATCCAGTGGATCGCCGGCATCATCAACGGCACCACCAACTTCATCCTCTCCGAGATGCGCGACAAGGGCCTGCCCTTCGATACCGTGCTCAAGGAGGCGCAGCGCCTGGGCTATGCCGAGGCCGACCCGACCTTCGACATCGAGGGCGTCGACGCCGCGCACAAGATCACCATTCTCTCGGCCCTGGCCTTCGGCATCCCGATGCAGTTCGACAAGGCCCATGTCGAGGGTATCAGCAAGCTCGATGCAGATGACATCAAATACGCGGAACAGCTCGGCTATCGCATCAAACTGCTGGGCATCACCCGGCGTCGGCCCGACGGCGTCGAGCTGCGCGTGCATCCGACGCTGATCCCGGCCAAGCGCCTGATCGCCAATGTCGAGGGGGCGATGAACGCGGTGCTGGTGCAAGGCGACGCCGTGGGCGCCACGCTCTACTACGGCAAGGGCGCCGGCGCCGAACCGACGGCCTCGGCGGTGATCGCCGACCTGGTCGACGTGACGCGCATGCATACCGCCGACCCGGAACATCGGGTACCGCATCTCGCCTTTCAGCCGGGTGCGGTCGAAGACACGCCGATCCTGCCGCTGGCCGAAGTGGAAACCGGCTACTACCTGCGGCTCAGAGTCGAGGACAAGCCGGGTGTGCTGGCCGACATCACGCGCATCCTCGCCGACCAGCAGATCTCGATCGACGCCATGATCCAGCGCGAGCCGAACGAAGGTGAGTCGCAAACCGACATCATCATGCTGACCCACATCACGCGCGAAAAGAACGTCGATGCCGCGATCGCGAAAATCGAGGCGCTGCCGGTGGTGAAGAAGAAGGTGATCCGCTTGCGCATGGAGGAGCTGGGCTAGACAAATTGGCCTTGATTGGCTAAGCTTGGCTAACTAAAAGCCGCCGCTGGAGACGGTCATGCAAGTCAATATGCTGGAAGCCAAAAATGCACTGTCGCGTCTGGTTGCGGCAGCCGAGCGCGGTGAGGAAGTGATCCTCGCCCGCGACGGTAAGCCGGTGGCGAAGATCGTCCGCTACCAGGCGCCGAAGGTGAAGCCGCCGGGGTCCATGCGCGGCCGGATCAAGGTCTCGCCGGATTGGGATAGTCCCGAAACCAACGCCGAAATTGCCGCGCTTTTCGAAGAGTCCGCAATGCGGGGCCTGTAACACGGCAGTGCGATGCTCCTTTTCGATACCAATATCCTGGTTCCCTGGCTTGCGGGAGCCGCTCTTCCAAATTCCCTGGTCAAACGAGTGCGCAATGAAGGTGCTTATGTCAGTCCGATCTCGATCTGGGAAATCTGGATCAAGGTCCGCATCGGCAAACTGGAAATGCAAACCGACAACCTGGTGCGCGAGGTCGACGCGGCACAGTTGACCTGGTTGCCGGTGCTTCCGGATCATGCCGAAGCAGTGCGCGACCTGCCCCTGCTGCACCGCGATCCCTTCGACCGTTTGCTGCTGGCGCAGGCCAAGGCTGAAGGCTTGACGATAGTGACCACTGACCGTGTCTTCGGCGAGTATCTGCCGGGCGTTCTCGTCGTTTGACAAGGATCCCGGAATGATCCGAACCAGGCGCTTCTTGTCTGCATATGCAGCCCGTTTGACGGAATGTTTCCCGTCATGACGGAAAGCTTGCCGTCAATTGGGTGGCACACTTGAGCTGGTGCCGGGCTTGCGTCTGCGCCTCCTTGGCCGCCTCGCGCGCCCGCGTCAGGTCGCGGATGGCTTCGTCGTCGGGGTGGGGCACATACACCGCACTGAGTTCGCCGGCGCGATGCAGTCGCGCAAGCATCTCGGCGTCGCGTCGATCAGTCTTGACTCGATCTCCGCTGCGCTTGGGGATCATCGAGGGCGCGACGACGACACACTCCAGCCCCTTGGCAGCCAGGTGCCGGTAGATCACATAGCCGCATGGGCCCGCCTCGTAGACGAAATGCAGCGCTTTCCCGGTAGCCTGCAATTTCCTCACCGCCTGATCCAGCGCCGCCAGATCGCCGCCAATGCTGCCGTAATGCCGTACCTCCTGCCGACCCAACTCGTCGGCCAGCGCTATGTCAATCGACTCCTTGTGGACGTCCATTCCGATGTAAAGGTTGCTAGACTTTGTCATGGCCTGCCTCCTGTATTTAACGTTTGTGCCTCCGTGCCAACCGTGTGGCTCTGTGTGCCTCTCGCACTCAATCCACGTTACTACGGAGGTGGGCCTCCCTGCGTTAAACCATTATGTCTGGGCCTCTTCGAGAATGACGCGCCATGGCTGATCGCCCGGTTACAGAACTTTCCCCCGAGCAGCGGGACTTGTGGCAGCGCGTGAACGATCTGTGGTCATTGTCGTTGGAGCGCAATGCCGAGAAGATTCGATCGACCCTTCATCCTCGGTATGTCGGCTGGGACATGAATCATCCGACCACCCACGACCGAGAAGCCGCTATCCAGTCCGTACTCGGTGATACGCCCGCCGTTACCGGCTATGAGCTTGTCCCGCTGAGCGTGCAGGTCTACGACCACACCGTTGGAATTGTGCACTACATGTATTCGGCGTCAGTCACCTCGAAGGACGCAGCACCACTGCGAATTACAGGCAAGTGGTCGGAGGTCTATCTCCGCCAAGACAGCCAATGGGTAATGATCAGCGTCAGCGGTAGGCCGGATTCGCCGACAGGAGATTCCAGTGCGGTTGAATAGTCGGCCGCCGAGGCCCAACCCGGCAGTCGAGCGGACCTGCGCAAAAAGCCGCGCAGGCCGCTCACTTCGTTGGGGCTCTCCATATCGCCGTATGGCTTTTTGTATGGGCTAGTGATACTCTGCGTCCATGGCTAAGACTCGCTTTGATTGGGACCCAGACAAGGACGCCGAGAATCAGAGAAAGCACGGGGTCTCCTTCTCCCGTGCCCAATACGCCTTTGCGGATCCGCAGCGCGTGATAGCCAAGGACGAAGCGCACAGCCAAGCGGAAGAACGGTTCTATTGCTTCGGAGAAGTTGACGACGGTGTGCTCACGGTGCGGTTCACGTACCGCGCTTCGGTTATTCGAATCATCGGCGCCGGTTATTGGCGCAAAGGAAAGGCGATCTATGAGCGCGAAAATTAAATACACCGATGAACCCCTTGGCAAAGTTCAGGTGGTTCCCGACTTCCTCCCCTCGCCGGCTGAGTTGGCTTTTCGTGAAGAGGGCGTGAAGGTGACTCTGGCTCTGAGCAAGAAGAGCATCGAGTTCTTCAAGTCCGAGGCTTCAAAGCATCACACTCAGTACCAGCGCATGATTCGCCGGCTTCTCGACGCTTACGTTGATGGCCAAGCCCCAACCCGGCAGTCCACACGGACGCTGCGCGATAAAGCCGCGCAGCGCCGGTGACTTCTACGCTAGCCGCCATAGGATTCGCCATGCGTACTAAGCTGCTAGTCATCAACGCAACTCTGCCCAAAGATATGCGTTCAGCTCTCGATGCAATATTTGGCGTACCCCGAAATGACGGCTAACACTGCAATGCGCCGGACTTCGCGCATAAAGCCGCACGAGGCCGGTGATTTTGAACGTCAGCGTCGCAGTCGAATCAACTATGGATCGCGACGGAACCCTTCTTGGTGCGTGTCACGCACTCGCAACGCAGGGCGCTTACTTGACGATTCAGCGTTCACTATGCAGAGGGAAGGTTGCCTTCCGGGAAGCAAAGGTGCCGAGGTCGAATTCAATTTCCCACGGTCTAGCCGAAATCGCCGTCGCGCAGGCGCCGACTTTCAGTTCCCGCTTGAAGGCACCGATCACGCCAGTTCTTCAACTTTTTCTCGTTTTTCAAACCTGACATGAAATACATTTCCACCCGCGGTCACGCCGACCCCCAATCCTTCTGCGACATCCTGCTGGGCGGACTCGCTCCCGACGGCGGGCTCTACCTTCCCGAATCCTATCCGCAGGTCAGTGCCGCCGAACTCGCCGAATGGCGGGACTTGCCCTATCACGCGCTGGCGCTGAAGATCCTGCTCAAGTTTGTCGACGACATTCCGGCCTGCGACTTGAAGATGCTGGCCGACCGGACGTATTCGGCGAATGTTTACCGCCATTGCCGTACCGGGCGCGATGCCGGCGATATCACCCCGCTGACCACGCTGGAGCCGGGTTTTCATCTGCTGGAGCTGTCCAACGGGCCGACCCTGGCCTTCAAGGACATGGCCATGCAGCTGCTTGGCCATCTGTTCGAGTACGTGCTGGAAAAGCGCGGCGAGTCGATCAACATTCTCGGCGCGACCTCGGGCGATACCGGCTCGGCCGCCGAATACGCGATGCGCGGCAAGCAGCGGGTGAAGGTCTTCATGCTCTCGCCGGACGGCAAGATGAGTGCCTTCCAGCGGGCGCAGATGTATTCGCTGCAGGAGCCGAACATCTTCAACATTGCCGTGCGCGGCATGTTCGACGATGCCCAGGACATCGTCAAGGCGGTATCCAGCGATGCCGAGTTCAAGGCGAAATACCGCATCGGCGCGGTCAATTCGATCAACTGGGCGCGGGTCTTGGCCCAGGTGGTGTATTACTTCAAGGGCTATTTCGCGGCGACCAGCAGCAACGACCAGTGCGTCGCGTTCTGCGTGCCCTCGGGCAATTTCGGCAACATCTGCGCCGGCCATATCGCGCGCATGATGGGCTTGCCGATTGGTCGCCTGGTCCTGGCCACCAACGAGAACGACGTGCTGGACGAGTTTTTTCGCAGCGGCGTGTACCGTCCGCGCGCGACGTCCGAAACCCATGTCACCTCCAGTCCGTCGATGGATATTTCGAAGGCGTCGAACTTCGAGCGCTTCGTTTTCGATCTGGTCGGCCGCGACGCGGCGAAGCTGCGGGAGCTCTGGGCCCAGGTGGACGCCGGAGGCGCCTTCGACCTGCGCGGCACACCTTATCTGGCAGCCTTGCCGGGCTATGGATTCGTCTCCGGGCGCAGCTCGCATGCGGATCGCCTGGCCACCATACGCGACGTATGGAATCGCCACCGGATCATGATCGATACCCACACGGCGGATGGCGTCAAGGTGGCCAGGGAGCATCTCGACCCGACGATGCCCATGGTGGTGCTGGAGACGGCTCAGGCGGTGAAGTTCTCCGAAACCATACAGGAGGCACTGGGGCGGGATCCGGTGCGGCCGAAAGACTTTGATGGAATCGAGCTGCTGCCGCAGCGCGTCGACGTGGTGGATGCGTCGGTGGATCAGGTGAAGGCCATCATCACCCGCAACTGCTGAATGGCTGAATGGGTGCCGGCGCCCCCAAAGTCGGCGCCGGTGGTACGGCGATGCGGCGCTATAGGTAGATGACCGCCGAGAACACCGTCACGGCCAGGACCAGGATCAGCCACTCCATGTTGTAACGGGCCAGCACTCCGGTGAAGTGCAGGACCAGCACGACGATGGCGACGATGTAATAGAGGATGAAAAGCATTTTTTGTTCTCCGTAGGCGGCAACCACCCATAGCTTGGATGCCGGCAGGCTAGGTCGAGAAAGATTCTAGCATCAAGTATTGCTTGTCAAGTCGAAGCCCGTGGGTTTCAGGCGGAAGGGAATATCCTGCCCTCGCCGGGCGCGTGCGCCACGAAATTCGGCCTGCGATTTGGCGTCCAGCGCCTGGGTGCTGGCCTTGCCGCCGCGTCCGCTGCCCGCGATCTTTAGCGCTTGATTGCCGATCGCGGCGACACCTGCGACCTCGTCGTTCTTGACCAGATCAATCAGCATGAGCCCCTTGCCCTTCGCCATTTCGCGAATTTCGGCTAGTGGGAATAGCAGCAGACGTCCGCCCAGGGTCAGGACGGCCACGGTATCTCCGCTGATCGGCGCGGGGGGCAGGGGGCGTTCGCCTTTCTCCAGTGTCAGGAAGGCCTTGCCTGCCTTGTTGCGGGCCACCATGTCGGCCACGGTGGCGATGAAGCCGTAGCCACCCGACCCGGCGACCAGGTAGCGGGTCTCCGGGGCCGCCGTCAGCGCTTGCGCCAGCTTGCCGCCTTCCTGGAACTCGATCATGGTGTTCAGGGGCGCGCCGTCGCCCCTGCCGCCGGGAAGATCGGAAACCCGCACGCTGTAGCTGCGGCCATGGGAGTCGATCACGATCAAGGGCCACACGGTGCGCGATTCCGCCACCAGCCAGGGGTAATCGCCGGCCTTGTAGGTAATGCCGGCCGGGTCGATGCCATGACCCTGACGTGTGCGTACCCAGCCATTCTTCGAGACGATCACGGTGACCGGCTCGTCGGGAACCGATATCTCGCCCTGGGAGATCGGCGCCACGGCTTCCATCAGGCTGCGGCGCGCGTCGCCGAAGCGCTTGGCATCCTCGCTGATTTCCTTGAGGATCAGCTTGGTCATCTCATTGCGCGATTCCAGCAGCTTGTGTAACTGCCCGTGCTCGGCGCGCAGCTCGCCCAGTTCCTTTTCGATGCGGATGCCTTCCAGGCGTGCCAACTGGCGCAGGCGAATTTCCAGAATGTCTTCGGCCTGGATCCCGGTCAGGCCGAAGCGGGCCATCAACTCGGGCTTGGGCTCATCGGATTCGCGTATGCAGCGGATCACCTCGTCGATGCGCAGGAATACGGTCATGCGGCCTTCGAGGATGTGGATGCGGCGTTCGACCTCGCCCAGACGATGCCGGCTGCGACGCTCGACCGTGGCGAAACGGAAGGCGATCCATTCGTGCAGGATGTGCAACAGGCTCTTCTGCTGCGGGCGCCCGTCGCGGCCGACCATGGTGAGGTTCACCGAAACGCTGGATTCCAGGCCGGTGTGTGCCAGGAGGACGGCCATGAACTCGTCTTGCGCGATGCGCGAACTCTTGGGTTCGAGCATGATGCGCACCGGCTGCTGATCGCTGGACTCGTCGCGCACGCTGTCGAGCACCCCGAGCACCAGGTTCTTCAGGTTCTTCTGTTCCTGGCTGACGTCTTTCTTGCCGGCACGCGGTTGCGGGTTGGTGAGGCCTTCGATTTCAGACAGCACCTGTGCCACGGACACGCCATGCGGCAATTCATGGACGATCACGCGCCACTGTCCTCGCGCCAGTTCCTCGACTCGCCAGCGGGCGCGCATGCGCAAGCTGCCGCGACCGCTGGCGTAGGCGTCACGGATGTCGGCGGGCGTCGAGATCAGCTGGCCGCCGCCGGGAAAATCCGGGCCGGGCAGGACGGCCAGCACTTCTTCCAGCACCGCCTCCGGCTTCCTGATCAGCAAGCGCGCCGCCTCGGCCACCTCGCGCAGGTTGTGCGGCGGAATCTCGGTCGCCATGCCGACGGCAATGCCGGACGCGCCATTCATCAGGACGATTGGCAGTCGCGCGGGCAGCAGCTTCGGTTCGGTCATCGAGCCGTCGTAGTTCTCGATGAAGTCGACCGTGCCGCGGTCGATCTCGCCCAGCAGCAGGTCGGCAAAGGGCGTCAGTCGGCACTCGGTGTAACGCATGGCGGCGGCACCATCGCCATCGCGCGAGCCGAAATTGCCCTGGCCGTCGACCAGCGGATAACGCAGGGTGAAGTCCTGGGCTACCCGAACCATTGCGTCATACACGCTGGTGTCGCCGTGGGGATGGTATTTGCCGATCACGTCGCCGACTACGCGCGCGCTTTTCACATGCTTGGCGCTGGCGGCCAGGCGCATTTCGTTCATCGCGTGCAGGATGCGCCGTTGCACCGGCTTGAGGCCGTCTTCCACCTGCGGCAGGGCGCGCGCGCGCACCACGCTCATGGCATAGGCGAGGTAGGCGCGCTCGGCGTAGGCGGCCAGCGGCAACGAACTGCCGTCGCCCATGGCGTTGTCAAGAGTCGGCGCTGGCGGCACGGCGGGCGGCGGGTTGGCTGTTGCCGCCTCGGCTGGCGCCGGCTCGTCGAAGAGGTCCGGGGTGTCGTTGCTCATGTTCATCAGAGGTCGGCCTCCACCAGGTGACCGTTTTGTTCCATCCAGGCCCGGCGCGACGACGCCTCGCCCTTGCCCATCAGCAGATTGAAAAGTTTCAGGGTGTTTGCGTCGGCGCTCGGCAGCTCGACCACCGGCAACACTCGGCGTGTGGCCGGCGCCATCGCGGTTTCGCGCAACTGGTCGGGGTTCATCTCGCCGAGGCCCTTGAAGCGGCCCACTTCGACCGCGTCTTCGCGGATGCCTTCCTTGACCAGGCGGTCCTTGATGGCGACCAGCTCGCCTTCGTCCAGCGCGTAGAGTCGGCGCGCCGGGCGCTTCTTGCCCGAGGCCGGTACATCCACCCGATACAGCGGCGGTTGCGCGACATGGATGTGGCCATGCCGGATCAGGGCCGGAAAGTGGCGATAGAACAGGGTCAGCAGCAGGGTCTGGATATGCGCGCCGTCGACATCGGCATCGGACATGATGATGACTTTGCCATAGCGGAGATTGCCGAAATCCGGCTCCGCGTCGGCGGCATGCGGATCGATGCCGAGCGCCACCGCGATGTCGTGGATCTCGTTGTTGGCAAACAGGCGACCGGCTTCCACTTCCCAGGAGTTGAGCACCTTGCCGCGCAGCGGCAGGATGGCCTGGGTTTCCTTGTTGCGTGCCATTTTGGCCGAGCCGCCGGCGGAGTCGCCCTCGACCAGGAACAGTTCGTTTTCGGCAATGTCGGTCGACTCGCAGTCTGAGAGCTTGCCCGGCAGCACGGCGACGCCGGACTGCTTTTTTTTCTCGACCTTCTGCGCGTTCTTCTGCCGCGCCAGTGCCTGCTTGATCGACAGCTCGGCGATTGCCTTGCCGGCCTCGACGTGCTGGTTGAGCCAGATTTCGAAGGGGTCGCGGATCATGCTGGAGACCAGCTTCACGGCTTCGCGCGAATTGAGCTTTTCCTTGACCTGACCCTGGAACTGCGGGTCGAGAATGCGTGCCGAGAGGACGAAGGCCATGCGACCGCAGACGTCATCCTGCTGCAACTTGACGCCGCGCGGCAGCAGTGCGCGATGCTCGATGAAGGACTTCACGGCTTCGAACACCCCAGCGCGCAGACCGGATTCATGAGTGCCGCCAGCGACGGTCGGGATCAGGTTGACATAGGACTCCGAGGCCACTGCATCGACATGCCAGCCCAGCGCCCAGGAGGCGCCTTCGCCGGGTGCGAAATCGGCATGGTCGGCATCCGCATATTTTTCGGCGGCATACAGCGGCGCGGCGGCTTCGGCCGATCCGGCGAGTTCGGCGAGGTAGCCGGCGAGGCCGTCCGGATAGCTCCAGGTCTTGCTTGCCATGCTGCCATCGGCTTGCTCGACATCGAGCCGCACCGTGACGCCGGGCAGCAGCACGGCCTTGGAGCGCAGCAGGCGTTCGAGTTCGGCTGTGGGTACGCGCGGCACATCGAAATAGTTCGGATCCGGCCAGACACGAACCCGGGTGCCGGTCTGCCGTCCGCAGCCACCCAGGTTTTGCAGCGTGCCGACCTTCTCGCCGCCCTCGGCGAATTCGATGCCCCAGATCTTGCCTTCGCGCCGCACTTCGACGGAAACGCGCAATGACAAGGCATTGGTCACCGCGACGCCAACCCCGTGCAGGCCGCCGGAAAAGGCATAAGCGGTGTTGCCGGAACTCTTGTCGAATTTGCCACCGGCATGCAGCCGGGTGAACGCCAGCACCACCACAGGAATCTTTTCCTCCGGATGCAGCCCGACCGGGATGCCGCGTCCGTCGTCGGTGACGGTGATCGAGCCGTCGAGGTGCAGCAGTACGTGAAGATGTTTCGCATGTCCGCCGAGCGCCTCGTCGGCGGCGTTGTCGATCACTTCCTGGACGATGTGGGCTGGCGAGTCGGTGCGGGTGTACATGCCGGGGCGTTCGCGCACCGGTTCCAGTCCCTTGAGGACGCGGAAGGAGGATTCGTCGTAGCTGGGGGTGACGGCCATGTTGTTTTCTGCGTCAGAAACGGGCGTCGGCCAGGCAATCGGCCAGGCCCACGCGCCAGTCGGGAAGGGTCAGCGAAAATTCGGTGGTGAATCGGGAGCAGTCGAGCCGCGAGTTTTGCGGGCGTGGCGCCGGAAGCGGATAGTCGGCGCTGGGGATACGGTGAACCGTCGGCTTCTTCGCCAGCAGGCCTTGCCGAAAGGCCTCGTCGAAAATCGCTTCGGCATAGCCATGCCAACTCGTAACCCCGGCGGCGGTCAGATGGTAAAGGCCGTCCGGGCATTCGCTCCGCCCCAGGATCTGGGCACTGACCCCGGCCAGATGCCGGGTCCAGGTCGGGGCGCCAAACTGGTCGCCGACTACGCGCAACTCGTCGCGCTCGCGTGCCAGACGCAGCATGGTCTTCATGAAGTTGGCGCCATGCAGGCCATACACCCAACTGGTGCGCAGTATCAGGTGGCGCGCACCGGATCTGGCGATGGCTCGCTCGCCGTCGCGCTTGCTGCGGCCATAGGCGGAGATCGGCGCCGTGGTGTCGTCCTCGGTGTAGGGCGATGACTTCGTGCCATCGAAAACGTAGTCGGTGGAAAAGTGAATCAGCAGGGCGCCCAGGCGCTTGGCTTCCTCGGCCAGTACGCCGGGTGCCTCGGCATTCACGACCTGAGCCAGCATGGGTTCGGATTCCGCGCGGTCAACCGCCGTGTAGGCTGCCGCATTGACGATGGCTGAAGGCGCCAGGCGGCGAATGGCCTCGCGCAAGTTCGCCGGATTTGCCAGATCGAGCTGATGGCGATCGCAGGCAACAACCTCGCCCAGACAATCCAGGGAGCGCTTGAGTTCCCGTCCCAGTTGGCCTGCCGCTCCGGTGAGCAGAATCTTCATGCGTAGGTTTCGGCTGCGGCGAACGGGGTGCCCGCCAGGTCCTTGGCCGCCAGGATGGGCTCGCCGGGCAAAGGCCACTGAATTGCCAACTGCGGGTCGTTCCAGAGCAGCGTGCGTTCGTGAGCCGGGCTCCAGTAGTCCGTGGTCTTGTAGAGAAATTCCGCCCAGTCGGAGATGACGCAAAAGCCATGGGCAAAGCCGGGGGGAATCCATGCCATGCGCCGGTTCTCCGCCGAGAGCGTGAAACCCACCCATTGGCCGAAGCTCGGCGAGGACCGGCGCAGGTCGACGGCGATGTCGTAGACCTCGCCGGCGGTGACACGCACCAGCTTGCCCTGGGGGCGTTCGACCTGATAATGCAGGCCGCGCAAGACGTTGCGTTGGGAGCGGGAATGGTTGTCCTGCACGAACTCGGCGTCTATGCCGAGTTCCGCGAGGCTGCGCTTGTTCCAGCTCTCGTAGAAGAAGCCGCGTTCGTCACCGAAGACGCGCGGCTCGATCATGACGACATCCGGAATCGCGGTCGCAATGCGTTTCATCCGCGCGTCTCGTACTTCAACAGGTGTTGCAAATACTGGCCGTAGCGGCTCTTGGCCAGCGGTTCGGCGAGCAAGGCGAGCTGGGCGTTGTCGATCCACTTCATGCGCCAGGCGACTTCCTCGGGGCAGGCCACTTTCAGGCTCTGGCGTTTCTCGATTACTTCGATGAACTGGCTGGCCTCAAGCAGGGAGTCGTGGGTTCCCGTATCCAGCCAGGCCATGCCGCGTCCCATGATTTCGACCTGGAGCTGATTCCGTTCCAGGTAAATGCGGTTCAGGTCGGTGATCTCCAGTTCGCCGCGCGCCGACGGCCTGAGGCCGGCCGCCAGATCGCATACCTGTTCGTCGTAGAAGTAGAGGCCGGTCACCGCGTAGCGCGACTTCGGTGCCTTCGGCTTCTCTTCGATGCTGACGGCGCGCATTTGAGCATCGAATTCGACCACGCCATAACGCTCGGGGTCATTTACCGCGTAAGCGAATACCGTGGCGCCGGCGGTGTCCCCGCCGGTCGCGCGCCGCATCTGCTCGACCAGGCTTTGGCCGTAGAACAGGTTGTCGCCCAGCACCAGGGCGGATCGATGTCCGTCGATGAAGTCGCGGCCGATGATGAAGGCCTGGGCCAGGCCATCGGGACTGGGCTGCATCGCGTACTGGATCGACACACCCCATTGCGCTCCGTCGCCCAGCAATTGCATGAAGCGCGGCGTGTCCTGCGGGGTCGAGATCAGCAGGATTTCGCGGATTCCCGCCAGCATCAGCGTGGTCAGCGGGTAATAGATCATCGGTTTGTCGTAGATCGGCAGCAACTGCTTGGACACGGCGATCGTTACCGGATGCAGGCGGGTGCCGGAGCCGCCGGCGAGGATGATTCCGCGCGTAGTCATCGCCGATCCCCGTAGTTGCGATCCATCCAGTTTCGGTATTCCCCCGAAACGACGTGGGCGACCCATGCCGGGTTGTCCAGATACCAGCGCACGGTTTTGCGCATGCCGGAGTCGAAGCTCTCGGCCGGCGTCCAGCCCAGTTCGCGCTGGATCTTGCCGGCGTCGATGGCATAGCGCTTGTCGTGGCCGGGACGATCGGCGACCGATATTTTCTGTTCGCGATAGCTCTTGCCATCGGCACGGGGCTTCAGCTCATCGAGCAGGGCACACAGGCGATCGACCACTTCGAGGTTGGTTTTTTCGTTGTGGCCGCCGATGTTGTAGGTTTCGCCCGGAAGGCCGCGCTCGAACACCAGGCGCAGGGCGCGGGCATGGTCGTCGACGTAGAGCCAGTCGCGCACGTTGTCGCCCTTGCCGTAGATGGGCAGGGATTTGCCCGAGACGGCGTTGTGGATCATCAGCGGAATCAGCTTTTCCGGAAATTGGCAGGGGCCGTAGTTGTTCGAGCAGTTGGTCATCAGGGTCGGCAGGCCATAGGTGTGATGCCAGGCACGCACCAGATGGTCGGAGGCGGCTTTCGAGGCGGAGTAGGGGGAGTTCGGCTGGTAGGGGCTGGATTCGAGGAAGAGGCCGCTGCCGCCCAGGGAGCCGAAGACTTCGTCGGTCGAGACGTGATGGAAACGGAAGGCGGCCCTGGCGTCGGCGGCAAGGCCGGACCAGTAGGCGCGGGCGGCTTCGAGCAGGGTATAGGTGCCGTTGATGTTGGTTTCGATGAAATCGCCCGGGCCGTGGATTGAACGATCGACATGGGATTCGGCGGCGAGATGGATTACGCCGGCCGGCGCGAACTCGGCGAACAAGGCCTCGACAGCGGTACGGTCGCAAATGTCCGTGCGGCGGAACAGGTGGCGCGGATGGTCGACCAGCTCCGCCAGCGATTCGAGATTCCCGGCATAGGTCAGTTTGTCGATATTGACTACGCGCCAGTCAGTTTCCTGGATCAACTGGCGCACCAGCGCCGAGCCGATGAAGCCGGCACCACCGGTGACGAGTAGGGTTTTCATGGGAATGGGGAAAGCAGCTAGCTTTGTTGGCTGTAGCGGGTATTCTAGTCGATCGACTTTGTTGCTCAGGGTGGTTCGCTGCGGGGTTGTTTCAGGCCGGCTGGGAGGAAAATCCCGTCTGGGCTTGACAACAAATAGTTTAGACTTAAAATAAAATAAACGGTCCTAAATGGCCGATTGGGGAGGAAGCGAAGATGCGCATCGTGTGTTTGGGTGGTGGGCCGGCTGGCTTGTATTTCTCGATCCTGATGAAGCAGGCCAATCCCGCTTGCGATATCACGGTACTGGAGCGCAATCAGGCCGATAACACCTTTGGCTGGGGAATCGTGTTCTCGGACAAGACCATGGATGGATTCCGTGAAGACGATCCGCAAGTGGTTGCCGAAATCGAGCGCAATTTCCACCATTGGGACAATGTCGACGTCTTTTTCAGGGATCGCCGCATCACTTCCGGTGGCCACGGCTTTTGCGGCATTGGGCGGCTCAAGCTGTTGCAGATCTTCCAGGCACGCGCGCGCGCATTGGGTATTACCCTTAAGTTCGAGACCGAGTTCAGGGACCCCGACGACTATGCCCGCGAATACGATCTGGTGATCGGTTGCGATGGTGTCAATTCGACGACCCGTGCCAAGTACGCCGAACATTTCAATCCCCGTATCGATGTGCGCAAGTGCCGTTTCATCTGGCTGGGGACCAAGATGAAACTGAATGCCTTCACCTTTGCCTTCAAAGAAACCGAGTGGGGCTGGTTCAACCTGCACTCCTACCAGTTCAACGAGGAGTGGGCGACCTTCATTGTCGAGACGCCCGAGGAAACCTGGCTGCGTGCCGGACTCGACAAAATGGAGCCGGACCAGTCCATCGCCTTCTGCGAGCGGCTATTTGCCGACACGCTGAAAGGCGCGCGACTGATTTCCAATGCGCGCCACCTGCGTGGCTCCGCGGTCTGGATCAAGTTCAATCGCGTGCTTTGCGAGCGCTGGTTCAAGGACAACATCGTGCTGCTGGGCGATGCCGCCCATACCGCCCATTTCACCATCGGTTCCGGCACCAAGCTGGCGATGGAAGATGCCCGCGCCCTGGTCAATGTGCTCAACAGCAGCGATGGCGACGTGCCGCAGCGGCTGGCGCGTTACCAGGCCGAGCGCGAGATCGAGGCGCTCAAGCTGCAAAGCGCCGCACGCAACCGCATGACCTGGTTCGAGCATGTCGACCGCTATGTGCATATGGAACCCGACCAGTTCGCCTTTGCGGTGCTCACCGGCAGTCAGCGCGTTGGGCATGCCAACCAGAAATTGCGCGATCCGGCCTATACCGATGACTTCGACCGCTGGTTTGCCGCGAAATGCGGGGTGGTCACGCCGCCCGGCACCAAGGCCGTGCCGCCGATGTTTACCCCATTCAAGCTGCGCGGCATGACGCTCACCAACCGGGTGGTGGTGTCGCCGATGTGCACCTACTCGGCCACCGACGGCATGCCCGGCGACTTCCATTTCCAGCATTACACGGCACGCGGTCTCGGCGGCGCCGCGCTGGTGATGACGGAAATGAGCTGCGTGTCGGCGGATGCCCGCATCACTCCCGGCTGCGCCGGCATCTGGACCGACGAGCAGGCGGCGGCCTGGCGGCGGATTACCGGCTTCGTGCATGCCAATAGCCAGGCCAAGATGGGCCTGCAGATCGGCCATGCGGGACGTAAAGGCTCGACCAAACTGGCTTGGGATGGCATCGATCAGCCGCTCGACAAGGGCAACTGGCCGCTGATCGCGCCGTCGCCGCTGCCGTATGTCGCCGGCCAGTCGCAGACGCCTAAGGAAATGACGCGTACCGACATGGACCGGATCAAGGCGGATTTCGTTGCCGCTACGCGCCGTGCCGTCAGCGCCGACTTTGACCTGGTCGAATTCCACGCTGCCCACGGCTATCTGATGTCCTCCTTCATTTCGCCGCTGACCAACCAGCGTGCCGACGACTACGGCGGCAGCCTGGAAAACCGTTGCCGCTTCCCGCTGGAAGTGTTCATGGCGATGCGCGCCGAATGGCCGGCCGAGCGCCCGATGTCGGTGCGCATCTCCGCCCACGACTGGGTTCCCGGAGGTGTGACGCCAGATGACGCGGTCGACATCTCGCGCCTGTTTCGTGACGCGGGCGCCGATATCATCCATGTCTCGTCGGGGCAGGTCAGCAAGGACGAGGCGCCGATCTACGGGCGCATGTTCCAGGTGCCGTTCTCGGATCAGGTACGCAACGAACTCCACGTGCCGACCATCGCGGTGGGCAATATTTTCGAGGCGGATCACGTCAATACCATCATTGCCGCCGGTCGCGCTGACCTTTGCGCCCTGGCAAGGCCGCATCTGGCCGATCCCTCCTGGACGCTGCACGCAGCCGCCGAGCAAGGCGTCAAGGATATCGTCTGGCCCCGTCCCTACCAGGGGGGCAAGATCCAGCTGGAACGCAACCTGGAGCGCGCGGCGCAACTCGCGCTGGTAGCCTGATGGCCTCCGCGGGCGCGACTCTGGTCCTTGCGGAAGAAGCGGCGCTTCGCAATCGCGTATTGCAGCCGCCGGGATGGGCGCCGCCCAAGGGCTATGCTAATGGAATCGAGGCGCGCGGGCGGGTGATCGCCATCAGCGGACAGGTCGGCTGGGACAGCCAGTGCCGTTTCCACAGCAGCGATTTTGTCGCCCAGGCGCGCCAGGCGCTGGAAAACATTGTTGCCGTGCTGGCCGAGGCCGGCGGGAGCCCCGAGCATTTGATACGCATGACCTGGTATGTACTCGACAAGCGGGAGTATCTGGCCGCCTATCGTCAGCTTGGAACCGTATATCGCGAAGTGATCGGGCGCAATTTTCCGGCCATGACGGCGGTGCAGGTCGCCGGTTTGATGGAAGACGCGGCGCGGGTCGAAATCGAGGCCACGGCGGTTATTCCCGATTGAGCAGTGGTGCCACGCGCCTGAATACGCCGGCGCTTGTCGCGGCGAGCGGTTTGCGGCAGCTAAAATAGCAGGATGAAACCGTCCCGTTCCGAGTTCCTCGCCATCCGTGGCCGCCGCCTGCATGTCCGCCTCTGGGGCGAGGAGGATGCGCCGCTGCTGGTCCTGCTGCATGGCTGGTGCGACGTTTCCGCCTCCTGGCAGTTCATGATCGACGCCATGACCCGCGACTGGCGCATTGTTGCGCCCGATTGGCGCGGATTTGGCCTTTCGCAGTGGAACAATGACGTCTATTGGTTCCCGGACTACGTTGCCGACCTCGATGCCCTGCTGCTGCATTACTCGCCGCGGGAAGCGGTGCGCCTGGTCGGGCACAGCCTGGGAGGAAACGCCGCCTGCATCTATGCCGGCATCCGACCGGAACGCATCGCGCGCCTGGCCAATCTGGAGGGGCTCGGCTTGCGCCGTTACCAGCCGGAAGAGGCGCCCGAGCGCTATGCCAACTGGCTGGATCAGCTGCGTGACACGCCGAGCTTCCGTTCCTATCCGGATCGCGCAACTTTCGCCGCCCGCCTGCAAAAAGAAAACCCACGGCTGTCAGACGAAAAAGCTGCCTACCTGGCCGAGCACATGGGCGAGGACGATGGTGCCGGCGGCATCCACCTGGCCGCCGATCCCTATCATCGCTGGGTGAACCCGATCATTTACCGGGTCGAGGAAGCGATGGCATTGTGGCGTCGGATATCCGCGCCGGTGCTTTGGCTGACCGCTCCCGACTCCTTTGTCTTCAAGCAGCTGTTCACCGTCGATTCCGACGAGTATCGCGCGCGCATCGCCTGTTTCAAGGATATTCGCGAAGTCGAGGTACAGGATTCCGGCCATAACCTGCATCATGATCAGCCGGCGGAAGTGGCCCGTCTGATCGAGGAGTTTTTTGTCGAATGAAAGCACTCAACGCCGATCTGCATTGCCATTCCACCGTGTCCGACGGACTGCTGGCGCCTGCCGACGTGGTGCGACGCGCCAGCGCAAACGGCGTCGAACTGCTGGCGCTGACCGACCACGATGAAATCGGCGGCTTGGCCGAGGCGTCCGCCATGGCCGCCGAGCTGGGGCTGAACTTCGTCAATGGCGTCGAGGTCTCGATTTCCTGGGGCGATGATCAGACGGTCCATGTCGTCGGCCTCGGCGTCGATCCAGGCAATGCGCAGCTCGGTATCGGCCTGGAACAGATACGCAGCGGTCGCGATTCGCGGGCGGCGCGCATGGCAGCGGAACTCGACAAAGTCGGCATTCATGGCGCCTACGAGGGGGCCTTGCGTCATGTTGGCAACCCGGCATTGATCAGTCGCGCCCACTTTGCCCGCTACATCGTCGAGCTTGGCCACGCCAGGGATGTCAAGTCGGTCTTCGATCACTGGTTGGCCAAGGGCAAGCCAGGCTATGTCGACCACGCCTGGGCGACGCTGGAGGATGGCTTGCGCTGGATCCACGATGCCGGCGGTATAGCGGTGATTGCCCATCCGGGGCGCTATCGTTTGTCCAAAGCCGAGCGGCTGGAGATGTTCAGCGCCTTTCGCGACCTGGGCGGACAGGGGATCGAGGTGATCTCCGGCGCGCACAAGGACGACGAGATCGCCGAGTTTGCCTCGATTGCCCGAAAGTTCGGTTTCCTTGCCTCGCGCGCCTCGGATTTCCATGGGCCGGGTGAGAGCTGGATCGACCTAGGCCGCCTGCCGGACCTGCCGGACGACCTGACCCCCGTCTGGTCCAGGCTGTAAGGCCCTCCGTTCGTCGTCCGGATTGTCGTGCCGAGGGCGCGCGCGGCCGGTAAAATCTCGCTTTTTTCCGGTCCCGCCTCAGCCACCGCATGGCCCAGCTTTTCCAGATCCATCCCGAGCACCCGCAGCCGCGCCTGATCAAACAGGCGGCGGAAATCGCGCGCAGCGGCGGATTGATCGCCTTGCCGACCGATGCCGCCTATTCCCTGGCCGGGGTGTCCGGGTATGCGCCGCTGCTGGACCGGATTCGCCGGATTCGCGGGGTCGATGAGCGCCATCATTTCACCCTGATGTGCCGCGACTTGTCGGAAATCGCCACCTACGCCCGTGTCGATAACAGCCAGTATCGCCTGCTCAAGGCAGTGACACCGGGGGCCTACACCTTCATTCTGGAAGGCACCCGCGAACTGCCGCGCCGCCTGCTGCATCCCAAACGCAAGACCATCGGTCTGCGCGTGCCCAAGTCGCCCCTGGCCCTGGCCCTGCTCGAAGAACTGAATGAACCCTTGCTGACCTCGACGCTGATCCTGCCGGGCGATGAGGCGCCTTTGGCGGAAGCCGACGAGATTCGAGCCCGACTGGAAAAGCTGGTCGATCTGGTCATCGATGCCGGTCGCTGCGGTATCGACATGACCACCGTGATCAACCTGACCGGCGTGGCGCCGGAACTGGTGCGGGCGGGACAGGGGCCGCTGGAGCCCTTCGGGCTCGAAGCGTAGAATCCGGCGACCCCATGAACCTCATCCAGACGCTGGCGATATCCGCCTTGCCGATCATTTTCGCGATCACCCTGCACGAGGCCGCCCATGGCTACGCCGCGCGGCATTTTGGCGATCCGACCGCCTGGCAGATGGGGCGTATCAGCCTGAATCCGCTGCGCCACATCGATCTGGTGGGAACCCTGCTCGTCCCCGGTCTCATACTTCTTCTTTCGGCCGGCGGATTGTTGTTCGGCTGGGCCAAGCCGGTGCCGGTGAATTTTTCCAACCTGCGACGTCCCAAGCAGGACATGCTTTGGGTGGCCGCCGCCGGCCCCGGCGCCAATCTGGTGATGGCACTGGGATGGGCGCTGCTGCTGAAAATCGTTGCCGGCAGTCCGGAACATGCCTACTCGGAAGCGCTCAAGGAAATGGCGCGCGTCGGCATCGGCATCAATGGGGTATTGATGGTGCTGAATCTGCTGCCCTTGCCGCCGCTGGATGGAGGACGCATCGTGGTCAGCCTGCTACCATCGGCTGCTGCCTGGAAATTCGCCCAGCTTGAACGTTGGGGTTTTCCCATCCTGCTGGTCTTGCTGTTCCTGGGTCTGCTGGATACCATCCTGCGCCCCTTCCTGCGCTTGTTTAATTCCCTGATTCGGGTCCTCTTCGGTTTCTGACATGTACGCTGAAAAAGTACTCTCCGGCATGCGTCCCACCGGGCGCCTCCACCTCGGCCACTACCATGGCGTCCTGGCCAACTGGGTCAAGCTCCAGCATGAGTTTCCCTGCCTGTTCTTCGTCGCCGACTGGCATGCGCTGACCACGGCCTACGACGAGCCGGGCACGATTACCGAAAATGCCATGGAAATGGTGGTGGATTGGCTGGCGGCAGGTGTCGATCCTTCGCAGGCAACCATCTTCATCCAGTCCAAAGTGCCCGAACACGCCGAACTTCACCTGTTGTTGTCGATGATGACGCCGCTGGGCTGGCTGGAACGGGTGCCGACCTACAAGGATCAGCAGGAAAAGCTGACGCACAAGGACCTGACGACCTATGGCTTTCTCGGCTATCCGCTGTTGCAGGCCGCCGACATCCTGATCTATCGGGCCAACCAGGTTCCGGTGGGCGAGGACCAGGTGCCCCACGTCGAATTCACCCGTGAGATCGCGCGACGCTTCAACCACCTGTATGGCCGCGAGCCGGGTTTTGAGGACAAGGCGCGCGAGGCGGTCAAGAAACTCGGCAGCAAGCGCGCCAAGCTCTATGACGAGTTGCGCAACCGTTACCAAGAGAAGGGCGAGACCGAAGCCCTGGAACAGGCCCATGATCTGCTAAACGAGGCGCAGAGCCTTTCCCTGGGCGATCGCGAGCGCCTGTTCGGCTGGCTCGAAGGCACCCGCAAGATGATCCTGGTAGAGCCCGACGCGTTGCTCACCGAGGCTTCGCGCATGCCGGGCCTCGACGGGCAGAAGATGTCCAAGTCCTACGGCAATACCATCACCCTGCGCGAGGATGCGGAGTCGGTCACCAAGAAAATTCGCACCATGCAGACCGATCCGGCGCGGGTGCGGCGCACCGACGCCGGCGATCCGGAGAAATGCCCTGTCTGGCAGTTCCACCAGATCTACTCGAACGAGGAGGTCAAGGCCTGGGTGCAGGCCGGCTGCCGCAGCGCCGGCATCGGTTGCATCGAATGCAAGCAGCCGGTGATCGACGGTGTCTTGCGCGAACAGGAACCGATGCGCGAGCGCGCGGCGATGTACGTCGAGGATCCGCAACTGGTGCGCAACATCATCGCCGACGGCTGCGAAAAGGCCCGCAAGCTGGCGCAGGAAACCACGCGCGACGTGCGCGAGGCGATCGGTATCGATTACCCATGAGCGAACCGCAAGGCATCGTTGAGTTGTCGAGCGCGCCGGGCGCCGCAATCGCCGTGCCGTCAGCGCCGACTCTTGAGCCGGAGGCTGGCCCGCATCTGCCAAAGATTTATGGCGAGGTGCTGGCGGAAATGCCGCGCGACCTCTACATCCCGCCGGACGCGCTGGAAATCATCCTCGATTCCTTTGAGGGCCCGCTCGACCTGCTGCTCTACCTGATTCGTCGCGCCAACATCAATGTGCTCGATATCCCGATGGCGCCGCTGACCGCGCAGTATCTGGAATACGTCGAGGCGATGCGCAAGGGCAATCTGGAACTGGCCGCCGAGTACCTGCTGATGGCCGCGATGCTGATCGAAATCAAGTCGCGCATGCTCCTGCCGCGCCCGCCCAAGGCCGAGAATGGCGAGCCGGAAGACCCGCGCGCCGAGCTGGTGCGCCGCCTGATCGAATACGAGCGGATGAAGGCCTCGGCCGCCCGCCTCGACCAGATGCCGCAGGTGGGACGCGATTACGAATGGATCACGGTCTGGATCGCCGACAAGGTGGTCGAACGCCAGCCGGAAGTCAGCTTGCACGATTTGCAACTCGCCTGGCTGGCGCTGATGAAGCAGGCGAAAGTGCATCAGCACCACAAGATCCATCGCGAGGAACTTTCCGTGCGCGAACACATGAGCATCATCCTGCGCCGCTTGCAGGGAGGCGGCTATGTCGTGTTCGAGCAACTGTTCGATCTTTCCCTGGGCGCCCAGGGCCTGGTGGTGAGCTTCCTCGCCCTGCTCGAACTGGCGCGTGAATCGCTGATCGAATTGACCCAGAACGAGGCCATGGCCCCCATTTACGCAAGGTTGCCCAATGCTTCCGCTGTATAAGCCCGAGGACTACAAGCGTGTGCTGGAAACCGCGCTGCTGGTGGCCAGCGAGCCGCTGCCGCTGGCCGAACTGAAGAAGTTATTCGACCAGGAGTTCGATGACGATACCTGGCGCAGCCTGCTCGACGACCTGCGTCGCGACTGGATCGATCGTGGTGTCGAGCTGATCCAGTTGTCATCCGGCTGGCGCTTCCAGAGCCGACCGGAATACCAGTCCTACATCGACCGCCTGAAGAACGAAAGGCCGCCGAAGTATTCGCGCGCGGTGATGGAAACCCTCGCCATCATTGCCTATCGCCAACCCGTGACGCGCGGCGACATCGAGGAGATTCGCGGTGTCGCCGTATCGCCCAACATCCTCAAGACACTGGAAGGGCGTGGCTGGATCGATGCCGTCGGGCATCGCGATGCGCCGGGCCGCCCCGCGCTGTACGCCACCACACGCAGATTCCTCGATGATCTCGGCCTGCGCAGTCTGGCCGAATTGCCGCCACTGACCGAAATAGAAAGGGTGATCGACCTTGGACAAACCGCACTCGCCGAAACCCCCCCGGTCCGGCCGCCGGTCGTCGAACCCGCCGAGCCCGGAACAAGCACGGATAGCTCGCCCCAGCCGGTCGCCGATGGCGGACAGATCGACCTCATCGCCGCCCAAGCGCAAGGAAGCGAGCCGATCGGGTCGCAAGGCTAGTCCGTTCCGGCCGTCCCAGGCGGCCTTGCGTGCCGCCGAAGAAGGTCGGCGTGGTGGCAAGAGTTCGGCTGGGCAGGGCCGGCGTCCCGGGCCGGTATTCATCGATCCGCCGAAATTGCACAAGGCGTTGGCCGATGCCGGCTTCGGCTCGCGCCGAGAGCTGGAGGAATGGATACTGGCAGGCCGCGTCAGCGTCAATGGTGAGCCGGCCCATGTTGGGCAACGAGTGGGGCCGGACGACCGGATTCGCGTGAATGGCAAACTGGTTCAGCTCAAATTCCAGCAGCGCCTGCCGCGCGTGCTGGTGTATCACAAGCCCGAAGGCGAAATCGTGTCGCGCGATGATCCGGCCGGACGCCCGAGTGTCTTCGGCAAGCTGCCGCGCCTGAAGAACGGGCGCTGGATTTCTATCGGTCGCCTTGATTTCAATTCCTGTGGTTTGCTGCTGTTTACCAACGATGGCAGCCTCGCCAATCGCATGATGCATCCGCGTTACGAGATCGAGCGGGAGTACGCGGTCCGCATCCTGGGCGAACTGACTCCCGAGCTGATGGAGAGACTGCGTCGCGGCGTCGAGCTTGAAGATGGCCTGGCGAGCTTCAGCCATCTCAGCGAAGGCGGTGGCGAAGGGGCCAACCGCTGGTATCGGGTGGCCTTGTCGGAAGGGCGCAATCGTGAAGTCCGCCGCATGTTCGAGGCCGTTGGACTCACGGTGAGCCGGTTGATGCGCGTGCGCTACGGACCGGTGCATCTTTCGCCGCGTCTCAAGCGTGGTCAATGTCGTGATCTTGAGCCTTCGGAAGTGCAGGCTTTGCTCAAGCTCCTGCCGTCGGAGCAGCGGCGGAGCATCGCCGGAACCTCCGACGCGGAGTCCGCCAATCTTGAGGTCGAGGAAAGCGCCGATCGATTTGATTCGCCAGAGGAATAGTGCCTCTGGTATAATCACCCGGCTTTGGTGGCTGCCGTCCTCGGAAGAGACAAGGAATGGGCTTTTCAGCCCATTTTCTATTTGTGCGATGAGTTTCTGAACCTGAATGCAACTGATTGAATTGATTGAGACGACTGTAACAGGTCTGGGCTATGAACTGGTCGAATTCGAAACCAGTCCGCGGGCCCGGTTGCTGCGCGTCTTTATCGACAAGCCGACGGCGGAACCGACACAGAAGAGCAGCATCGGCGTCGACGATTGTGCTGCAGTGAGCAATCAGTTGACGCGTGTTTTTACCGTCGAAAACATTGATTTCGATCGCCTCGAAGTGTCCTCTCCCGGACTCGATCGTCCCTTGGTGAAAGCCGCCGATTTCCGGCGCTTCGCCGGGCAGGAGGTGCAATTGAAATTGCGCGTGCCCTTGGGCAACCAGCGCAATTTCAGCGGCATTCTTGAGGGTTTGGAAGCGGTGGATGGCGTCGAGCGTGTTTGTCTGCGAGTGAATGAAACCTTGCACCAGTTTGCCCTCGACAATGTCGACCGGGCACGGTTGGTGCCGAAGTTCTGATTTCTGCTGGAGATCTCAAATGAGCCGTGATTTGTTGTTACTGGTTGATGCGCTGGCCCGCGAGAAGAACGTGCCCCGGGACATCGTGTTTGGCGCCCTGGAAATGGCCCTGGCGTCGGCGACGAAGAAGCGTACCAACGAGGAGGCCGACATCCGTGTCGATATCGATCGCGACACCGGCGAATACGAATCCTTCCGGCGCTGGCTGGTGGTGCCCGACGATCAGGTCGAGAACCCCGAACAACAGATCGGCATCAGCACCGCTCAACAGCAGATTGCCGACATCGCCCTCGAGGATTTCATCGAGGAAGGCATCGAGCCGGTCGATTTCGGTCGTATCGGTGCCCAGGCGGCCAAGCAGGTGATCCTGCAAAAGATTCGCGATGCGGAACGCGAGCAATTGCTCAACGATTTCCTGGATCGCAAGGAATTCCTCGTCAGCGGCACCGTCAAGCGCATGGAACGCGGCAGCGCCATCATCGAGGCCGGCCGCATCGAAGCCCTGCTGCCGCGCGACCAGATGATTCCCAAGGAAAACCTGCGTCCCGGCGATCGCGTGCGTGCGTGGTTGATGAAGATCGATCGCCAGGCCCGTGGTCCGCAACTTATCCTGTCGCGTACCGCGCCCGAGTTCATCATGAAACTGTTCGAACTCGAAGTGCCGGAAATCGAGGACGGACTGCTGGAGATCAAGGCAGCGGCCCGCGATTCCGGCATGCGCGCCAAGATCGCCGTGAAGTCCAACGATCCCCGCGTCGATCCGATCGGCACCTGCGTCGGCATGCGTGGTTCGCGTGTCACGGCGGTGACCAACGAACTTTCCGGCGAGCGGGTCGACATCATCCTCTGGTCAGCGGATCCGGCCCAGTTCGTGATCGGAGCCTTGGCGCCCGCCGAAGTACAGAGCCTCGTGGTCGATGAAGAAAAGCACGCGATGGACGTGGTGGTCGATGAAGACAACCTGGCCATTGCGATCGGTCGCGGTGGCCAGAACGTGCGCCTGGCGTCGGAGCTGACGGGCTGGACCATCAATCTGATGACGATCGAGGAATCGCAGAAACGGTCCGAATCCGAGCACAGCAGCATTCGTGGTCTGTTCATGGAAAAGCTCGACGTCGATGAGGAAGTCGCCAATATCCTGATCGAGGAAGGCTTCTCGACCCTGGAAGAGGTCGCTTACGTGCCCTTGGCGGAGATGCTGGAGATCGAAGCCTTCGACGAGGCGACCGTGAATGAACTGCGTGAGCGCGCGCGCAATGTGCTGCTGACGGAGGCCATCGTTGATGAAGAACAGATGGAAAAGGTGGCCGACGATCTCCTGTCGCTGGAAGGCATGGACAAGCCGCTGGCAGCCAAGCTGGCGAAGAACGGGATTACGGATCGTGATTCCCTGGCCGATCTGGCCACCGATGAACTCGTGGAAATGACCGGTATCGATACCGAGCGCGCGACGGCCCTGATCACCGTTGCCCGCGCGCACTGGTTTGCTGAAGAATGAGAGGTTCGGTATGGCACTGATGACAGTTTCCCAATTCGCCACCGAGCTGAAAATGCCGGCGCCGGCCCTGCTTGAACAACTGGCGAGAGCTGGCGTCAGCAAGCAGGCATCGAACGACACCCTGTCGGAGCAGGATAAATCGCGCTTGCTGGACTATCTGCGCAAGGCGCACGGCGAAACCGCGCCCAAAGCCAAGATCACGCTGACCCGGAAGCAGACCAGTGAAATTCGCGCCTCGGATTCCACTGGCAAGGCGCGCACGATCCAGGTCGAGGTGCGCAAGAAGCGGGTCTTCGTCAAGCGCGATGCTGCCGAACTGGCTGCCGAAGCCGCGGCCGAGCAAGCGGGAATCGTAGCCGCTGAAGCACAACAGCCAGTTGCCGAATCTGTGGCCGTGCCTTCGGCTCCGGCGCCCGCTCCCGCACCTGTCGCCGAAATCAAGGCCGAGCCTGTCGCTCCAGTGGTCGAAGCGCCCGCTGTTGTTGCGGAGCCTGTTGTTTCCGAGGCGATGTCTGCGGCGCGCCCCTCGATTCTCGACCCGGCCCAGGTGGCCTTGCGCGAAGCGGAGGCCAAACGCCAGGGTAAGCTCTCGGCCATCCAGGCGGCTGAGTTCAAGGAAAAGTCCGAGCGCGAGGCGCGGGCGCGGGCCGAAGCCGAAGCCCGGCTTGCCGAGCAGCAGGCGGTGCTGGCCGCTGCCGAAGCCAAGAAGGCCAGTGAGCAGGCCGCGGCGGGTGTATCCGGAACCATCCACAAGCCTGCCGGCAAGACGGAAGACGGCAAGACCAAGTCGGCCAAGAAGGATGCGTGGAAGGAAGACGCCGCCAAGAAGCGCGCGATCAAGACCCGC
The DNA here is from genome assembly GCA_016235165.1 of Rhodocyclales bacterium. GTDB lineage: Bacteria > Pseudomonadota > Gammaproteobacteria > Burkholderiales > Rhodocyclaceae > Sulfuritalea. Next base: position 115,170 of record JACRLX010000024.1, read on the forward strand.
GGCGATGCCGGCACGTCCGGCTGGCGCGGCTCCAAGGGTGGTGGCCGCCATGGCCGTCACGGGCACGCCGACGAGGCACCCGCGCCGCAACCGACGGAGGTAATTGTTCGCGAGGTACATGTGCCGGAAACCATCTCCGTTGCGGACCTTGCGCACAAGATGACGGTCAAGGCGACGGAAGTGATCAAGACCCTGATGAAGATGGGCTCCATGGTGACCATCAATCAGGTCCTCGACCAGGAAACGGCCATGATCGTGGTCGAGGAGATGGGACACAAGGCGTTCGCCGCCAAGCTCGACGACCCGGACGCCTTCCTTGCCGACGAAGTGGCGCACAAGGATGTTGCGCAACTGCCACGCGCTCCGGTGGTAACCGTGATGGGTCACGTCGATCACGGCAAGACCTCGCTGCTCGACTACATCCGCAAGAGCCGTGTTGCCCATGGCGAGGCGGGCGGCATCACCCAGCATATCGGTGCCTATCACGTCGAGACACCGCGCGGCATGATCACCTTCCTGGATACCCCGGGCCACGAGGCATTTACCGCCATGCGTGCCCGTGGCGCCAAGGCCACCGACATCGTGATCCTGGTGGTTGCCGCCGACGACGGCGTGATGCCGCAGACGCGCGAGGCAATCCATCACGCCAAGGCCGCCGAGGTTCCACTGGTGGTGGCCGTCACCAAGATCGACAAGCCCGAGGCCAATCTGGAACGGGTGAAGCAGGAGCTCGTCGCCGAAGGCGTGGTGCCGGAAGAATATGGCGGCGATTCTCCCTTTGTCGGCGTTTCGGCTAAAACCGGCCAGGGCGTTGACGATCTGCTCGAGCAAGTCCTGCTTCAAGCGGAAGTGCTTGAGCTTACCGCGTCGGTGGATGCCCCTGCCAAGGGCCTGGTGATCGAAGCGCGCCTCGACAAGGGACGCGGACCGGTGGCCACGATTCTGGTGCTCTCCGGCACCATGCGCCGTGGCGATGTGCTGCTGGCTGGTGCGGTCTACGGCCGGGTTCGGGCCATGATCGACGAGAACGGTGATCCGATCGAGTCGGCCGGCCCCTCCATCCCGGTCGAAATTCAGGGTCTTACCGATGTACCGGCGGCGGGCGACGAAGCGATGGTTATTCTCGATGAGCGCAAGGCACGCGAGATCGCACTATTCCGCCAAGGCAAGTTCCGCGACGTCAAGCTGGCCAAGCAGCAGGCGGCCAAGCTGGAGAACATGTTCGAGCAAATGGCCGAAGGCGAAGTCCGTACCCTGGCCCTGGTCATCAAGGCCGATGTACAAGGTTCGCAGGAAGCCCTGGTGCAGTCGCTCAACAAGCTGTCGACAGCCGAGGTCAAGGTCAATGTGGTGCATGCCGGTGTCGGTGGCATCAGCGAATCCGACATCAACCTTGCAGCCGCCTCGAAAGCCGTGGTTATCGGCTTCAATACCCGTGCAGACCAGGGGGCACGCAAGGCAGCGGAAAGCCTTGGCGTCGATATCCGTTACTACAACATCATCTACGCGGTGGTCGACGAAGTTAAGGCCGCCCTATCCGGCATGCTGGCACCGGAAAAGCGCGAAGTCATCATCGGCATGGTCGATATCCGGCAGGTATTCCGTATTTCCAAGGTGGGTGCTGTTGCCGGTTGCATGGTGCTATCCGGCATCGTGCGCCGCAATGCTGCCGTTCGCGTCTTGCGTGCCAACACGGTGATTCACACCGGCGAACTGGAATCCCTGAAGCGTTTCAAGGACGATGTCCGCGAAGTCAAGGAAGGCTTCGAATGCGGCCTCAGCCTGCGGAACTTCAATGACATCAATGAAGGCGATCAACTCGAAGTCTTCGAGATCCAGGAAATCGCCCGGACGCTGAGCTGATTCGCGTATGGCGGCCAAGCGCGGATCGGCTCACGGCTTCTCGCGTTCCGACCGCGTGTCAGAGCAGATCCGCCGTGAGCTGGCGGATCTGCTGCGTTTCCATCTGAAGGATCAGCGTATCGCAGCACGCATGGCGCTCGTCACGGTTTCGGCCGTCGAAGTCACTCCCGATTATGCACATGCCAAGGTGTTCTACACTTCGCTCGCCGATCCGTCGGTCAATGAGGCGATCGCTGAAGGATTGACGCGCTCGGCGAGTTTTTTACGCCGCGAACTGGCAAAGCGGGTCCGAATCCATCACATACCCGAATTGCATTTCGTGTTCGACGCCTCGGTGCAGGAAGGTGCCCGCCTGTCGAAGTTGATTGACGAAGCCATCGAGTCCGATCAGGGCAATCGCGACGAGTGAATCGCAGCGCTAACGCATCGGTTCGCGTACCGCGTCGCCGGCTTGATGGCGTTCTCTTGCTGGATAAGGCAGTGGGCATCTCGTCCAATCATGCCTTGCAGGCCGTGCGTCGCCTGTATCGCGCCGAAAAGGCGGGTCATACAGGAACGCTGGATCCCTTGGCGACAGGCTTGCTGCCGCTGTGCTTTGGTGAGGCCACCAAGTTCTCTGGCGAATTGCTCGATGCCGACAAGCAATACCTCGCTACAGTGCAATTAGGTATTACCACCGATACTGCCGATGCCGAAGGGCGCGTTCTGGAAACGCGCGCTGTGGGGGTATCGTCGGACGACATTTCGGCAGTCCTGGCCGAGTTTGTCGGCGAAATCGACCAGGTGCCGCCGATGTACTCGGCCTTGAAGCGCGATGGCAAGCCGCTCTACGAATACGCCCGCGCCGGGATCGAGATCGAACGCAAGGCTCGGCGTGTGGTGATCCATGAACTTCATCGGATCGACCCGACCGATGCGCTTGCGAAAGGCAGCTTCATGTTCGAGGTGCGATGCAGCAAGGGCACCTATGTCCGGACCCTGGCCGCCGACATCGGCGAGCGCCTGGGCTGTGGTGCGCACCTGACGGCCCTTCGCCGCATGGCCATCGGAAATCTCAGCCTGGACAAGGCACATACCCTGGGCGACATTGAAGTGCTGGACGGGGAGGCCCGCGATGAACTCCTGCTGGCGCCGGACTTTCTGCTTGCTGGCATCGGTGAAGTCAGGCTGGATGCGGTGGCGGCCGCGCAGCTCAAGCATGGGCAGATCCTAGTGTGGCCAGGTCAGCCCGGCCTGCGTGTGCGCGCCTACGGTCCTGAGGGTCGCTTCATCGGCCTGTGCCAACACACGGAGGACAATCGCCTACGTCCCCTGCGCCTCGTCGCCGAGTCGTGACGGGTCAGAGAATGCCGGTGCCCAAAAGGGCGAGGAATCACCGCCTTCGAATGCAGTCACCCACTTGATCAATCGCTAATCAAGCGGCTATAATTCCTAGTTCTCCAAGAGACTAATACCACAGGATCAGCAAGGAAACCACATGGCTATTTCCACTAACGACAAGGCCGGCATCGTCGCCAGTTATCAGCGCGCTCAGGGCGACACCGGGTCCCCCGAAGTTCAGGTTGCGCTCCTGACGGCACGGATCAACGACCTTACCGATCATTTCAAGGCCCACACCAAGGATCACCACTCCCGCCGTGGCCTGCTCAAGATGGTTAGCCAGCGTCGCAAGATGCTGGATTACCTGAAGCGCAAAAACGCCGACAGCTATCGTTCGCTGATCGAGCGTCTCGGTCTGCGCAAGTAATACCTCCAGAATAGCGCCGGTACGGGTTATCCCATCGCGCGATGCGCTCTGCGCCAGCTACAGCGCGGGCTTGCTGAACAAGCCGGTACAGCCGTGATGGCTGTGCCGGCTTTTATTATTTGCCGAAAGGAATTGTTGTGTTGAATCCGATCAAGAAGAGCTTTGCCTACGGTGCGCATACCGTAACTCTCGAAACCGCTGAAATCGCTCGTCAGGCTGGCGGTGCGGTCATGGTAACCATGGAAGACACCGTGGTGCTGGCCACCGTGGTTGGTGCCAAGAACCCGAAGCCTGGCCAGGATTTCTTCCCGTTGACGGTCGACTATCAGGAGCGCACCTACGCAGCGGGCCGTATTCCTGGCGGTTTTTTCAAGCGTGAAGGCCGTCCTTCGGAAAAGGAAATCCTTACCTCGCGCCTGATCGATCGACCGCTACGACCGTTGTTCCCCGATGCCTTCTACAACGAAGTGCAGGTGGTGTGCACCGTAATGTCCTGCAATCCGGAAATCGATCCCGATATTCCTGCCATGCTTGGTGCGTCAGCCGCGATGGCCATTTCCGGTATCCCGTTCAGCGGCCCGATTGGCGCCGCGCGAGTTGGTTATATCGATGGTCAGTACGTGCTCTGCCCGACCAAGACTCAGTTGCAGGCTACCCAGCTCGATCTGGTGGTCGCGGGCACCGAGACGGCCGTGCTGATGGTCGAGTCCGAAGCTCAGCGCCTGTCGGAAGAAGTCATGCTGGGTGCCGTGGTTTTCGGTCATGAGCAGATGCAGGCAGCAATCAAGGCGATCAACGAGTTGGTCGAAGCCGCCGGCAAGCCGGAGTGGGATTGGCAGGCGCCGCCCAAGAACGAGGCGCTGATTGCCCGCGTCGCGGAGTTCGCCGAGGCCGAATTGCGCGAAGCCTATCGCATCACAAGCAAGCAGGCCCGTACCCAGAAGACCCGCGAGATCACGGCGAAGACCATTACTGCACTGACCGAAGGTGTGGACAACCCGCCGGATGCCAATCTGGTCGGCAACACCGTCTTCGAGCTCGAAGCCAAGATCGTGCGCAGCCAGATCCTCAACGGCGAGCCGCGCATTGATGGCCGTGACACGCGCACGGTGCGTCCGATCACGGTGCGTAACGGTGTTCTTCCCCGTACCCACGGTTCCGCCTTGTTTACTCGTGGTGAAACCCAGGCGCTGGTGGTTGCAACGCTGGGCACGGGCCGCGACGAACAGATTATCGACGCTCTGCAGGGCGAATATCGTGACCGCTTCATGCTTCACTACAACATGCCCCCCTACGCCACGGGTGAGTGCGGTCGCGTCGGAACTCCTAAGCGCCGCGAGATTGGCCACGGGCGTTTGGCAAAGCGTGCGCTGCTGGCGGTGCTGCCTTCACCCGAGGAGTTTGGTTATTCGATGCGTGTCGTCTCGGAAATCACCGAGTCCAACGGTTCGTCCTCGATGGCCTCCGTCTGTGGCGGCTCGCTCGCACTGATGGATGCCGGCGTTCCGCTCAAGGCGCCTGTTGCCGGTATCGCCATGGGCCTGATCAAGGACGGCGGCCGTTTCGCGGTGCTGACCGACATTCTTGGCGACGAAGATCACCTGGGTGACATGGACTTCAAAGTGGCGGGCACCGAGGATGGCATTACGGCGCTGCAGATGGATATCAAGATCCAGGGCATCACCAAGGAGATCATGCAGGTGGCCTTGGCGCAGGCCAAGGAGGCTCGCCTTCACATCTTGGAGAAGATGAAGTCCTCAATGTCCGGTCCGCGCCAGGAAGTTTCCAACTTCGCGCCGCGCATGATCCACATGAAGATCAATCCGGAAAAGATTCGCGATGTGATCGGCAAGGGTGGCGCCGTGATCCGTGCGCTGACTGAAGAAACCGGCTGTGTGATCGATATCGAGGACGATGGTTCGATCACTATTTCATCGGTCAATGCCGATGCCGCGCAAGTCGCCAAGAAGCGGATCGAGGACATCACGGCCGAAGTGGAAGTCGGCAAGATTTACGAAGGCACCGTGCTGCGCCTGCTGGATTTCGGTGCCATTGTCAGCCTGCTGCCCGGCAAGGATGGCCTGCTGCACATTTCGCAGATCGCCACCGAGCGTGTCAATGCCGTTGCTGACTACCTCAAGGAAGGTCAGGTTGTCAAAGTCAAGGTCATCGAAACCGACGACAAGGGACGTGTACGCCTGTCGATGAAGGCGATTGCCGCAGAGGTTGCGCCCGCACAGTGAGCGCTGTTGCGACTAACAAAAAAGGACGCCTCGGCGTCCTTTTTTGTTGTACTCGGGTTTCGGGAAAACTTATTTGCCGACCTGCTTTTCCCGATGCTCCTCCAGAGTCTTGCAATCGATGCACAGGGTCGCCGTGGGGCGTGCCTCAAGACGCTTCAACCCGATTTCGACGCCGCAGGAATTGCAATAACCATATTCGCCGCTATCGATGCGGGCAATAGACTCGTCGATCTTCTTGATCAGCTTGCGTTCCCGGTCGCGATTACGCAGCTCGAGGGCGATGTCCGATTCCTGGCTGGCGCGGTCATTCGGGTCGGCAAACACAGTGGCTTCGTCCTGCATGGTGTGCACTGTGCGCTCGATGTCCTCGCTCAACTCGTCTTTCAGGGACATCAGGATGTCACGAAAATGGGCGAGTTGCTTCGGGTTCATGTATTCCTCGCCCTTCTTGGCGTGATAGGGGGGGAACTGTTTCTTGTGCAGCAGATCTTCGGCCATTGCAGATTGCCCATACTCGCAGAGAAACGGCTTTATAAACGAAACGGGGGTGAATCGCAAGACTGTCGGGGCCAGCCTCCCCGTGTAAATAGCGGAAAGGGAAGCTGATGTTTGACCGGTCTCGCCGGCCTTGAGTAAAATCGCGCCGTTCGGGGTGTGGCGCAGCCCGGTAGCGCGCTTGCTTTGGGAGCAAGATGTCGAGAGTTCGAATCCCTCCACCCCGACCAACTACAACATGTAGGCCCATATACGCCGACCCAGGCGAACGTGGCGCTTATCGCAAAAGGGGGCGCGGTTGCTATCGGCAGTGGTCTTCCATTGTCTCTTCCGCCCCCTGATGGTCAGGCGGGTTCGACGTTCATGAGGCGAGTACGATGACTGGTGGGTTGTCGGTAGTTGAAATGCTCGCCTTAGCTTGCCGTCTGGTTCGTCCAGCCACTGAAACAACCCATACGGCCCGGACATGAATCGCTATTGTGGTCTGCTACTGGTTGTTGTCCTGCTTTGGATGCCTGTATGGGACAAGGCGACATCGGTGGCAGCGATCAAGGCAAGGTCCTCCGCCAAGAAGTCAGAGTCGTCAATGGTCGCGACCGGTCGACTGAAGTCTTCTTTCAAGACCAAAGTCCGTGTGACCAAGGTTACGAACGTACATACGCCGTCAGCGAAGCTGGTGAAGGATAGTGTAGGTGGTAGTGCACAATTTGAAGCGGACCTGCAAACGGAAGTCGCACTTGCCCGCAATGTACTGAGCAAGGATCCGAAAAATCGAAACGCGAAAAAGCGTTTGGCCAGAGTCGCGATTGCCGCCGTAAATTTGCTGCTCGCAGCCGAAGCCGTTGGAAATGCACACAAAGTGGGTCGTGTTGATCGCTTTCTCAAGAGGGAGCTGGTCGACGTTGGCTCGCGGATCCAACGGATGGCAGGTGAAGGAGATTCCGGCGCCAAGCAGGCGCTCGGGTACTTCCATAGCCGCGGGTTTCTGGTTCCCCGCAATCGGGACAAGGCCTGCGCAGAATTCAAGGCGGCCGCCAACTCACATGCAGCTGCCGCATGGCATTGGTCACAGTGTCAGTTTGATACCCAGCCCGTCGACGCCTGGATTCAGATCGAGCGTGCGGGCGGTATGGGGCATGCGATTGCCCAAGAGTGGTTAGGTCGTCGCTGCCTAGGTGAATTCGGTGCCGAAGTCAGAGACTACGCTTGCGCCCGTGACTGGCTTGCTCGATCGGCCAGTCAAGGACGGCCGAAAGCACAAACCTTGCTGGCTTACCTGTTCAACAGCGGACAGGGTGGGCCTGTCGATACGGCACGGGCGTTGCGGTTGTACAAACTCGCTGCCGAGCAGGGGGATTTGGACGCGCAGAACAACGTCGGGGAAGCTTTCGAAACCGGCCGCGGAGTTGATAAGAATCTACATGAAGCCATCCGGTGGTACGAACGAGCGGCGGAGAGCGGGCTGGCAGTTGCGCAGTTCAATGCCGGTCGTTTGTGGGCAGTCGGTGTGGGTGAAAGATCAGATCCTGCCCGATCTCGAGCATGGCTGGTTCAAGCCGAAGCTAAAGGGATCGTACAGGCACGGCAGGTACTGGATTGGATCGATAGCCAGGTGGGCCGATCCGCCGATACGGACGCCAAGGAAGCCGTACCCCAAGAATCGAAATCGAAGTAATCGAGGTAGAATTTCAACTTGTCCCTCGCAAGGGATTTACCGAGCATGGTTCGACTATTTCTTGCCCTGATTGCGTTCTTTTTGTCGATTTCGGCATCAGCCGATCAGGAATTGGTACTACATACGCGTCAGTTTGCCTACCCGGCCTCGCTTGTCGCCGATATGGGGCCCAATGTGTCGCCGATTGCCAGTATCGTGCCGACCATCGATCGCAGCCGGGCCTACTTGCTCGATATTTCCGAGGCCGAGATCATCGGACGGCCGGAGAAGCCTGTTCGCAACGCTTGGGATCGCGTTCGCAATGGGTTTTCGTTGGCGCCCCTGAAAACCGGGCTCGTCGCCGAGCGTGAACAGTGGTATCGGCAGCGCAAGGATCTCGTATTGGCGATCAGCCAGAAGGCGCGGCGCTATTTGCATCATATTGTCGAAGCTGTCGAAAAGCGTGGTTTGCCCACAGAGATCGCGCTGCTGCCTTTTGTCGAGAGCGGATTTGAACCACAGGCCTTGTCGAGTGCACAGGCAGCGGGTCTGTGGCAATTCATTCCCGGAACCGCTCAGCGGTATCATCTGCAACTCAACGAGCATTACGACGCGCGTCGCGATATCGTTGCGTCCACCCAAGCTGCCCTGAATTATCTGGAGTTTCTGCATGGTTTGTTTCAGGACTGGCATCTGGCATTCGCTGCCTACAACTGGGGTGAAGAAGCGGTACAGAGAGCCATTCTGCGCAATCAGGCACGTGGGCTTCCCACCGACTACGAAAGCCTGGCCATGCCGGAAGAAACCCGCTATTACGTGCCGAAACTGATGGCGATCCGCAATATCGTGGCCGACCCGGAACATCATGGGATTTTGTTGGCCGAAATCGACAACGTGCCTTACTTTTCCAAGATTGAGGTAGCACATGAACTTGACGCACAGGCTGTGGCCGGGTTAGCCGGGCTTACGGTAGCCGAGGTGCTGGCGCTCAATCCGTCGCACAAGTCGCAACACATCTCTGGGCGCGGCAAGCCTGCGGTGCTGCTGCCGACGGATGCCGTAGGCGAGTTTTCGAGCCGTCTTTCGGCTCTGTCCCTAAAGGTAAAGGCGGTTGGCAAACGGTCAGGTTCACGCAAGGCGATCATCGGCCTCAGGCGGGGTGGAGGGATGGCCTTGTGATCAAGAAGACTACGCTTACCACAGCAATTTGCCTGGCGATTGCCATGTGGGGTTATTTCGGGCTCGGGCGTGAGGTGCAGGCATCGCCCCTTACCTATGAACAGGCCCAGGACAGGGCTGAGTTTGTGCTGCTCCTGCGCAAAGCCCGGCAGGGGGATAGCGAAGCGCAATGGTCGGCAGCGGCGACCTATCTGCGGCTGGGCGAGACATCCATGGCTTTGCCCCTGCTGGCCTCGGCTGCCGCCAATGGCCATGTATCGGCGAGTACTCAACTTGGTGCGCTTCATGAGGAAGGGCGTGGTGTCGAGAAGAGCGACGAACGGGCAATGGAGTGGTACCGTAAAGCAGCCGCGCACGGCGATGCGATATCGATGGCTGCCATGGCGCGTCTAATGCCCCGCGCGGATTCCAAGGTAGCCGAATTGCGCCTTCGATCAGCCAAAGCCGGTAATGCAGATGCCCAATACGCCCTCGGGTTGGAGCTTTTGGGTCGTGGCGATGAAAGACTCCTGGGCGAGTCACATGCGTGGTTCGTCATGGCGGCACAGCAAGGGCATGTTGGTGCGCAGGTAGTTGTTGGCCAACAGTTTCTGGAGGGAAAGGCTGTCAAAGGTGATTCAGCACAGGGCGTGGAGTGGCTGCTGCGAGCCGCGCGGTCGGGAAATCCTGTTGCCAGCTTCCTGGTCGGCCGAGCCTATCTAACCGAGGGGGATTCCAACGGCGAGGCGGCAAGTAACTACCTGCGCGTGGCGGCCGAAGCCGGTCATCGCGAAGCACAGTTTTTGTACGGGAAGCTGCTCGCAGACTCCAAGGCCATAGTGGATAAGCACCGGGCCGCGCGATGGCTGGAAAAGGCTTGGTCCGCTGGTCATGTCGTGGCGGCCAACCGTCTGGGCGAACTCTTGCGCGAGCCTGTAGAGGGCTTGCGACAACATAATCGTGCACGCGAGCTATTTCTTCATGCGGCCGAGAAAGGCAATGTCGATGCCATGTATAATTTTGCCGAAATGCAGCACTCAGGTATCGGGGGTGAGCGGGATACCTTTGAAGCGTTGAAGTGGTATGGGCGAGCGGCAGATGGCAAGCATGAGCGGGCGATGGAAGTGGTTGACACCTTGCTGGGCAGTTCCATCAAGACGTCGTCGCTTGGATTGAAAGGGTTTTGGCAGTAAGTGTGTCGTTTTCCTGCTACACGATGGGCTGGTTTGGCAGGTAGATTCGAAAAGATTGGATTGACAGCAGGTTCCAAAAGGGGGAATCTCGCGGGCAAGGCAAGGATCTTTATTTGGTTTATCAAGTTTTATTGGTAACTGTCTGTTAGATATGTAACTTTCTATATAGATCTTGGGGTGGCAAATCAATGAATAACAAGCAAATTTTCCAGGTGCGAGTCATAAGTGCTGCGGTTGCTGGGATGTTTTGGGTGGCCGTTCCCGCCAGTGCTCAGGAAGGCAAGCCTTCTGGCGTGCCGTGGGGGCCTGTCGTTGCCTACCCTGAAATCGACGTGACTCTCAAGTCCAACGACAACATCTACTCACAGCCGGCGACTGGTACGCGCAAGAGCGCCAACATTACGGTGATTGCGCCTAAGCTCAAGATTGAAGCCAAGGACGGTCCGCATACTTACGATGCCACCTACAAGGTAGAACATGGCTCGTACAGTGGCGTGTCGTCCGCCAATTACACCGATCAGATGCTCGGTGCCAATGCGAACTGGGTGTTCTCGGGGCGGTCTGGCTTGAAACTTGGTGCTGAATACATGCTCGGTCACGATGACCAAGGCGCCGTTCCTGGTGCGGCTACCCATGCCAATCCTGACAAGTACCACCAGACGTCCTTCAATGCCTTGGCAGGATACGGTGCGGAAGGCGCCCAAGGGCGTATCGAAGTCGAGGCGGGCCTGATCAACAAGCGGTACGACAATTTCAAGCTGGATAACGCCGGCAACCCGGACAACACCAAGCGCGATCGCGATGACACCAAGATCGGTGCCACCTTCTACTGGCGTGTTATGCCCAAGACCCAGTTGTTGTTCCAAGCCGTGCAGACCAAGTACGACTACAAGCCCTCGTCGTTTGCCGGTTGGACTACGCTGGACAGTACCGAACGCAAGTACAACTTCGGTGTTACCTGGGAGGCTGCCGCCAAGACCACGGGTATATTTAAGGTTGGCCACACCAAGAAGGACTTCAGCGACGCAAGCCTGCGTGACTTCTCGGGGACTGGATGGGAAGGGCAAGTCAAGTGGAGCCCGCTTACATATTCGAGCTTTGATTTCAGCACTGGCAAGTCGCCGGGCGAATCCACCATTGGCAACGCCTCACTTGATAAGCGCTACGGTTTCAACTGGAACCATGCTTGGAACAGCCGCTTGAGTTCCGTCGTGGGCTACAACTACACGGACACCGAGTACCAGACTAATGCAGGGGCTGGACAGAAGGACAAGATCAACGCCTACAACATGAAGCTGAACTATCAGTGGATGCGTACAGTCAAGGTTGGTGTCGGTTACGACCGTACAGACAAGACCTCGACCAATGCTACGTCAGCCTATAAGCGCGACATCTGGAGCATTTTCCTGAACGCGGCGATCTGACGCGTATCGTCGGTAGAGCATTTGGTAGAATCTGGAGGGGGGTTCCCCCTCCATTTTTTTGCGCGGTTTTCATGAGAGGCAATGTTTTCATGAGCGGACTCTTCAAGCGCCTGCTCTTTGCGGGTCTTTGTTTCTTTTCCTTTTTTGCCGCTGCTCAGCAACGTGGTGAAGTTGATCGATTGATGTCGACCTACAAACTGGGGTCGGGCGATGTCGTCAGCATTCGCGTATTGGGCGAAGACGACCTCAAGCGCGAGAAAATCCGCCTTAGTGATGCTGGCACGATCTCTTTTCCTATCATTGGTGAGATCCGCGTGCTGGGAAAACGTGTCGTTGAACTCGAGACATTGATTGCGGATGGCCTGCGCGGGAAATACCTGCTTAATCCCGTGGTGTCAGTCACGATCGAGGAGTACCGCCCAATTTTTGTCAATGGTCAAGTCGAAAAGTCAGGTGCCTATCCCTTTCAGCCGGGGCTGACGATTCGCAAGGCCGTTTCATTGGCCGGCGGCTTTAAGGAGCGTGCATCGAAAGAGAAGATCTTCGTGATTCGCGAAGACGACAAATCACAGACACCGGTAAAGGTCGACCAATCGGCACTGGTCTATCCAGGTGACATCATTACCGTGGAAGAAAGCTTCTTCTGAACATGAATCATCCTGCGCCACCCGTAATACCTTCAACGCAAGTACCCGTGCAGCCGGTGTACATGCCCGTCGAACGGTCGGACCACGATGCAGACCGCCTGGCGGAGCAGCTACGCTTCTGGCGGCGTAGCATTTCCAAGCACAAATGGAGTGCAATGGCCTTGGCTTTGGCCATTGGTCTACTGACCACGCTGATTGTCTTTGTCATCCAGCCGACATATCGTTCGACGGCGACATTGATGCTCGAATCCAACAAAAGCAAGGTAGTTGGTATCGAGGAAGTGTATAGCGCGATGAGCAGCAATCGCGAGTATTACCAGACTCAGGCCGAGATTCTCAAATCGGAAGAATTGGCGCGCCGCATTGTCACGAAAATGAAGCTGGTAGATCATCCGGTGATGGATCCACGTAAGCAGCAGGAGAGCGGCTTTTCTTTGAAAAAGCTCGTGCCAGCGGCCTGGATGGGGGAGGACGACGCCGATAGATTTACTCCAGAGAAACTGCAAGCAGCGGTCATAGCCAGGTTCAAAAAAGAACTCACTGTCGAATTGGTTCGTAACAGCCAGTTGATCCGGATCAGCTATGAAAGCCCGGACAAGGAGTTTGCTGCCAATGCCGCCAACTGGGTAGCGGAAGGTTTCATTGAAGCCGATATGGATGCACGTCTGGCCATGACCCAAAAGGCAGGTGCATGGTTGACCGAGCGACTTTCAGGTTTGCGCAAGAAGCTTGAGGAATCGGAGCGTGCCTTGCAGCAATTCCGTGAACGGGAGCGCATCGTTGATGCCAAGGGCGTAACGCAGAGCGGCGCATCGAAGCAACTTGAACAGCTTTCAGAAGGCTTGGTTTCGGCTCGGCAAAAGCGTGCAGAAGCGGAAGCAGCCTATCAGCAGGTTCAGGTGGCGCAGAAATCGAAGATCGATGTCGAATCGATTCCGGCGGTGCAAAAGAACGCCATTTACATTCAATTGAAGGCCGCCGAATCGGCAGCGGAGAGCCGCCTCGCTGATGCAGCCAAGAAATACGGTCCCGAACATCCAAAACGCCAGACAGCGGATGCCGAGGTTCGGGCCGCCAAGGAAAACACCCGGCGCCAGATTGATACCATCACCACCAGCATCACCAAGGAATATGAGTTGGTCCGCGCCCAGGAAAATGCGGTGGAACGTGCGTTGGCACAAAGCAAGGGTGACATCCTCGGCATGAACCGCAAGGAGTATGAGCTCGGAGTGCACGAGCGCGAGGTGGCCTCGAACAAGAGCCTGTACGAAATGTTTACTACGCGGATGAAGGAGACCAACGTCGCCGGTGATTTGCAGTCGCCGATTGCCCGCGTGGTCGACCCAGCGGTGGTAAGTGCTGTTCCCTACAGCCCGAAAAAGCTCCGAATCATTGGCATCGCTGCGGTGGTTGGCCTGATACTGGGCATCATGCTGGCATTGCTTCTCGAGTACCTCGACAACACAATCAAGAATGCCGAGGACGTCGATACCAAGCTGCGCCAGTCGATGCTCGGTCAGCTACCGCGCATCAAGGGCAAGCTCGAAGCTGGCGATTTGCAGATCGCCTTCGTCAAGGACAAGGATCCGGGGTTCTCCGAGGAAATACGTTCCATTCGCACTGGTGTAATGCTGTCGTCCATCGATTCTCCGCACAAGGTGCTGCTGGTCACGTCGTCAATTCCGGGCGAGGGCAAGACCTCGGTTGCCACCAATATCGCGCTGGCTCTGGGGCAGGTGCGCAAGGTTTGCCTGATTGATGCCGACATGCGCCGCCCAACGGTGGCCAAGGTTCTGGGTGTGGATACCACCAGCAAGGGCTTGTCCAATCTTGTTTCCGGTTCTGATCCCACGGGCGAGTGCCTGCACTTCAACAAGGAACTGGGTATCCACATCATTCCAAGCGGTGTAGTGCCGCCCAATCCATTGGAACTGCTGTCGTCGATTCGTTTCGCCGAGGCCATGAAATGGCTGGAGGAGAGTTTCGATGTCGTGGTTATCGATAGCCCGCCCCTGCAACTTGTCAGTGATCCCCTGATCCTTTCGCAATATGCCAATTCGGTGATCTATGTCGTCAAGGCCGACTCCACGCCATATCAGGTGGCCTTGGGCGGGCTGGAGCGTCTGCGTGAGGCCAAGGCCCACGTGCTGGGTGTTGTCATCAACCAGATGGATCGCGAAAGAGCCGATCGCTACTACGGCTATGGCAAATACAGCGCCTACGGCTATGGCAAGAAATACGGTGGTTACGGAAGCGGGTACTCGTCAAAACCGGTGTGATCGACCTTCATTGCCATCTTTTGCCAGGGATCGATGACGGTCCCGAAGATCTTCCGACCGCACTGAAGCTGGCCCAACACGCGGTTGCTTCCGGTATCCACGCGGCAACCGTCACTCCCCACATGCATGCCGGGCGCTATGAAAATCGTGCCCTCGGAATTCGACAACTTGCCGAACGCTTTCAGGCCGAACTGGACCAGCGTGGTATCGCATTGCGTATCCGTGCCGCCGCCGAAGTCCGCCTCGACCACGATGTATTGAGCTGGGTGGCCGACGGCGAGGTTCCTTTTCTCGGTACATGGCAGGGCGAAAAGGTCATGCTGCTGGAGTTGCCTCACAGCCACGTCCCGGTTGGTGCCGACAAGCTGGTTGAGTGGTTACTGAAGCAGGGTATCCGGCCGATGATTGCGCATCCGGAGCGAAACAAGGACATCATGCGCAGTTTGGACAAACTGCTTGCCTTTGTGCGGCTGGGCTGCCTGCTTCAAGTGACGGCTGGTGCCGTCGCGGGAAGCTTTGGTGAACCGGCCCGATTGCGTGCTGTCGATCTGCTGGGGCGGGGCTGGGTGACTATTCTGGCTTCCGATGCGCACAATCTGGAAGCTCGCCCCCCCGAACTTGAGCCTGGGAGGCTTGCCGCTGCGAGAGTCGTCGGCGATGCCGAGTCCTGGAATCTCGTTCGGCATCGACCGGCACTTATCGCTGGCGTGGAATTGAATTGAGCAAGCCAGGCGTCGCGCGTATTGCCTTGGGACTAACTTTGCTGGTGCCTTTGGCAACAGCCGCCTGGTTTGCCAGCCATCGCATGTTGGCCGATATTTCCAATCAACAGGCGCGGTACTACATCGATCGCTGGCATGCTGGAAAAACTCAGCTTTCGGCAGCGCACTTGGACGAGTTGCAAGCGGAATTGACGTCGGCGATCAAGCTGGATCCCGATAATCCCAATTTGCATGAAGATCTTGCACGCCTGCACGCCTGGCGGTCGGAACGCGCCAGCCTGATCGACCCGCCGAGTCGAGCGGCGCGGGCCAAGGCAAGAACACACTTTACCCAAGCCGCGATTTTAAGGCCCACCTCGGAGCGGGCTTGGTCTAGCGTAGCCTTGATGCGTTTCATGCTCGGCGAGGTTGATAACCAGTTTGGGGCCGCACTTCATCTCGCATTGCTTCGCGGGCCCTGGAATTCCGAAATACAGATGATGACAATACGTATCGGGTTCGCGAGCTGGCAGATTTTGACCCCCGAGTTGCAGGATCAATTCAAGCGGGCGATCTACAACCAGGCGCACTGGAGATTCGCCCCGCAGAAAGCTCAACTGGAGTTGCTGGTCAAGGCATTCAATCGGCCCGAATTGGCATGCCTGCTCGAGGCAACCGGCCCGAAGGCATGTCCGCCAGCTTAATCGTTACGTCGACGATGATGCTGGCTCTGAAGCCCTGAAGAAATCCACGCAAGGGCGAGGATTACGCTCATGGTCATCGCATTGGCAGGAATCTGCATGTTGAAATCCACCGTGCTGTGGATCACCAGCCAGCAGAGGGCAAGGCTTGCACCGAATGCCGTGCCGCGCATCAACGGGTTGTTTCGTCGTCGCAAGGCCGTCAGCGCTTGGATCGTGGCCAACAGCACGATCAAACCAACGCAGACAAGGCCGACAACTCCCATCTCGGCCAGGATCTGTAAATAGTCGTTGTGAGCGTACTCGACGAAGCCGATAAGCGAACTATTGGCGTAACCGGAAAAGACCGTATAGAAGCTTCCTGCACCGGCCCCGGCGGGAAAGTAATCCTTGGCAAGAACGAGTGAACGTCGTCCGACTTCGTCACGGTCTTCAGCCGGAAGAACGTTCTCGGCATTGGCGGTGACCTCGGTTTGCTGAATGCGCTGTGCCACCTGGTCAACGCCAAACCAGGTGCCTACGATCAGCAGATCCAGCGCGATCACGCTGGCCAGAAAGAGCATCGTCGAACGTGGTGCATTTCGCATAAGCAAGAGCCCCAGTGTCCCGACGATCAGCGTGCCTGCGAAAAACGCGGTATTGCCCATGCGTGACCGTGTCAGTACCAATGCGATCACCATGATGATTAGGTAAATACGCAGGCGTGCCTTTTCGCCCAGTAATAGACGGGCAAGAGAGCGGATGCGTTGGCGCCAGGTGTGGGCCTCTTCACCGCCTAGCTTCGCGATCATCAGACCAATACCGACTGCGAGGCAAAGATTGAGGTAACCCGCAAGATGGTTGCGGTTGATGAAGGTTCCCGTCGCCAGACCCTGATTTACAAACTTTTTGACGAAGAACCCGTATTCGAGCCCCGATAGAACCATGAGGCTGCCATACACCGCCTGCAAGGTGCCCGAAAAAACCAGCACCTTGATCAGGGTTTCCAGCTTCCTGGGGGTGTCGACAAGCAGCAGGGTTAGGCAAAAGACAATGCCGTAGGCCAGCGTCTTCAGGAAGTAATCGACCGTTGCGTGCACATCCACGCTCAGGGTCATATGCAACGGCACCGGGCTGCCCGTAGCGGCGGCGGTTGATCGATAAATTTCGTAGGCATGGGGTGACGCCGCCTGCACCCAGGCAGTAGGGAGCAAAATAGTCTGTAGACCCACATACAGCCAGGCGACCAAACCCAGCCCAACAGCCCAGCGCGCCCGGCGGAAGCATTCTGTAACCTGAAAGCGCCCGAGCAGATACCCGATCAGCCATGCCGTGCCGAGCGAGCAGGCGACGAGCACCATCAGCGCCCACGCCCATTGCCGGTTGCTGGCAAAGGGTAACGGCACCCACACCAGCAGCACCAGCAGGGAGTAAAACAGCGCGTTCATTTCGCGGACGGTGGTCTTTCGTGGTCTAGAAGAGCAGGAAATGAAAATCGGGGCCGAAGCCCCGATTTTCCGCAAAAACAGCTTGCCAGCTTAAGCGCAACTCGTCCCGCAGGTGGGGGGCTGAGTAATTGGCGGTGGCGTCAAGATCTGCTGAATTGTCGTGTCCTGCTGCTGCAAGATCTGCTGCTGCTCCGTGGTCAGCGGCTGTGTCGTCGTTGGTGTGGTCGTCGACGTCGTCGTTGGCTGAGTCGAAAGCGTTGGCGCGATCTGCTGCTGGATCTGGTTGATCTGTTGCGGGTTCAACTGCTGGGCCGGCGGCAGGGCAGCGTTCACCGTGGTGACGATCTGCTGGACATCGCTCTGAGCCGCACGTTGCGGTGTTACACCTGGTTGGGTGGCGGCCTTTGGTGCAGTACCTGTCGCGGTGGTTTGCGGTGCTCCGGCAGTGAGCGCGGTCTGGATGGCGGCTTGGGTGGCTTGCAGCGACGCCACGATGGCCTGCTGAACCTGCTGCGCGGCGGCGGCGGCTTCTGCCTTCTGTGCGTCGGTTGCGCCTGGAGCCTGCGCCGCCTTGGCAAGGTTGGTCGCCTTCTCTACCGTTGCCACGAGCGTTGCCTGCTGCGTTACGCCGACCGGGTTGGTGGCCGGAACCGCCTTGGCCACCGTCGGCGCCACGGCAGCGATCTGCGCCGCCGAGAGTTGAATGACCGGACGCGGCTGCACCGGCTGGTTGGTGGCGCCGGCAGCACCCTGGCCAGGGTTCAGGCTCGCGGCCGGCTGTCCGGGCAGGCTCAGTACGATGCCACCATCCTGCACCGTGACTACGTAGTTGACACCGGCGATGTTGATCGCCAGGTCCGTGCCGCGAATTCCGATGGTGGCCGTACCGGCCTTCATGGCGATGGCATCCTTGCGCGTGCCGCCAATGACGCCAGTGATGAAGCGCATGCCACCGGAGAGCAGCGACATTGCCACGCTGCTTTCAGCAACTTTCTGTTTGTTGTAGTCGTACTTCTCGATAGCGAATCGGGAGTTTTCTTGAAGGACGACAATCTGTCCATCCTCGAACTTTACCGTCATGGTGCCCTTGGCTACCGAAATCACATCGCCGGATTCAAGCAGACCGCCAACAGCCAGAGCGCGCGATTGCCCTTTGGTCGTGGCACTGCCGGAACCGCTCATTTCGTGAACATAGGCAGCGGGAACCGCTAGCGCCAAGCTGGATGCCAGCAACAGCAGCAATCCGGTGAGTTTCCTGATCATGATGGGGGCTCCATTTAGAGAAGAATGCTGTCGCATTATACCTACTCGTCTGTAAGGAAAAGGAGCAGCTTGCGGAAAATACAGGGCTATTTCGTGACCTAAAAGCAACAGCTTCCCTTAGGATGCAAATCCATGAGCCGCAAGCCCATTACCGTAACCCAACCCTACCTGCCGCCGCTGGAGGAATTCATCCCCTATCTGGAGCAGATTTGGGATAGCAAAACGCTGACCAACAATGGTCCCTTTCACGGGCAGTTGGAACAAGCGCTGTGTAACTACTTTGGTGTGGAACACATGGCCTTGTTCGCCAACGGAACCATTGCCCTGATCACCGCGCTCCAGACCTTGCGAATATCCGGTGAAGTGATCACCACGCCTTACTCGTTCGTGGCGACCAGCCATTCCCTATTGTGGAACAACATCACGCCCGTGTTTGTGGATATCGACCCGCAGCGAATGGGCCTTGACCCAGGCAAGATCGAGGCGGCGATCACGCCGCGCACCACCGCCATCATGCCGGTGCATTGCTACGGATACCCCTGCGACGTCGAGCGCATCGAGCATATTGCCGATACCTATGGCCTGAAGGTGATTTACGACGCGGCCCACGCTTTTGGCGTCCGCTACCAAGGCGAAAGCCTGCTGCGTCACGGCGATCTTTCCATCCTCAGCTTCCACGCCACCAAGGTGTTCAATACCTTCGAGGGGGGCGCCATCATCTGTCCCGATGCCAAGACCAAGCAGCGCATCGACTTCCTGAAGAACTTCGGTTTTGCCGACGAAGTGACGGTGATGGCGCCCGGCATCAACGGCAAGATGAACGAATTCCAGGCAGCCTTAGGCTTGCTGCAACTGCAAAAGGTGGATGCCGCGATAGCAAGGCGGCGGGAGATAGACGTCGTTTATCGTGATGCCTTGGCCGGCGTGCCCGGCATCACCCTGCTGCAAGCCCCGCCCGACACGGAGCACAACGCCGCCTACTTTCCCATCCTGGTCGAGCCCGACTACCGCATGTCGCGCGATGAACTATATGCCAGCCTGCGTGCCGAAGACATCCTGGCGCGGCGTTATTTCTATCCGCTGATCAGCGATTTGCCGATGTACCGAGGGCTGCCCTCGGCGACCCCGGATTGCCTGTCTGTCGCGCGATCGGTGTCGCAGCGTATCCTGTGTCTGCCGATCTATCCCGATCTGGCGGCAGAAGATCAACAGCGGGTGATCGACATCGTCGCCAGCTGATTGAACGGGTGGCCTGCGTTGTTGCACACAGAAGTCGGCGCCGGGAACACGGCGTTCTTGTTTCCATGCGCCCATCCAGTTGTCTTGCGCCGGACACTTTCCGCCCCTAAAATCTTTGTTTTCACACTGGCTTGTCCCGCCTGTGGAATAAGGTTGTTATTGACCTCGTGGTGGGCTTCTTTACTTTCCGAGTTCGTAGCTCCGGAGTTCCCGACCGGAAGACCTGTGCCTTCATCTGACTACCCATGAGCCATTTTCCCAATCCCTGTATCGCCATAATTGGCCTCGGTTACGTTGGCCTGCCGCTCGCTGTCGAATTCGGCAAGCAAGTCCCCGTCATTGGCTTCGACATCAAGCAAGGCCGGATCGATGAGCTACGTGCCGGCCACGACAGCACGCGCGAAACCGACGCCGACGAGCTTGCCGCCGCCAGGCAGTTGAGCTTCACCGCCAGCGCCAACGATCTCAAGGCCTGCAACGTCTTCGTCGTCACCGTGCCGACGCCTGTCGACCAGGCTAACCGTCCAGACCTCACCCCGCTGGTAAAGGCGTCGGAAACGGTGGGCAAGGTGATGCCCAGAGGCGCCATCGTGATCTACGAATCCACGGTGTACCCTGGTGCCACCGAAGAAGTCTGTGTTCCCATCCTGGAAAAGCATTCTGGCTTTACGTTTAATCGCGATTTCTTCGCCGGTTACAGCCCCGAACGCATCAATCCCGGCGACAAGGAACACCGGCTGCCGACCATCAAGAAAGTGACCTCGGGCTCCACGCCCGAGGTCGCCGATATCGTCGATGCCCTCTATGGCCGCATCATCACCGCCGGCACCCATAAAGCCTCGTGCATCAGGGTGGCCGAAGCTGCCAAGGTGATCGAAAACACCCAGCGCGACCTCAACATCGCGCTGATGAACGAACTGGCATTGATATTCAGCCGCCTCGGGATTGATACCCTGGAAGTACTCGAGGCCGCTGGCACCAAGTGGAACTTCCTGCCCTTTCGCCCCGGTCTCGTTGGCGGTCACTGCATTGGGGTTGATCCCTACTACCTGACTCACAAGGCGCAGGAGATTGGCTACCACGCCGAAGTGATTCTTGCCGGCCGCCGCATCAACGATGGCATGGGCGGCCATGTGGCGGGACAAGTGGTCAAGCTGATGCTCGGGAAAGGCATTAACGTTGTCGGCTCAAGGATTCTGGTACTAGGCTTCACTTTCAAGGAAGGTTGTCCCGACGTGCGAAACACCAAGGTGATCGACATCGTCAAAGAGCTGAAGGGCTATAACGTCCAAGTGGACATCTACGATCCCTGGATCGACCTTGCCGAAGCGGAGCATGAGTACGGCGTATCGCCACTGTCGACTTTGCCGGAGCAGGGGGCCTACGATGCCGTCGTACTGGCGGTGGCGCATCCGGAGTTCAAGGAATGGGGGGCCGCAGGCATCCATGCGCTGGGCAAGCCCGATCATGTGCTGTTCGACGTCAAGTCTCAGTTGCCAAAGGCAGAGGCAGACGGGAGGCTGTAGCCCAGCGCAAGCCAGCCCTGAAACCGGCCAGTTCCCCTTTCTGTACGATGAATCTGCTGCTTCTGCATCAGAATTTCCCTGGTCAGTTTCGCCATATTGCGGCCCATTTCGCGGCACTCGATAGTTTACGCGTGGTCGCGATTGGCGAGGCCAGGAATTTGGCGCGTGCGACGGGTTTGCATCGGGCCATCGAGTTGCGCGCGTATCCAACGCCGCAAGCCGCAAGCGGCGAGACGCATCCTTACGTTCAACCTTTCGAGGTGGCGGTCAAGCGGGGGTTGGAAGTTGTCAGGCTGGCGGCGGAACTCAAGTCGAGTGGATTTGTTCCCGATCTCATCATCGGCCATCCTGGCTGGGGTGAGACGCTGTTCATTCGCGATGTGTTTCCTGCGGCCCGGCTGGTATTGCATGCCGAATTTTTCTATCAATCCATGGGAGCGGATGTCGGCTTCGATCCCGAGTTTCCGTCGCGTCCGGATGATGCTTACCGATTGCGAACGAAAAATGCCACGCAATGGATGAGCCTGGGGCAGGCGGACAGCTTGTTTGCCCCCACCGCGTGGCAAAAGAGCTGCTTTCCAGGTTCGCTACAGGATCGCATCGAGATCGTGCACGACGGTATTGATACTGCTCAGGCCAAGCCCAACGTGGCAACCCGCATTACCTTGGCGCGAGCAGGAGTCACGTTGGGGTACGATGACGAGGTGGTGACATTTGTTGCGCGCAATCTGGAGCCTTATCGCGGGTTTCACCAATTCATGCGGGCCTTGCCGCGCCTGCTGGCTTTACGGCCCAAAGCACGGGTGCTGATCGTCGGAGGCGATGAGGTCAGCTACGGTTCGCGGCCCGCCGATGGTCGCACCTGGCGGCGCGTCATGCTCGACGAGCTGGGCGGGGCCTTTGATGCAAGCCGGGTACACTTTCTCGGCAAGCTGCCCTATGCGGGATATTTGCAGGTGTTACAAGTGTCGACGGTCCATGCTTATCTGACTTATCCCTTTGTACTTTCGTGGTCGATGCTGGAAGCCATGTCTTCCGGTTGCATGCTGGTGGCCTCTCGTACCGCTCCGGTGGAAGAAGTGATTTCCCATGGTGACAACGGTTGGCTGGTGGATTTTTTCAATCCCGAGAGCCTGGCTGCCACCTTGGCCGATGCCCTGGCGCAGCGCGAGAGTCTTCGCCCCTTGCGACAAGCGGCCCGCCAGACCGTCATCGATCGATTCGATCTGCGCGGCGTTTGCCTGCCGCGCCAGATTGCGCTCCTGAACGCGTTGAACGGCTGAGCGTCTGCCGCTCAGGTTTCGCGCAGCGACTTGCGAATCCCGCCAATCAGCGGGTCAAGCCAGATTTCCAGCGGCGTGCGGTCCCGCGTCTTGACATAGGCCGCCACAGGCATGCCCGGGCGGGGTTCGAAACTGAGCGGTGTTGCCGGTGTCAGTTCCACGCGAACAACGAAGTATTTCAATTGGGCGTTGGCCGGGTCGGTGATCAGGTCGGACGAAACCACCTGAACCCGCCCCTTGACCAGCGACGTCACACGACGGTTCATCCCGCTGAATTCGACCTCGACTTCCTGACCGGGGCGGACTTCGTCAACGTCGGCGGGACTGATGCGGACCTCGGCAATCAATCCCGATGTGTCGGGCGTAATTTCGAGTATCGGCTCGCGGGGAGCGATCACGCCGCCCTCGGTGTGAACCCGCACGGCATTTACCACGCCGCTTGCAGGCGCCGAAAGTATGCGTTTCTTCAGGCTGTCCTTGAACGGCAACTGACGTTCCTGCAAGTTGAGGATGCGCGACTGGGTTTCCACCATGTCGCGTGAATTGTCGGCGTAGCGGCCAGTATGGATCTGCCCCAGCCGCAGTTGCACGTCGGCAAGTTTTTGCCGTGCCTGTGAACGCAGAGCCTCGTATTCAAATTTCTTTTCTTCTTTTTCCGATACCTGCCGCCGTGCATCGAGCATGCGAACCGGGGCGACGAAGTTCTTTTCGACCAACCCGGCATACGAGGTTTCCTGGTCGCGCAAGTACTTCAGCGACTGGTCGGCGGCACTCACTTGCCGGTCCACGCTGGCGATCTCGGCTTCGGCCTGACGTTTTTGCTCCTGCAATTTTTCCAATTGTTCCCGCAACTGCGCATTGCGGGCGAGGAAGTGGTCTTCCTCGCGTTGCAGGATGCGGTTGACATCGGTGTTCGACTTGCGCGCCGTCAGGGATTCCGGAAACCGGATGCGCGGAACATTGTCGATTTCCGCTTGCAAGCGGGCCAGTTTGGCAACTTCGGCATCCAACTGGCTGTTGACTATCGCCAGCGAGGCGCTGGCTTCCGTGTCTTCGAGTTCCACCACCGGCTGGCCGGCGGCTACGCGCTGACCGTCCTTGACCAGGATGCGGCGCACCACGCCGCCGTCCATGTGCTGGACCAACTGGGCACTGGACTCGACCTTGATCACGCCCTGGGCAATGACGGCACCCGACAGTGGCGCCAGCACAGACCAAAGCCCGCCAATCCCGAAGGTGACGAAAAGAGCAATCGAGGCCAGACGGACTGCGCCATGCAACTCCTTTTCCGTGTCACTCCGTGAGAATGGGGGATCGCTTTCAACCGATGCGAGGCTTGTTGTCATGGCTTGCTCATGCGTTGGAACGCTGGGGCGGGTTCGTCTCCGGCAGGCGCATGACATTCGCCGTGCCACCAGCGCCGACGTTTGCCGCCTGACGCGCCAGTAGCTTGCCGCTGCCATCCTGCAAGAGCAGCAGCCGATCCATGCGATCGATGACTGCCGGCGTATGCGATACCACGACCAGGGTGGTATTGCCCTGGTCGTGCAGGCCGAGCAGCAGCTTCAGCAATTGCTCCTTGCCCGACTGGTCAAGATTGGCGTCGGGTTCATCCAGCACCACGAAGCGTGGCGATCCGAACAGCGCCCTCGCCAAGCCCACCAACTGTCGCTGACCGCCGGAAAGGTTCGCGCCGCCTTCCGCAATGCGTGCGCTGAAGCCATCCGGAAGCCGTGCCACCAGGCTTGTCAGTCCCACCAGTTCGCTGACTCGGGTGATCTCTGCCGAATGCTCGGCCGGATCCTGCATGCGGGCGATGTTTTGTGCCAGCGTGCCGGGGAAGAGCTCGACGTCCTGTGGCAGGTAGCCGATCTGGCGACCGAGAGCGCTGCGCTCATAGTGATTGACGTCATAGCCATCGACGCGGACTTTGCCCTGGATCGGCGCCACCAGGCCCAACATGATTCTCGCCAGCGTCGATTTGCCGCTGCCGCTGGGCCCCACCAGCCCCAAGGCCTGGCCTGGTTCCAGCTTGACTGATACTCCGGAGAACAGCATTGCATTCGGACCGAAGCCGAAACTGACGTGTTCGGTCTCGATGCCGCCCACAATCGCCGGAAGCTCGACCGTCGGTGCCGCAAGCCCAGGATGGGAATTTTTCAGGAGCAGTACCTCCAGCCGCTCGTAGGCGTTGCGCGCTTCGATGAAGCCCTTCCAGCCCGAGATCGCCGTTTCCACCGGGCCGATGGCGCGGGCAACGATGATTGTTCCCGCAATCATGATGCCCGGCGAGAGGTTTTGCGCAACCACCAGCCAGGCACCCACGCCCAACATGGCGACCTGAATCAGGGTGCGTACGGCCTTGGTGGTGGCGACCAGGGAATGGGAATGATCCTGCGCCCGCTTCAGGTGTCCCAGCGCGCGGTTGGTCAGAGCCTGCCAGTGAGTCAGCATGGTCGGCTTCATGCCCAATGCGTGGACGATCTCCGCATTGCGGATCGACGTGGCGGCCATGTGTTGGGCCTGTGCCGCCGACAGGTTGGCGCGGGTGAATAGTGGATAGGTCAGCTTCTCGTCGATCAGGGCCAGCACCAGCAAGACCGCGATCCCGACCAGCGTGACCACCCCCAGCACCCAGGAAAAGGCAAAGATCAAGGCGGTAAATAGCGGCGCCCAGGGCGAATCGAAGAAGGACGTCAGGTGCGGGCTGGAGAGGTAGTTCCTGAGGGTGGATACATCGCGGATCAACTCGGCGCCGCGACCGTCGTGAGCCTGCAACTGGAAATCATGAACCTTGTCGAGCACCCTGGGCCCCAGATCCTGCTCCAGTATGTAGCCGGCTCGTGCCAGAAGGCGAGCGCGGATCAGGTCGAAAAACGCCTGCGCGCCGACCATGAGTACGGTGATCAGGGTCAGCATGCCCAGCGTGGCCAAGCTGCCGCTCACCAGCACCCGATCGAAGATCTGCATCATGTAGATCGGGCTGGTGAGGATGAAGAAATTGATGAAAAAGCTCAGGAACCAGGCGAACGCAAGCCAGCGCTTGATGGGGGCAAGCAACTGAAATCGCGTGGCAGGTATTTTCATTGGCGGCTGGTGGGTGACGACGTGAGCTGAGAATTGTTCACCGAAACAAAACGGGCATGCAGGGATTGTACGGAACCATTTTAGCCCTTGATACAGAGGTCGTAGTATCGCTCATCGCCTTGTAGATATCGGGTTCGGGTTGTATGATCAAAATGTTAAGGGGGCTGTGTCCAACACCGAATTTCGAATCGTCCAAACCCGCCTGGCCAAGCTCGGCGCAAAGGCTCGATTCGGCTTTAATTTCAGATTGTTATCAGGGAGCAAATGCCATGACCACTTACAACTATTCTGCGATTACAAACGGCCAGTCGATCAACTTTTCTGTGGCCGGCGGGGACGTCCTTCACTTCGACACGATGCTGTTGGGTGCATTCAACCTGAACTTCAATCCGGAGGGCGCCAACATTCTGTTCACCATCCGCGACAACTTCGGGGTTGTGCAGAAAACCTTCACCTTGCAAAACGTGAACGCCTACCAGATGTCGAGCAGCATGATCACCTTCCTGAACGGTAGTACGTTCAAGCTGGGCGACAATTCTTCGGCGACAGGAGATGATGCCGCGACGGCCAGCCTGCAGGGCACGGCGCAAGGCGACATGCTGATTACGGCCGGCGGCGGGCAACTGGTCGAGGGTCTGGGCGGCGATGACAACCTGGCCACCGTGGGCACCATGGGGGGAAGTCAGGCGGGCGGAACTGGCGCCGATACCCTTGATGGCGGCGACGGCAGCGATTGGCTGAGCCTGGCCGGTGAGTTCGATGCGCAGAAATACACCCTGACCCTCAACGGTAGTTCGGATGCCAACCTAGCTATTCTTAACGCGGATCAAACCCCGGTGACGAATGCCTCCGCGATCGTGCGCAACATCGAGAACGTTGAGGGCTCGGAGGTGATCGATGTCATCACGGGCGATGCCAATGCCAACAAGGTGTATGGCAACGCGGGCAATGACACGCTCAGTGGCGGTGACGGCAACGACACCCTCAATGGCGGTAGCGGCGCCGACAGCCTGATAGGCGGCAACGGCACGGACACGGTGGATTACAGCGAAGATTCGGACCAGAACGGCGTTGACGGATTTGGTGTTGCGGTCAGTATTGGTGGAACCCAATCGGGTACTTGGGCTGGCGTCAATTACAGCGTTACGGTCGGGGCCAACGGAGCGGCGACCGACGGCTGGGGCAATACCGATGATCTGGGTGCTGTAGGCACGATGGAGAACGTCATCGGCTCGGCGTACAACGACGTCATTTTCGGCAACAACGGCGCGAACAACCTGAACGGCGGCCAGGGCAGCGACCTGCTGGTGGGTGGTGGAAATAACGATACGCTCGATGGCGGTTCGACCGGAGCGAATTCGTTTTTCGACTGGGTTTCCTACAGTGGAGCGAATGGAAGCGTCAATGTCAATCTTGGCTCTCACCAGATGGTGCAGGGCACGGCTACCAACGCCGGCACGGACACCCTTCAGAACATCGATGGCGTGATAGGCAGCAGCTCCGATGACACGCTGGTGGGTGGCGATTCGACCAACCAGCGGTTCAACGGCGAGAAGTTCGAATGGTTGGAGGGGCGCGGCGGCAATGACTCGATCGACGGCGGGCGCGGCACTACGGCCGCGATGAACGAGGCTACGCGCGAGTACAACTTTGCGCGTTACACCAGTGCCACGGGCAGCGTTACCGTCAATCTGTCGACCGGAACGGCCTCCGATGGTTTGAGTGGAACGGATACCCTGGTCGGCATCAACGGCGTCATCGGTTCGAATCAGGCGGATACCCTGACGGGCGGTAACTCTGCCTTCGACCTGATCGAGCTGTTCGAGGGCGGCGGTGGGGACGACAGCATCGATGGCGGTATCGGCTTCGATATGGTCATGTATCGCGGCGCCACCAGTGCCGTAACGGTGAACTTGTCGACGACCAGCGCGACAAGTGCGTCGACGGGCACCGATACCTTGTCGAACATCGAAGGGGTGATTGGCTCCGACTACAACGACACCATGATTGGCGGCTCGGCTGCCGAGAATTTCCAGGGCCGCAAGGGCGCTGATAACATCGATGGTGGCGGCGGCGTGGATCAGGTGGATTACCACGGCGATGAAAACGGCTTGGCAAGGCGTGGCTTACAACGTGGCCGCAAGCAGCGCCCAGGACGGCTGGGGCAATACCGACACGCTCAGCAACATCGAGAACATCCGTGGTTCGATTTACAACGACGTACTGATCGGCGACGGCAGCGGCAACACGATCACGGGCGGCAACGGCAGCGACAAGATCGATGGCGGGGCGGGCACCGACGTTGCAGTCTACAGCGGCGCGAAGGCCACTTACACAGTCACCGATCAAGGCAGCGGTGTGTGGACAGTGCAGGGCGACGGTGGCGCGACCGATACCCTTACCAACATCGAAACCCTGCAATTCTCGGATCAAAGCCAGAGCCTGGTTGGCGGTGGCACTGTCTATACCTATTCGACGATCACCAACGGCCAATCCATCAACTTTTCCCTGGCTGCCGGCGACACCGTCAATTTCGATACGCCGTCGGTTAGCGCTTCAAATCTTGAGATTGGGTCCACTGGCGCAAACACCACGTTCACCGTTCGTGACAGCCTTGGTGCGGAATTGAAATCATTTACGCTGCAAGGCCCGACTCCGTATCAGCTTTCGAGCGGCTTGTTTAGCTTCCAGAGCGGCGGTGTGCTCAAGGTGGGCGATAACGCGTCGACCACCACCGACGACAGCGCCACGACGGCCTTGACGGGGACGGCGAACGGCGACCTGCTGATCACGGCGGGCGGTGGGCAGTTGGTCGAGGGGCTGGCGGGGGATGACAGGCTGGGAACCGTGGGCATGGGGGGCGGCGACAGTGCCGGCGGCACGGGTGCCGATACCCTGGACGGTGGCGACGGCACTGACTGGTTGAATATCTTTGGTGTCCAGGAAGCGCAGAAATTCACGCTGACGCTCACCGGCAGCACCGACGCCGGATTGGATGTTCGCGATGGTAGTAATAACCTTGTGGCAAATACCGCGGCCGTCGTGCGCAACATCGAAAACGTTCACGGCTCGGAAGTTGCGGATGTCATCACCGGGGATGCCAGCAACAACTGGCTGATTGGCGATGCTGGAGCCGATACCTTGTCTGGCGGTGACGGCAACGACACCCTGACCGGCGGCAATGGTGCCGACAATCTTTCCGGTGGCAATGGAACGGGCGACATGGTCGATTATCGCGGGGACCAAAACTCGAACAGCGATAATCTTGGCGTAGTCGTCAATCTTTCCGCGAATGCCGTTACTACCGACTGGCAGGGTGTGACGTTTGGCCCGGTGGCCAGCGGAACGGCGCTCGACGGCTGGGGCAGTACTGACACCCTTAGCGGCTTCGAAAAAATATACGGCTCGGACTACAACGACTTCCTGGTCGGCGACACCGGAGCAAATTACATCTACGGTGGCAAGGGCTCCGATCTGATCGGCGCCGGTGGCGGAGGCGACACAGTGGATGGCGGTGCCGTAGGTGCCAATGCCAGCTTTGACTGGCTATCTTACGGACAAGCCGGCGGGGCAATTTCTGTAAATCTCGGTACGCATGCTGCGTCCGGTATTTCGTCGCTGCAAAACATCGACGGTGTGCTGGGTGGCAGCTTCGACGACACCCTGATCGGCGGTGATTCGACCAACCAGTGGTTCAACGGCGAGAAGTTCGAATGGTTCGAGGGGCGCGGCGGCAACGACTCGATCGACGGCGGGCGCGGCACCACGGCCGCGATGACCGAGGCCACGCGCGAGTACAACTTTGCGCGTTACACCAGTGCCACGGGCAGCGTTACCGTCAATCTGTCGACCGGAACGGCCTCCGATGGTTTGAGTGGAACGGATACCCTGGTCGGCATCAACGGCGTCGTCGGTTCGAATCAGGCGGATACCCTGGTCGGCGGCAATGAGGCCTTTGACCTGATCGAACTGTTCGAAGGCCGCGGCGGAAACGACAGCATCGATGGTGGTCGTGGCTTCGATATGGTCATGTATCGCGACGCCGCCGGTGCGGTGACGGTGAATCTATCGACCAACAGCGCATCGAGTGCGTCGACGGGCACCGATACCTTGTCGAACATTGAAGGGGTGATTGGCTCCGACTACAACGACACCATGATTGGCGGCTCGGCTGCCGAGAATTTCCAGGGCCGCAAGGGCGCTGATAACATCGATGGTGGCGGCGGCGTGGATCAGGTGGATTACCACGGCGATGAAAACGGCCAATGACAAGATCGACGGCGGCAGCGGTTTCGATTTCGCCGTCTTCAATGGCCAGAGCGCCACTTACACCATCAATGCGCCCAGCGGCAATGGAACCGTTTCAGGGGCGGATGGCACCGATACACTTTCCGGCATCGAGCGACTGGTTTTTAACGATGGCATTGTCACGTTGGCCGGCGGGCCGCTCACCCACTCCTATTCGTCGCTTGCGAATGGCGAAATACTCTACTTTGATCCGGCGACCGACACTCTGAATATCACCGGACTTGGCCCGCTTGATTTTGATATCAGCGAGATCGAAAGCGGACCGCTGGCCGGCACGGGCCTGGAGCTCCGGCAACAAGACGCGCAACACAACACCGTCAAGACAGTAACCTTGCTGTTCACGGGTGCCGCCGATCCGCTGAATCTTTTCAAGATCTCGAGCACACACATTACTTTCCAAAACGGCGTGCTGAAGATCGGGGACGACCTGACCAGTTTCGGCGACGATGTAAGCGTCTTGACGCTCAATGGCGGATCGGGAAATGATCTTCTCGCCAGTGCCGGTGGCAGCCAGACAGTCAACGGCCTGGCGGGCGACGACCGACTGATCACCATTGAAAAGCAATCCCAGCCGCCCGGGGGATCTGGCACCGACACTTTTGACGGTGGCGACGGGAACGACACTTTGGGACTGGACAAATCCCTAACCAGCCAAATCACTCAGTACACGGTAAATCTTTCGACCAACTCGGGTTCCATCACTACGATCGGCAATGCAAATAATTCGACCTTTACGGTTCTGAATATCGAAAACGTGAATGGATCGGATGCCATTGATAATATCACCGGCAATGCTCTTGCGAATCGACTTACCGGTGAATTCGGGAATGACACGCTGAACGGTGGAGCAGGAAACGACACTCTGATTGGCGGGCAGGGCAATGACAGCATGACAGGGGGTGAGGGACTCGATGTTGCGATATTTTCCAGCAACAAGTCGGGTTACTCGTTAACCAAGACTGGTGTTGGCCAATACACGGTCACGGACACAAACCTTGCCGACGGCAACGACGGGACCGACACGCTGCTCGGAATCGAGCGGCTCCAGTTTGGTG
This sequence comes from Rhodocyclales bacterium, assembly GCA_016235165.1. GTDB lineage: Bacteria > Pseudomonadota > Gammaproteobacteria > Burkholderiales > Rhodocyclaceae > Sulfuritalea. The sequence goes on from JACRLX010000024.1 coordinate 146,463, forward strand.
ACGGAACGGTCAATCTCGTCAAGAAAGCGGTCAGTGACTATAACGGTGACGGCAAGGCGGATTTAGTTTGGCAGCACACGGACGGCACAGTGGGAATTTGGCTACGAGATGGACTGAATACGATCGGTGACAACTATTTCGGTGTGTCGGCTGGATGGAGTGTCTTTGACAATCAGAGTGACTACAACGGTGATGGTAAGAGTGATTTGGTCTGGAAGAACACAAATGGCATGGTAGGCGTCTGGCTCATGAACGGGGCGACTGTGACTGGGGTGGAGTATTACGGACCTTACGCGGGTTGGAGTCTTGTTGATGTGAAGGGTGACTACAACGGTGACGGGAAGGCAGATTTCCGTTGGCAACACGCGGATGGCACAGTGGGGATTTGGCTACGAGATGGATTGAATACGATCGGTGACAACTATTTCAGTGCGTCGGCTGGATGGAGTGTCTTTGACAATCAGAGTGACTACAACGGTGATGGTAAGAGTGATTTGGTCTGGAAGAACACAAATGGCACGGTAGGCGTCTGGCTCATGAACGGGGCGACTGTGACTGGGGTGGAGTATTACGGACCTTACGCGGGTTGGAGTCTTGTTGATGTGAAGGGTGACTACAACGGTGACGGGAAGGCAGATTTCCGTTGGCAACACACGGATGGTACGGTGGGGATTTGGTTACGCGATGGATTGAATACGATCAGTGACAACTATTTCAGTGCGTCGGCTGGATGGAGCGTGCAGGCTGACGACCGCGATTTCAACGCCGACGGCAAAAGCGACATTCTTTGGAAGAATGTTGATGGAACGGTAGGGGCTTGGCTCATGGATGGTGCGGCGATCGCTGGACAAAGCTACCACGGCCCGTACGCTGGATGGTCGGTTACCTGATGCCAATTCGGGGCCCTGACTGTTAGAATCTCTCCGGATTTACCTCGATTACAAGAGGGGCTTTTGCCCCTCTTGTCGTTTCCGTCAGTCTGATTCCTCGACCACAACAAATGTCTGCAATTCCCGATATCTCGTTTTTCGCAGCATATCGTCCTGCTACCGGCAGCTGTTCGACTTTGCCGCGATCTGGATTCGTGGGGGTGTATCAATGAAGGCGGTGATACTCGCCGGCGGTTTGGGAACCCGTATTTCCGAGGAAACTCATCTCAAACCGAAACCGATGATAGAGATCGGCGGCCGGCCCATCCTCTGGCACATCATGAAGATCTACTCCGCCCATGGCGTGAATGAGTTCGTGATCTGCTGCGGCTACAAAGGCTATGTGATCAAGGAATATTTCGCCAACTATTTCCTGCACATGTCCGACGTCACCTTCGATATGAGCAGCAACAGCATGGAAGTGCACCAGAAGAAGGCCGAACCCTGGCGAGTAACCCTCGTGGATACCGGCGACGATACCCTCACCGGCGGGCGCCTGAAGCGGGTGCGCGACTATGTCCGCGACGACGATGCCTTCTGCTTCACATATGGTGACGGGGTGGCGGATATCGATATCGCCAGCCAGATTGCCTACCATCGCACCCACGGGAGGATGGCAACGGTTACAGCCGTCCAGCCTCCTGGCCGCTATGGGGCGCTGGTTTGTGATGGCGATGCCGTGTTGGGCTTTCAGGAGAAGCCGCCGGGTGATGGTGCGTGGATCAATGGGGGCTTTTTCGTTCTCAGCCCCAAGGTCATCGACTACATCGATGGCGACCGCACATCTTGGGAGGCCGGGCCGCTGGAATCGATTGCTGGCGAGGGCCAGCTTCGCGCCTACGAGCACCGCGGATTCTGGCAGGCCATGGACACCCTGCGCGACAAGAACCTTCTGGAAGAGCTTTGGGCGTCCGGAAAGGCGCCATGGAAGTTTTGGGCATGATGGCATTCGACGGCGTTTTCCGGTCGCGACGGGTGCTGGTGACCGGGCATACCGGTTTCAAAGGCAGTTGGCTCGCATTCTGGCTGCGCGAGCTTGGCGCTGTTGTCGGCGGCATCGCCCTCGACCCCACACCCGGCCCCAACCACTGGGCAATGCTGGGCCTGGATTGCGACGACCGACGCCTGGATATCCGGAATGCTGCTGCTCTTGAAGCCGCGCTGCGCGACATGCGCCCCGAAGTGGTGTTTCACCTGGCGGCGCAACCCCTGGTTCGCCGATCCTATCGGGAGCCCATCGAGACCTGGTCCACCAACGTGATGGGCACCGCCAACCTGTTGGAGTCCTGCAGGCGATGTGACAGCGTGCGTGCGGTGGTTGCCGTGACGACGGACAAGTGCTACGAGAACATGGAATGGCCCTGGGGTTACCGGGAGAACGACCGCCTTGGCGGGCATGATCCCTATAGCGCCTCGAAGGCGGGTGCCGAACTCGTTATCGAGAGCTATCGCCGCGCTTACTTTGCGGGGAGCGATGCGCCGCTTGTCGCCTCCGCCCGCGCAGGGAATGTGATTGGCGGGGGAGATTGGTCGGAGGATCGCCTGATTCCGGACCTGGTCCGTGCCGTCGGAAAGGGGGAGGAGCTTGAAATCAGGTCACCCAATGCGACGCGCCCTTGGCAGCACGTACTCGAGTCCTTGAGTGGATATCTGTTACTGGCGGAGCGTTTGATGGCGGGCGAAGCGTCATATGCGGAAGCCTGGAATTTCGGTCCGGAAACGGAAGGTAACCGCAAGGTTGCCGATGTCCTCGAACGCTTGCGCGAGCAATGGCCTGGATTGCGTTGGCGTGTTTCGGCCGGAAACCATCCGCACGAGGCCCAACTGCTTTACCTTGACAGCGCCAAGGCACGCAGCCGACTAGGCTGGCGCCCGGTGTGGGGCCTCGATGAAGGCCTCGCAGCCACGGCGAGCTGGTATCGCGAATGGCTTGGCTCGGGCCGGGCATGCAGCCTCGAACAGATCGCGGCATATTCTGCTTCGGCGGCGCGGGCCGGCTTGCCGTGGGCTGGCGCATGAACATCCATGCGACGGCGATCTCCGGTGTTTTGGTCGTCGAGTCGGCGCGGATCGAGGACGAGCGAGGCTCTTTCGGCAGACTATTTTGTACACGGGAACTCGAACCCGCCGTTGGCGATCGTCGCATCGTCCAGGTCAATCATTCCCGCACGCGAAGCGTTGGCGCCATTCGCGGTATGCATTTTCAATATCCGCCGGTGACCGAGATGAAGCTGGTTCGCTGCCTGCGGGGGCGCGTGTGGGATGTCGCAGTCGATCTTCGCGCCGGATCGCCGACCTTCCTGCGTTGGCACGCGGAGGAACTCAGCCCCGGCAACTGCCGGATGATGGTTGTTCCCGAAGGCTGCGCACACGGTTTTCAAGTACTGGAGCCCGACAGCGAACTGCTCTACCTTCACACAGCGTTCTACACTCCGATCTCCGAAGCGGGCTTGCGTTACGACGATCCGGCATTGTCGGTCCGCTGGCCATTGCCCGTGAGGGATTTGTCGGCCCGCGATGCATTACACCCCCTAATCACCAAAGACTTTTCCGGGATTCCATTGTGAGCTGTCGACACTGCAAAGCTCCCCTCGAGCATGTTTTCCTTGACCTCGGTTTTGCGCCACCTTCGAATGCCTACCTTTGCAAGTCAGATCTGCGAAGGCCGGAAACCTGGTACCCTCTCAAGCTATTCGTTTGCGATAAATGCTGGCTGGTTCAAACGGAGGACTATGCGCGCGCCGACGAGTTGTTCAACGCCGACTACGCCTACTTTTCGTCCACGTCCACGTCTTGGCTGTTACACGCCAGAAACTATGTGCAGGCGATGCGTCAGCGTCTTGCCCTCGATGGATCGAGTTTCGTCGTTGAGATTGCCTCGAATGACGGCTACCTGCTGAAGAACTTTGTTGCCGCCGGAATTCCATGCCTCGGTATCGAACCTACACGCAGCACGGCTGCCGTCGCCATGGCGCAGGGCATACCCGTACTCGAGGCATTTTTTGGCGCAAAGCTGGCTGGCGAACTGGCGGCAAGGGGTCAGGCCGCGGATCTGGTGCTCGGCAACAATGTCTATGCGCACGTCCCCGACATCAACGACTTTACCGCGGGTCTCAAGGGGATATTGAAGCCAGGTGGCACCATTACGCTGGAGTTCCCGCACTTGCTCCAGCTCATCCGGAATGTTCAATTCGATACCGTTTACCACGAGCACTTCTCCTATCTTTCGTTGCAAACCGTATCCCGCATTTTCGAACGTTGCGGGCTGCGGGTCTGGAACGTCGAGGAACTGGCCACGCACGGAGGAAGCCTGAGGGTTTTTGGTTGCCATGGCGATGATCCGCGTGCCACACAGGAAGCCGTTGGCCGTGTCATCGACGACGAACTTCAGGCCGGTCTGCGCAATCTGGAAACTTACCGGCGTTTCCAGGCACAGGCCGAGTTGGTCAAGTTGCAGCTCCTCGATTTCCTGGTCGCGGCGAAGCGTGAAGGTCGGAAAGTCGGCGCCTATGGTGCGGCGGCTAAGGGCAATACCTTGCTCAATTTTTCTGGCATCCGTTCAGACCTGCTGCCAATGGTCTGCGATGCCGCCCCGTCGAAGCAGGGCAAATACCTTCCCGGCAGCCATATTCCGATTTTGCATCCCGAGGCGCTACGTGAGTTTCGGCCCGATCATGTTCTTGTCCTGCCATGGAATATCATCGACGAAGTATCTGTTCAGCATGCCTATGTCAAGGACTGGGGCGGCAAGTTCGTCACGGCCATTCCCTTGCTGAACATTCTTGCTTGACGATTGCGTTGACAATGACAACCAAACCCCGAATTCTTTATACCAAGCCTTCAATCACCGAACTAGAGGTTGCGTACGCGACCGACGCGGCGGCCAATGGTTGGGGTGATCGATGCTACGAGTACATCGAGCGCTTCGAAGCGGCCTTCAGGATGCACCTTGGCGTGCAGTACGCGATTGCGACGTCGAGTTGTACCGGTGCCCTGCACATGGGCATGGCGGCGCTGGGGATCGGGCCGGGCGACGAGGTGATACTCGCCGATACCAACTGGATCGCGACGGCGTCGCCAATCGTCCATTTGGGCGCGACGCCCGTCTTTGTCGATATCCTGCCGGATACATGGTGCCTGGATCCCGCGCTGGTCGAGGCAGCGATAACGCCGCGTACCAAGGCGATTGTCGCGGTTCACCTCTACGGCAATCTTTGCGAGATGGACCAATTGCTGGACATCGGACGCCGGCATGGAGTTCCCGTGATCGAGGATGCCGCGGAGGCGATCGGCTCCATCTATCATGGCAAGCGCGCCGGCTCGATGGGGGCATTTGGCGCGTTCTCATTTCATGGCACTAAGACCCTAACGACCGGCGAAGGCGGGATGTTCGTTACGAACGACGCCGAGTTGTACGAACGCGTGCTTACGCTGAGCAACCATGGACGTGCGCGAGGGCAACGGAAGCAGTTCTGGCCGGATATGGTTGGTTTCAAGTACAAGATGTCGAATATCCAAGCAGCGATCGGTTGCGCGCAGATGGAGCGGATCGATACCCTATCAAAAAGAAAGCGAGATATCCTATTAGATTATAAGCTCAGGCTCGATAAACTTAAAGGTGTGTCGATGAATCCTGACTCGCCTGCGAAGGTTAGTGGGGCGTGGATGCCGACAATCGTTTTTGATATGAAAACAAATATAACAAGAGAAATACTTAAATCTGAATTTGCGAGAAACGGAATTGATGCTCGTGTATTTTTTTGGCCCCTGTCATCACTTCAAATGTTTCAGGCCGTTCCACAGAATGCCAATGCATGGTCAATTCCGACGCGATCAGTCAACCTTCCTAGTTATCATGATCTTACTTCTGATGACTTGGATCAGGTATCTGAGGTTATTCTTCAACTGCATCGGAGATATGTATTGTGAATTTCGATGAAATTCATGCCTATTGGCAAAGTCGAGCGGTAGGTGATGACTCCGTTCAATCAACTACACAAGATGTGTACCTGCGAGAAATTGAATTGCGGGCACTAGCGAATCAAATTCAAAGATGCTCTCCAAGAAGGATTGCGGATATTGGATGTGGCGACGGTAGAACGACACTTGGTCTTGCTAGGGATTATTCGGTGGGCGATTTTTGTGGTTACGACTATTCTTCTGCAATGGTGGCAAATGCAAATAAATTGCTTAAGCAGACGCGATCGCGGAATATTGAATTTAAGCAACACGATATTCGAAATCCAATCGGGCAAACCTACGACTTTATTTACACCACGAGATGCTTGATTAATCTCCCAACATGGGAACATCAGAGCAGTGCGATAGATAACATTCATGACTCATTGAGATCTGGTGGTGTCTATGTAATGATTGAGAATTTTGTTGAGAGTCACGCCAACTTCAATCAGGTACGCAGTCTGTTTGGGTTGCCCGAGATACCCATTCGAGAACACAATCTGTTTTTTGAACGTGCCAAATTGCTTCAATTTGTTCAAGATCGATTTGAAATCGATTTTGAGGAGAATATCAGTAGCACTTACTATCTCGTAAGTCGTGTAATTTATTCAAAGATCTGTGCAGAAGAAGGTAAGGTGCCGGACTACTTTGATATGCATCACAGATATGCTGCCGGCTTGCCGCATTGTGGTGATTTTGGGCCAGTTCGACTTGTGTGTTTCCGAAAGAAATAGGGTTAGAAATGAACGAGCATGAGCAACGAGTAGTAGATAGCATCGCAGCGCTTGGTGCGAATAATGATTTGATGCGAGAGTCGATGAGATGGATTGAGGCTACAGCGAGGCTTGGCTATTCGTACAATTTCTCTTGGCTTGGACGTCCAATCATTCAATATCCCCAAGATGTTTTGGCGATGCAAGAACTGATATGGTCCTTGCGTCCAGACTTGGTTATAGAAACTGGCATTGCGCACGGAGGGTCTTTGGTATTCAGTGCATCCATGCTGGCGCTCCTTGATATGTGCGACGCGATTGAGTCTGGGGCAAGCTTCGATCCACGGAATTCCGGGCGCCGGGTGCTTGGTGTCGACATCGACATCCGAGCCCACAACAGGGTGGCTATCGAGGCACATCCCATGGCTTCTCGCATCGAGATGATCCAGGGGTCGAGCATTGCGCCGGAAACTGTCGAGATGGTTCATGCAATTGCGGCTCGGTACAAGCGTGTTCTCGTATGCCTGGACAGCAACCATACGCATGAGCATGTTCTCGCCGAGCTCAAGGCCTATGCACCACTGGCATCGGTTGGCAGCTACTGCGTGGTTTTCGATACCGTCGTCGAGGACATGCCCAAGAGCATGTTTCCCGATCGCCCGTGGGGCCCGGGGGACAACCCCAAAACAGCCGTCTGGGAATACCTCAAGCAGCACCCTGAGTTCCAGATCGACCGGGATATCCAACACAAGCTCCTGATCACGGTCGCGCCGGACGGATACTTGAAACGCGTTTCCTGACGGCGCTTTCGATCCCAATGGCTCTGGCTACAAATTGGGCATCGGGCTCAAGTGGATACAATTGATGTCGCTCAAGCAAAATGTCATCGCCAACATCGGTGGCAGCGCCTGGTCGGCTCTCATGGCGGTTGTGTTCGTTCCTTTCTATCTCCGGTTGATGGGGGCGGAGGCTTACGGCGTAGTTGGCATTTACGTTTCTCTGCTGGCACTGTTTGCTGTTCTCGACATGGGACTTGCTGCAGCGTTGACCCGCGAAATGGCTCGCCTGTCAGAGCTGGACGAGTGGCGGGCGGCAAGGGCGGATACCGCGAGGACCATAGAGGTCGTGTATTGGCTGGTGGCCGGCGCAATCGGAGTGGCGGTATTTGTCCTGTCGGGACCGATTGCTTTCCATTGGTTGAACCCGGGACAACTCAGCAGGGACTCCGTAGCCTATGCCATCCTGCTCATGGCGCCGGTGGTCGCGTTGCGGTGGCCCATTGCACTGTACATGGGCGGCTTGAACGGCCTGCAACGGCAGGTCCTGGCCAACCTGTTGTTTGCCACGTTTTCGACGTTACAAGGCGCTGGCGCCCTGATTGCCCTGTTGTTATTTCCACCCACAGTGCAGACGTTCTTCATCTGGCAGGCTGTGGTGGCGGTGGCGCAGGTTGTCGTGTGTCGCGCTACCTTCTGGCGCGCGGTGGCACCAATCGTTCCGCCGCGCATGGACCTGGCGATCCTACGGAATGTGTGGCGTTTTGCTGCCGGTCTTGCGGGCACGTCGCTCTTGGTGACCGCGCTGACCCAGACCGACAAGGTATTGCTGAGCCGACTTTTGACACTCGCGGATTTTGGCTACTACACGTTTGCCGCTACCGTGGCTGCCGCCGTTTACAAGCTGGTTGCACCAATCCACACCGCGTTTTATCCGAGATTGGTGGAACTCGTTGCCCGGCGCGACCACGATTCCCTAGTCCGCACGTTCCACCAGGCCTGCCAATGGGTTGCGGTGTTCGTGATTCCTGCCGCGACGGTGTTTGGAGGTTTCTCGGCGCCGGTGTTGCATCTCTGGACGGCGGATCCGGATCTTGTGGCGCATACCCACCTGCTGGTCAGCATCCTCGTGCTTGGTAATGCTCTGAATGCCTTGATGTATCTACCCTACGCCGCCCAGCTTGCTCACGGTTGGACCAGCCTGGGTTTCCAGGCGAACCTCGTGGCGCTGACCATGCTGGTTCCGTCACTCTATTTCGCGGCGCTGCAGTGGGGCAGCATTGGTGCGGCGGCTGCCTGGGTGGCCCTGAATACTGGCTATTTCCTGCTTACCCCGCATGTCATGCACCAACGTATTCTGGTCGACGAGAAGGCGGCCTGGTATTGGCACGACTGTTTGCTGCCCGCAATGGCCGGGGGTCTGGTTGTGATTGCAGTAGGCTTGCTTTTCGGGCTGAACCACGACTCGGGATCGAGGCTGGCGATGCTCGCGGCTTTGGCTTTCACTGGCCTTGCCGCCCTTGCGGTGGTGATATTGGTTGTTCGGGAGCCGCGGTCTGCCGTTTTTCGATGGCTCCGGGCGAATGCGTGACGCCACCATGACCCGGATTACGACAATCATCCCGACCTTTCAGCGGCCGGAACTTCTTGCCAGGGCAATTCGCAGCGTTCTTGGCCAGACATGGCAAGACCTGCAAGTCTGCGTGTATGACAATGCGTCGGGTGATGCCACGCGGGATATTGTGCTGGGCCTGGCGGCGAAGGATCCACGCGTCAAGTATTTTTGCCACCCGGAGAACGTTGGTGCTTTTGCCAACTTCAATTTTGGCCTGCAGCGGGTTGATACACCGTTCTTTTCCTTCCTTTCGGACGACGACTATCTGCTGCCCGACTTTTATGCAAGTGCAATGAGCCACTTCCAGAATCATCCGGAGGTGGGTTTCGTGTCCACCGGGGTGCTGAACGAAAACTCCCATGGGGACGTATTCCCGGATGGATCGATGCGCGGCAGGAATGAAGCGGTTTACCCCAGTCCCGATGGAATGCTGCAAATGATTAGACATGGCGAGCCGACCTGGACGGGGATTGTTTTCCGGACAGAGGTCAGGGATCGTAACGGCCTGCTGCGAGACTACGGGGCGGTGGCCGATACCTTCTATGTGCTGCATGCAGCCAAGCGGTTCTCCTTCTACTTCGACCCCAGGCCCGGGGCCGTCTTCATACCTGCTTCGGCCACTGTGGCAAGGTCGATTCGGGGCCGTTTTACCCAGTTTTGGCCGGTCTGGGCAACCATGACCGACGAACTCCTGGCTGGGCCGGAGTTGAGTTGCGAGGATCGCTTCTGGGTAAGAACGCGTCTGTCGGAGCGTCTCAAAAAGAGGATGTTCCAGCTTGCCGTCGTGTCAGTACTAAAGAACGACCTCGAGGCGGCGGAGATGTCTGCCCATTTTTTGCAGGATTACTATCCTGGCTCCGAAAAGCTGCCTAGGGCGTTGATTGGGAGTGCTAAACGCGCTGCGATTACCTATTGGCTTTTGAGGATTGTCAATGCGCTACGAATTGAGTTGCTGCGAGTCAAACAACGTCGCCAGGCGCAGTCCATAAGGACCCTGTGAAATGAATCGCGTTGTTGTTTTTCAAACTTGGGGTATCGGCGACATGATCATGATCACACCGATGCTTCACGCAATAAAGGAAGTGTCTCCGACAAGTTATGTCAACGTAATTGCAGGGAATACAGGAGCGGCAGCAGTAGTACGCCATTCCGACCTATGTAGCGAAACAGAAATCTGGAACTTCAATGATCTACCGGTTTGGCGGGTGATTTGGAATTTCATTTCGCTACGCAAAAAAAAATATGATATCGCAATACTGGCCACTGGGCTGTCTATCAAATTTTCGTGGGCATTAAGACTGCTCTCGGGAATCAAGATAATCTTGGGGGACTGTGATCACTCGACGATTTTTCCTTACACCGATTGTATTGATCGCCTTGATCGCCGACATCGGGTTGAAAAAAATATCGCGATTGCGAATCTCTACTTCCGAGGATTAAGTGTCGGGAAGCTTCATATTGAATCCTCTTTTGAGGGACAGCGCATCGCAATTGAATTATGGAGAAAGATGGGGTTTGAAGGAAAACGTGTGCTTTGTTTGCATCCCGGTGGCGATAGTAACGGTAGCTTAGTAAAACGTCCGCCTATTGGCTTATGTAAGGAATTGATTGACTCTCTCTTTAGTGAGTTTGTGGATGCAGAAATCGTAGTTATTCTTGGGCCAAGCGAATCCGAGTTATTCAGAGAGTTTTCTGGAATCCATGAACGGTTGAGTATTCTTAGAGATTTGCCATTTGAGGCTTTGCCGGCGATAGTATCTATGATGAAGGTTGTAATCGCAGGTGATAGTGGGATTGGTCATATTGCTGCAGCCATGCAAACCCCAGTTGTGACTTTGGCTGGGCCAACTCTAATGGAGCAAACTAAACCCTATGGCGGGCATTGTCGTGTTGTCCAGGCGCGATCAGCTTTGCCCTGTTCTCCCTGCTACGGGACAATAAATTATAAGAATTGCCCGTATCAACAGAAATGCCTTTCTACCATAGCGATCGTGGATGTGGTGAGGGTAGTTCATGAGCTGCTCCAGTTATCGGAATAACTACTGTGCTCGCTATTCTAATTTTTCTGTTTCTAAGTTTGGCAAACGTTCTTCTGATCATTAAGATTATCCGATCTCGTGGAATAGCCTCTGTTGAGGGAATCGGATTGATTTTTTTATTGCTTTATTTGTTGAGTTTTGCCGTGCCAAGCCTGTTAGCTGCAATTACTTCTTTTCGACAAGACGAGATCGATTTAATCGACCAGGTGTTTGAAGATGCGGCTTGGCCTCTTCTTGTCCATTTCGTTGGCTTGTTGGCATTTTTCTCAGGCCTGTCAATGGCGAAGATTGGACCAGATGATCTGCTTCGCGAAAATCAGCCGATCTCATCTGATCTGTCCCATTACATTATTGGGTTGCTTTTTGTTGGACTTGGCATGAAAGTGCTGGCGCTGTATCTTGGCGGATTTGAGAATATTTTTAGCTATTTGGATAATCTGTATGATTATGATATTAGTGCGCGAACGTATGGATTGCTTGATTTGGGAACAAACATCGCCCTATTCGGATGCTGCATAGCGACAATACATTTTCAACGAAACGCTGCGGCTCAGTTATTTTGGGTGCTGACCGGGGTCTTGCTCGGGCTACTTTTGTCAACCAGTAAGTCCGGCATATTGCATATGCTTCTCCCGCTGTTTTTCTTGGCTAAGTTGATGTCTCCATTAACTATTTCCCGTTTCACTCGCTGGTATGTGGTGCTGCCTGGGATAGCAATTTTCTTGGCTACACTCGGTCTAAAAGGACAGGTGAAATATTTGGGATTTGAAGGGGTTGACTGGTCGCCACTAGTAATTATCGAGTTCGCGTGGTTCGTATTGACACAACGTGTATCGGCTTCCGGGCTATTCAGCGGATTCGTGAATCTTGTGAATCGGGTAACCGAGAATAGCTCATTGCAGTTAGGTGGGGCCGCACTTGAGGGAACGTTCTCTGGAGTGATCCCTAGATTCGTTTGGGTTAATTTTTTCGATATGGAGAAGCCAGATCATCCTTTCCGGGGGCTGGGCGAACTATTGCATCCTGAGTTTCTGGTTGACATGAATGCTACGGATGCTCCTTTGTTCGTTGGGTATGCATTTATTGATTTCGGCTGGATTAGTCTCATTGCGTATTCTCTAGTAGGCGGGATGATTTTGGGCTATTCGCGGAAGCTTGCTAGTTTGATCGGTGGTAATAGAGTTCTTTTCGCCTACGTGATCTTTGCGGTGGGTTTTGGCCCGTCAATGGCAGAAGGGGGCTTTCTAAATATGCTTTACTATCTTGGGTTGGGGTTTATTGTGTATTTGATTTGCCTCTTATCAGAGTATTTGGTTCGTTTCTTCGTTAGCCCGAAGGTCTCTTGGAAATCGTGAGTCCTCTTGCAGCAATTCTTGTAGCTTCCGGCCCCCTTTCTGCGACGGTGACTTCGTCTTGAATATTTGGATACTTCAAACCGGTGAACCGCTTCATTGCGACGAGGGCTCTCCGCGTCCCATGCGGGCGATGAACCTGGCCAACGCGCTGGTTGCCAAAGGCCATACGGTCGTGCTCTGGAGCGCGGCATTCAATCACACGACGAAGCGTCATCGGCGCAGATCGTTCTCGACCATTGCAATTTCGGATCGGCTACAAATCAATCTTCTTCCGAGCATTGGCTATCGGCGAAATATCGGCCCTGGGCGCCTGCTTGACCATGCGGAGCTTGCATTTCGCCTTGCAACCTTGCTACGTTCAGGCGAATTTCCCGCGCCCGACGTCGCTTTTGTCGGATATCCGCCGATCGAATGCGCCGCCGTGATGCTGCGGTGGCTCCGGCGTCGTTCCATCCCCTCCGTTGTGGATGTAAAGGACCTTTGGCCTTCGCTCTTCCTGGAGCCCCTGCCCGCAGCCGCGCGGCCCCTTGCCAAGCTTGCTTTGGCCCCCTATTTCTGGTTAGGTCGTCGTGCCTTGCGCGATGCGACTGGGTTCTCGACCATGTCGGAAGGCTATCTTGACTGGATGGCCAGGTTCGCCGGCAGGGAGCTGACGGCGCGCGATATCGTCGTGCCGCTCACGGCGCCTGAAGCTACGATATCCGAAGCGCAACTGCGTGAGGCGGGCGACTGGTGGCGGGAACGGGGCGTTGTACTCGACGATCGAAGACGGGTTTGTTTTTTTGGGACCTTCAACTCCGTATTTGATTTTTCAGGAGTTCGCGATGCGGCGTCGCGCATGGCGCAGGAAGGAAGCGAGTGCCAGTTCGTGATATGCGGCAGTGGTGGGCACGAGCGGGAGATCCGTGAAATGATGTCCGGATTACCTAACGTGGTGTTTCCGGGGTGGGTTGATTCCCCAAAGATGGCCGCGCTTGCACGTGCATCGATCGCTTCGCTGAATCCGTACCGGAATATCGAGAACTTCATCCTGAATATGCCAAACAAGGTGGTCGATGCGCTTGCCAACGGCCTGCCCATCGTTACCAGCCTGACGGGGGTCGTGCAGCGCATGGTCGAAGACGAGGCGGTCGGCTTTGCCTGCACGATGGAACCGGGCAGGGACTGGTACTCCGCGATAAGTAGGTTGTTGTCGGACACCGATCTGCAGGCCGCAATGTCAGTCCGGGCGCGCGCGCTCTATGATCGGCGTTTCGCCTTTGAAAAGGTCTATGGGGCACTGGTGTCACATCTTGAGTCTCTTGCGCACGACGGCCCCTGACGGCCGTTGTCGACCTACTTCAGGAAAGATCCAATGGAATTATTTCGCCCGCGCAAGGCTGCAACGTGAGGTCGCAGGTGGGGCAGGGCAGCCCCGATATCTTGTACCTCGCGAGAATCAATGTCGGTTCGGCTTTCGACGTTGCGGAGGTGCTCGAGTCGAAGAACGGATTGCGGATAAGCATTACCCATGGGGTTCTGTCGTGGAGGCTGCTGTTTTCAAGGATTGGCCTCATGTATTTCGTCCGTGGCTTTCAGACCGCCCTTGTTTCGTATTCGGGCAAACAATCCCCATTCCCTAGGTTGATCGCGATCTGGGCGGATGGCTCGCTGGTCGGCTACGTCATGACGTTTCTTCCCAGCCGTTCGCGTTTGCCATTCCTGTTTGGGCAGCGAGTTCGCGAGATTACCTATGCAGTCGAAGCGCCATTTCAGGGCCACGGCTTTGGTACTTGGCTGGTCAAGCTCGCGGTCGAGGATTCCCGCCGGGACGATGCGGATATCGTCGGCTTGATTCGACCAAGCAACGGCCCTTCATTGCGAATTTTTCGGAAGTTCAATTCCCAGGATACGATAGTGCGCCGAACGCATCGAAACTGGTGGACGACCTATGCAATCAGCTTGTCTCCGGATCAGCATAAGGCGTTGGATTTCGACAAGCACGAGGAACGGAATCGTTATGATTTGTCTGCGCGAGCATCCGGTGAAACCAGCCAACCAATGGAACTGGACGATGCTGAGTTTGGTGCCCGGCTTGTTTCGCCAACGCTTCGGACGCCATATTTTTTCTATGAGGCTCGCCTGTCGGCGCTGATCGGGGTGGGCGTGAGAGTGCTTGAGCTAGGCGCGGGCACGGGCGCGAATACCCTGGTTCCGCTCAAGCTGGGCGCACAGGTTACTGCTCTCGACATTTCCCATGAATCGCTGAAGGTACTTCGCAGGCGTTTTTCGGTCGGCGGTTTTTCGGCACAAGCCTCGGTCGGCGACATAGAGGCCCTTCCGGTGTCTTCGAGTACCTTCGATGTTGTCGTTTCCGCCGGCAGCTTGAGCTATGGCGAAAACCGGAAGGTCATGGTGGAAGTCATTCGGGTTCTAAGGCCCGGTGGTGTCTTCGTTTGCGTTGATTCATTGAACGACAATATGATCTACCGGGTAAACCGATACATTCATTTCCTGCGCGGCCGACGCTCGAGAAGCACTCTGAAGAACATGCCGTCGATGCGATTGATCGAGTTGTACAGGGCGAACTTTGAAGATGTGGAGGTCGAATACTTCGGAGCCATCTCGTTCATGGCCGGTATACTTGAAGGTTTGTTTGGCGCAGATCGTGCGCGAGAAATTTCGGACTCGGTGGATCGGGCTGTCGGCGTCAAGCGGTCTGCGTTCAAGTTTGTACTCGTTGCGAAGAAGAGAGTCGATGATGGGAGGAAACGATAAGTTGGTCACCTTGGGCGGGTTGGCGGACCCCTTGTTTTTTTCTGCGCCTATCGATACCGGCGAAGTTCAGTTCGAGATGCTAAGGCGTTACTTGAATAGCATGCTACGAATCCGGCTTGCGGAGCGCCGGCTCGCGGAGGCACGTCGTGACGGCTTGGTGGGTGGGCCGGTGCATCTCGGCGTTGGGCAGGAGGCCATAGCGGTAGGAGTTTCGGCTGCCTTGCGGAACTCGGACCGAGTGTTCGGTGGACACCGGTCTCATTCCCATGTGCTGGCACTTGGCTCAAACGTGCACGGCTTGTTTGCCGAGGTTCTTGGTAAGGAAACGGGGCTGTCGCGTGGAATGGGCGGGTCGATGCATCTCTGGGACCAGCCGAGAGGTTTTTATGGATCGGTTCCTATTGTCGCCGGTACCGTTCCGCTGGCAGTCGGCGCTGGTATTGCGGCAAAACTCCAGAATTCTGGAGACGTCGCGGTTGCGTATTTTGGCGACGGTGCGGTTGAGGAAGGGGTGGTGCACGAGTCCTTGAATCTGGCGCGCGTATCCCGCGCTCCGGTGCTTTTTGTCGTTGAAAACAACCTGTTTGCCAGTCACATGCATATTTCCCTCAGACAACCTTCAGACTCCACTGCCCGTTTTGCACTTGCCAACAACATACCGCATCACGTTGTTGATGGAAATGATGTTGTTGCCGTAGCCGCCGCTGCGCAGGCATTAGTCTCCGGGGCGCGTCGCGGTGAGGGGCCTGGATTCCTCGAGGCCGTGACTTTTCGTTGGTATGGACATGTGGATTGGCGCGAGGATATCGACGTTGGCGTACATCGCTCGCTGGAAGAACTCAACGATTGGCGGCGCCGTGATCCCGTGCGTCGGCTCGAAGAGGGTATGGTCGCTGCCGGATGTTGGTCTGCTGACCAAACGGTCGAATTGACTGAGCAGATAAACAGCGAAATATCGGTGGCATGGGAGCAGGCGCTTGCCGATCCGTATCCCGATCCCGAGGCGATCCTCGATCGCGTTTACGCCGCTGCCGGGGGCTGATATGGAAGGAAGGACAACGCACACCTACGGCACGGCCATTCTTTCTGCGTTTGAATACCTGCTGGAAAATTACCCTCGGGTTTTCGTGATTGGTCAAGGACTTTGGAGCCCGTGGTATGTCGGTAGCTCGATGACCGATCTCGACAAGAAATTTGGGGTCGAGCGGATCATTGATACCCCGGTTTCTGAGTCCGCGTGCACAGGAGCAGCGGTAGGCGCAGCCCTCGCCGGCATGATGCCCATCGTTGTGCACCCGCGCATGGATTTCATGCTTTACGCGACAGATGCTGTCGTCAATCAGGCAGCAAAATGGTCGCACATGGTCGGTGGTCAAGCGCATCCAGGGGTGACCATACGCGCAATCATCAACCGTGGTGGTGAGCAGGGAGCTCAGCATTCACAGGCACTTCATTCATGGTTCGCTCATGTCCCAGGCTTGCGGGTGGTGATGCCGGCTACCGTGGCTGACGCACGCGATCTGCTTGTGGCGTCGGTGCTGTGCAAAGACCCAGTAATGTATATCGACGACCGGTGGCTCTATGACCAAACCGATGACTTGCCGCCGATTGTTGAATCCGACTTGCGCTTGGAAGGGCCGAAGTGTCTGGCTGAGGGTACGCAGCTTTCGATTGTGGCGGCGGGGCATGCAACCCGCCTTGCGCTTGATGCTCGGGATGAACTGGCTCGCCAAGGATACTCTGCCGAGGTGATAGATGTCAGGGTTTTGAATCCCTTTGATCCGGAGCGCATCGTACAGTCGGTACTCAAGACAGGGCGTCTCCTTGTAGTAGATGGAGGCTGGCGCAATTCCGGATTCTCTGCTGAGATTCTTGCTTCCGTTGTGGAACGTGTTTCTCCTAATGCCATGAAGATTCCCGCCCGACGCATTACTTTACCAGACGCACCCGCACCGACTTCCAGGGTATTGGAGAAGGCTTACTACCCGACCTCGGATACCGTGGCTCGATCGGCGCTCGATATGCTTTCTCGGTCTTGACCCTGTTTACTACCAACTCTCCGGAGCAATGAACGTGACTTCCCGCAGCGTGCCCTTTTTCAACTATCCCCGCGCCTACCTCGACGACAGAGACGACCTGCTGCGGATTTTTACCGAAGTTGGGGAGCGCGGAGCGTTCATCATGCAAAAGGATTTGCGTGATTTTGAATCTGCCCTGGCAGCTTACACGGGTGCCAAGTATGCAATTGGCGTCGCCAACGCGACCGATGGACTGGAACTGGCATGGATGGCGATCGGCCTGCGCCCCGGTGACGAGGTGATTTGTTGTTCCCATACCATGCTGGCTACTGCTGCGTCGATCAAGACGGCGGGCGGGGTTCCGGTTCCCGTGGAACTTGGGCCCGACAATCTTATTGACCCCGATGCGGTCGAGGCGGCGATCAATCCCCGTACGGTCGGCATCATGCCGACCCAGCTCAATGGTCGGACGTGCGACATGGACAGGATCATGTCGATTGCCGGAAAGAAAGGTCTCTTCGTGGCCGAGGACGCCGCGCAGGCTCTGGGTTCGAAGTTCCGTGGCAAGCATGCCGGCACCTTCGGCCTCGCTGCGGCGATCAGCTTTTTCCCCGCCAAAGTGCTTGGATGTCTAGGCGATGGGGGAGGGGTCATCACCAACGATGACGGAATTTATGACAAGGTTTATCAGTTGCATGACCATGGACGCGACATCAACGGCGAGGTCAAGAGCTGGGGGCGTAATAGTCGGCTCGACAACCTCCAGGCGGCGATACTGAATTACCGCCTGCTTTCCTATGGCAAGGTAATTCAACGTCGTCGCGCTATTGCCGCCATCTACCAGGCTCGCCTGGGTGGTTTGCACGAGCTGGAACTGCCGCCTGCGCCAGTGGAGAACAGCGATCATTTCGATATCTACCAGAACTATGAGTTGCAGGCAGATCGGCGCAACGAGTTGAAGGAGCACCTTCGAATCAATGGCATCGGTACCCTGATCCAGTGGGGTGGCAAAGCGGTTCACCAGTGGGAACGACTCGGCTTTACCGTCAAGTTGCCTAAGGTCGAGCGCTTTTTCGAACGGTGCATCATGTTGCCGATGAACATGTTTGTCAGCGACGACGATGTGCACTACGTCTGTGACAATGTCGTCGAGTTCTATCGTGGCTGATGTATTGAAGCGCCTTTTTGATATCCTGGCGTCAGCGGTCGGCTTGTTGTTCGCTTCGCCGATTCTCTTGCCGGTGATGTTTCTCGTCTGGTGGCAAGACAAGCATTCCCCCTTTTATGTTGCTCCAAGAGTAGGGCAGGGAGGTGAGCCATTCCGCATGGTCAAGTTGCGCTCAATGATAGTAAATGCCGACAAGTCGGGTGTCGATTCGACTGGAAACAATGACAGGAGAATCACCCCGGTTGGGCAATTCATCCGTAGCTACAAACTGGATGAACTGACCCAGCTTTGGAACGTGCTGAAGGGCGATATGAGTCTTGTCGGCCCGAGACCCAATGTTATACGGGAGACCGATCTCTACACCCCGGAGGAGCGGGGCTTGCTTCTGGTTCGCCCAGGGATTACCGATTTTTCTTCCATTGTATTCTCCGACGAGGGCGATATCCTTGCCGGTCAGGATGATCCGGACATTGCTTATAACCAGTTGATTCGTCCTGGAAAAAGCATGTTGGGGCTATTCTATATTGAGCACAGGTCGCTGTGGCTGGATATTCGGCTGTGCGTGCTAACCGCCGTTGCTATAGTTTCCCGTGCGACGGCTTTGAAAGCCGTATGTGGAATATTGTCGGACCTGGATGCAAACGTCGAGCTTTTGCAAATCGCTGCACGGGCTCAGCCTCTTGTTCCGCGTCCGCCTCCTGGTGGTACGCGGATCGTCACGTCCCGTGATGGCAATCCCTTCACCTGAATCCGTCCGGGTATTCCCGGCTGTTCTTTCCGAATTGCGATGACCTTTGTCAGACTGCTGACCCACGCGGGGTTTTTCGCTTTTCTTTTCCTTGCCTCGGCGCTATTGACCCTTGTGATGGTTCGCCGGGTCCGAATCATGGATGTACCGAATGATAGATCCTCACATTCCGTGCCGACACCGAAATCTGGGGGCGTGGCGTTTGTTTCTATCTTCTTGATTGGAAGCATATGGGTATATGTGGTTGCCGATGTGACGCGAATCGCCAATTTTCATTTTTTTGGATTCATCGCCTGCGCTGCGATCCTGGCAACGGTGTCTTTCATTGATGATATTACCCAGAAGTCCTTCCTTTTCAAGCTGGCTGCACAAGCGCTTTGTGCTAGCTTCGTGCTGATGGCTGATTTGGTGGTTCGGTTCGCCAATATTCCACTGATTGGGATAGTCGAACTGGGCCCATTTGCGTACCTGATTACTTTTGTCTGGTTGTTGGGGTTGATCAACACCTATAACTTCATGGACGGGCTGGATGGTTTGGCAGCCGGCGTAGCAGTCATTGCCGCATTGTTTCTGGCGGTTATTGCTTTTCGCGAAAGCAGTTACTTCGTGTATATATCATCGTTGATACTCGCCGCCGGAGTGGCCGGCTTTCTGGTTTTCAATGTGTCGCCGGCGAAGATATTCATGGGCGATGTTGGCAGTGCGTTTCTCGGCTTTGCGTTTGCAATGCTGGCGGTCATTGGTGCCAGCTACGACAGGGGCCACCTGAATTTCTTTTTGGTGCCGCTATTGTTATTTCATTTCATTTTTGATGCCGCATTTACATTCTTCCGACGACTGATGAACGGCGAAAATGTGCTGTCTCCACATAGGTCTCATGTCTATCAGCTTCTCAATCGACTTGGACGCAGTCATCGACAGGTGGCGGGTTTGTATTATTTGGCTACGGTGGTCCAAGGCACGGCGGCCTGGATTTTGATTGAACTTCCCTCACCGATGCGGCCGTGGGTATTCCTGCCGTTTCTGATGATCTATTTTGTCGTGGCGGTTATTACTGTTCGGAAGGCGCAGACTTCTGGTTTGGTTCCGGTCGGCTCAATTTCCAGGTAGTCATGTCATGAGGCATTTTGCGATGCATGGTGACGCTCTATGAAATCCAATCTGCGCGATTGGCTATTGCATCAGCCACGAGGGATTAAGCTAGCCTTGCTGATTGGCATCGATGCAGTATTGATTCCCGTTGCACTCTGGTTGGCCGTTTCCGTGCGCGAGAGTGCCCCTTTTGCCGATCCCACACATGGCATTGCGGCGCTTTTTGTGGTGACCGGAGTGACGATTCCGGTCTTTGCGCAGTTGGGTCTATACCGTATGGTGACGCGCTCGCTAAGCCTGCAAGCACTTGTGGTGGTCGAGTCCGGCGCCCTGATCTCGGCGGCTGTGCTATGGGCACTCATGCTGTTGACAGGTTGGGTGCCGGTATCGGCTGCAATTGTCGTCTCCTATGGGTTGATATTGATGATGTTGATCGGGGGAAGTCGGTTCATTTTGCGCAATCTGTTGACGGAACGAGTCAGGGCAGAGCGAATCGCGGCGGCGATATTCGGGGCGGGTGAAGCCGGCAACCAACTTCTGCAATCAGTACGGCAAGGTGGGCGCTACAACGTCGTCTGTTTTCTGGATGATGATTCTTCGCTGCATTCTCGCTTGGTGCAGGGCATCGAGGTCATTGCGCCGGAAGGCGACGGTTGGGTCGATCAACTGATGGCACGGAATGTCAAGGAGATCTTCCTTTGTGTGCCGAATGCCGGTAGGGCGGACAAGCGCCGAATCATGGGTCTGCTGCAGGCGACCCCGTTTCTGGTCAAAACCGTTCCATCGATCGAGCAAATCCTGTCCGGGCAAGCCCAGTTGCAGGAACTGCGGGAGATCGAGATCGACGATCTGCTGGGCCGCGATCCGGTTCCTCCCCGCCTCGAGCTGCTGGAAAGCTGCATTCGTGGAAAAACCGTACTGGTTACTGGCGCTGCGGGCTCGATTGGCTCCGAACTGTGTCGCCAAATCGTGAATCTTGGAGTTGGGCGCCTCATATTGTTCGATAACTCCGAGTTCGGCTTGTATTCGCTGGAATCGAAACTGTCGCAGCGCGCGATACAAATGGGGCGCAAGGGCACAGTAGTACCGCTGTTGGGAAGCGTAACCGATCGATCGCGGCTGGATGCCGTGTTTGCAGCGTATCGGATACAAACGGTCTACCATGCGGCGGCGTACAAGCATGTACCGTTGGTCGAGCACAACTGCTGCGAAGGCATCAAGACCAATGTTCTCGGGACATGGAATGTGGCGGATTGCGCGCGATGCCATGACGTGGAGCGGTTCATCCTGGTTTCCACCGACAAGGCCGTCAGGCCAACCAATGTCATGGGGGCGACGAAGCGCTTTGCCGAGTTGATTCTGCAGGCGATGGATGAACAGAGTTCGACCGTGTTTTGCATGGTGCGGTTTGGCAACGTGCTTGGATCTTCGGGTTCCGTTGTCCCGCTATTCAGGGAACAGATCAAGGCTGGCGGCCCCATCACCGTGACCCATCCGGAAATCACCCGCTATTTCATGACCATCCCCGAGGCGGTCCAATTGGTCATCCAGGCCGGCTCGATGGCGCGAGGCGGGGACGTATTTGTTCTGGATATGGGTGATCCGGTACGCATTGTCGATCTGGCGCGGCACATGATTCGCCTGAGCGGGCGGGAAGTTCGGGACGAAGACAATCCCGAGGGCGATATAGAGATCCTGTTTTCCGGGCTGCGGCCGGGGGAAAAGCTGTACGAAGAATTGTTGATAGGCGACAACGTGCTGGGCACCGATCATCCCAAGATCATGCGTGCCATCGAAAAACAGCTTGCCATGGCCAATCTGGTCAAGGCGATCGACCAACTCGTGCTGGCCAACGATTCTGGCAACGCAGAGGACCAGCGCAGGATTCTGATGGAAACCATTGACGGCTATCGGCCTGCCGGAGCGATCTCGGACTACCTGTGGCTAGATTCGCGCTCGGTGTGCGACGCTGGACAGGTGCCGACCTCGATTCATTAGGTTGATTTAATGCATTGCCAACTGTTGCTGAACGGAGGAAGGAAGATGCCGACGTATCTTGAACTGAAGAAGCAAGCCGAAGATCTGTTGCATCAAGCCGAGGCGGCACGCAAGGCCGAGATCGGTGCGGCAATTGCCGAGATCAAGGCCAAGATGGCTGCCTACGGTATTACGGTCGACGACCTTGATGGGCGTAAGCGCGTGACCAAGGGACGCAAGCCCAGGGCGGTCGGCGTGGCTAAATCGGAACGCAAGGCAGGCAGGGGGGAAGCCCAAAAATCGCCGAAGGCGCGCAAGCCGGTGGCAGCGAAATATCGCAATGCCGAGACCGGTGGAACGTGGTCCGGCCGCGGCAAACCGCCAAGATGGCTCGCCGCTGCGGAAGCGGCCGGAAGGAAGCGAGAGGAATTCGCAGTTTCACAATAGCTGGGTCGTAGGCGGCGAACGCCGGTAACAGTCGGCGTGACGCCAGCGCCGACTTTTGACCGGGTTGCCGGAAACCCGGCATACTGGCATGGTCCGCAGGAAGATCCCTGGCTTCCGCGGCTACATGGAGGAGGGCCATGTCGATACGAAAACTGGTAGTTGCCAATGGCATCAGCTACGTCGAAATTCCGGCGGCGGGGGTGTATCTGTTGTGCGGTGCGCCGGCCGATAGCGTCAAGCACCTGCTGCGGCGCGGGATCATCCAGACCACCGAGATCAATGGCGTGGCCTACGAGAATGGTCCCAACGCAATCCTGCTCTCGGATTCGATGATCCAGAACGGGCACTTGTGCAATCTGGCCGAGTTTCCCATCCTGCAGATGCTTTACCGGCAGGGGATGATGATTCCGAACCACCCCAACAACACGGGGGTGCGTCCCAAGCTGATCGGCACGCCGGAGCAACTGGCGGCGCAGTTGCGCTATATCCATCGCGGCAATTACGGCCTGATTTCGGCCGAGGAGATGATCAAGGCCGGGGCCAGCGAGGCCGAGGCCGAGGAACTGATGCGCATCAAGCTCAAATTTGCCTTCGGCCAGATTTCGCGCCCGGAGGCTTTCGTCGATTGCCATGTGCTGGCTGGCGAGCCGCTCGACATCGGCTGCGGCGTCAGCATCAAGCGCCTGGCGCACAACGTGTTCGACATCCGTTACGGTGACGACTTTGTCGAGGTGGATCTCAACCTGCCGCCGCAGGCGACCTACCCGTGCCCGTATCCGCTGAGCCATGTTGCTGTCGATCGCCATTACTTTGCGGTGATTCACGCCGGTGACGGCGACGGCTGGGATTTCAACCGGCCAGCGATGGGCAGTGTGTTGATCCATCAGGGCCGGGTGTATCTGATCGATGCCGGGCCGAACATTCATTACAGCCTCGATGCGCTGGGCATCGGCAAGAAGGAAGTGGCCGGCATCTTCCACACGCATGCCCACGACGACCATTTTGCCGGGCTGACCAATCTGCTCCAGTGCGACAAGCCGCTGCAATATTTCGCCACACCACTGGTACGGGCCTCGGTAATGCGCAAGTTCTGTGCGTTGCTGTCGATTTCGGAATCCGAGTTCGCCAATTATTTCGACATCTGTGACCTGAAGGAAGGCGAGTGGAACGACATCATGGGCCTGGAAGTCAAGCCGACGATGTCGCCGCATCCGGTCGAGACTACGGTGTTCAATTTCCGGGTGCTGTGGGAGGGCGGCTATCGTACCTACGCACACTTGGCTGACGTGGCATCGTTCAAGGTACTGGATAGCATGGTCACAGCGGATGCCTCAGCCCCCGGATTGACGCCGGCTCGCGTCAAGGTGACGAAAAAGGCCTACCTGGAGCCAACCGACCTGAAGAAGATCGACATCGGCGGCGGCATGATCCATGGTTGCGCCAATGATTTTGCTACCGACCCCACTCAGCGCCTGTTGCTGGCGCACATCTCGCGCGATCTGACGCAATCCGAACGTCGCATCGGCTCCGGCGCACCGTTTGGCACCGTGGATGTACTGATCCCGGGCGAGCAGAACTTCCTGTTGCGCGATGCCAGCGAACTGCTGAAGAGCTATTTCCCGAGCGTGCCGGTGGAGCGCCTCCACATGCTGCTGAATAATCGCATCGTGACCTTCAATCCCGAGACCATCATGGTCCAGGCCGGCAAGGTGCCCAATGAGATCTACCTGTTGTTGGCCGGCAAGGTGGAGATCCTGACCCAGGACCCGAGCAGCGCGCATTTCCTGTTCAGCGGTTCGATGCTTGCCGAGTCGGCGGCCATCCACGACACCGAGAGCGAAGAGACCTATCGTTCGGTCGGTTTTGTCCAGGCCCTGCGCTTGCCGGCGGATTTGTACCGCAACTTCATCGAGCGCTTTTATTCCGGTGCCGAACTGCTCAAGGTACGCAAGGTCGAGGAAAAGCTGCGCCGCACTACCCTGCACAGCGATGCGGTGACCAATACCACGCTCTTCAATCTGGCCAAGAACTGCACCATCACCGCACTTCACGCGGGGCGCAAATTCCGTGGCGAGCCCAACCAGTTGCATCTGATCGGCAAGGGCCGGCTGGCGCGCGGCAAGGATGAGCATGCGCCAGTGTTGGGCAAGGGCGAGTTCTGGGGCTACGACAGCCTGTTCGCGGCCATGGCCAAGGGCGCAACGCACGAGGCCGAGGAATCCGACAAGCCGTTGGTGGCACTGGACAGCAGCGAGATATATTCCGTGCCGTTGAAGCTGGTGGCACGCATTCCCGTCGTACGCTGGAAGCTTTTCGAAGCCTTCCGCAACGCGCATCCCTACGCGGCGCCGCGTTATCGGGGGACGGCGCGCTGATGAAGATTTGCAGTTTTGTCTCCGGCACAACTTGCTCCGGTTAAGCTCCCGGTTCTGGATGTTCTAAGGGTTTGCAGGTGATTCTTGTTACCGGTGGCACCGGCTATATCGGATCGCATGTCTGCGTCGCGTTGGCGCAGGCCGGGCACCGTCTCGTGATCCTGGACAATCTTTGCAACAGCCGTGCCGATGTGGTGGATCGGCTGGCGACACTGTGTGGCCGGCGCCCTGTGTTCATCGAGGGTGACGTGCGCGATGCAGCGGCGCTGGACAAGGTGTTCGATCGTCACCCGATCACGGCGGTGATGCATTTTGCCGGCCTCAAGGCCGTCGGCGAGTCGGTGGCCAAACCCATCGAGTATTACGACAACAACGTGCATGGCAGCGTGCAACTGCTTTCGGCCATGCGGCGGGCGGAGGTCAAGACCTTCATTTTCTCGTCGTCGGCCACGGTGTATAACGATCGCGAGGGCTATATATTCCGTGAGGACAGTCCGCGCGCGGCAACGAACCCGTATGGGCGCAGCAAGCTGATGGTCGAGGATATCCTCGCCGATCTGCATCTGGCCGAGCCCGGTTGGCGCATTGCCCGCTTGCGCTATTTCAACCCGGTCGGTGCCCATGAATCCGGCTTCATCGGCGAAGACCCGCAGGGTGTGCCGAACAACCTGATGCCTTTTGTCGCCCAGGTGGCCAGCGGACGGCGGGAATTCCTGAATGTCTGGGGCAACGATTATCCGACGCCCGATGGCACCGGCGTGCGCGACTACATCCATGTTGTCGATCTGGCTGAGGGACATGTTGCCGCGCTGGATTACCTGGCGCGCGAGGGGGGCTTGCTGACGGTGAATCTGGGCGCCGGCCGCGGGCATTCAGTGTTGGAAATGGTCAGGGCGTTTGCCACGGCCAGTGGGCGATCGATCCCGCACCGCGTTGCCGGGCGCCGCGCCGGCGACATTGCCCAGTTCTGGGCCGACCCCTCGCTGGCCAAACGCTTGCTGGGATGGGAAACGAAGCGTGGGCTCGATGCCATGTGTGCCGATGCCTGGCGATGGCAGCAGTGGAGCGAGGCGAATCTCAGGCGGTGAGGTGGGTGGTGGCGCTATTTCTGGAACCGGGCCCGTGCCGAATTGGCCGGATCCTGACGATAGAACAGGCGAAGCTGTTCATAGACCTCGGGATATTCTTCCCGCAGCAGGAGTGGCTCCTCGAAGAATACTTCGCTGGTGACGGCAAAGAATTCGGTGGGTAGTTCCGCCGCGTAAGGGTCGATGGCTGTCTCTTCGCCGCTGTCGACCCGGTGCTGAAAATCCTCGAAGGCGGTATTCATTACCGCCGCCCAGCGTTTGCGCGACATGCCTTCGTGAAGGGGCGGCATGCCATCGGCGTCGCCGTTTTTCATGTCGAGTTTGTGGGCGAATTCGTGGATCACCACATTCACGCCTTCGGTATCGGTGGGATCTTCGAACCAGGAGATCAGCACCGGGCCGCCATGCCAGGCTTCGCCCATCACCTGGTCGTCGAATTCATGCACGACGCCGGCGCCATCCATCACTTGGCGCGGAATGATGAAGTCGCCGGGATAGACCACCAGGCCCACCCAGCCCGAGTACCAGGCCAGCCCGAGCTTGAGGATGGGCAGGCAGGCCTGCAAGGCAATGGCAAGCTGGATGCTGGGTGTCAGTTGCAGGCCCTGGGCGCCGCTCCACTGCCGGGTGGCGATGAACTCGCGCGCCAGGCGGCGCAGTTCGGTGCGTTCATCGGTGGAGAGGTGATCGAGAAACCAGAACGGAGCCTCCACCTCGTCCCAGAGCGCTTCGGGGATGTCGAGCTGTTCGGCCTGCCTGCCGCGCCACCAGGCGGAGAGCTTGCCGATCATGGCGGGAAGGAATGGAGGGGCAAGGTGTTCGGCTTCATGGGCGCCCGGATTATGCATGGGATAATTCGGTCATGGTTTCCGTGTTCCATGCCCTTGCGCCTTCCGGCGACGAACTCGACGTTCTTTCCCGACTGAACGTCGGCCTTGCGTCTGCGGACGCGGCGCGCGTCGAGCAGGCGCTGACGCTGGCGCGCGAGGCTTACGGCGAGCATGTCCTCGGCACTGGCGAGCCGGTATTCCAGCACGCCCTGGGCATGGCGCTGTACGCCACCGCGCTCGACCTCGATGGCGATGTGCGGTGTGCCGCATTGCTGTTTGCCGCCGGCGACCATATCGAGGAATCGTCCGAGCGGCTGAAAGTCGGCTTTGGCGACACGGTGGCGGGGCTGGTGGATGGCCTCAGGCGCCTGGGCAGCCTGCGCCCCTTGACCCGCGCCGCCGCCAGTGCGGGCGTTGGCGAAGGCGTGGCCGAGATGAAGGCGCAGACCGAGATCCTGCGCAAGATGCTGCTGGCGATGGTCGATGACATTCGGGTCGTGATGCTGCGCCTGGCCAGCCGGGTGCAGACCCTGCGTTACCTGGGCGCACACCCCGGAAGCCTGCGCGATGAAATGGCGCGCGAAAGCCAGTTGATCTACGCGCCCCTGGCCAACCGCCTGGGCATCTGGCAGGTGAAGTGGGAACTGGAGGATTTATCCTTTCGTTACCTCGAACCCGAGACCTACAAGCGCATTGCCCACATGCTCGACGAAAAGCGTTCCGAGCGCGAAAGTTTCATCGAGTCGTCGGTGCGTCGCCTGCAAACGGAGCTGACGGCGGCGGGCGTCGAGGCCGAGGTCTATGGCCGGCCCAAACACATCTACAGCATCTGGAACAAGATGCGCGGCAAGGATATCGACTTCGACAGTGTCTACGATGTGCGCGCCCTGCGCATCATCGTCGACGAGGTGAAGGACTGCTACACGGCGCTGGGCATCGTGCATCACCTGTGGCAGCCGATTCGTGGCGAGTTCGACGACTACATTTCCCACCCCAAGGGTAACTATTACCGCTCGCTGCACACGGCGGTGGCGGCCGAGGATGGGCGCGCGCTGGAAGTACAGATCCGCACCCAGGAAATGCATGAGCATGCCGAGTTGGGCGTGGCGGCGCATTGGCGCTACAAGGAATCGGGCAAGTCGGTGAAGTCCGCCGGCGAGTACGAGGACAAGATTTCCTGGTTGCGCCAGCTCTTGTCGTGGCGCGACGAAATCGCCGATTCGCGCGAATGGGTGCAGGAATTCAAGCGCGCCGCGCTGGACGACACCATTTATGTGCTGACGCCGCTGGACAAGGTGATCGACCTGCCGCGCGGCGCCACGGCGCTGGATTTTGCCTATCGGCTGCATACCGATCTGGGCCATCGCTGTCGCGGTGCCAAAATCGACGGCCAGATGGTGCCACTGGGCACGCCCTTGCAGAACGGCCAGCGGGTGGAGATCGTCGCCGTGAAATCTGGCGGGCCGTCGCGTGACTGGCTGAATCCGGCGCAGGGCTTTCTTGCCACCTCGCGTGCGCGCAGCAAGGTCAAGCAATGGTTTGCGGCGCAGGATGAAGCCGAGATGCTGGCCGAGGGGCGCGCCATCGTGACGCGCGAATTGCAGCGTTGCGGCCAGACCCAGGCCAACCTTGAAGAGCTTGCCGCCAAGCTCGGGCTCAAGAATGCCGAGGCGATGTTTCTTGCCGCTGCGCGCGGCGAGGTCGGCGTGCGGGCGATCGATACTGCCTTGCGCGGCGAGACTGCGCCCTTGCCGCCGGAACCCGAGATCCAGACCCGCAAGAGTCGCGCCGGCGACAGCCGCATCCTGGTGGTCGGGGTGGACAAGTTGATGACCCAGATGGGCACCTGCTGCAAACCCATGCCGCCGGATGCCATCACCGGCTTCGTCACGCGTGGCAAAGGCATTTCCATCCATCGCGTCGAATGCGTGAACTACCGCAACATGGCGGCGCGCAATCCGGAACGGGTAATCGCGGCCGACTGGGGCGCGCAGGAAGGCGCGGTTTACCCGGTCGACCTGGTGGTCGACGCGACCGATCGACAGGGGCTGCTGCGCGATATCTCGGATGTGCTGTCGCGCGAGAAGATCAATGTCACCGCGGTCAAGACGCAAAGCCGCGTCGGTACGGCCCACATGCGCTTCGTGGTCGAAGTGCCGGCGACGGGAATGCTGGCAAGAGTGTTATCCTCGTTGCGCGAAGTTCCCGGCGTGATCTGCGCCGGGCGTGGATGAGGGACCATGCGAACGAAAGTGTACGGATGAGTGCGGCAGGGTGGTGGAAGTGACTGCCGTCGTGGCGGAGGTGCCGCGATCGCACCACTGGGTTGCCGCCAACAGCTTTCGTGTACGTTTGGTGGCCTTTGCACTGGTCGGCATACCGATTGCGCTGCATGTATTGCCACGCAGCCCGGGGCCGTTGTTCTGGACCTTGTTCCTGCTCCAGTTCTTTGCCTATCCGCACATCCTTTCCTGGTTCAGCCAGCGCGCGCGCAATCCCGAGAAAGCCGAACACAACAACCTGATCGTGGATTCACTGGCCAGCGGCGCATGGGCCGCCGGGCTTGGTTTCCCGCTGTGGATCAGTGTGGCGCTTTTTCTTGCCGCCTTGCTCAACCACACCATCACGCTTGGCCGTCAGGGCATTCTGGTGTGCGTGCTCTCCGTATGCGTTGGTGCTCTCGCCTCCACCACGATAATCGCCTTTCATGTCTCGACGGATACCGATGGTTTGGTGACACTCACTTCGATCATTGGCCTGGCGGTTTACCTGTCCCTTATGGGTATCGAGTTCTTTAGTTACATCCGGCGTCTGCATGAAGTCCAGGATGCGGTGGACGAACAGAAACGCACGCTGGAAACTGCCAATCAGGCCTTGCAGCAGCAGATCGTCAAGATCAACGACCTGCAGGAAAAATTGCGCGAGCAGGCCAACCGCGATTCGCTGACCGGGCTTTTCAATCGACGTTACCTCGAAGGTACGCTGGAGCGCGAGCTGGCCCGCTGCAAGCGCGAGAACGTGCCCTTGACGATGCTGCTGCTGGATATCGATCATTTCAAGCTGGTCAACGATACCTATGGCCACCAGGCGGGTGACGAAGTACTGCGCGTTTTTGCCCATGCCTTGCAGGATAGCGCGCGCGCGGAGGATATCGTCTGTCGCTATGGCGGCGAGGAATTCCTGCTGGTGCTGCCCAAGATGCCCCTCAACATTGCGCGCGGTCGGGCGACCCGGTTACTGGAGTTGTTCCGTCAAACCACGGTGTCGTTCGAGAACTCGCGGATTCCCGTAACCACGTCAATCGGCATTGCCGCCGTGCCGGATCACGCCACCGGTGTGGAGAACCTGATTCGCTGTGCCGATCAGGCCTTGTATCGCGCCAAGTCAACCGGACGTGACCGCGCCGTGGCGTTCAACGAGCCTTAGCAGGTTCCGGTGGCGTGGCGATATAGCCACGGCAAAGTATGCTTTCCCAATCGCTGCGTTCGTTGCGAATCGCCAATTCCGCCATTGGCCGATAGTCGTAAGCCACGGCTACCAGTTCGACGCGCCAGCGTGCGGCACGACGTTCGACAACGGCATAGCGGGCGTCGGGCGAGCCATTTTCGACGGCATGGTAATAGGGCAGGGTATCGTCCCAGGCCGGCTGGCCGACGCTGCCCGGATTCACCAGCAGCTGTCCTCGCGAACTGCGTGCCGCGCGTGGAATGTGGGTGTGGCCGCAGAGCACCACGGGGGCCAGGAAGTCGCCCAGGCGTTCGTCGATCTCGGCGGCGGTGGCGAGGCGAGGGCGGCCGGGTTCGATGGTTTCCAGCAGGCACTCGTTATCGCGGCGCGGCGAGCCGTGGCAGATCAGTATCTCGTCCGTGAAGGCACGGCAGTGGGGCAGCTTGCCGATCCAGTGACGTTCTGCTTGCCCAAGCTGGCTGCGCGCATAGGTGTCGGAGGGATCGTCATCGGATATCGGCGGTGACAGAACCTGGCGTTCATGGTTGCCGGCAAGGTGGGTCCAGGAGCTTGCCATCAGGTACTGGGCGGTTTCCTGGGGCAGCAGGGGGCCGGAGAGCGCATCGCCGAGATTGACCACGCCGTCGACTCCGCGCCGTTTGATGTCGGCGACCACAGCCTCCAGCGCCGCCAGGTTGCCGTGGATGTCGGAGAGCACGGCAATGCGCATCAGGCGACTCGTGTCGCGAGGTGGTTGAGGTGCAGGTGGGGAAGCGCGGCACGCAGGCGCTCCGGGCGCGCCGAGGCATGCAGGTGGATGCGGCCGTGACCGGCGGGCATGCGTGCGGCCAGCCGTCGGGCCTGCCTGGCGACCGCATCGGCGACATCGACCAGCTCCGCCCGGCCCTGGATCGCTTCGCGCAGAACGGGCGCCAGAAAACTGTAGTGGGTACAGCCGAGCACGATGCGATCGACGCCGCGCTCCAGCAAGGGTTCAAGGCGTGTGCGGGCGTCGCTTGCCAGCGCCGGATCGTCGAGCTGCAGCATCTCGACGTGGGTCGCCCAGCCGGGACAGGGTTCGACATGCACGTCGACATCCGCGGCATGATCGCGGATCAGCTTGTGCAAGCGGGCGCTGCGGGCCGTGCTTTCGGTGGCCAGCACGGCAATGCGCCCGGAGCGGGTCTCCTGGGCGGCCGGCTTGATGCCGGGTTCGACGCCAACTACCGGGATGCCAGGATGGGCGGCGCGCAAGGCCTCGATGGCTGCCGCAGTGGCGGTATTGCAAGCCACCACCAAGAGATGGCAGCCCTTGCCGGCCAGTTCATTGCCGATCGCCAGGACGCGGCGCTGGATTTCGCCTTCGCTCTTGTTGCCGTAAGGCACGTGGGCGGTATCGGCGTAGTAGCGGAAATCCGACCGGGGCAGTGCCTCGACCAGGGCGGCCAGCACCGACAGGCCGCCGAGGCCGGAATCGAAGACGCCGATCACGGGAGTCGGCGCCGGCGGTACGGCAAGGGTGCCCGTCTCAGGCAACCGCGACCGGGATCTTGCCTATCCTGGCCTGCCATTCCCTGGGGCCGGTCTGGTGCACCGAGCTGCCGCTGGAGTCGACCGCGACCGTAACCGGCATGTCCTTGACCTCGAATTCGTAGATTGCCTCCATGCCGAGGTCGGCAAAGCCCACTACTTTGGCGCCCTTGATGGCCTTGGCCACCAGGTAGGCGGCGCCGCCGACGGCCATCAGGTAGGCCGACTTGTGCTTCCTGATCGCCTCGATTGCCACCGGCCCGCGCTCGGCCTTGCCGACCATGGAAATCAATCCGGTTTGGGTCAGCATCATCTCGGTGAACTTGTCCATGCGCGTAGCGGTGGTGGGACCGGCAGGACCGACCACTTCGTCGCGCACCGGGTCGACCGGACCGACGTAGTAGATCACGCGGTTGGTGAAATCGACCGGCAGCTTCTCTCCCTTGGCCAGCATTTCCTCGATGCGCTTGTGCGCGGCGTCGCGTCCGGTCAGCATTTTGCCGTTGAGCAGCAGGGTCTGGCCCGGCTTCCAGGAGGCGACTTCGGTCGGCGTCAGGCTGTCGAGGTTCACGCGGGTGGACTTCTCGGTGTCGGGGGCCCAGGCAACCTGCGGCCACTGGTCCAGGCTGGGCGGTTCGAGCCCGGCCGGGCCGGAGCCGTCGAGGTGGAAATGCACGTGGCGCGTCGCCGCGCAGTTGGGGATCATCGCCACTGGCAGGCTGGCGGCGTGCGTCGGGTAGTCCATGATCTTGACGTCGAGCACCGTGGTGAGGCCACCGAGGCCCTGGGCGCCGATGCCCAGCGCATTGACCTTGTCGTAGAGTTCCAGGCGCAGTTCCTCGATGCGGTTGGCCGGGCCGCGCGCGATCAGTTCATCGATATCCACTGGCGCCATCAGCGATTCCTTGGCCAGCAGCATGGCCTTTTCCGGCGTGCCGCCGATGCCGATACCGAGTATTCCGGGCGGGCACCAGCCGGCGCCCATGGTCGGTACGGTCTTTAGCACCCAGTCGACGATCGAGTCCGACGGGTTGAGCATCACCATCTTTGACTTGTTCTCCGAGCCGCCGCCCTTGGCCGCGCAGATCGCTTCGACATGGTCACCCGGGACGATTTCGTAATGCACTACCGCCGGGGTGTTGTCCTTGCTGTTCTGGCGCTTTCCGGCCGGGTCGAGCAGCACCGAGGCGCGCAGCTTGTTGTCCGGGTGGGTGTAGGCGCGGCGCACGCCTTCGTCGACCATCTGCTGGATCGTGAGACTGGCATCCCATCTGGCGTTCATGCCGATCTTGAGGAAGACCACGGCAATCCCGGTGTCCTGGCAGATCGGGCGCTTGCCCTCCGCGCAGAGGCGCGAATTGGTCAGGATCTGGGCAATGGCGTCCTTTGCCGCCGCACTCTGCTCACGCTCGTAAGCGCGGCCGAGGGCCTGGATGTAGTCGAGCGGATGGTAGTAACTGATGAACTGGAAGGCATCGGCAACGGACTGGATGAAATCTTCCTGGCGGATGGGGGCGGACATGACGGGGCTCCGGTTCAGTGTTTGGCCTGGCTGCTGATCAATAGGGTCTGCATCATCACCTTGTCGGTCCAGGCGATGGCCAGGGCCGAGATCAGGAATGAAGCGTGGATTGCCACCTGGGCGATGATCACTCGGTCCTCGACCTGCGGCGCGTTGATAAAGGTGCGCAGCAGGTGGATCGAGGAAATGCTTATCAGCGCCACGGCCAGCTTGACCTTGAGCACGCCGGCGTTGACGTGGGACAGCCACTCCGGCTGGTCGGGGTTGCCTTCGAGGTCGAGCTTGGAAACGAAGGTCTCGTAGCCGCCGATGATCACCATCACCAGCAGGTTGGCGATCATGACCACGTCGATCAGGCCCAGCACGATCAGCATCACTTCCGACTCGCTGAGGCTGCCGGCCTTGGTGATCAGGTGCAGCAGTTCGTGCATGAACTGATACACATAGACGCCCTGGGCGGCGATCAGGCCGAGGTAGAGCGGGGCCTGTAGCCAGCGGCTCCAGAAGATGAAACCTTCCATCGGTTTGGTCAGTGAATTCATGGCATGTCGGCGCGGCAATTCGGGGGCGCAATCTTACCGCAGGCGGAGCTCGGACAGGCGCGAGAGCTCACCTGCAAGCCTGCGTAAGTCCTATGTAAGACTCTTTCGCTTTAATTCGCAAGCTCTTAAAATGCTTGGCTCCGGTGGTCAAACCGCGTTGTACCCGGCGGATCGTTCACCGAGATTGCATCCGTCGGCAGCCCCCATGAGGTCCGGCATCCGTTGCAGCCAGACCCGAGGATCGAATTTTGTTCCGGACCCGTTCCGGTAATCTGTGAGAGGAGAGGTTTCAATGTCCGCAATCGAATCGGTTTCCACCGAAAGCCGCGTCTTCCCCCCCTCGGAAGCCACGGTCAAGAAGGCCACGATCTCCGGCATGGCGGCCTACGAGGCGCTGTGCAAGGAGGCCGAGCAGGACTACGCCGGCTACTGGGCCCGTCTGGCCAAGGAGCACGTGACCTGGAAGCAGCCCTTCACCCAGTCGCTGGATGAATCCGAGGCTCCTTTCTACAAGTGGTTCGCCGATGGCAAGCTGAACGTTTCCTACAACTGCCTGGACCGCAACGTCGAGGCTGGCCTTGGTGACAAGGTTGCCATCATTTTCGAAGCCGATGGCGGCCAGGCGACCAAGATTACCTACAAAGAGCTGCTGACCAAGGTTGCGACCTTCGCCAATGCGCTCAAGGCGCAGGGCATCAAGAAGGGCGACCGCGTCCTGATTTACATGCCGATGTCGATCGAAGGCGTGGTCGCCATGCAGGCTTGCGCCCGCATCGGCGCCATCCATTCCGTGGTGTTCGGCGGCTTCTCCGCCAAGTCGGTGCAGGAGCGCATCCAGGATGCCGGCGCGGTGGCCGTCATTACCTCCGACGAGCAATGTCGCGGCGGCAAGAACATTCCGCTCAAGCCGGCGGTCGATGAAGGCATCGCCATGGGCGGCTGCGAGTCGATCAAGGTGGTCATCGTTTCCAAGCGCACCGGTGGTGCCTGCAACATGGTGGCCGGTCGCGACAAGTGGTGGGACGACGTTTGCGCCGGCCAGTCCGACGTCTGCGAGCCGGAGTGGGTCGATGCCGAGCATCCCCTGTTCCTGCTGTACACCTCGGGCTCCACCGGCAAGCCGAAGGGCGTCCAGCACAGCTCGGGCGGCTACCTGCTGCACGCCATCCTGACCATGAAATGGACCTTCGACGTCAAGCCCGACGATGTCTTCTGGTGCACCGCCGATATCGGCTGGGTTACCGGCCACACCTACATCACCTACGGCCCGCTGGCCTGCGGCGCCACCGAAATCGTGTTCGAGGGTGTGCCCACCTACCCGGACGCCGGCCGCTTCTGGAAGACCATCCAGGCGCACAAGGTCAGCATCTTCTACACCGCCCCGACCGCGATCCGCTCGCTGATCAAGGCCGGCGAAACCACCCCGACCACGCATCCGAAGAACTACGACATGTCCTCGCTGCGACTGCTCGGTTCGGTCGGTGAGCCGATCAACCCGGAAGCCTGGATGTGGTACTACAACAACGTCGGCGGTGGCCGCTGCCCGATCGTCGATACCTTCTGGCAAACCGAGACCGGCGGCCACATGATCACCCCGCTGCCGGGCGTAACGCCGCTGGTGCCGGGTTCCTGCACGCTGCCCTTCCCGGGCATCCAGGCCGCCATCGTCGATGAGACCGGTGCCGACGTGCCCTGGGGTCAGGGTGGCTTCCTGGTGGTCAAGAAGCCCTGGCCGTCGATGATCCGCACCATCTACGGCGATCCCGAGCGCTTCACGAAGTCCTATTACCCGGCCGACTTCAGCGGCAAACTCTACCTCGCCGGCGACGGCGCGGTGCGCGACGCCAAGACCGGCTACTTCACCATCATGGGTCGCATCGACGACGTGCTCAACGTTTCCGGCCACCGCATGGGCACCATGGAAATCGAATCGGCGCTGGTCTCCAACCCGCTGGTGGCGGAAGCCGCCGTGGTCGGCCGTCCCGACGACCTGACCGGCGAAGCGATCTGCGCCTTCGTGGTGCTCAAGCAGGCGCGTCCCAACGGCGAGGAAGCCAAGAAGATCGCCAACGAGCTGCGCAACTGGGTCGGCAAGGAAATCGGCCCGATTGCCAAGCCCAAGGACATCCGCTTCGGCGAGAACCTGCCCAAGACCCGTTCCGGCAAGATCATGCGCCGCCTGTTGCGCAGCCTGGCCAAGGGCGAGGAAGTCACGCAGGACACCTCGACGCTGGAAAACCCGCAGATTCTCGACCAGCTCAAGCAGAACGCCTGATCTCTGTATCTCCAAAGGCATAAAGCCCGTCCCTGGACGGGCTTTTTTTCGTCTGTACGATAGTAAAATAAAATGGTTGATCTGGCTCAAGTGCTCCTGATTCTGCACTTGTCATGAAACGACAAGCGCATTAAGATGCGCCGTGCTATCAACGCGCGATAGACCATGGCCACCGCTACAGACAACGCCGTACCGCTTACCGGCAATCCGCTGATCGATGGCCTGACCTGGGGTGCCGCTTGGCAGTTCGGTGCCGCGCCTCATGTATTGACATACTCCCTTAGTCTCAACGACAACCCGAACGGCGGAGCGTGGAATACGACACTGTCGAATGCGGTCAGGGCGGCGCTCGCCGCATGGTCCAACGTGGCCAACATTTCGTTTGTCGAGGTTGGTGGCGGCGAGGTGTATCTGCAAAGCACGGCGGATCTGGCATTCATGCTGACCGGGAATGAACTGCAGACGGGTATGCCAGGCCTGGTTGGTCTTGGCTTGCCTCCGAGCCCCTCGCTGGCGAATACCTTGCTGGCCGCCGGCGGCGCCGATAGGTCGTTCTATTCGCAGCCCGAGGGCGACATTGCCCTGGACAACTATTACTCAGGCTTTTCTTACACGAGTCCCGGCGGCGTTGGCTTGACGATCATGTTGCACGAGATCGGGCACGCACTCGGATTGAAGCATACCGATTCCACCTATGACGGACGACCGAGCTTTGGCAGCCTGGGAATCGCGAATCTCGACTCAAACCTTTATACGGTGATGAGTTACACGGATCCCAGCGGGTCGCAAATCGGAACCAGTCTTGGCTCGGGGAATGCCGCGACACCGATGCCGCTCGACATTCTGGCAATCCAGCAGATTTATGGCGCCAATTCAGGCTATCACACGGGAGACGACTCCTATCAGTTTATCGATAGTGGCGCGGTCCAAACGATTTGGGATGCTGGTGGCAATGATACGGTCAGCGCCAGCAACTTCGGAAACTCGAATGCGACGATCGATCTTCGGGCAGGTCATTTTTCACAAGTCGGAGGCTCGTCTTCCAGGCTTGGCATTGCCTACGGCGTAGCTATTGAAAATGCAGTAGGCGGACTTGGGAACGACGTCCTGCTCGGCAATGAAGTTCCCAATCGTTTGGATGGTGGCGCGGGTATCGACACCATGGTTGGCGGTGCCGGCGACGATACCTACGTCGCTGACTCGGCTCAGGATGTCGTGTCGGAGAGCGCGAACGATGGCATCGATACTGTTTTGGCGTCGGTTGAATTCGTATTGCCAAACCACGTTGAGAATCTTTCCTTGACTGGAACCGGAACCATCAATGGCACGGGAAATGGAACTGCAAATTCCCTGTCAGGCAATCTCAAGGCCAATGTCCTTTCCGGCGGCGGAGGCGACGATATATTTGTCGGGGGTGGTGGCCGAGATACGCTTGTTGGCGGCACCGGCAGTGATACCTACAAAGTAGGAAATGATGCGACTGCGCCAAATACCTTGACAATTTCAGGTGATCCATCGGCGATTCTTGCAAACTGGCCGACTGGAACGTTCAACTTTAACTACGGTGCTTTCATCAGCCAGAACGGGGCATATTCATCGAACGGTTTTAGCTTCCTTCTGGGGGATTCCGACGGGGATGGTTTGGCAAATACATTGAGCGTAGTTGCATCCTATCCAAGTACGGATCTTTTTCAGCACAATGGCTTCAATTTGTCATTTAGTCACTATTCATTGGGAGAGGCTCTTCACGTTGGGCGATACACCGACTTTGTTTTTGGCTATGCGCCAAATGGTGTGTCAGCAAGTTTTTCCGCGATTGGTTCTGGCGTTAGCTACCAGTATCTTTCCGAGGTGAACATTGAGGCAATTGATATTGAGTACGGAACGCAAACCCCGTTCTTGAATAGTCTTGCAATGAGTTTCCGATATCAGACTTCGGTTGATGCCCCGCTTACTTTAGTTCGGTTTGATTACAACTCCTCGTCACGCTGGGCATTGACGGATGAAGTCGCGGTCGTCGAACTCCCAGGCGAGGGGTACGATGTTGTCGAAAGCAAAGATTCATATGCGTTGCCCGACAACGTCGAGGAGCTACGGCTGGGCGGCGCGGTGAATATAGTGGGCAAGGGAAACGATGCCGAGAACATGATTGTCGGCAACGCCGGTGACAACCTGATTCAAGGTTTGGGAGGCAACGACACACTTTCAGGAAGCTTCGGCAACGACACCATGATTGGCGGTGCCGGCAACGACAGCCTTAACGGCGGCTTTGGTCTCGATGTGGCTGTGTTCTCCGGAGTGGTAACCGGCTACACCGTGGCCAAAGCAGGCAAGGCCTATACCGTAACCGACATCAATTCGGCGAACGGTGACGACGGCATTGACACGCTGACGGGCATCGAGCGGATCCGGTTTGCCGATGGTGAAATGGGGGTGCTTGCCGAGCCGGGGATGCGCATTGGGCATGTCGAATACCCGGCGCAGTGGTTGGCCAACTACGTTGTCGCCGACTTCAATGCCGATGGCAGGATGGATATTTCGTGGATGACGAGAGCCGGCTTAACCGGGACATGGACGATCGATGGTGCGAATGTCTGGGACGCCGATGCCATGAACTCACCGTTCACGGATTGGACAACGGTCGACAACAACGGTGACGGGAGGGCGGATGTGGCATTCCAACACATGGCGGGCGGCGGTATGGTCCAGTGGAATTCCCTGAGCCTTGCGGCTCAGACCATTCCGGCCCTGCCTATTGCTCCAGAGATGCCAACTGCTCCACCGACCATTCCACCTACTCCTCCTGTCAGCCCGCCTCTGGCTCCCCCTCCACCGGAACCGGGCTGGGGCATGTAGCGTTCCACAAGCGGTAGCGGCACGGATGCGGGTGTCGCTGCCGGATTCGCGTTTGCCGGGTTGTATACCCCGGCCCGCCCCTTGGGTACCATAGACCCGCGCACATCATGGTTTCGGAAGTGACCCCATGATCCGCCCATGGGGTGAAGATGCCAGGCAGGACACCTTAATCGAGATGAGGAATTTGGCCGGGTCCGGAAAGTGGGAGTGTCAGGATTAGCTTCGTGCCCTGACCCGGTTTTGAGTCAAGCTCAAGTTTCCCGCCGATTCGGTTGGCGCGACGGAAAAGCGATTCGATGCCTTTGTGTAGATGATTTTCACGTTCTGCGTCAACATTGAATCCTTTGCCATCGTCGATGATCGATAGCACGAGTGTCAGTCCGTCCTCGCTCACCTTCAAGGCGATTTCCTTGGCGCGGGCATGCTTGAGACTGTTGGTCAGCGCTTCCTGCACCATGCGCAGAATATCGAGGCGCTGGCCGGGGCTAAGCCACTCCATCGGCGGCAGCGCCGTGATGTCCCAGTTCAAGGTCAATCCGGCCGCCTTGAGTTGGGGTTCGAGACGAAAGCGGAGGTCGGCGAGCAGGTCGGGCAGCCCGTCGTTTTCCGGCTCCAGCGCGTCGATGATCAGCCTCATGTCATCGAGGCACTGGCGTAGTACCTTCGCTACCTCCGCCTGCTGCATTTCGCCCTTTTCCACGATGGCCAGCGAGGTGAGCAGTGTTCCACCCAAGCCATCGTGCATGTCGGCCATCAGGCGCTGCCGTTCGAGCAGCAGGGTTTGCCGCCGCTCGTTGTCGCGCAAGCGAAGATAGCTCTCTTCTAGTTCGGCCTGGCGCTGCACCAATCTTGTGGCGAGCGAGGCGCTCATCCGTTCCTGGTCCTCCAGCGCCGCCAGGTAGCGTCGCTGAACGGCAAACTCGAAGGCGCCGAAAATAAACACGCAGCTATAGGCAAAGAGAAACAAATGCTCGGGCGTGACGCGCCTCTCGAGGAGCAGGATGTCGTGAAAGCCGAAGCCGATGCAAAGCCAGAGCGCAAGGCACAGCAACTTGATCTCGATCCGGCCGCCGC
The DNA here is from genome assembly GCA_016235165.1 of Rhodocyclales bacterium. Classification (GTDB taxonomy): domain Bacteria; phylum Pseudomonadota; class Gammaproteobacteria; order Burkholderiales; family Rhodocyclaceae; genus Sulfuritalea. Next base: position 186,595 of record JACRLX010000024.1, read on the forward strand.
GCAGTGCAAGCCAGCTCAGCATGCTGGTGACGAGTATCGCCACGCTGCCGCTAACCCAGTGCATCAACGAGCTGCCGCCCGATTGCCAGGGCCAAACCGGTAGCGTCAGTACGGTCGCGGCAACGACGAAACTCATCAAGGCGCGTTCGACGCGCGGAAAGCGGCGTTCGTCGAAGCGGAAGGCAAACAGGTAAGCGAGGGCAATGATCCACCATACCGCGCAGTCGGTCAGCCACAGATGCCAGGCCATCACGATATCGCTGTCGGGAAGATTGACGAACAGCCTCAGGTTCCAGATCCACCAGGCCAGCGACATCAGCGCAAGCAGCAGATGCTGGTCTTCCGAGCGGCGCTTCCACCAGAAGTACAGGGACAGCATGCCCATCAGCAGCACCACCAGCGAACTCGCCTGCAATAGCGTCGATTGCCAGAAGACACGGCTGGAAACCAGTGGGCTGATCGCCGCCTCCGGGCCGATGCGGATGCGCGACAGCGCGTAGCCGACTTCGGGATGGAAGGGCGTTGCGAGCACAACTTTCATCGGCCCGCGGGACGGTGGAAGGCTGACTACGATCGGCCGGTTCCATTGCTTGCGCCAGTCGTTCACGTTGTTGGCCACGGGCTCGCCGTTCACCCAGAGCTGATATTCGCCCACCATCAGGCGCGGCACGTAGAACATCAGCGCCTCGCCGGGCGCCAGATCGGCCGGCGCTGAATAGTGCACGCGGAACCAGGCTCGCAGCGGCTTACCTCTTGGCAAATCGATCAATGCCTTGCGTGTCTTCATGTCGGGCAGCGCAATGGTTTCCCAGCGGGCCTCGCGGTCCGGCGGTGGGCGAAGCACAATGTCGTGTAGCGAAAGGCCGTCAGGCAAGGTCTCGATCCAGCGTTCGGCCGAGTCGTACTGCCTGATGCGTGTCGAATCCGTCGGATCGACCAACAAGCTGGCCAGTGTGGCCACGGCCGGCAGCACCAGCGCCAAAGCAACCAGCCGGACAAGCCGGCGCCAGCGCTCAGTCATGCACCAGGCCCTGCAATCGCGCCTCGTAAATGGCTTCGGATTTCGAGTTGACTTGCAGTTTGCGATAGCAGCGCTTCACGTAGGTCAGCACGGTCTGCCGCGATATCCCCATCAGTCCGGCGATCTCTTCGTAACTGAAGCCCTTGGCAGCAAGCTGCAGCATTTCGAGCTCGCGTTCGGAAAGACCGACCGGCTGGTTGACCGCTACCTCGGAACGAGGCGCGAACAGCTTCATCACCCGGCGCGCGATCTTGGGACTGATTGGGCTGCCGCCCTGACGCAGGGTAGCCACCTGTTCGGCAATGTGTTCGGTCGGCGTGTCCTTCAGCAGGTAGCCGGTGGCGCCGGCACCGATGGCGTCGACGATGTTGCGATCGTCGGCAAAAATGGTGACGACCATTACGTCGCATTCAGGATACCGCGCGGCGATTTCGCGAATCAGAACCCTGCCGTTCTCGTCGGGCAGTCCCAAGTCCAGCAGTACGACGTCCGGCTGCACCTCGCACAATAGCTTGCGTGCCTGTGCCGCATCGTGCGCCTTGCCAAGGATTTCCATATCGGATTCGATCGAAACTGCTCGGGCAAGCGTGGCAGCGAACTCGACGTCGTCCTCGACGATGATCACCTTGGTCATTGGCGGATCTCATGATTAGTGCGATTTGTCACAGTTTAGGGCAAGTCGTGTATCGCTCGCCCGCGGCGGCAAGCCGCCACCAGTCGGCAACTTGCGGATTTTCTGCACTTTTTGTGTTGTGTGTCCCGCAAATAGGGGACAGACCGGATGTCATCCGGATGAAAAAATCATGTGCGATGGCATGGAGCGCGGGGATTGCGTCCGACCTCCTTGAGCCCGACTTCGAATCGCGATTCCCAACAGGACATCCCATGGCCAACACCCTCGTCTTCATCGATTGCCGTGTCAATGATTATCAGGCGCTGATTGATACCCTGTCGGGCGACGCCAAATGGTTCCTGCTCGGCGACAGCGAGTCCGGCATTGAGCAGATCAGGGTCGCGGTGGCTGGGCGTAGTGATCTCGCGGCAATTCACATCGTCTCGCACGGCAGCGAGGGAACGCTCTATCTCGGCAACGACATTCTGGACAGCTCGACAGTCGGCGCCCACGCCACGGCGCTGGCGGAGATCGGCGGTGCGCTGTCCAATACCGGCGACATACTGCTGTATGGCTGCGATGTCGCTCAGGGCGAAGCTGGGCAGTCGTTCATCGCGGCACTTAGCCTGGCCACCGGCGCAGACGTGGCAGCCTCCAGCGGCCTCACCGGCAGTGCGAACGTGGGCGGTGACTGGTTGCTCGAACAGTCCACCGGGCCCATCGAGGTCGATTCGCTGAGCTGGACAGACTTCGCGGGTACCTTGTCCGCCAACACGGCGCCAAGCTACAGCGGCACCCTGGGGGGTACGATTACGTTTGTCGAAGGTGGCAGCCCGGTGCTGATGGACAGCAACGTGCAGGTGTTTGACGCTGAGCTGTCGGCGCTTAACGGCGGGCTGGGCAACTACGACAGGGCCTGGCTTTACCTGTCGGCATTCGGTGGCGCTACCGGCGGCACGACGGCCCACGACCAGTACTCCGGCGCCAATATCGTGGCAGGACAATACTTCGGCAACGTCATCGTCTCCGGCACCACGGTAGGCGCCTATAACTGGGGTGACGGCATCCTGACCGTCCTGTTCAATGCCAACGCGACGCAAAGCCTGGTCAACCAGACCATGCAGTCGATTTCCTACGTCAACACCAACCAGAATCCCGCCAGCTCCACGACCGTCTATTGGACCTTCTTCGACGGGAATACGGGAGCACAAGGCACCGGCGACGATATGAGCGGCGGCGGCAGCGTCACGGTCAACATCACGGCGGTGAACGACTCCCCGGCGCTGGAATACAACCACGGGCTGACGCTGAACGAAGGCGCCACGGGGACCATCGGGTTCACCCAGATCAACGAAGGCGACCCGGACGACAGCGGCAGCGGACTGACCTACACCATCACCAGTGCGCCGACCCATGGCCGACAGCGGCAGCGGACTGACCTACACCATCACCAGTGCGCCGACCCATGGCGTGCTGTGGAAGGACGCCAACAACAATACTGTGCAAGACAGCGGCGAAGCGCTCACGGTGGGTGGCAGCTTCGACGGCAGCTTCAGCGGGGCGCGCTACACCCACGACGGCAGCGAGACGACGAGCGACAGCTTCGGCTTCAGCCTCGCCGACGGCGGCGAGAACGGCTCGGTACCTTACACCGGCAGCTTCGCCATCAGCATCAACGGCATCAACGACGCCCCCACCTTCAACGGCACGGTGGGGGGCACGGTGGGGTACACCGAAGGCGGGACACCGGTGGTGCTGGACAGTGACGCCCAGGTGGTCGATGCGGAACTGGCGGCCCTGAATGGGGGGCTGGGCAACTACGCCGGAGCGGTGTTGAACCTGATGCCCTGGGATGGCCCCTACGGCGATACCTGGGGGCGCTTCTCGGGCGCCAACATCGTCGCCGGGCAGGCCGGCGGGGATGTCATCGTCTCGGGCACCACGGTGGGCAGCTACACCTGGTCGACCTCCTTGCTGGGGATCACCTTCAACGCCAACGCCACGCAGGCGCTGGTCAATCAGACGGCGCAATCGATTGCCTACAGCAATGTGAGCGACTGGCAATCCGGCTACGGGATCGATATTGGCTGGACGACGGCAACACGGGAGCCCAGGGCAGCGGCGGCGCGAAATGGGTGGCAGCTAACCCCGTCCACGTGAACATCACCGGCACCAACGACGCGCCGGTAGGCCATGCAACGGTTAGCGGGTCGTCGATCCAGGGCCAGACCTTGACCGCCTCCCATTCGTTGATCGACCCAGATGGCTTGGGCGCAGTGACTTATATCTGGCAGTCCAGCAATGACGGAAATTCCTGGAACACGATCGGTTCCGGAGCAAGCCTACTTCTCGATTCTGGGCTCATCGGCAAGATGGTCAAGGCCGTAGCAAGTTATACGGACGTCCACGGTACCCTCGAAATCGTGGCATCGGCTGCTACATCTCCAGTCAGCATGTATCACGGTGGAAGTAATGCCGCGGACATTCTTTCGGGGTCGTCGGCGCCAGATGTGATTGATGGCGGTTTCGGAAACGACACGCTTTCCGGCGGGCAGAGCAACGATGTCCTTAACGGCGGCTTCGGTCTCGACCTTGCAGTGTTCTCCGGCACAAGATCTGGCTACTCGATTGTCAAGTCCGGGAACTCCTACATCGTCACCGACATCAATTCGTCAAACGGTGACGACGGCACCGATACCTTGATCGGCGTCGAACGAGTCCAGTTTTCCGACGCGGAAATCGGCGTGGCCACGGTCGCCGGAATGCGCATCGGTCATGTGGAATACCCGGCCAACTGGCTGGACTACTACACCGTTTCCGACTTCAACAGCGACGGCAAGATGGACATCTGGTGGAAGACCAAGGGCGGTCAGACGGGGGTGTGGACGACGGAGGCCGCGAGTTCATGGAATCCGGATTCGATGCATTCTCCGTTTGCGGACTGGACAACCGCAGACGGCAATGGCGATGGCCGTGCCGACGCGGCGTTCCAGCATCTGGCGGGCGGCGGTAGCCGGCAATGGGTCAATGCCGAGCAGGGCATTTCCCTGGCGGCAATCGGCACCGACCACGGCTGGGGGATGTTCTGAGCTTGGCTGCCGGGTAGGCAAATCAGCTATCGAGATCCGGCCGAACGGAGAGGGAGGATGTCTCCGGCGTCTATGTACTGGACGTCCATGCTTCGGTACCATGGGGGTCCAGTCCGGATTCTCCGAGAACCCCGCCCATGATCCGCACCCGCCTGACCTCCCAGCGCCTGGCCTTTGTTTTCCTGCTTGGCTGCATTTTCTTCAACTACCCGCTGCTGTCGATCTTCAACAAGAACGGCAGTTTCCTTGGCATGCCGCCGCTGTTTGCCTGGCTGATGGGCTCCTGGATCGTGCTGATCGCGCTGATGGCCTTCGTGATCGAGCGGAAGCGCGACTGATGCTGCAAGGCTGGGTCATCGTTCTCGCCTCGTTTCTTTACCTTGGGGTGTTGTTCGGCATCGCCTGGTATGCGGACCATCGCTCCGACCACGGCCGTTCGTTGATTGCGAGCCCCCTGGTGTATGCGCTGTCGCTCGGCGTGTATTGCACCACCTGGACCTTTTACGGCAGCGTGGGGCGCGCGGCGGCGAATGGCATCGGCTTCCTGCCCATCTACCTTGGCCCGACGCTGCTGTTCGCGCTGGGTGGCTTCATCCTGTATCGCATGATCCGCATCGCCAAGGCCAACCGCATCACCTCGATCGCCGACTTCGTCGCCTCGCGCTACGGCAAGAGCCAGTTGCTCGGCGGCCTGGTGACGGTGATCGCGGTGGTCGGCGTGATCCCCTACATCGCCTTGCAACTCAAGGCGGTGTCCAACAGCTTCACCATCCTCGGCAACTATCCCGAGATCGTGATGCCGGCGGCGGTGGGCGCGGTGCCGCTGTTCCAGGACAGCGCGTTGTACGTGGCGATGATCCTGGCGGCCTTCACCATCCTGTTCGGCACCCGCCATCTGGACGCGACGGAGCGGCACGAGGGCATGGTGGCGGCGATCGCGGTCGAATCGGTGGTCAAGCTGGTGGCTTTCCTCGCCGTTGGCGCCTTCGTCGTCTGGGGCATGCACGAGGGTGTCGGTGACATCTTCGCCCGCGCGGCGGCGGTGCCCGAGGTGGCCACCCGGCTCAACCGCGCCGATGCGCCGGCGGCGTATGGCAGTTGGGGCACGCTGGTGTTCCTGTCGCTGTTCGCCTCGCTGCTGCTGCCGCGCCAGTTCCAGATCGCGGTGGTGGAAAACGTCGATGCCACCCACCTCAACCGCGCGGTCTGGATGTTTCCGCTCTACCTGTTCCTGATCAATCTCTTCGTGCTGCCGGTGGCGCTGGCCGGGCTGATGCATTTTCCGATCGGCACTGTGGATGCCGACACCTTCGTGCTGACCTTGCCGATGGCGCACCAGCAGGAGACGCTGACGCTGTTCGTCTTCATCGGCGGACTGTCGGCGGCCACCGGCATGGTGATCGTCGAAACCATCGCCCTGTCGACCATGGTCTGCAATGATCTCGTCATGCCCTTGCTGCTGCGCGTGCGCTGGCTGGGCCTGGCCGACAAGGCCGATCTCTCGGGCCTGCTGCTGGAGATCCGGCGCTGGGCGATCGCCATCATCCTGGGCCTGGGCTACCTCTACTTCCGCGTCGCCGGCGAGGCCTATGCGCTGGTATCGATCGGCCTGATCTCGTTCGCCGCCGTGGCGCAGTTCGCGCCGGTGGTGCTGGGCGGCATTTTCTGGAAAGGCGGCACGCGCGACGGCGCGGTGGCCGGGCTGGCCGCCGGCTTTGTGCTCTGGGCCTACACCCTGCTGCTGCCGTCCTTCGCCAAATCGGGATGGCTGCCGGAAGGCTTCATCGCCCACGGCCTGTTCGGCATCGAGCTGTTGCGTCCGCAACAGCTGTTCGGCCTCGGCGGTCTGGACGAGATCACGCATTGCCTGGTCTGGAGCCTGCTTGCCAATCTTGGCGCCTACCTCGGCGTTTCCCTGCTGCGCGTGCCCAACGCGCGCGAGGCGCGCCAGGCCACGCTGTTTGTCGGTGGCGCCGATGTTGCCGGGCATTCGATGTGGGGCGGTAGCGCCGGGGTCGGCGATCTGCTGCCGCTGGCCTCCCGCTTTCTCGGCCGCGAACGCGCCGAGGAAGCCTTTCAACGCCACGCGAATGCGCGCGGCCTGCGCGCGATCGACGAGTTGCCGGCCGATGCGCGCCTGGTGAATTTCGCCGAGAACCAGCTTGCCGGCGCGATTGGCTCGGCCTCGGCGCGCGTCATGGTGGCCTCGGTGGTTAAGGAGGAACCGCTGGGGCTCGACGAAGTGATGAACATCCTCGACGAAGCCTCGCAGGTGCGCGCCTATTCGCGCGAACTGGAACAGAAGTCGAAGGAGCTGACCCGCGCCACCGCCGAGTTGCGCGATGCCAACGAGCGCCTGCGCGAACTCGACCGCATGAAGGACGATTTCATCTCCACCGTGACCCACGAACTGCGCACGCCGCTGACCTCGATCCGCGCGTTTTCGGAGATGCTGCACGAAGACCCGAAGACGGACCTGGAGCAGCGCACCAAGTTCCTTGGCATCATCGTCAGCGAAACCGTGCGCCTGTCGCGCCTGATCAACCAGATCCTCGACCTGGCCAAGCTCGAATCCGGCCGCGCCGAGTGGACCGTGACGGCGATCGACGTCGGTGAAGTGATCAACGAGGCCGCCGATTCGCTGACCGCCCTGTTTGCCGAAAAGCAGGTTACGCTCGATCTCGCGGGTGTGGAGCCGGGCCTGGTCGTGATGGCCGATCGCGACCGCCTGATGCAGGTGATGGTGAACCTGTTGTCGAATGCCCTGAAATTCGTCCCCGCCGGCACAGGCACCGTGAGAGTCGGCGCCGAAGGCACGGCGAACGAGGTCCGCGTCAGTGTCAGCGACAACGGTCCGGGCATCCATGCCGCCGACCATGAAGTGATTTTCGACAAGTTCCGCCAGGGTTCGGGCGGCACCGACGTGCTGACCGACAAGCCCCAGGGCACGGGCCTCGGCTTGCCGATCAGCCGCCAGATCGTCGAGTACTTCAATGGTCGACTGTGGGTCGAAAGTGCCCCCGCGGCAGGCGCCTGCTTCCAGTTCACCTTGCCGCGTCAGGCAGGTGATAATGGGAAAAATTCCTAGAAGGGGAGGGTGGTGGTGGCGAACCGTGTCCTGATTGTCGACGATGAACCCAACATCGTCATCTCGCTGGAATACCTGCTGAAGAAGGAAGGTTTCGAGGTCAGCGTCGCCACCGACGGCGAGGCGGCCTTGCGCCAGGCCGGGGAATTCCGTCCCGACCTGGTCTTGCTCGATGTCATGATGCCGAAGAAGTCCGGCTTCGAGGTTTGCGAATCCCTGCGCGCCGATGCCGCACAGGCCGAGCTGAAGATCATCATGCTGACCGCCAAGGGGCGCGAAACCGAAATCACCAAGGGTCTGGCCCTCGGCGCCAATGCCTACATCACCAAGCCCTTCTCGACCAAGGATCTCGTCGCCCAGATCAAGACGCTGCTGGCATGAAGGCGAAAGTGCGTTTCATCCTGGCGGCCTGCGTGCTGGGGCTGCTGATGACCGGGCCGTTTGCGCTCACCGCCTTGCTGTTGTTCGCCGACGCCAGGGATGCCGAACGCGAAGCCTTTGCCCGGTTCCTGATTCCGCGCCTGCCGCTGGGCGGCTTCATGACCCTGATCGGCTTCATCGGCGGCGTGATCCTGTTGCGCAGCCTGTTCCGGCAATACGTGCATGGCTTGTCGCGCATGGCCGAGACACTGCGCCTGATGCTGGGCGCCAACCGCAATTTTCGCGTCGCGCCCGAGGGGCCGCCGGAAGTCTGCGACCTTGCCCGCGCCGCCAACGATCTGGCGCAGCAGCGCAACGAGTTGCTCGACGATGTCGAGGCCCAGATCCGCCAGGCCAAGGCCACGGTCGAGGAAGAAAAGAACCGGCTCGCGGCGCTGATGTCGGAGCTGGCGCTGGGGGTGGTGGTGTGCAACCTCGATGGCCGCATCCTGCTCTACAACAGTCGTGCCCGGCTCCAGTTCAAGGCGCTGGCGCAGGGGCCGACCTCGATGAGCGGCGGCGCCCTGATCGGCCTCGGCCGCTCGATTTTTTCCATCCTCGAACGCGGCCAGATCACCCACTCCCTGGAGAACATCCAGCAACGCCTGCGCAAGGGCAGCGCCGAGCCGACCGCGAATTTCATTACTACCACGCGTGGAGGCCAGTTGCTCCGCGCGCAAATGGCGCCGGTTCTGGCGCGTACCGAGACCAGCGAGGATGGCGCTGCGAACCCGCTTGGCGCAGAACCCCAGGTCACCGGCTACGTCCTCACCATCGAGAACATCACCCGCAATTTCGAGCGCGAGGCGCAACGCGACCAGGCCTTGCAGACCCTGACCGACGGCAACCGCGCCGCCCTGGGCAACATCCGCGCCGCCGTCGAAACCCTGCTCGATTCGCCGGAGATGGAAGCCGACTACCGCGAACGCTTCATGCGCGTGATTTCCGACGAAGCCTCGACCATGAGTGCGCGTCTGGATGCGACCATGAACCGCTTTGCCGATTCGCTGAAGACGCGCTGGCCGCTGGAGGATGTGCTGGCGATCGACATCCTTTCGGCCGCCGCGCGCCGCATCGAGGACAAGCTACAGCTGCCGATCAAGCACGAGGAACAGGATGTCAGCTTGTGGATGCGGGTCGACAGCTTCTCGCTGATCCAGGCCATCACCTTTCTCGCCTCGCGGCTGCGGGACCATTACGAAATCCGCGAGTTGCGCCTGCGCCTCGATGCCGATGGCAAGATGGTGTTTCTCGACCTGATCTGGTCGGGTACCACGGTGTCCTCGGAGACGCTCTACACTTGGGAACTGGAGCCGATGAACGTCGGCAGCGAGACCAGCCCGCTGACCCTGCGCGACGTGATCGATCGCCACGGCGGCGAGATCTGGTATCAGCGCGAAAAGGCCGCCCATCGCGCCTATTTCCGCATCGTCCTGCCAGCGGCCGCGATGCCCGACGCGCCGGTGGTGGATCAGGCGCAGCACCTGCACAGCGACAGCCGACCGGAGTACTACGACTTCGACCTGTTCGCCGCGCGCGACGCCGAAGGGGCGGGCATCGACCTCGACCGCAAGCTCTCCGAGCTCACCTATTCGGTGTTCGACACCGAAACCACCGGCCTGCAACCCTCGCAGGGCGACGAAATCATCCAGATGGGTGCGGTGCGCATCGTTAATAATCGGCTGCTGCGCCAGGAGATCTTCGATCAACTGGTCGATCCGGGTATTCCGTTGAAGCCCGAGGGCATACCCATTCACGGCATCACCGATGCCATGGTCAATGGCCAGCCGCGGCTCGACGCGGTGCTGCCAGCCTTCCACGAGTTCTGCAATGAAACCGTGCTGGTGGCGCATAACGCGGCCTTCGACATGCGTTTCTTCCAGTTGAAGGAAGACAGCCTGGGCGTCAGATTCACCCAGCCGGTGCTGGACACGTTGCTGCTCTCCGCCGTGATCCACCCCAACCAGGAGTCGCACAAGCTGGAACTGATCGCCGAGCGCCTGGGGATCAACGTCATCGGCCGCCACACCGCCCTGGGCGATGCCTTCGTCACCGGGGAAGTCTTCCTCAAGATGATTCCGCTGCTCGCCGACATGGGCATCCTGACCCTGCGTCAGGCGCTGGACGCGGCGCAGAAGACCTACTTCGCGCGTATTCAGTACTGAGCGTGAGCAAGTCCGACATCCTGCCGCAGTCTTCGGCCGTCGCTGCCTGTGCCGCCGGCATCGCCACCGCCACGCGGGTCGAGGTGCTGGCAGCCCATGCCGCCGAGGCGCGCCGGCTGGCCGTCGCGTTGCATGCCGCCGACGCGGGTCCGGCCCTGGTCACCGGCCTGCTGTCGCATCTGAACGACGCCATCACCGGGCGTGTGCTGACGCTGATGCAGGCGCGCTACCGGCTGCCGCCGGCACGCTGGTGTTGGCTGGGGCTCGGTTCCGAGGGGCGGCTGGAACAGACGCTGGCCACCGACCAGGACAACGGCCTGATCTTTTCCGCCAGCGACGACGGCGAGGCGCGCGACTTGCGCGAGCTGTTCCTGCCATTCGCCCAGGCGGTCAATCAGGCGCTGGCGCAATGCGGCTTCCCCTTGTGCGACGGCGAGGTGATGGCCGGCAATCCGCGCTGGTGCCTGTCGCAGTCGGAATGGCTGGAAAGCTTTACCACCTGGGTGCGCACGCCGGAACCGGAGGCGTTGCTCAATGCCTCGATCTTTTTCGATTTCCGGCCGCTCGCCGGTGATGCCGAACTGGCCGCGGAATTGCGCGGCGAGCTGGGCAAGCTCACGCGCGGCAACGAAATCTTCCTGCGCATGATGACCGCCAATGCCTTGGCCGCGCCGCCGCCGTTGGGGCGCCTGCGGGATTTCGTCACCGTGCCCGAAGCCGGTGGCAAGGTCGACCTGAAGAAATTCGGCTCGCGGATATTCGTGGACGCGGCGCGCATATTTGCCCTCGGCAATGCCGCATCCGAGACCGCGACCAGCGAGCGGCTGCGCGGTGCCGCCCGGGATGGGATAATCCCCTCCGCCGACGCCGAGGCGGCCGTGCATGCCTTTCATGCCCTGCAAGCCGTGCGCCTCGCCGTTCAGGCAGCGGCCGAGGGCGCCGGCGACAGCCCCGGCAACCAGATCGATCCCGACCGACTCAATGAATTCGACCGCCGTGTTCTGCTGGAATCCCTGCGCCAGGCACGCAGCCTGCAGCAGCGGCTGAAAACCCGTTTCCATATCGATAGCTGAAACATGCCCGCCACCACCCCTGAAACCGCCGAGGCCTTGCTCGCCTTCCTGCGCCGCCACTCACCATACAAGGACATGGGCACCTTTGCCGTCGAAGCCCTGGTGAAGGCCCTGAAGCCGGTCACCATCGCCGATGGCGGTTTCATCCTGACTCCCGACGACATGCCGCCGGATCTCTACATCATCGAAAGCGGCAAGGTCCAGGCGCGGCAGGTCGGCGATGTCACCTTGATCGATCCGCCGCTCTACGACCTCGAAGCGGGACAGAGTTTTCCACTGGCGGCCACCGCCGCGCGGCGCCCGGCGATCAATGTTTATAGCGCGGTCGGCGAGGTCAAGACCTGGCGTCTCGCCAGCGCCGACTTTGCCTCGCTGCTGCTGTCGAGTTGCGAGTTCAATCGTTTCGTCCTCGACCACGTCGCCGGACTGCTGCACGAGGCGCGGCGCCAGATCGAAATCCAGTTCGGTCAGCGCAATTCCGACCAACAGACCATGAATGCCCAGCTCACCGCCTTCGTCCGCCCCGGCGTGCTGCGCATTCCGCCGACCGCGACTATCCGCGAGGCGATGGAAACCATGGTCAGGGCCAAGGTCGGTTCGGTGATCGTCACCGACGGCGACAACAAGCCGCTGGGCATTTTCACCCAGAGCGACGCCCTGCGCCGCGTGGTGATCCCCGAGCATGCGCCGACGGCGCCGATCGCCGAGGTGATGACGGCGCCGCCGGCGACCATCTCCGCGCATGCCACGGCCTATGACGCCATGCTGGCCATGGCCATGCACCGCATCCGCCACCTGGTGATCGTCGACGGCGAGGACAAGGTGGCCGGCGTGGTTTCCGAGCGCGACCTGTTCGCCATGCAGCGCATCGGCCTGCGCAACGTGCGCAAGGTGATCGAGGGGGCGGCCGACATGGACGAACTGTCGCGCGCCGCCAGCGACGTGCGCCGGCTCTGCCTCAACATGCTGGCCCAGGGTGTCAACGCCGAGAAGCTGACCCAGTTCATTTCCGGCCTCAACGACAGCCTGACCCGTCGCGTGATCGATATTGCACTTGACGACCACGAGTTCGACGGCATTCACTGGAACTGGCTGGCCTTCGGCTCCGAAGGCCGCGATGAGCAGACTTTCAGCACCGATCAGGATAACGGCATCATTTTCACCTGCCCGCCGGACACCGAGCTCGAAGCCCTGCGGCAGCGCTTCCTCGCCTTCGCCAGGCAGGTCAACGAGGGCCTCGCGCGCTGCGGCTTTCCGCTGTGCAAGGGCAACATCATGGCCAGCAATCCGGCGTGGTGCCTGTCGCAGGAGGAGTGGCGCGAATGCTTCGGCAAGTGGATACGCGCGCCGGAACCCGAAGCGCTGCTCAATGCCACCATCTTCTTCGACTTCCGGCCCCTGTCCGGCGATGACCATCTGGCGCGCGAGCTGCGCAACTGGCTGCTGGAACAGACGGCCGAGGCCAAGGTCTTCCTGCGCTTCATGGCCGAAAACGCGGCCAAGGCCGCGCCGCCGCTGGGCATGATCCGCGACTTCGTGTTCGACAACAACGCCGATTTCCCGCACACCCTGGACCTAAAGGCCTTCGGCACGCGGCCCTCTGTCGATGCCGCGCGCATCATCGCGCTGGCGCACAATATCCCGCACAGCAGCACCGTCGAGCGCCTGCGCGCGGCTTCGACGCAAAAGCTGCTGGGCGGCGACGACATCAACGCGGTGATCGAGGGCTTCTTCTTCATCCAGCAATTGCGCCTGCGCAATCAGCGCGTCGGCACCGCGCCGGGAGGCGAAAACCGGGTCGATCCGGACAAGCTGAACGAGATGGACCGCCACGTCCTCAAGGAAGCCTTGAAGCAGGCCAAGCGCCTGCAATCGCGGCTGCAACTCGAATACCGGCTCTGAGTGACTGCCATCGCCATTCCCTTGCGCACACCGCTGTTCCGCGGCGAGCGGCGCTTGCGCATCGCCCTGGTCGGCCTTCCCGGTAGCGGCAAGACGACCCTGTTCGAGGCGGTGTCGAGTGCCTCGCCGCAGCGGGGCGAACTCGGCGGCAGCCATACCGTGTATCGCGAGTGCCGGGTCAAGATCGGGCTGGATGAAGCCAGCCTGGTCGACCTGCCGGGCATCGCTTCACTGGAGCACCTGTCCGGTGCCGAACTGGGCACCCTGAAATACCTGCTCTGGGGCGACCAGCGGCCGCCGGTGCTGGTACACGAGGCCGGCGCGCCGCCGGCACCCTTTGCCCCCCCCGACCTGATCATCCAGGTGGTCGATGCCAGTCGCCTGCAACCGAGCCTGGAGCTGACGCTGGAACTTTGCCGCCTGGGGCGGCCGGTGGTGCTGGCGCTGAACCGCATGGACGAAGCGCTGCGCAAGGGCCTGTCGATCAACGTCAAGGCCCTGCAGCATCTGCTTGGCATTCCCGTGGTGCCTACCGTGGCGCTGATGGGACAGGGTTTGACGCAGTTGTTCGCGGCGGCGGCCGGCGCTGCGCGCGGCAGCACCTGCCCCTTGCCGCCACCACCCAGCCGGCATATCGCCGCCAGCTTGGAAGCCTTGTCCGCGGCCTTGAACCGCGAGGACGTGCATGCCGCCTTCCGCGTGCCGCACGGCTGGCTGCTGGCGCAGTTCGCGGCGGGCGACGAGTTCATCGAGGCGGAACTGGCGGAGCACTTTGCCTCCCGCTTGCCGGAATTGCGCCGCCTGCGCGCCGCGGTCGATTTCGCCTTGCCGCGTCCCCTGGCCGAGGAACTGCATGCTGACCGCCATCATCGCGCCGCGACGCTGGTCGAGTCTGCCATGCGCATGGGGACGCCGGGGGCGCAGGGCTGGCGCTACTGGCTCGACGAAATCTTCCTCCATCCGCAGTGGGGCCTGATCGGCAGCCTCGCCGTATTTGCCGCCGTATTGTTCGTGGTGTTCGAGATCAGCGGCTGGATCGATGCCATGACCACGGTGAAGCTGGCCGAGGCGTTTGCCGACTGGCAACCGGGCGGCACGGGGGGCGTGATCGGTCGCGCCGTGCTCGATGGCCTGATCGGCCTCACCGGCATTGTCGTGCCCTACATGATTCCGCTGGTGATGCTGCTGGTCAGCCTGGAACAGGCCGGCCTGATGCAGCGCATCGCCTTCGTCGTCGATCGCGGGTTCCATCGCATCGGCCTGCACGGCGGGGTCGCGTTGCCCTTCCTGCTCGGGCTGGGCTGCAACGTGCCGGCGATTTCCGGCGCCGCGCGCCTGACCACCGGGCGCGAGCGGGTGATCGCCGCCGTGCTGATCACCTTCGTGCCCTGTTCCGCGCGTTCCGCCATCATTCTTGCCATTGCCGGCAAGTTTCTCGGCGTGGCGGGGGTGATCGGCATGTTCATGCTGCCCCTGCTGCTGATCGCGGTGGCGGGCAATCTCCTGTCGCGGCGCCAGGGCGAACTCGGTCCGGGGCGGGTGCAGGATATTCCCCCCTATTCGCTGCCGGCATGGCGCGGCTTGCTGCGCGAAACCTGGCACCGTACCAGCGACATCCTGACCATCGTGACACCGCTGCTGGTGGGCGGCAGCGTGGTGCTGGCACTGCTTGGCCATCTTGGCGCCGAGGCCATCATCAATGCCTTGCTGACGCCGGTCACCTCATGGTGGCTGGGCTTGCCGCTGGCGCTGGGTGTGCCGCTGCTGTTCGGCGTGCTGCGCAAGGAACTGTCGCTGTTGATGATCTATCAGGCCCTTGGCACCCAGGAACTGGGCGCCGTGCTTACGTCGGGGCAGATGTTCGTCCTGCTCGCCTTCATCAGTTTTTACGTGCCCTGCGTTTCCACCTTTGCCGTGATGCTGAAGACCATCGGTCGGCGCGATGCCGGATTTTCCGTGGCGCTCTCGATCGCTATCGCCTTGCTGGTTGCCGGTGCCTTGCGCCTCGGCGGTGGAGGTCTGGCTCTGCTGGGCGCCTGACGTTCGCGCCGGGGCGGCGGCGGATTAAAATGAAAAATCAAAAGGGAGGCCGCGCCGCCATGCAGGATTTCGATTTCGAGAATGCCCTGGCCATGCATCGCGCATGGAAGATGAAGTTCCACATCGCCCTGGGTCGTGTACAGGGCGAGGACTTCGATACCCGGCCACTGGGCGATGCCGCGCAATGCGGTTTGGGCCAGTGGTTGGCGGCCAATGCCGCCGAGCTGGCCCGCTTGCCCACGGCGGCGGAACTGTTGCCGGTCCATGAGCAATTTCATCGCGAGTCGAAGGCCATCGCCGACGCCATTCGCGAAGGCCGCATCCTGCGCATGGAAGATCCGGCGATCAGTGCCTACCTGACGCTTTCCACCCGCATCGAGGGCCTGCTGATCAAGCTCAAGCGCGAATTGCAGGCATCCGCCTGAGGCGGTGCCAACCGGATATTTGTCACGAGGGAAATCGTCATGAATCCGCAGAACGGCTATGACATCGAGGATATCTCGGTCGGCATGAGCGCCGAAACCGCAAAGACCATCGGCGCGGCCGACATCCTATTGTTCGCGGCGGTATCGACCGATACCAATGCAGTGCATCTGGACGAGGAATACGGCAAGACCACCCAGTTCGGCGGGCGCATCGCCCACGGCATGCTCTCGGCCAGCCTGCTTTCGGCGGTGCTCGGCACGCGCCTGCCCGGCCCGGGGGTGATCTACCTTGGCCAGTCGCTGCGCTTCAAGGCCCCGGTGCGCATTGGGGACACGGTGCGCGCCAAGGTCACGGTCAAGGAAGTGATTGCCGAAAAGTGCCGCGTGATCCTCGACACGGTGTGCACCGTCGCCGGCAAGGTGGTGATCGAGGGCGAAGCCACGGTGATGGCCACCTCGCGCGCCCGGCGCGAGGCCGGCAAATAGCGCCGGGCAGATCTTGACCGCCGTGGAGCGCAGGGCGGCCGTCGATGCGGTGATGGCGGGGCGGCACGCCGTGCGCGCCTTCCTGCCGACCCCGGTGGCGCGCGCGACCGTCGAAGACATACTCGCCGTGGCGCGCCGCGCGCCCTCCGGCACCAATCTCCAGCCCTGGCGGGTGCATGTGCTGAGCGGCGCCGCGCGCCAGGATCTGGTCGATGCCGTGTGCGCCGCCTACGATGCCGTCGAGCCTGGCCATGAACCGGAATACGATTACTATCCGGCGGAATTCTTCGAACCCTATCTGTCGCGACGCCGTACCATCGGCTTCGGCCTCTATGGCCTGCTCGGCATCGCCAAGGGCGACGCGGCGCGGATGCACGCGCAGATGCGGCGCAACTACGAATTCTTCGGCGCGCCGGTCGGCCTGATTTTCAGCATCGACCGTCGCATGGGGCGGGGCGGCTGGCTCGACTACGGCACTTTCCTGCAGAACGTGATGCTGGCGGCCGGGGCGCGCGGGCTGGACACCTGCCCGCAAGTGGCCTGGCTGCCGTATCACACCATCATCGCCGGGCAACTCGGTTTCGGCGCACAGGAACAACTGGTGTGCGGCATGTGCCTCGGCCACGCCGATCCGGATGCGGTCGAGAATACGCTGGCTACCCCGCGCGCGGCGCTCGGGGAGTTCGTCGTCTTCCATGACTGAGATCGGGGAGGAGGGCCGCCAGCGGCTCGACAAGTGGCTCTGGGCGGCGCGCTTTTTCAAGACGCGCAGCCTGGCGGCCGAGGCGATTGCCGGCGGCAAGCTGCGCTGGAACGGTCAGGTGCCCAAGCCCGCGCGCGAGGTCAAGCCTGGGGATGAGCTTGAAATCGTCATCGGCGAGAACTGCTGGACCGTGATCGTGCGCGGACTCGCCGCCCAGCGCAGGCCGGCTCCGGAAGCGCGACTGCTCTACGACGAAACGGCGGAAAGCGCGCAGCGGCGCCAGCGGCAGGAAGAATTGCGCCGCCTGGCGCCGGTGCCCGGCGCCGGCCTCAAGGGCCGGCCGACCAAGAAGGCCGGGCGCCTGATCCGGGGATTCAATGAATAGCCACGTGGCTCATCTGGCGAGCCAGCGGCAAGTGATACTCTAGGACTCATGGAACCGGTCATCGCACTCGTCATTGGCCTGCTGCTCGGCGGCGGTCTGGTTGCTTTCGTTTTCACCGCGCGTTTGCGCGAGGCGCGGGATGCGCTGATACAGCGCGAAGCCGAGCTGGCCGCCTCGCGCTCGCAAGAGTCGGCGCTGGCGGTACGCTGCGCCACGCTGCAAGGCGAGCTGGAAGGCGAACGCGCCCTGTTTGCCGAACGCCAGGCCACGCTGGAAGCCGCCCGTGCGAGCTTTGCCGACGCCTTCAGGGCGCTGTCGGCCGACGCGTTGGCGAAGAACAACCAGAGCTTCCTCGAACTCGCCCGCAGTGCGCTTGAATCCCAGCAGGCGACGGCCAGGGGCGAACTGGAAAAGCGCCAGCAGGCGATCGGCGAGCTGGTGGCGCCGGTGAAGACCTCGCTGGAAAAGTTCGAGTTGCAGATCCAGGGCATCGAAAAGGCCCGCGTCGACGCCTACGCCACGCTCACCGAACAGGTGCGCTCGCTGGCACTGGCGCAGGACCAGTTGCGCGGCGAGACCGGCAACCTGGTGAAGGCCCTGCGCGCGCCGCAGACGCGCGGCCGCTGGGGCGAGCTGCAACTCAAGCGGGTGGTCGAAATGGCGGGCATGCTCGATCACTGCGATTTCTTCGAGCAGGAAAGCACCACCACCGAGGACGGGCGCCTGCGTCCCGACCTGATCGTCAGGCTGCCCGGCGGCAAGAACATCGTGGTCGACGCCAAGGCGCCGCTGGCCGCCTACCTCGACGCCCTCGAAGCGGCGGACGAGGAAGCCAAGAAGCGCAAGCTCGCCGACCACGCCCGCCAGGTCCGCGACCACCTCAAGAAGCTGGGGCAGAAGGCCTACTGGGAGCAGTTTCAGCCCTCGCCGGATTTCGTGGTTTTGTTCCTGCCGGGGGAGATGTTCTATTCCGCCGCCCTGGAAGCCGACCCTTCGCTGATCGAAGCCGGCGTCGATGCGCGCGTGATCCTGGCGACGCCGACCACGCTGATCGCGCTGCTGCGCGCCGTCGCCTACGGCTGGACGCAACAGGCCCTGACAGAGAATGCCGAACGCATCAGCCAGCTTGGCCGCGAACTTTATGAGCGCCTTGCCACCCTGGCCGAGCACTGGTCGCGGGTCGGCAGGAACCTGGGCGAGGCGGTGGCTGCCTACAACAAGTCGGTGGCCTCGATGGAAAGCCGGGTGCTGGTTTCCGCGCGCAAGTTTCGCGAACTCAAGGCCGCCGGCGAGGACAGGGAAATCGTTGACCTCAATCCGGTCGATAGCCTGCCGCGCGATTTGCAGGCGCCCGAGCTGCAAGCACCGGATTCGCCGACTTCCGCCGACAGGCTCACGCCATGAGCCTCGCCCCCGGCAAACTCCTCCCCGTGTTCAAGGAGGAAACGCCATGTCTGTCGAAAGCAAAGTACAAGCTGTCCGTTCCCAGGCCCATGCCGCCGATGTCGCGGTATTCGTCGTCACCCTCGCGCTCAGCGCGCTGGGAGCCCTGATCCTGCCGCTGGCGGGATGAATGCACCATATAATTCGGCCATGCCGGATTCATCGGGCGCGTAAAGTTTAACCAGGTTCCATCCCACCGAACATGGAAAATCAGTTCTTCTCCCGGCCGATCCTGAATTCACCTTACGACTATCCAAAGCGGCATTGGGAACTCGATGCGGCAGGTCAGCCGACGCAGAAGATCGTCGAGTCAAGGCGTCGCGCGGAATTCATCACCCCAATCCCCAAGCCGAAAAAGCAGAAGGCCGCGCAAAAGCAGGACTCCCTGCTGTTCGACGAGGGACTTTCCAGTCAGGCGCAGGAATATGCCCACACCGCCATCATCAATGGCGTGCGGCAGGAGGTGGACAAGTGGCGCAGCCTGCCCAACCCCGCCGACTGGCGGGTAACGCCCGAAACCGCACGCCTGCTCCAACACTGGCGACACCATCCTTTCGCCGACATCCGGCCCTTCTTCTGCCAGGTCGAAGCCGTCGAAACCGCCATCTGGCTGACCGAAGTGGCACCCCAGCTTGGCAAAGCCGGCGAGCGCTTCCTGCTGCATCTTGCCAACTCCAACAGCGACGCCAGTCCCGGCATCCTGCGCCTCGCCCTCAAGCTGGCCACCGGAGCGGGCAAGACCACGGTGATGGCCATGCTGATTGCCTGGCAGACCGTAAATGCCGTGCGCCGCCCCACCAGCAAGAGATTTACTCGCGGCTTCCTCGTCGTCACGCCAGGCATCACCATCAAGGACCGCTTGCGCGTGCTCCAGCCTAACGACCCGGACAGCTACTACTTGGACCGGGAAATGGTGCCCGGCGACATGATCGGCGACATCGAGCGTGCCAGGATCGTCATTACCAATTACCACGCCTTCAAGCTGCGCGAGCGCCTGGAGCTTGCCAAGGGAAACCGACTGCTGCTGCAGGGGCGCGGCGGCGAAGAGCTCTCCACCCTCGAAACCGAAGGCCAGATGATCCAGCGCGTCATGCCCGAACTCATGAGCATGAAGAACGTCATGGTCATCAACGACGAAGCCCACCACTGCTACCGCGCCAAGCCGAAGCCCGAGGACGACGAAGACCTCAAAGGCGACGAGCGCAGGGAGGCCGAGAAGAACAACGAGGCCGCCCGGCTGTGGATTTCCGGCATCGAGGCCGTAAGCCGCAAGCTCGGCGTGGCGCGCGTGCTGGACCTTTCCGCCACGCCCTTTTTCCTGCGCGGCTCCGGCTATGCCGAGGGCACCCTGTTCCCCTGGACCATGAGCGACTTTTCGCTGATGGACGCCATCGAATGCGGCATCGTCAAGCTGCCCCGCGTGCCGGTGGCGCAGAACCTGCCGGGCGACGAAATGCCGATGTTCCGCAACCTCTGGGAGCACATCCGCAAGGACATGCCGAAGAAGGGACGCGGCAAGGCCGAGAACCTCGATCCGCAAAGCCTGCCGACGCGCTTGAAGACGGCGCTGGAAGCTCTCTACGGCCACTACAAATTGACCCACGATCTTTGGGACAAGGCGGGCATTCGCGTGCCGCCTTGCTTCATCGTCGTCTGCAACAACACGTCGACCTCGAAGCTGGTCTATGACTACATTTCCGGCTTTCAGCGTCCGCCCAACGAAGACGGCACCACGCCGCCGCCCTTCCTCGGCGCCTTGTCACTGTTCTCCAACTTCGACGAACACGGCAACCCGCTGGCCAGGCCGCGCACGCTGCTGATCGACAGTGAGCAGATCGAATCCGGTGATGCCCTCGACGACAATTTCCGCGCCATGGCCGGCCCCGAGATCGAGCAGTTCCGCCGCGAGATCGTCGAGCGCACCGGCGACCCGCGTTCCGCCGAGGGCTTGACCGACCAGAACCTGCTGCGCGAAGTCATGAACACCGTCGGCAAGGCCGGCAAGCTGGGCGAATCCATTCGCTGCGTGGTTTCCGTGTCCATGCTCACTGAAGGCTGGGACGCCAACACCGTCACCCATGTCCTCGGCGTGCGCGCCTTTGGCACCCAGTTGCTGTGCGAGCAGGTCATTGGCCGCGCCCTGCGCCGCCAGTCCTACGAGCTCAACGACGACAACCTGTTCGATGTCGAATACGCCGATGTGCTCGGCATCCCCTTCGACTTCACCGCCAAGCCCGTGGTCGCGCCGCCGCAGCCGCCGCGCGAGACCGTCCAGGTCAAGGCCGTCCGTCCCGAGCGCGACGCGCTGGAAATCCGCTTTCCCCGCGTCCAGGGCTACCGCGTCGAACTGCCGGAAGAGCGCCTCGTTGCCGAGTTCAACGCCGATTCGGTGCTTGAACTCACGCCCGACCTGGTCGGCCCGTCCATTACCCGCAACGCCGGCATCATCGGCGAGGGCGTGGACCTCAATCTCAAGCATCTGGGCGACACCCGCCCCTCGACGCTGCTGTTCCACCTCACCCAGCGCCTGATCACCAGCAAATGGCGCGAGCCGGGCGAGGCCGCCAAACTCCACCTGTTCGGCCAGATGAAGCGCATCGCCAAGCAATGGCTCGACACCTGCCTGGTGTGCAAGGGCGACACCTACCCCGCTCAGCTCATGTACCAGGAGCTCGCGGACATGGCCTGCGAGCGCATCACCGCCGCCATCACCCGCGCCGAGCAGGGCAGGCGTCCGATCAAGGCCGTCCTCGACCCGTACAACCCGGTCGGCAGCACCAACCACGTCAACTTCAACACCTCGAAAACCGACCGCTGGGAAACCGACGCCCGTCGCTGTCACCTCAACTGGGTGATCCTCGACAGCGACTGGGAAGCCGAATTCTGCCGCGTCGCCGAGTCCCATCTGCGTGTGCGTGCCTATGTCAAGAACCACAACCTCGGCCTCGAAGTGCCTTACCGCTACGGCTCCGAAACCCGCAGCTATCTGCCCGACTTCATCGTGCATGTCGAAGACGGCCACGGCGAAGATGACCTGCTGCACCTGATCGTCGAAATCAAGGGCTACCGCCGCGAAGACGCCAAGGAGAAGAAATCGACGATGGAAACCTATTGGGTGCCCGGCGTGAACAACATCGGGCAACACGGTCGCTGGGCCTTCGCCGAATTCACCGACGTGTTCCAGATGCAGGACGACTTCGGCAAGAAGGTCGAGGCCGAGTTCGAGAAGATGATTGAAGCTGTCACCAGCCGAGAGAAAGGGACATGAGGCTCGTCCGGACAGTAGTCGACTGGGGGACAGCTTGTCCCCCGGTAGCTGTTTGTTGTCACCGAACAAAAGCAGGAGACAAAGCGTGAAAACCGAGTTGGTACATACATTGACCTCAACCTTTGAAGCCCACGCACAGGAAACCGAGAGCGGCATCGAGTTCTGGCTTGCTCGCGACCTGCAGTACCTGCTTGGCTACACGAAATGGGATAACTTCCTGAACGTCGTCTCCAAGGCAAAAACTGCCTGCGAAGTCTCCGGGCATGCGGTGTCCGATCATTTTGCCGACGTCGGCAAAACGATCGCCATGCCGAAAGGGGCGGAGAAAGAAGTCCCTGACATCATGCTCACCCGCTACGCCTGCTACCTCATCGCCCAGAACGGCGATCCGAAAAAGCAGGAAATCGCCTTCGCCCAAACCTACTTTGCCCTCCAGACCCGCCGCGCCGAACTGATTGAACAGCGCTTGCTGGAAGCCGAGCGCGTCCAGGCCCGAAAGAAACTCTCCGCAACCGAGAAGGAGCTTTCCTCGGTCATCTACGAGCAAACCGGCGGCAACCAGGATTTCGCGCTGATTCGCAGCAAAGGCGACCATGCCCTGTTCGGCAAATCCACCCAGGCCATGAAAGCCCACTGGAGCGTCCCGGATAACCGCCCCCTGGCCGACTTCGCGCCCACGATCATCCTCAAGGCCAAGGATTTCGCGGCGGAAATCACCATCTTCAACGCGCGCCAGCACCAGATGAACAGCGAGACCGCCATTTCCAGCGAACACATCACCAACAACCAGGCCGTCCGCAAAACACTTCTTGAACGCGGCATCCGCCCCGAAAGCCTGCCGCCAGCCGAGGACGTGAAAAAGGTCGAACGCCGGCTTCAGGCCGACGACAAGAAGGCGCTGAAAAAGCCCGACGCCCTCGATTCCTGATTGCCGACCCACCACCATGGCCAAAAAATCCAACCCGCTCACCGTCGAAGCACTCAAGCACGACGAGGCCACGCGCAAGAACATCCCCACCGCCGAATACCAGTCGGTGATGCACAAGGACGAGCAGACGCCGCTGCGCGTCGCCTACGAGCGGCGCAACACGGACCTCGACCCGCAACTGGTCTGGCGCGGCAAGGACCAGCAGGACTGGTCTGACCTCGTGGTGCACGCCCCGCCCATCTACATCCAGGAAAAAATCCACCCCAAGGTGCTGATCGACGACCTGCGGCGCAGGAGCGAAGCGGGGGAGAAGTCCGCCGAATCGCAGGTGGACATGTTCGCCGACTTCAACGGCCTGCCCGACGACTCCGCCCGCACCGAGTTCTACCAGCACGACGCCCACTGGGCCAACCGCATGATCCTCGGCGACAGCCTGCAAGTCATGGCCAGCCTCGCCGAGCGCGAGGGCCTGCGCGGCAAGGTGCAATGCATCTACTTCGATCCGCCCTACGGCATAAAATTCAACTCCAACTTCCAGTGGAGCACCACCAGCCGCGACGTCAAGGACGGCAATGCCGCCCACATCACCCGCGAGCCCGAGCAGGTCAAGGCCTTCCGCGACACCTGGCGCGACGGCATCCACTCCTACCTCACCTACCTGCGCGACCGGCTCACCGTGGCGCGCGACCTGCTGACGGATTCGGGCTCGATCTTCGTGCAGATCGGGGATGAGAATGTGCACCGGGTGAGGGCGGTGATGGATGAGGTGTTTGGGGAATCAAACCACTTCGCGTCGATACCATTTATTAAGACAGTCGGAAAGGGAGGCGCTGGCCTCGATTCTGTGAACGACTACCTTCTCTGGTATTGCAAGAGTAGTGAGCACTTGAAGTACCGGCAGATCTACAAATTCCGCAGTCAGAAGGCCTTGGATCAAGGCTACACATGGATACATGAGGACAATGGGGTTCGTAGGCGCCTAACGTCAGCTGAAAAAACTGAAGAAGGCGGTCCATCTAATGGTCGCCGATTCATTACTGCGCCACTTGTATCTCAAAGTGGTGGGGAGAACAGCACCTTTGATGTCCCGTTCAAAGGTCAAAATTTCCGACCATCCAGGGGAACGTTTTGGAAAACGAACATTTCTGGTTTCGAAAAGCTGATCAAGGCCTCACGGATTCAGGATGTGAAATCAACATTGACATATGTGAGGTATGCGGAAGATTTCGCTGTCGTCCGATTCACAAACTGGTGGGACGACACTAAGGAAAGTACGTTTGCTACAGAGAAAACATACGTAGTCCAGACATACGCGAAAGTAATTGAACGCTGTCTCCTCATGACTACTGACCCCGGCGACCTCGTCCTCGACCCAACCTGCGGTTCCGGCACCACCACCTATGTCGCCGAACAATGGGGCCGCCGCTGGATCACCCTCGACACTTCCCGTGTCGCGCTGGCGCTGGCCCGCGCCCGCATCATGGGTGCACGCTATCCCTACTACCTGCTGGCCGACAGCAAGGACGGCCAGTTCAAGGAAGCCGAAGTCAGCCGCACGGCGCCCTCAACCAAGCCCACCTATGGGAATTTGCGCCACGGCTTCGTCTATGAGCGCGTGCCCCACATCACGCTCAAGTCCATCGCCAACAATGCCGAGATCGACGTGATCTGGGACAAGTTTCAGGAGCGGCTGGAACCCCTGCGCGAGCAACTCAACAAGGCGCTGGGCAAGCAGTGGCAGGAATGGGAGATTCCCCGCGAGGCCGAGGCGAAGTGGAGCGAGGCGGCGAAGAAGCTCCACGCCGATGGGTGGCGTGAGCGCATCGCCCGTCAGAAGGAAATCGACGCCTCGATCGCCGCCAAGGCTGAATCCGAATACCTCTACGACAAGCCCTACGAGGACCGAAGGAAAGTCCGCGTCGCCGGCCCCTTTACCGTGGAAAGCCTTTCGCCCCACCGCGTGCTGGGCGTGGACGAGAACGACGAACTGATCGATCCCAACAAGGCGGCCGAGCCGGATGGTTCTGGCTACACCGAGCGCGACTTCGCCCAGATGATCCTGGAAAACCTGCGCACCGCCGGCGTGCAGCAGGCGCACAAGGAAGACCGCATCGTCTTCACCGCCTTGACCCCTTGGCCCGGCGATCTGGTTTGCGCCGAAGGGCGTTACTCAGAGATGGCAAAAGTCGGCGCTGGCGACACGGCGACCGCGGGTGCGGAGAAGCGCGCCGCCATTTTCATCGGCCCCGAATTCGGCACCGTCTCCCGTCCCGACCTCGTCGAAGCCGCCCGTGAGGCCGGCGACGCCGGTTTCGACGTGCTGATCGCCTGCGCCTTCAACTTCGAGGCGCGCACCACCGACTTCAACAAGCTCGGCCGCGTCGCCGTGCTGCGTGCGCGCATGAACGCCGACCTGCACATGGCCGAAGATCTCAAGAACACCGGCAAGGGCAACCTCTTCGTCATCTTCGGCGAGCCGGACATCGAGATCATGGCAGCCGAAGGCGGGCAGGTGCAGGTGAAGGTGAAAGGCGTGGACGTCTTCGACCCCAGCACCGGCGAAGTCCGCAGCGATGGCGCCGAAGGCATCGCCTGCTGGTTCATCGACACGGACTACAACGAAGAAAGCTTCTTCGTCCGCCACGCCTACTTCCTCGGCGCCAACGATCCCTACAAGTCGCTGAAGACCACGCTCAAGGCCGAGATCAACGAAGATGCCTGGGCCACGCTGAACAGCGACACCTCGCGCCCCTTTGACAAACCGGGCTCAGGCCGCATCGCAGTGAAGGTCATCAATCATCTGGGGGATGAGGTGATGAAGGTGTTTCGCGTTGTCTAGGAGGATTGCACTGTGAGCGCCAAGGATCACGGAGACGACGCCTTTAGGGCGGTCGAAAATGTTTTGGGTGAGCCAGCGTTTGCAGAGTTTCCACAAAACGCATGGAAGATTCGGACGAATCTCATTATGGCGTCGGTGATTTCAGTCACGGTGGCGCTCGCAGGCCTTCACATCGATCGTGACTCGACGCTGCTTGGCTTGAAGTTCAATGGCTTGAACGATTTCGTTTTCAGGACCGGCCTGTTCTGGATTACGCTCTACCTGCTCTTGCACTTCATATGGAGTGCGTTCGATAGCCTTCTCGAATGGCGACTCCGGATAACCGGGACGAAAGTTGCATTCGTTACGACCGGTGTCTTTTCAAGCGAGCATGCTGATTATCCGAGCGATCCAAGACAATCGACTCTTTACAATTGGTGGAAGGGTGAGGCGACGAAGATCGGCGATAT
The DNA here is from genome assembly GCA_016235165.1 of Rhodocyclales bacterium. Classification (GTDB taxonomy): domain Bacteria; phylum Pseudomonadota; class Gammaproteobacteria; order Burkholderiales; family Rhodocyclaceae; genus Sulfuritalea. The sequence goes on from JACRLX010000024.1 coordinate 212,932, forward strand.
TGCGGCCAAGCTCTCAGAGATTGAGAATCAACTTCGGGAGTGGGATGCCCGCCTCAGTACCCGTTTCGCTGATCAGGCTGATGCACTGAACGTCGCCAACGCGAGCACATCAATTTCTTCCGCCCGTGAAGCGGTTGTGAAGCTTGAACGTTCAGTGCTTGAGGTACGAAACACTATCTCGGCAGCTCGGATACCTGTTTCTCTCCAGCGATTTGATGGGTGGTTTCAGTTGTTTCTACGAAGCCAGAATTTGCGATGGCTGATCATCGAATTTGGTGCGCCAATTCTGCTTGGTGCATATGCGTTGGTACTTCTCTGGCATTTGCCATCGGCTTGACGACGCGGGTATCCGGAGTCTTTTTTGAAACACTTGGACGTTATCGATATGCTTGCGCAAAGCAAGCCCATTCTGGCGGATCGCTACGGCGTGACGCATCTTGCACTGGTGACTGAGAAGGCCTTGCGCGCGGAGATTCGTCCCATTGTCCAAAAAGAGGCCATCCATGTCTGACGCCGTGCCGCAAGAGTCGGCGCTGGTGAGACGGCGCGTTTCCGCATCGTATGATTGATGTTCCCTTTTTGACTGTCAGCCAATATGCCCCGAGTTTCCGTCAAGCCTGAAATGCTCCGCTGGGCGCGGCAGCGCGCGCGGCTGGATGCGGCTGTCCTGACTACCCGCTTTCCCAAGCTGGTCGAATGGGAACGCGAGGAGCGTCAGCCGACGCTGAAACAGTTGGAAAACTATGCCCATGCGACGATGACGCCGGTGGGCTTCTTCTTCCTGCCGCAGCCGCCGGAAGAGCGCTTGCCGATCCCGGATTTCCGCACACTGGGCGATCAGGCTCTGGGGCACCCCAGCCCCAACCTGCTCGACACGATCTACCTGTGCCAGCAAAGGCAATCCTGGTACCGCGATCACGCCCTGGCCCACGGACTGCCGGTAGCGGATTTCGTCGGTTCCGCCAACCTGCAAACGCCGGTCGAGGAAGCCGCTGCCGCGATTCGCCAGCGTTTGGGATTCAATCTTGACGACCGGCGCGACTGCCGGACTTGGGAAGACGCCTTGCGCCAGTTCATCGCCCAGGCAGATACCGCCGGGGTGATGGCGATGTGCAGCGGAGTGGTGCTGAACAATAACCACCGCAAACTGGATCCGGATGAGTTTCGCGGTTTCGCCATGGCCGATCCGCTGGCGCCGCTGGTGTTCATCAACGGTGCGGACAGCAAGGCGGCGCAGATGTTTACTCTTGCCCATGAGCTGGCCCATCTTTGGCTTGGGCAAACTGCCCTGTCGAACGCGGAGGCCGTCGCTGAGTCGGGGGAGGACGTGGAACGCTGGTGCAACCGGGTGGCGGCGGAACTGCTGGTGCCGGCGGAATTGATGCGAGCCGAGATCCACGCCGGCGAGCCTTTGGAAGATGCCAAACGGCGCCTGGCGCGGCGGTTCAAGGTCAGCACCCTGGTCATCCTCCGACGGATGGCGGACGTGGGCGCGCTGAGTCGGCAGGAATTTTGGGAGGCCTACCGGATGGAAGTGGTGCGGCTGGAAGAAATCCGGCGTGCCGGCGGCGGTGGGGGAAATTTCTACCTGTCCCAGGCGGCCCGCGTCAGCAAGCGTTTTGCCCGTGCCCTGTTTGAAAGCACACTGGAAGGGCGTACCTTGTACCGCGATGCCATGAAGATGCTGGGCATTTCGAAAGTCGGCACCTTCAACGAGCTGGGGCGCAGCCTGAGTTTTCCGATCTGATGGCCTATCTGCTCGACGCCAACATTTTCATTCAGGCGAAGAACCTGCACTACGGGTTCGACTTTTGCCCGGCCTTCTGGGATTGGCTGATCGAGAAAAACGGCGAAGGCCAGGTGTTCAGCATCGGGCATGTCCGCGACGAGTTGCTCGCGGGCGCCGATACGCTCGCCGACTGGGCGCGGGAGCGAGGCGACGCCTTCTTCCTGGAGACGGACGCGCAGATGCTTCCGGCGCTTGCCGGCGTTTCGCAATGGGTCATGGGCCAGGGTTACGAGCCGGCGGCAATCAACACGTTTCTTCAAGTCGCGGATTACTACCTCGTGGCCTATGCGCTGGCGCATCGGCATGTGCTTGTCACCCATGAGATACCCGCGGATTCGGTGCGGCGGATCAAGATTCCCAACGTGTGCATCGGATTGAATGTCCGCTACGTCAGCCCCTATGAAATGCTGCGCCGGGAGCAGGCGCGGTTTGTCCTGGGGTAGCTGATGAACTTCCTCATCGCCGACACCTTCACCGACAGCCTGGCCCGGCTGAGCGGCGACGAGCAGAAGGCCGTCAAGACCACGGCTTTCGATCTGCAACTGAACCCGGTCAATCCGGGTATGAGTTTCCACAAGCTGGATAAGGCGAAGGACAGGAACTTCTGGTCGGTGCGGGCGGGTAGCGATATTCGTCTGATCGTGCACAAGACGGCCGGCAGCCTGATGCTTTGCTATGCGGATCACCACGACAAGGCCTACCAGTGGGCCGAGCGGCGCAAGCTGGAGGTGCATCCGAAAACCGGCGCCGCCCAGTTCGTCGAGGTGCGCGAACGGGTGGAGGAAATTGTGGTGCCGGTGCATGTGGCCGTTCCTGCGCCACAGCTTGCGGCGCCTGCGAAGCCGATGCTGTTTGCCGACGTGGCGGACGACGTGCTGCTGAGCTACGGCGTGCCGGCCGAATGGCTGGCGGATGTGCGCCGGGCCGACGAGGACAGCCTGCTGGAACTGGCCGACCATCTGCCGGCCGAAGCGGCGGAGGCCTTGCTGGAACTCGCCACGGGAGGGCAGCCGCAGCCGGCTGCCGGCGCGGCGGCGGGAGCCGATCCTTTTGCCCATCCGGATGCGCAGCGTCGCTTCCGCGTGATGAACAATGTGGAGGAACTGACGCGGGCGCTGGATTTCCCCTGGGAGAAATGGACCGTCTTCCTGCACCCGGCGCAGCGCGAACTGGTCGAGCGCGACTATTCCGGCCCGGCGCGCGTGTCGGGTTCGGCGGGCACCGGCAAGACCATCGTCGCCCTGCACCGGGCGGTGTTCCTCGCGCGGCGCAACCCTGAGGCGCGGGTATTGCTCGCGACGTTTTCCGAGACCTTGGCGCATGCGCTGCGCACCAGGCTCCGGCGCCTCATCAGCAGCGAGCCGAGTCTGGCCGAGCGGCTGGAAGTCCATGCCATGAATGCCATCGGCGAACGTCTCTACGAGCGGCATTTCGGCCGCCCGCGCATCGGCGGGCGGGAGACGATTCGCGAGCGCCTGACGCAGGCAGCCGAGGCGGCGGGCCTCAACTTCGGCGGCAACTTCCTGCTGACCGAATGGGAAGATGTGGTCGATGCCTGGCAGCTTGCCGACTGGGAGGCCTACCGCGACGTGAAGCGGCTGGGCCGCAAGACCCGCCTGCCGGAGGCGCGTCGGGCGGCGCTGTGGGGTGTGTTCGCGGTGGTCCGCGAGAGGCTGGCGGAGGAGGGCCTGGTGACGCGCGCGGCGATGTTCAGCCGCTTGGCGACGGAACTTGCGGGGCGCGCGCATCCGCCTTTCGACCATGCCGTGATCGACGAGGCGCAGGACGTGAGCGTGGCCCAGTTGCGCTTCCTGGCGGCGCTGGGGGGCAATCGTCCGAATGGCCTGTTCCTCGCCGGCGACCTCGGGCAGCGGATTTTCCAGCAGCCGTTTTCGTGGAAGTCGGTGGGCGTCGATATGCGCGGCCGCTCACGGACGTTGCACATCAACTACCGCACCTCGCACCAGATCCGCAGCCAGGCCGACCGCCTGCTGGGGCCAGAGCTGGCCGACGTGGACGGCAATGCGGAATCCCGGCGCGGCACGGTGTCCGTGTTCAACGGTCCGACGCCGCGCATCGCGGTCTTCGACAGCGCCGAGGATGAAATTGCGGCGGTGGCCGAATGGCTGTCCGGCCTGCGCAAGGATGAGCTGATGCCCCACGAGCTCGGAATTTTCGTGCGCTCGGAAGCTGAGATCGCCCGCGCCTGTGCCGCCGCCGAGGGCGCCGGCCTGCCCTTCAAGGTGCTGGATCAGCATGTGGAAACCGTGAGCGGCAAGGTGGCCATCGGCACCATGCATCTGGCCAAGGGTCTGGAATTCCGCGCCGTGGCGGTGATGGCCTGCGACGACGAGGTAATTCCCTCGCAGGCGCGGATCGAGGCAGTGGCGGACGATGCCGACCTGGAAGAGGTCTACAACACCGAGCGGCATCTGCTCTATGTCGCCTGCACCCGTGCCCGCGATCATCTGCTGGCGAGCGGCGTCAGGCCGGCTTCGGAATTTCTGAACGACCTGCGCACGTAAGCTGGGTTCAGTCGCTCCATGATCCGTCCCGAGCTTCCCGTCCTTGCGCTCTCGGCTTTGCCCGGCGGTCCCGACCCCGTCGTGCTGTGCGCCTCCGCCCGTCTGGCGCTGGACTTGCGCCGCGCCCACGGCGAGGCGCAGGCCGCGCAGGGCAAGGCGACCTGGCGTGCATTGCAGAGTTCAACGCCGGCCCTGTGGCTCGATGCGCTGGTTTCGCGCGCGCTGCTGCGCGGCGAGATTCCGCCAGATGCGATGAACGGCAGCTTTCTCGGCCGGGTGCAGGAAAGCAGGCTGTGGGAGCAGGCCATCGCGCGCGACGCCGGCGCTGCCGCCGAGCTGTTCGATGGCGAAGGCATGGCGCTGGCGGCCATGGAGGCGGCCAGCCTGCAAGCGGCCTGGCGCATCGAGGTTCCCGAAGCGATGTCGAATGCCGAGCATCAGGCCTGGCTGCGCTGGCGCGCGGATGTTGCCAGGGTATGTCGCGAAAATGCCTGGCGCGGCATGGACGAGATCCTGGCCTGGCGCGTGGCTTGCATCGAACGTGGCATCGGCGGCTTGCCTGCGCGCATCGGCTTGGCCGGCTTCCTCCTTCCAGATCCGGTGATTTCGCGCCTCCTGCTGGTTCTGGAAGCGCGTGGTGTCGAGTTGTTCTGCGTCGATTTTTCGCACCCCGCCGCCGCGGCGCCGAGCGGTGTGGAACTGGCCGACGCCGATGCGGAATGCGCGGCTGCCGCCGCCTGGGCCGGGCGGTGGCTGGCGGCGGCCGGCGAGGGGCGGTGCCGCTTGCGCATTGCCGTGGCCGATTTGCCGGCGCGTCGACGCCTGCTCGATGCGGCGCTGCACGCGGTGTTGCACCCTGATGTCGTCGGCGCCGGCTGGGCCGCGCTGGAGCGAGAGCACGAATTTGTCGCCGGCACGCCGCTGGCCGAGCAGTCGCTGGTGGCGACGGCACTGGCGCTGCTCCAGGTGTTTGCCAGCCCGCGCCAGGTGGCGTTGGCGGATTTCGGCGTTCTGCTCTGCGCGCCGGGCTGGTCGGCCGACCTCGACGAATGCGATGCGCGCGCCCGCATCGAGGCCGGCCTGCGCCGCCTGCTGCCGCCGGAAACCAGCCTGGACGTGCTGCGCACGGCGATCGGACGGGTGCTGTTGCGCCAGCCGGGTTTGCAGGCACCGCAACTGCTGCGCCATCTCGAACTGCTTGGCCAGGCGGTGCGCGCGGCCACCCGGCGCCAGTCGCCGTCGGCCTGGGCGGCGGTGTTTGCCGGCCTGCTCGACGGTCTGGGCTGGCCGGGACAGCGTCCCTTGCTGGCGGCCGAGGCGGCGATGGTGGCCGCCTTGCGCGAGCAGATCGCCAGCCTGGAAAAGCTCGACGCCATCCTCGGACGCATCGATCGCGGTGAGGCGCTGAGCCAGTTGCGTCGCCAGTGCCGCGAGCTTCCCTTCTTGGCGCCACGGCGCTACCCGCCTCGGGTCGAGGTGTGCCGCCTGGACGATGCGCTGGCCGGGGCGGTGGACGGGCTCTGGGTAATGGGCCTCAACGAGGGCGAGTGGCCGCCGGCACCCCGGCCCAATCCGCTGCTGCCGGCCGAGCTGCAACGCCGTGCCGGAGTTCCGCTTGCGCGTGCCGACAGCCTCGCCGCCGCCGCGTGCGAGGCGCAGGCGCTGTGGTGCGCCAGCGCCGGCGAGGTGATCCTGTCGTGGTCGCGCCAGCAGGGCGAGAAGGCGCTGCGGCCGAGCCCGCTGCTGGATGGCGTGAGCTTGTCCCCGGCGCCGGTGCCGGAAGCGCGGCTGCCGCTGGTGGCTGTGCTGGAGCAGGTCGACGACGCGCGCGCGCCGCCGGTCGGCGAGCACGAGGAAATCCATGGCGGCACCGGCCTGCTGGCGGCGCAGGCGGCCTGCCCGGCATGGGCTTTTCATCGTTATCGGCTGGGCGCCGCCGTGTTGCCAGCGCCGACTTTCGGCCTCGACGTCCTGACGCGCGGCCAGTTTTTGCATGCCGCGCTGGAAGCTTTCTGGCGCGGACGCGGCCTGGCTGATCTGCATGCCATGGATGCCGCGACGCGTGCTGCCGAAATTGCGCGCGTGGTCGAACTGGCCTTGAAGGATCACGACCGCCAAGCCATCGTGCCCCTGCCAGCGAGGCTGCGCGGGCTCGAAGCCGAGCGCCTGATGGAACTGCTGGCCGTCTGGCTTGACCTGGAGGCGCAACGCAGCGATTTCCACGTGCTCGCCTGCGAGGAACGTCACAGCCTGCTGATCGAAGGCCTGGCGGTGAATGTGGTGGTGGATCGCATCGATCAGTTCGCCGACGGGCGCCTGGCGATCATCGACTACAAGAGCGGCCGTGCGGATCGCAGCCGGAGCTGGGCCGACGCCAGGATTGCCGAGCCGCAATTGCCGATCTACGCCGCGCTGGCCTTTCCCGACCGCGCCGTGGCGGCGGTGGCGCTGGCGCGGGTGACGCGTGAGGCGCCGGCTTTTCTCGGCGTCGCCGAAAGCGAGGGATTGCTGCCCGAGGTGAAGGCGCTGGACGCGCAGCGCCGCCGCTTCAATGCCGAGGATTTCCCCGACTGGGACGCGCTGCGCGCCTGCTGGGCCGGGCGCCTGCGCGAGATCGCGCGCGAGGTGAAGGACGGGGTCGCCGCCGTGGTGTTCGAGGACGACAAGGCGCTCGCCTATTGCGAGGTCTTGCCCTTGTTGCGCCTCGCCGAGCGACAGATGCTGCTCGATCGGGAGGATGCGGCGTGAGCGATTTGCTGCGCGAAGACGAGGCCAACCGGCGCCGGGCGCTGGAGCTCGAATCCTTCATCGTCGAGGCGCCGGCCGGCGCCGGCAAGACCGAGTTGCTGACCCAGCGCTACCTGCGCCTGCTGGCGATTGCCGACGAGCCCGAGGAGATCGTCGCTATCACCTTCACCAACAAGGCGGCGGGCGAAATGCGCAATCGCATCGCCGAAAGCCTGGTGCGCGCGCGCTCCGGCGTGGCGCCCGAGGCAGCGCACAAGCGCATCACCTTCGATCTGGCCCGCGCCGCGCTGGCGCGCTCGGCGCAGCGCGACTGGGCCATCGAGCAACAGCCGGGTCGCTTGCGCCTCACCACCATCGACGCCCTGTGCGCCGGCCTGGCGCGGCAGATGCCTTTGCTGTCGCGCTTCGGCGCCCAGCCGGCAACCGTGGAGGATGCCGGCCGCCACTACCGCGAGGCGGCGCGGCGCGCCCTCGACCATCTCGATGACGCCGATGCCGATGCCGGGCATGTCGAGGCCGTGGCGGCCGCCCTGGCCTGGATGGACAACGATGCGGCACGCCTGATCGACTTGCTCGCCGCCATGCTGGCGCGGCGCGAACAATGGCGCCCGCTTGCCGAACTGGATGATCCGCAAGCCGCCATCGGCGCGGCTCTCGACGAACTGCTGGCCGAAGAACTGATGCAGGTCGAGACCATGCTCGACGCCGGCTGGCAGGCGCCTTGGATGCCGCTGGCACGTTTCGCCGCCGCGCAGTTGGGCGCTGGCGCCTTGCTCGAATGGTCGGCACCGCTGGTGGCCGAGGTCGATCAACTGTCGCGCTGGCGCGCGCTGGCGGCCTTCCTGCTGACCCAGGACGACACCGTGCGCAAGACGGTCAACGTCAGGAACGGTTTTCCTGCCGGCAAGGAATTCAAGGCGCAGAAGGACGCCATGCTCGCCGCCCTGGCCGAGGTCGATCAAGCACAACTCGCCGCCCTGGTCCGCCTGCGCCAGTTGCCCGCGCCGGGCAAGGATGGTGAAGGAGGCGACGGCATCGTGCGCGCCCTGACGCGCCTGATGAAGCTGGCGGCCGCCGAGCTGTGGCTGGTGTTTCGCGAGGCCGGCGAGGTCGATTTCGGCGAGCTGGCGACGCGCGCCATCGATGCGCTGGGCGAGGACATGGATCCTTCGGAACTTGGGCTGCGCCTCGACTGGTGCATCCGCCATCTGCTGGTCGATGAATTCCAGGACACCAGCCCGACCCAGATCCGGCTGCTGGAGCGCCTCACCGCCGGCTGGAGCGCGGGCGATGGCCGCACGCTGTTCTGCGTCGGCGATCCGATGCAGTCGATCTATCGCTTCCGCAAGGCCGAGGTCGGCCTCTTCCTGCGCGCCAAGTCACAGGGCATAGGCAATCTTTCGCTGACGCCGCTGCGTCTGTCGCGCAACAACCGCGCCTGTGCGCCGGTGGTCGCCTGGATCAATGATGGCTTCCCGGCCCTGTTTCCGGCCCTCGATGAACCGCTGCGCGGCGAGATCGCCTACCGGCCCTTTGTCGACACCCGCGCCGACCTGCCCGCCGCGGGTGTCACGGTCCATGCGCTGGTGGCGGCGAAGGGGGACGGCGACGCCACAGGGCGCATCGAGGCCGCGCGCATGCTGCAAATTATCGAGGCTGAATGGCGTGCCGATCCGCAGCGGCGAATCGCAGTGCTGGTGCGGGCGCGCGACCACCTCTCGGCACTGGTGGCGGCGATCCGCCGCGAGTACCCGGCCTGGCGCTATACGGCGGTGGAAATCGAGCCGCTGGCCGGCCGCCAGGTGGTGCAGGACCTGATTTCGCTGACGCGCGCCCTGCACCATCGCGGCGATCGCCTGCACTGGCTGGCGATCCTGCGTGCGCCATGGTGCGGCTTGCGTCTGGCCGACCTGCACGCCCTGGCCGGCGACGATCATGACGCCACGATACCGGCCTTGCTCGACGACGGGGCACGCATCGCCCGCCTGTCCGCCGACGGTCGCCGGCGGGCCCTGCACCTGCGAGCGGTGATGCGCGAAGCGCTGGCGGGGCAGGGACGGCAGTCGCGCCGGCGCTGGGTCGAGGACGCCTGGAAAAAGCTGGGCGGCCCATCCTGCCTGGTCACGGTCTCGGGCGCCGCGGACGCCGCGGCACTGGCGGATGCGGATGCCTGCTTCAAGCGCCTCGATGAGCTCGACGCCGCGCGCCGCTTTGCCCTCGACGATTTCGAGCAGGACATGGCGCGCCTGTTCGCGGCGCCCGACGCCGAGGCCGACGGTCACCTGCAACTGATGACCATCCACAAGGCCAAGGGCCTGGAGTTCGATACCGTGATCCTGCCCGGCCTGCACCGCCCGTCGCCTCTCCCGGAGCCGCCGCTGCTGGCCTGGGACAGTTTTCCGCTGGCCGAGGGAGAACGTCTCGTGGTGGCGCCGATGAACCGCCGCCGTCGCCAGGACGAACCGACAACCCACGATTTCCTCCAGGCCATGGAACGCGAACGTGCCGCCAACGAGGCGGCGCGCGTGCTGTATGTGGCCGTCACGCGCGCGGTGCGGCATTTGCACCTGCTGGGTGTCGCCGCCCGCAAGGAGGACGGCAGCCTGGCGGCAGCGCCGACGAACTCCCTGCTGGCGAAGCTGTGGCCCGTGGTCGAGCGGGATTTCGTCGCCGCCAATGTGGCCGCCGCCGCCGTTCCGGAAAACGACGACGGCATGGAGACTTGGTTCGTGCCACCCTTGCTGCGATTGGTGGCGCCCGCCGTGCCGCCTGCCTGGCAGGCGCCGCCCGAGCTGTCGACAGCGGCAAGCGTGCGCGAGGATACCGTCGATGCGCTGGCCGCCGACATCGGCAGCCTGGTGCATGCACTGCTGGAAATGGTCGCCGCCAAACCCGGCGACTGGTCGCCGGCGGCGATTCCGGCACGCGAAGCCGGCTTCGCGCGCTGGCTGGCCGGGCGCGGCTGGGGCGCGACCGAAGCCCGCGCCGGCGCGGAGAAAGCGGCACGCATCCTGGCCACGACCCTGGCCAGCGCCGACGGCCAATGGGTAGTGAGGCAACGCGAGGATGCCGGCGCCGAGATCGCGATTGCGCGCGTCGCCGAAGGCGGGCAGCATGCCGACGCCAGGGTGGAAACCCGTGTCGTCGACCGCAGCTTCGTCGAGGATGGCGTGCGCTGGATCATCGACTACAAGACGGCGGATCTCGGTCCCGGGGCCGATGCGGCACGCCTGGCGGCACATGCGGAAAATTACCGTCCGCAGCTCGAAAACTACGCCGCCTTGTTTGCCGGCGAGGGCCGCCCACTGCGGCTCGCGGTATTTTTTGCGGCGCATGGCATCCTGAGCGCTCTGGAATAGAATTAAATCCTTCGCTTGGTTTTTCGGGGAACATCATGACCGACAAGAAATACCGCCTGGTGACGCGCAGCGACTTCGACGGCCTGGCCTGCGCGGTGCTGCTCAATGAACTGGGCATGATCGATGAAATCAAGTTCGTCCATCCCAAGGACATGCAGGACGGCAAGGTCGAGATTTCCGAACACGACATCACCACCAACCTGCCTTACGTTCCCGGCGTCTACCTCGCCTTCGACCACCACGTTTCCGAAACCTTCCGCAGCCCCGGCGAGCGCCCCAACCACATCATCTATCCCGACGCGCCGTCGGCCGCGCGCGTGGTGTACGAGCATTTCGGCGGCAAGAGCCGCTTCGCTCCCTCGCTGACCGAGATGATGCTGGCGGTGGACAAGAGCGATTCGGCCAATTTCACGCGCCAGGAAATCCTCGATCCCAAGGACTGGGTGCTGCTCAACTACCTGATGGATTCGCGCACCGGCCTCGGCCGCTTCCGCGAGTTCCGCGTCAGCAACTACCAGTTGATGATGGACCTGATTTCCTACTGCCGCACCCACGGCATCGACGACATCCTGGCGCTGCCGGACGTCAAGGAAAGGGTAGACCTCTATTTCGACCACGCCGAGAAAGCCAAGGAGCAGATCCGTCGCTGCACCACGGTGTACAAGAACCTCGTCGTGCTCGACCTGCGCGAGGAAGAGCTCATCTACGCCACCAACCGCTTCATGATCTACGCCCTGTTCCCCGAGACCAACATCTCGATCCATGTGCTGTGGGGCGTGCAGAAGCAGAACACCGTGTTCGCCACCGGCAAGTCCATCGTCAACCGTACCTCGAACACCAACATCGGCGAGTTGATGCTGTTTTACGGCGGCGGCGGCCACGAGAACGCCGGCACTTGCCAGATTGCCAACGACAAGGCCGGTTCGGTGCTGCAAAAGCTGATCGCGACGATCAATTCGGACGGCTGAGCGCCCGGCCCGGCGCGGTCGGCGCGGCGGCACTCGCATCCGCCATGTCTCTCCTTGAACTGCGGAATCTGACCCGCCGCTTCGGTAGCCTTGAGGCGGTGAAGGACGTTTCGCTGGCGATCGAGGCCGGCGAATTCTTTACCCTGCTGGGGCCCTCGGGCTGCGGCAAGACCACCATCCTGCGCATGATCGCCGGCTTTGACGCGCCCGACGGCGGCGAGATCCTGCTCGACGGCATCTCGCTGGCTGGCGTGCCGCCGGAAAAACGTCCGCTGCATACGGTGTTCCAGAGCTATGCCCTGTTCCCGCACATGACGGTAGCGGGAAACATCGCCTTCCCGCTGGAAATGTCCGGAAAGTCGGCGCCGGAGATACGGCGCCGTGTTGGCGAGACGCTGGAACTGGTCCATCTGGCGGACAAGGCGGCGAGCTTTCCCCACGAACTGTCGGGCGGACAAAAGCAGCGCGTGGCGCTGGCGCGCGGGCTGGTCAACCAGCCGCGCCTGTTGCTGCTCGACGAGCCATTGGGCGCGCTCGATGCCAAGCTGCGCGTCGAGATGCAAAGCGAATTGATCGCCCTGCAACGCGAGGTCGGCATCGGCTTTGTCTTCGTTACCCACTCGCAGCAGGAGGCATTGGCGTTGTCGCACCGCATCGCGGTGATGCGTGATGGTCGCGTCGAGCAGTGCGACGAACCCGACACGCTGTACACCCAGCCGGCCAACCGCTTCGTCGCCGATTTCGTCGGCCGCATCAACCTGGTCGAGGTCGAGGTTACCGCGTCGAGCAAGGTGCTGCTGGGTCTGCGTTCGCCGTGTCTGGGCGAGATCGCCGCCACCGACCCGCGACCGCTGGCGGTGGGCGAGCGCGGCGTGTTCGCGCTGCGCCCGGAACTGATCCGTGTGCATGGTCACAAGGAGTCGGCCGACCTCAAGAACCGCTTCCAGGGGCGCGTGCGCGAGTTGTTGTACCTGGGTGACGTCACCCATTATCGCGTCGAGCTGGAAGGCGGGCAGCGCATCGAAGCGCTGATGCCCAACGCCGCGCCCGGCCGCGCCAAGTTCCACGAAATCGGCGATGCCGTCTGGGTTTGCTGGCGCCACGACGCGGGGGTGTTTCTCCGTGACTGAGCGGCGCGGCGTGTCGGGCGATCGGGTCAAGTGGGCGGTGATGCTTCCTCCCAGCCTGTTCCTGCTGGTCTTCTTCCTGCTGCCGGGGCTGATCGTGGTGCTGGCCAGCCTGCGCGAGACCGGCGAGTTCGGCGGCCTGGCGCCCCTGGCCGGAGTCGCCTCGCTGAATGCCGAAGCCTATCGCTTCCTCGCCGGCGACCTGATCTACGCCGAGATCCTGCTGCGTTCCTTCGCCGTTGCCGCCTTGACCACGCTGCTGTGCCTCCTGCTCGCCTATCCGCTGGCGTGGCTGATCGCGCGCAGCCCGAAGCAGCGCCGCGACCTGCTGGTGTTGCTGGTGATCCTGCCCTTCGCCAGCAACTTTCTGGTCCGCATCTATGCCTGGATCATGATCCTGGGCCCGGCCGGGCTGCTGTACACGCCTTCCGCGGTGATCGCCGGCCTGGTCTATGTGCATCTGCCCTTCATGATCCTGCCGCTCTACACCAATCTGGAAAAGCACGATCCGGCACTGCTCGAAGCCGCCCAGGATTTGGGAGCCAATGCCTGGACCCGCTTCTGGCGCGTGACCTTCCCGCTTTCGTTGCCGGGCATCTTCTCCGGCGCGGCGCTGGTTTTCATCCCGGTGCTGGGCATGTTTGCCGTGCCCGAGTTGCTGGGCGGCACCGGCGACATCCTGATCGGCAACCTGATCAAGGGGCAGTTTCTCGACAACCGCGACTGGCCGCTGGGATCGGCGCTGTCGATCGTGCTCACCGCCTGCGTGCTGCTGCTCGCCGCCCTCGCGGCGTGGGCGGCGAAGCGGGGCTTGCATGGCACGGAGGCGATCACATGAGCCGGTTTCCGCTCTGGCTGCGGGCTGCCGCGCTTGCCGTGTATGCCTTCCTGTACGTCCCGCTGGCGGTGGTGGTGCTCTTCTCCTTCAATGACTCCCAGCTCAATGCCGAATGGGTTGGCTTCACCACGCGCTGGTATGGCAGGCTGCTGCACGATGAGGACATGCTGCGTGCGGCCGGCAACTCCTTGCTGATTGCCCTGGTATCGAGCAGCGTCGCCACCCTGCTGGGCGCCATGGCCGGCCTCGCCATGCACCGCTACAAGCCGCGCTGGCTGCCCTTGCTGGTGCTGACGCCGGTGGCCATGCCGGAAATCCTGCTCGGCGTTTCGCTGCTGCTGTTCTTCCGCCAGGTGCTGGATCTGACGCTCGGTCTGGTATCCATCCTGATCGCCCATGTCACTTTCAGTATCGGTTTCGTCGCCGTGATCGCGCGTGCCCGGCTGGCCGGCATGGACGAGAGCATCTTCGAGGCGGCACGCGATCTCGGTGCCACGCCCTGGGCAACGTTTCGCCGCATCACCCTGCCGCTGATCCTGCCGGCGCTGCTGGCCGGCTTCCTGATGGCCTTCACGCTTTCGATCGACGATTTCGTGATCACCTTCTTCGTCGCCGGTGTCGGCGTGAATACCCTGCCGCTACAGATCTACTCGATGATCAAGGTAGCGGTGACACCCGAGGTAAATGCCCTGTCCACCCTGCTGACGGCGCTGACCCTGACACTGATCATTTTGGCCAGCCGCATTGCTCCCGACCTGCTGAAGGCGCGGGCATGAAATCGCCGTTCCGTCGGCGCCGACTTTGGGCCCTTGCGCTGTCGCTGCTGGCTGGCGTCGCCGCCGCGCAGACCATCCCCGAGGGGCGCTGGCGCTGTTACCAGCCGCCGGGCTATACGGTGCTGGCCTGGTTCGACCTGGATGGCGGCGGCATCGCAGTGGACGGCCATCCGCCACGGCCGGTCGCCGTGGTCGGGGACGGCCTGGCGCTGCCGGCCGGCTTGCTGCCGCCCTGGCGCCACGCGATCTATTTCGCGCCGGGCAGCGCCCAGGGTGATGCCGAGCGCCACACCCTGATACTCCTGCCCCGCGCCGGGGCGTCGCGCCAGGGCCGCGCCTGGGAACGCCTGCCGCGCTGTTACCTGACCACGCACTGATGCGCCACCTGGTTCGACTCCTGTTCGCCTGCCTGCTGTTTGCCCTGGCGCCGGTGCGGGCTGCCGAGGTGCTCTACCTCTACAACTGGAACAACTACATCTCCGAGGAAACGGTGCGCCGCTTCGAGGCGCAGTGCGGCTGTCGGCTGAAGCAGGACTATTACTCGGACAACGAGGAAATGCTGGCCAAGCTCGAAGCTGGCGCCGTCGGCTACGATCTGCTGGTGCCCACCGGCAACGCCGTCGAGTCGCTGATCCGGCGCCGTGCCTTGCGGCCGCTCGACAAGACGGCCCTGCCGGCGTTGCGGAACCTGAAGCCGGAATTCCTCGACCCCTGGTACGACCCCGGCAACCGCCATTCCGTGCCCTATGCCACTTCCATCACGTTGATCGGCTACAACGTCGAGAAGATGCGCGAACTGGGCCTGCCCACCGACAGCTGGGCACTGATCTTCGAACCGAGGTACCTGGCGAAAATCAAGGGCCGCGTCACCGTGCTCAACAGCCAGCGCGAGCTGATGGCGGCCGCCATGCGCTATCTCGGCCGTTCGGTGCAGGAGCGCGACCCGGCGCGCTGGGAGGAGGCCAAACGCCTGATCCTGCGCGCCAAGCCCTATTGGGCGGCGTTCTCCAACAGCACCTACATCAAGGATCTGGCGATCGGCACCCTCTGGGTGGCCCACGGCTACAGCAACGACATGTTCCGCGCCCGGCAGGACGCGCTGGCGGCGAAGCGCCCGTTCACGATCGCCTTCGCCACGCCGAAGGAGGGCGCGGTGCTGGCGGTGGATAACTTCGTGCTGCATGCCGCGGGGCGGCGGCCCGACCTGGCGCACAAGTTCATCGACTTCATGCTCGACGGGCGCAACGCCGCCGATGTCTCCAACCTGATCGGCGCCGGCAATCCGAATGCCGCCGCGATGGCGCACATCCAGCCCGGGATTGCCGCCAACCCGGGTATTTTCCCGCCGGCGACAGACAGCGCGCGGCTGGAAATGCTGCGCGACTTCGATCCCGGGCTACGGCGCCAGCTTTCCAGGATGTGGACCGAAATCAAGGTGCGATGAGGAGCGATCACATGGACCCGGACAGTGCGCGTTCCGATATCCGCAGCCGCCTGATTCCGGCGGCGATCGACGAGGTCTGGGCTGCCATTGCCGATGCGCAGGCCGACTACCAACACCTGGCGGCATTCGTGGCGATTGCCAACGAACAGAATCTCGACCGCCTCGCGGCCGAGGCGCGGCGCGGCATGTGAAAGTCGGCGCCGGCGGGACGGTGAGTTCGCGGCGACCGCAATGTGAAATGAAGCAGGCAGACAAGGAGGCACGCATGCAGCGCGAAAAATCCCACCGCTACCTCACCGAGGTCGAGTGGACGGGCAATCTTGGCCGGGGCACCGCCGGCTACCGCGCCTCTGTGCTTCATTGCCAACTCGGTGAACTTCCCGGTGACCGTGGAAGCGGGCTTCGAAGCCGCAGTTTGACTCGCGCCGGCCCCGGGCTCTTTGACCGGCGCGATGGCTCGTAGTAGGCTAGCCCGAAAACAGAACACGGCGGAGGAGGCCAAGTTGCACATCATCAAATGGAGCAGTGATTTCGCCTTGGGCATCGGCGAGATCGACGAGCAGCACAAGGCCCTGGTGGGCATGATCAATGCCCTCGATGCGAGCACCCACGAAGAGTACAGCGCGGAGAACATGCGCCGGCTGCTCGACGAGTTGAATGCCTACGTCAAGGACCATTTCGGTTTCGAGGAACGCCTGATGGCGGGTGGCGGCTGTTCTCCCGAGCTGGTGACGCGGCATTGCGGCGAACACGCCTATTTCCGCAGCGTATTGCGCGACCTGACCGCCGATTTCGACAGCGGACGCACCAGCATCACGGTGCCCCTGATCGAGTACCTCGTGCATTGGCTGTTGCACCACATCGTGGTGGTGGATCGCGCCATGGCAAAACAGTTGAATGCCTCGGAACCCGAGCTGGCGGCGCGCGTAGCCGCCGCCCTGATGCGGGACGTGACCGACGACCTGACGGAATCCGAACGTCATCTGTTGTCGGAGCTGCGTCGCGCCAATGACGAACTCGAAAGTCAGGTGGCCGAGCGCACCCGGGATCTCAGGGGCGACTGTTTGCGCCTGGAGCAGGAGCTCGCTGCCGCGCGGGCCGAGATCGAGACGCTGAAGGCCCGCCTGGCCGCGCATTGAGGCCTGACGGGCGCTCCTTGGCACTGATCAACCTGCCAATCCGCGAAGCGTCGGTAGCGCGGCCGCAAGCCGCCTGAGGAACTTCAATCGCCGGCGAGGAAGCGGCGGATTGCGGCAGTGACTTCCGCCGGCCGCTCGTGGATCACCCAGTGGCCGGCATCCGGGATGCGCTCGATGCGCAGGTCGGGCACGAGTTCGTCCAGTCCTTCGAGCAGCACCGTGCCCAGCGCGGTGTCGGCCTCGCCCCAGATCACCAGGGTCGGCACGCGCACCGTCAGCACCGCCGGATCGAGCCTGAGCGCGGCGGCGCCGGGGTTGTCGGCCGTCGGCGGATGGAGCGGTGAGGCGCGATAGAGGTTGAGCGCGCAGTCGAGTGCGTCGGGCTGCGACCAGGCCGCCAGGTAGCGCGGAATGTCTTCGCCCTTGAGCGCGCTGCGGCCATCGGCGGTGGCCGTGAACATCTTCAGCAGGCGTTCGCAATTGTTCTCCGCCATCACCCGGGTGGCCTTTTCCAGGCGAAAGAAGTTCATGTAGGCGCTGGCCGCCTGCTGCCCGTGGTCGTGTGCCAAGGCGCGGGCGAAGGGCACGCTGTGAGGTGCGTTGATGATCACCAGCCTGCTCACGTACTGCGGGCAGGCGGCGGCGAAGGTCCAGGCGATGGCGCCGCCCCAGTCGTGGGCCACCAGCACGCAGGATTTGTCTTCGCGGCCGGCGGCGAGGTGTTCGATCAACTGGCGCAGGTCTTCGAGCAGCGGCCTGATGCGGTAGGCATCGACGCCCTCCGGCTTGTCCGAGAGGTTGTGGCCGCGCAGGTCGAAGGCGACGGCGCGGTAGTCCTTGCCGAACTCGTCGAGCTGGGCGTGCCAGCAGTACCAGAACTCGGGAAAGCCATGCACGAAGAGCATCAGCGGCGCGTCGGCCGCCCCCTGCGCGACGCAGTGCAGGCGGATGCCGTTGACCGGAGCGAAGAACTCGTCCATCAGTCCTTGAACACCGGCTCGCGCTTCTGCATGGCGGCGGCGCCGGCCTCGAAGAGATCCTTCGACAGCAGCATCGCCGAGTTCCAGGTGGCGATGTAGTTGAGGCCGTCGGCGACGCTGTGGTCGCGGGCGTAGGTGATCATTTCCTTGCAGCCGCGGATGGCCAGCGGCGACTTGGCGGCGATGCTCCGCGCCGTCTCCATGACACCGGCGTGGAGCGCCTCGGCGGACTCGTAGCAGCGGTTCACCAGGCGCATCTCTTTCGCTTCGGCGCCATCGACGCGGCGCCCGGTGTAGGCCAGCTCGCGCGCCATGCCTTCGCCGATCAGCCCGGGCAGGCGCTGCAGGGTGCCGACGTCGGCCGTCATGCCGACGTCGATCTCGCGCACCGAGAACCAGGCATCGGCCGAGCAGTAGCGCATGTCGCAGGCGGTGACGAGGTCGATGCCGCCGCCGATGCAGGCGCCGTGGATGGCGGCCAGCACCGGCTTGCGGCAGCGCTCGACGGACGTCAGCGTGTCCTGCAGGCGCAGGATCAGGCGGCGCAGCTTTTCGCGCTTGCGGGCCTCGTCCTCGTCATCGATCTTGGGCCCGATGCCCATCAACAGCGCGAGGTCGATGCCCGAGGTGAAGTACTTGCCGCGCCCGACCAGCACGCCGACGCGGGCCTCCGGGGTTTCGTCCAGCCACTGCATGGCCTGCTCGATCTCGTACCACATCGGCTCGCTCATGGCATTGGCCTTGTCCGGCCGGTTGAGGGCGATGGTGGCGACATTGCCGTCGAGTGTAACGTCGAGGGTGCTGAATTCCATTTGGATTCCTTTCAGAGGTCGGCGGGCGGAACGTACAGATCGCGCAGCTCGCGCTTGAGGATCTTGCCGATGGCGCTGCGCGGCAGGGCATCGACGATTTCGACGGCGGCGAGGCGCTGGGTCTTGCCCAAGCGGGCATTGGCCCAATCGCGGACCTTGATCGCCGTATCACCAGCGCCGACTTTCACTACGACGAAGGCCACCGGCGTTTCACCCCAGCGCCGCGAGGCGACGCCGACCACGGCGGCCTCGGCCACCGCCGGGTGTTGGGCCAGCACGGCTTCGAGGTCGCTGGGATAGACGTTGAAGCCGCCGCTGATGATCATGTCCTTGCGCCGGTCCATCAGCGTCAAAAAGCCCTCGGCATCGAAGCGGCCGACGTCGCCGGTGCGGATGAAGCGTTTGCCGTCCGGCGCGTACCACTCGGCCTCGCGGGTCTTGTCGGGCTGGCGGTGGTAGCCCTGCATCATCGCCGGCGAATGGCCGACGACTTCCCCGATTTCGCCCGGCGCGACTTCCCTGCCGGCCTCGTCGATCAGGCGGATGTCGTGGCCCTCGGCCGGCTGGCCGACGGTGGCGAGCTTGTCCGGGTGCTCGTGGGCCTTGAGCACCACGGTGCCGCCGCCCTCGGTCATGCCGTAGTACTCGATCAGACCGCCCGGCCACCTGCGCAGGATGTCGGCCTTGAGCGCGGCGGCAAAGGGCGCGCTGGTGCAGAACTTCATGCGATACGAGCTGAGGTCGAAGCGGTCGAAACCCGGGTGCGCCATCAGGCGCGCGTACTGCACCGGCACCAGCATCGTGTGGGTGGCGCGATGGCGCTGCGCGAGTTCGAGGTAGCGCCCGGCGTCGAACTTCGGCATCAGCACGGCGGTGCCGCCCAGCACCACGGCGGGAAAGAAGCTGACCAGCGTGGTGTTGGAGTAGAGCGGCGTCGACACCAGGGTTACGGCGTCGGGGCCGTAGCCATGGTCGCGGGCGCGCTGCACATGCACCCAGCGCATGCCCTGCGGCTGGACGATGCCCTTGGGCGTGCCGGTGGTGCCCGAGGAATAGATAATGTTGAAGGGCCACTCGGGGCGGATCGCTACCGGCGTCGGCCGGCTGCCGGCCGGGGCCAGCCAGCGCGAGAAGGGCGTGCCGGCGGCGGACTCGTCGAGCGCGATCCAGGGCACGGCGATCTGCGTCCGTACCGGGGCCAGTTCGGCGGCGACCTCGGCGTCGACGAAGAACAGGCGTGCCTCGGCATTCGCCGCCATGTCGGCGATGGTCTGCGGCGTCGAGGACGGCGCCAGCGGCGCGACGGCGACGCCGGCACGCAGGGCGCCGAGGAACACGGCGGCATATTCGAGCGAGGCGCCGGCGCAGATGGCGATCGACTCGGTGGGGCGGATCCCATCACGTTGCAGGGTGGCGGCGACGCGATCCATCATCGCGTCGAGCACGGCGAAGGAGACGCGACGCTCGCCCTCGATCAGGGCCGGGTGGTCGGGCCGCTGCCGCGCATGCAGGCGGATCAGCTCGCCATAGCTGCCGAAGGGCCGGGCGAGCAGTTCGTCGAGAGTCATTCAGCCAGGCGCGGCGCCGGGGCGCCGGCGATACATTCCATACCCTTCCATTTGCGCGACTTCCTCGTTGTTCTGGTTGAGCGTTTCCCAGCGCACCTTGACCAGTCCGACGTGGGGCTTGCTTTCCATGGGCCGCGCTTCGAGCACCACGGAGCGCACGTGCAGCGTGTCGCCGGGGCGCACGGGCTTGATCCACCTGATGTTCTCCAGGCCGGGCGAACCGAGGCTGGCGGTTTCGAGCAGGAACTCGTCGCACATCATGCGCATGGTCATGGCGCAGGTATGCCAGCCGCTGGCGCACAGGCCGCCGAACAGGCTGGCCTTGCCGGCCTCTTCGGAGAGGTGGAAGGGTTGCGGGTCGAACTTCCTGGCGAAGTCCATGATCTCCTCGGCGCTGACGGTGTAGGCGCCGAATTCGCGGACCTTGCCGACGGGAAAATCCTCCCAGTAGTACTTGTATGTCCTGGTGTTCATCGGTTTCCTTCAGACGGGGCGCAGGGCGCCGTTTTGCAACTTCGGTACGACGTCGAAACAGCTCTCCTGCGCGGCGAAGGCGACTTCGTCATCGAGGCGGCGCGCCAGCATCATGCGGCCGACGCGGGCGCGGCGCAGGGCGTCGAGGCCGTCGCAGTGGTCGTGCAGCAGCTCGGCGGCGATCGCGGCATCCGAATAGTCGGCGCTGGGAAGACGCCGATGGAACAGTGACACGAGATAGCCGGCGCCGTAGAAATCCTCGAGGTTGAAGTTGTCGGCCGAGCCGGAGCAGACGATCAGGATCGTGGCCTCCGGATGATCGGCGACGATGCGCTCGACCACGGCGCGGCCATTGAGCAGGGCGGCGGCATAGACGTGGGCGGCGCCCTGCGACTTGGCCAGGGCCACCGTGCCGTTGGTCGTGCAGTAGATCAGGCGGCGGCCACTGACGCCTTCGGCCAGCAGTGCCTTCGGGGTCGGGTGCACGAAGCCTGGCAGGGTGTCGGCATTCAGTTCGCCGGAGAGCAGGTAGGAGCCGGCCGGGTAGTTGGCCGCCGCCGCCTGCGCGGCACGGCCGTCGGGCGTGGCGATGACTTCGCTGGCGCCGTGGGCCAGCGCGGTGACGATGGATGAGGTGGCGAAGAGGATGTCGAGCACGACGACGACCTTGCCTTCGAGGCGCTGGGCGTCGAGTTCCTCCTTCTTCAGCAGCACATGAACCTTAGCCATCCGTCTGCTCCTTGGGGACCACCGGCTGCATCAGGGCGAAGACGCCGGTGCCGGTCATGATCACGCGCTCGCCGCAGACCAGCTTGCAACTGGCATAGGCCAGGCGCCCGCCCATGCGGTCGAGGTCGACGTGGGCCTCGACCCAGTCGCCCGGTTCGGCGGCGGAGACGAAGTTGGTGGTGAGGCTGACGGTGACGATGGGTTGCGGCGGCTCTTTCGAGCTGGAGACGACGATGCCCAGCGCGGTGTCGAACATCGAGACCAGGAAGCCGCCGTGGGCGATGTGGCGGATGTTGGTGTGGCGATCCTCGACGCGGATCGCCAGCACCAGTTGCCCGCGTTCGCCGCCCTTGGTTTCGTCGATGCGGTAGTACCAGGGGCCGAGGCTGGTCAGGTAGCCGCCGCCGCGCTTGAGGGGCTTGAAGCCCTCGGGGATGTTGTCGCTCATTTTTTGTCGTGGATCTTGTCGGGGTCGGGGCTGCGTTTTTCGAGGAAGGCGGCGAAGATTTCCTTGGCGGCCGGGGCGGCGACGAGGTCACCGAAGAAGATCACTTCCTCGTCGATGGCCTCGATGGCGCTGCGATCGGGCGGGCGCTTCAAGAGCGCCTTGGTCACGGCGAGCGATCCGGCCGGGCGGGCGGCGAGCTTTTGCGCGGCTTGCATCGCGGCGGCCATCAACTCGCCGGCCGGCAGCACGCGATTGACGAAGCCGGCTTCACGCGCCGTGTCAGCACCGAAGGGCTCGCCCAGCATGAGGAGCTCGGCGGCGCGCTGGTGGCCGGCAACGCGCGGCAACAGCAGGCTGGAAGCGCCCTCGGGGCAGAGCGCGAGATTGACGAAGGGCAGCTGGAATTTCGCGTTGTCGGCGGCATAAACCAGGTCGCAATGCAGCAGCATGGTCGTGCCGATGCCCACCGCGTTGCCGGCGACGGCGGCGACGATGGGTTTCTCGAAGGCGGCGATCAGGTGCAGGAAGGGAATCGCCGCGCTGGGGTCGCCCACTTTGCGCTGCAGGAAGTCGGCGAGATCATTGCCGGCGGTGAACATGTCCTCCTGGCCGCGCAGCAGCACCACCCGGACATGGCCGTCGTCGCGCGCCCGCGACAGGGCGGTGCTCATGGCGCGGTACATGTCGGAGGTGATGGCGTTCTTCTTCTCGCGGCGGCTGATCTCGATCGTGACGATGCCGTCCTTGCTGTCGACCAGGATGTTGGGGTGGCTCATCGCTTCAGAAACTTTCGGCAGGCATGGTCAGTGTGGTGTCGTCGAGGCTGCGCAGCAGTTCGTGCCACTGGCGGACCTTGGGCAGTTCCCAGCGGTAGAACCAGCGGCAGGCGGCCAGTTTGCCACGATAAAAGTCGGCATCGGCGGCGATGCCGCCCGCCAGCCCGCGCTGCGCGGCGAGCGCCTGGCGCAGCCAGATCCAGGCGATCACCGTGTGGCCGAAGGCTTCGAGGAAGAGCACGGCATTGGCCAGCGCCAGCGTCGGGTTGGCGGCCAGGGTCGGCGCCAGGGCTTTCAGGGTGATGGCGATTTCATCCACGGCGGCTTGCAGTTCGCGGGCGTAGGTGGCCAGTGCCGGATCACTTTGCGCCTCTGCGACAGTTTGGGCGGCTTCGCGGGCGAACAACTTCATCGCCGCGCCGCCGTTCATCACCGCCTTGCGCCCGAGCAGGTCCAGCGCCTGGATGCCGTGGGTGCCCTCGTGGATGGGATTCAAGCGGTTGTCGCGGTAGAACTGTTCGACCGGGTACTCGCGGGTGTAGCCATAGCCGCCGTGGATCTGGATCGCCAGGCTGTTGGCTTCGAGGCACCACTGCGAAGGCCAGGACTTGGCGATCGGCGTCAGCAGGTCGAGTAGCAGTCCGGCTTCCTGAGCCGTTACCTGCCCGCGAAGCGGCGTTCCAGGTACGCAAAGCGCACCAGCGCCGACTTTCGTTTCATCCACCAGTCGCGCGCAGTACAGGCACAGCGCATAGCCGGCCTCGACATAGGCCTTCTGCGCCAGCAGCATGCGGCGGATGTCGGCGTGTTCGATCAGTTTGATCTGCGGCTCGTTCGGATTCTTGTTGGTCGGCGCGCGGCCTTGCGGGCGCTCTTGTGCGTAGGCTAGCGAGGCGAGGTAGCCGCGATAGCCCAGCATCACGGCGCCCATGCCGACGCCGATGCGCGCCTCGTTCATCATGTGGAACATGTAGGCGAGGCCCTTGTGCGGCTCGCCGACGAGTTCGCCGATGCAGGCGCCCTTTTCGCCGAAGCTCAGCATGGTCGAGGTGGTGCCGCGATAGCCCATCTTGTGGATCAGACCGGCCAGGGCGACGTCGTTGCGGGCGCCGAGGCTGCCGTCGGCATGGACATGGAACTTGGGCACGATGAACAGCGAGATGCCCTTGACGCCTGGCGGGCCGCCGGGAATCCTGGCCAGCACCAGGTGCACGATGTTCTCCGACAGTTCGTGGTCGCCGGCGGAAATGAAGATCTTGTTGCCGACGATCGAATAGGTGCCGTCCGGGTTGGGCGTCGCGCTGGTGGTGATGTCGGACAGGCTGGAGCCGGCCTGCGGCTCGGTCAGCGCCATGGTGCCGAAGTAGCGGCCGGCCAGCAGCGGGCCGAGGTACTTCGTCCGCTGCGCATCGCTGCCGAAGCGGTGAATGACGTTGGCGTTGGCGATGGTGAGGAAGGGGTAGGCCGCGGTGCCGACGTTGGCGCCCTTGAACAGGGAAAACGCCGCCTGGGTCAGCAGCACCGGCAACTGCATGCCGCCGCGTTCGAAATCGTGGGCGGCGGCGATGAAGCCCGCTTCGCAGAAGGCCTTCAGCGCCTCGCCGACCTCGGGGATCATGCTCACACGCTGGCCGTCGAAGCTCGGTTCGTGCTCGTCGGCCTTGCGGTTGTGCGGCGCGAACTTCTCTTCGGCGATGGCGCTTGCCGTGTCGAGCACGGCGGCGAAGGTCTCGCGGCTGTGCTCGGCGTAGCGCGGGCGCTGCGTCAGGGCTTCGGCATCGAGGACTTCGAAGAGCTGGAAGTCGAGGTCGCGGCGGTTGATGATCCCCGCCACGGTCATGCCGCCAGCAAAGTATCGGAAAAACGTCCCAGGTGGTAATCGACGTCGCCGAAGCTCAGGCCGATCATCGTCAGGCGCTTGAAGTAGTGGCCGACGTTGAGTTCGTCGGTGACGCCCATGCCGCCATGCAACTGCACCGCCTGCTGGCCGACCAGGCGCGCCGACTGCAACACATAGGCCTTGGCGGCGGCGATGCTGCGGCTGCGCTCGGCGGCATCGTCCGAGTCGGCGCGCACGGCGGCCAGCGTGGCCATGGAGCGGGCCTGTTCGGTGGCGATCACCATGTCGGCCATGCGGTGCTGCAGGGCCTGGAACTTGCCGATCGGCACGCCGAACTGCTTGCGCGTCTTGAGGTACTCGAGCGTGACTTCGTTCAGTGCGGCCATGATGCCGACGGCCTCGGCGCAGAGCGCGGCGTTGGCGTAATCGACGGCGCGTTCGATCAGGGGCAGGGCGCCGCCGGCGGGGCCGATCAGGGCCTCGGCGCCGACCTGCACGCCGTCGAGGCGCAGATCCGCGGCGCGGGCGCCGTCCTGGGTCGGGTAGCTGCGCAGGCTGAGGCCGGGCGCTCCCGCGTCGACCAGGAACAGCGAGAGGCCGAGCCCCTCGCGCGCCGAGACGATGAACTTGCCGGCCGAGGGTGCGGCGAGAACCACCGCCTTGGCGCCATCGAGTTTCCAGCCGCCGCCGCCCGGCGTGGCCTTGGTGGCGACCTGGTCGAGGGCATAGCGGCCGCCGGCTTCAAAGTGGGCGAAGGCGAGCATCAATTCGCCGCCGGCGACGGCGGGCAGCAGCGCTTCTTTTTGCGCGGCGCTGCCGGCATCGCGGATCAGGCCGCCGCAGAGCACGACGCTGGGCAGGTAGGGTTCGAGCGCCAGGCCGCGGCCGAGCATTTCCATCACCAGCATGGTGTCTATGGCGGTGCCATTCAGTCCGCCGAAGTCCTCGGGGAAGGGCAGGGCGAGGATGCCGAACTCGGCAAAGGTGGCCCAGGCGCCGCGGTCGAAGCCATCCGCCGATTTCGTCATGGCGCGGCGGTGCTCGAAGCCATAGTCGCGGGCATAGAAGCGGCGCAGGGTGTCCTGCAGGGCGATCTGTTCTTCCGTGTAGTCGAAGTTCATGGTCTCAGAGTCCGAGGATCATTTGCGAAATGATGTTCTTCTGGATTTCGTTGGAGCCGCCGTAGATGGTGGTCTTGCGCACGTTGAAGTAGTGGCCCGAAAGCGGTCCGGCGTCGTCTTCATACGCCGGCATCGCCGGGTCGCCCGACCAGTCGGGATCGAGCGACTCGTGCAGATACGGCAGGGCGTAGTGGCCCAATGCCTGCATCTGCAGTTCAGTCAGCAGTTGCTGGATTTCCGAGCCCTTGATCTTGAGGATCGAGGCTTCCGGCCCGGGGGCGCGCTTCTTTTCGCCCTCGGCGGAGATGACGCGCAGGTTGGTGATTTCGAGTGCCATCAGTTCCAGTTCCACCTGGGCGATGCGGTCGCGGAAGCGCTGGTCTTCGATAAGCGGGCGGCCGGCGCTGCTTTCGCGACGGGCGATGGCCTTGAGCTTCTTCAGCTCACGCTTGGAGCGGCCGACCCCGGCGATGCCGGTGCGCTCGTGGCCGAGCAGGAACTTGGCATAGGTCCAGCCCTTGTTTTCTTCGCCGATCAGGTTTTCGACCGGCACGCGCACGTCTTCGAACCAGACTTCGTTGATCTCGTGCTCGCCGTCCATCATGATGATCGGGCGCACGGTGATGCCCGGCGTCTTCATGTCGATCAGCAGGAAGGAGATGCCTTCCTGCTGGCGGCCTTCGCTGCTGGTACGCACCAGGCAGAAGATCCAGTCAGCGTACTGGCCCAGCGTGTTCCAGGTCTTCTGGCCGTTCACCACGTAATGGTCGCCATTGCGTACCGCTCGCGTCTTGAGCGACGCCAGGTCGGAGCCCGAGCCCGGCTCGGAGTAGCCCTGGCACCACCAGTCGGTACCGTCCACGATGCGCGGCAGGAAGCGCGCCTGCTGCATTGCGTTGCCGAAGGCCATGATCACGGGGGCTACCATTCTGAGGCCGAAGGGCAGTTGCATCGGTGCGCCGGCATCGGCGCATTCTTCGTCGAAAATGTGCTGTTGCACGGCAGTCCATCCCGTACCGCCGTGGTTGGCCGGCCAACTCGCGGCACCCCAGCCCTTGGCATGAAGGATTTTTTGCCAACGGACAAAGTCTTCTTTTTCGAGGCGCTTGCCGCCATGCACCTTGTGGCTGATTTCAGGTGGCAGCTTGGCGCGCAGGAAATTGCGCACCTCGTCGCGAAAGGCAATCTCCTCGGGGGTGAAATTCAGATCCATGAATGGAATGTCCTAGTTTGAGATGAGCGTGATGAACTGCATAGCGGAACGTTGTTCTGAAAAAAACATGGTACGCGAACTTGCTTGAGCTGACAAGTCGAGCGTGACAAGCCGGTCGGTTCCAGAGGCTTGCCTAAATGCTTGATGGTGTTTCTCAACCTATTGATATATAAGCGTTTCATCGAGTAGAATCGGTTTAGTTTGCGCCGGAATGCGCTGCGCGGGATCAGCGTGCCGGTGCCCGCCAGTTTGAAATTCCTCGATGACCAGGGAGCCTGGTACACCCCGTTTGACCAAGCGGCTACCCGCGCAGACTCAAACCCCATTGGACAATGCTCAGGCTTGCTTCTTTCCCGGCTTTCTTTGATAATTCGCCCCCTGTCTGCGGGGTAATTCAGCGCGCGGGCATGACTCGGTGGTGGCTGTAGCTCAGTTGGTAGAGTCCCGGATTGTGATTCCGGCTGTCGTGGGTTCGAGTCCCATCAGCCACCCCAAAAAACCCTGAAAAAACCGCGTGTGTGTTAGTGCGGTTTTTCTTTTTGCGAATACGCGATTGGCTGTGGGTTTTTGATGATTTCTAGTCCCCGATGTCCCCGTATTGTCTCTTTCGATCACGGTAGATCACGACAGATACGTCCCTTTTTTGTCGCCATTTGGATTGGGGCATGCGAGAGTCGCATAGGTTTCTGCCAGCTTGCTGTGCCTTTTTCAGCACCGATAGCTTGAAAGTGCTCAAGTTGTATCAGGTGAAGTCAGCATAGGACGTAGGAGATTTGGCCGAGGATTTCATCAATCTGATGATCTCCTCGTTCTGCTTTAGGCGGCGAGCTTCTCGTGTTTCCTCAAGGGTCGTTTCTGGCAACGGCGGCTGATTGTCGGGCGCTGTGGCTTGCGGCCTGTTTGGCGAGATACCAGCCGGATACGACCGAATTATCGACAACGAAGGACATTATATTCGCAGAAGTACCTCGCCATTGGCAACGCTCAATGCCTTGAATCGCAGCTCGGGAAACTGCGGGGATATGAATACGGTTTGAGCCTCAACGCTTGAGCAGATCCTTCAAGTTGGCGAAGGGCGAGTGCGTGGCCGCCGTACCGCCAGCGCCGACTTTCAGGCCGCCGCCGGAGGCTTCGAGCTGTCGCTGGTGCTCGTTGTCGTGGCAGTAAAGGCAGAGCAGCTCCCAGTTGCTGCCGTCGGGCGGGTTGTTGTCGTGATTGTGGTCGCGATGGTGAACCGTCAGCTCGCGTAGATTGGCGTGGGTGAATTCCCGCGCGCAACGACCGCAGATCCACGGGTAGATCTTGAGCGCCTGCTCGCGATAGCCTTTTTGGCGCGCATCGGCAGCGCGACGCGCGTCGGCGACGATGCGGTCGAGTTTCCCCGGGTCCGCCGCCATCGGCTTACTTTTCCTGCAACAGGTTGTTCAGCCGCTGGGCACGGCTCTTGGATTCGGCGCGATTGATTTCGGAAACCAGGCGGCCATAGGCTTCGCGGGCTTCACGGCCCTGCTGGGTCGCTTCGATGCTGCGGATGCAGCGCCAGCGCTTGCCGGTCTTGGTCACCATCAGGCGCATTTCATTGCGCGGATGATGGGTGCGGCAGTGGTAGCAATAGGTGAGTTCGGTAGACATGGCTGGGGAAGTTCGGCGGTACGGATGCAATTATGCCCGTCCCGGCACGATTTGCGGTGTCCTGCGCTAAACTCGTCCGCTCTGCCGCAAGCCTTCCGCCCGTAGCTCATCTGGATAGAGCACCGGCCTTCTAAGCCGGGGGTAACAGGTTCGAGTCCTGTCGGGCGGACCAATATCAGGCAGTTGCAGAGATAGTAACCACTTCGGTGTTTTGCGACTGTGTAGCAAACTGTGCAATCGGTAGTGCAGGAAGGGCGGCGAGCTTGGCATCGATGATCTGCGCGTATGGCCGCAGATGCTCTACATCCAGATGCGTGTAGATTCCCCGCGTGTCCTTCTCTGCCCAGCCGCATAACTGATCGATATACATCTCAGCTACTCCAGCCTGACCGAGCCACGATGCAAATGTGTGACGTAGCCCGTGCCAGGTAAATCCCGTCCATTCAGATTTCAGCTTTCCATCGACGCGCCACAGCTTGTATTCGCCAAGTCCGGCGCGGTGCATTGCTTTGAACCACGCCTTCCCATATGCCTGTATGGGTTCTCCATTGACGGAAAACACCCGCGTTAGATGCCGTACAGGTTTGCTAGCAATTTCCTGCAAAACGCTCATGGCAGTGTCGTTGAGGGGTATGACGACTCCCAACTTCACATCGTTCCCATAGGTCGTTAAAGTGCGCTCGGCAAGGTCGATCTGCGACCACTCCAGTCCAAACACCTTCCCCTTTCGCAGTCCTGTCGCCAGCGCAAAGGTTGCCGCCAGCCTCAGATGATCGGGAAGTTGTTTTTCCAGTTTGCGCCACTGCTCCACCTTGAGCCATGCTCGACGATGCGGCGGCTCTGGGTAATACCGGAACTTTGGTACGCCATCGATCCACTTCCATTCGTCGTGCGCCTGGTTCAATACCGCCATCACCACCTTTGAATACTTGTTGGCGGTGCTGTTGGCACTGCTGGCGACTCCCGTGACTGGGCGGTTGGCGACGATGTAGTCGTCAATCATGTCACGATCTATCTTCCGAATGTCCGCAAGGTCGCCCAACAACCCATCCCACCAGCCAAGTCGCTGCTTGATGCTGTCATAACTGGCCTTGTGCTGACTTTCCTTCAGAAATTTCACGACGGCTTCCTTCCAGCTTCGTGGCTTCTTGAACCCCATTCTTTGCTGCAACCAGTCTTCGTGATTCAGCTTCCCTTCGAGTGCTTTTGCGTCCTCGAAGTTGGCAGTCCCAGAAGACTGGCGTACTCCTTTGACAATGATCCACCAGTTACGGGTTCCTTCCCTTCGGTATGGCATAAAACCTCCACATCAGAAGGCGCTCTCGCCCTCATAGAATACTGCGATCTGAGCCAGTTCAGTAAGTCATCCTCGATCAACCTCCATTGTCCCTTGACCTTTCCGGCCGGTATTTCTCCGCGAGCCAGCATCGGATAGAGAACGTCATCACTTACTTTTAGGAATGCGGCGGCTTCGGCCACGGTCATTACGGTAGTCATACCGAACCTCTCGAAAGAACGCGTATTCCCTTGGTCGGGCCGCTCCGCTTCAGCCGTTCTTTGCGGAACATCACATGAGAGCCCGTCCATACGTCATATGTAGATGGTCGTCTGCAAAATGCATATAGCATCGATCGCTGCTCCCACTCTTGTACTCGCATCAGTTCATTGCTTTGCTTGCCAGGCCCGCCTCGGGTCTCGCCGCACGTTCGCGACCCATCAGGCTTTCGCAGTCGATCTGCCATAGCCGCTTGTAGAGACACCCAACGGTTGTCCCTACCTGAGTGACCGTGGCAGGCCCTGACTCAGCAATACGAAATTGCTTTCAAAACTGTCGGCATAGACGCCATAGACAATATGGACACATTTATTTTGATGCCATTTAGTTAAAGCGGTGTCATTGGTCGCATCTCCCTCCCTTTCATCTGACGAAAGGGGGGCGCCATGGCGCTCAAACAGGGCAATGGTCTACAGGGCTGGGAGATTGCAGTCACCAAGAAACTCATCGGAGAATTCCGCCGGATGTCACGAAGTTTGTATCGGGAGGAATTCGACGACCTCCTACAGGAATGCCTGATGCACTGGCTTGAAGTGCGGCGGCAGGTAGTCCCCGATCGGGACGGTCCGCCCATCGCCTACATGGCGCGGGTCGTGCGCAACAAGCTGATTGATCTGGCGCGCGAGCGGGAGACCGACAAGCGACGGGGCGACCAGGAAACCGTTTCCCTGGACGATCCGGTGGGTGATTCCGAGGACGCACCCACCTATGCCGATCTGGTCGATGCCGAACAGGGTCGGGATCTGGGTGGGCAAGAGTCGTTCGATCCGGCTGACATTCGTATCGACGTTACGGAGGTCATGAGCCGGCTTACGCCCGAGCAGCGGCGCCTGTGCGATCTGCTCGGTGCACAGGGCCTGTCCATCAAAGAGGCCTCAGAGAAGCTCCGAATCCCGCGCGCAACGCTCTACGAGGAAATCAAACGTATCCGCAAGATCTTCGCGCTGCATGGCTTGGATGACTATCTGCAACCCTGATCCGACACTTTGCCGAGGAATTTCGTATGACTGAACCATGACCTGAAACCGCGCCGATTCGATGATCAAATTCACTGTGACCAGCACCAAGGGGGGTGTCGGCAAGACCACGCTCACCGCTAATCTGGGGGCGCTCCTTGCCGACATGGGACTGCGCGTGCTCCTGATCGACGCCGACGTGCAACCCTCGCTGTCGAAATATTTTCCGCTTGCGGTAGCGAAGCCGCCTGCCGGCCTGACCGAGGTAATCGTGCGCGGTGCGGTTAGCGCGTCGTGCATCACGGCGACCGTGTATCAGAACCTCGACATCGTGATCTCCGACGACCCCGAGGGCAATCTTCCGCACTGGCTGCTGAATCGCATCGACCGCGGCTTTCGGCTGCGCTCTGCGCTGCAGTCTCCGGCGGTGGTCGATGCCTATGATTGCGTGCTGATCGATACCCAGGGCGCCATCGGACCCTTGCAGGATGCGGCTGGACTCGCCGCCGACATCCTGGTATCGCCGATCACCCCGGAGATCCTCTCCGCCCGGGAATTCCGCGACGGCACCATGGAGCTGCTCGATCGCCTGGAGCCG
>JACRLX010000003.1 GCA_016235165.1 Rhodocyclales bacterium
AGCAAAATCCAGGGGAATCACCCCTTGTCTGCCCTCGAACAGGCCGATCACCCAATGAAAATGGCATTTCCGTCACGTTTTCGTCTCGATTTCAATTCGTCGCTGCTTTTTGCGGTGGCTTGTTCAGCGTTTCCTTAGCTTCAACTTCTTGCGGATTCTCGCCAGTTCGGCAGACTCTTTGGCGTCGATCTCGGCGGCAATGCGTTCGATGGCGTCGGCGAACCGTTCGCCTTCTCCCGAATCGAATTCAACCTCGCGACAATGCGGGCAATGCCATCCGGCAATCTTCGGCACCTCCGATGCGTGGCCTTTGTAGGCATACGGCACGTCCTTGACGGCATGCCGCAGAATTCCCCGGCCGCAGTTCAGGCATTCACGGGGCATCTCATTTCTCCTTGAACTGAATCACTATCGAACCATCGACGCGCAACGTCACCTTGACATAAGCCACTTTGCCGTTCGGCGTAAGGCAGTGATACACGTCCTGCCACACCTGGCTTGCAGCATGCGTCGTCATGCTCTTGTAGAAATCGGCTCGCGTCATCGCACACACTACGTCAATCGCGCTCGCAGAATCCAGGCTCATGGCCTGAGCGCCCACCAAGGCGGTAGCGGAAAAAGCATCCGCGCCACGCTGTCGCACGGCAAGCTTCACAGCAGCCAAATCGTAGTGCGCCCTGCGTTTTTCCATTGCGACAACATTAACCTATAAGGTTAGTTTGTGCAAGGGCAATTTTTGAGCCAAGCGCCACGCCCGTGAATGACTGGTGTTGAAGCTACGCCACCCTGCGGAGCCACGAACGCAAAATCGCCGTCTCCCCAGCGCCGACTTTCACCGTCGGCCCACGCATGAAACCTACTTCACGTTCTGCGGCAGCCACATCACGATCTCGGGGAAGATCGCCAGCAGCAGGATGTAGGCGCCCATGATCCAGATGAAGGGCATCACGCCGCGCATGATCTGGCGGAACGTGATGTCGGGCGCGATGCCGTTGATGACGAACAGGTTGAGTCCCACCGGCGGGGTGATCAGGCCCATTTCCATGTTGATGGTGAGCACGATGCCGAACCAGATCGGGTCGAAGCCGGCGGCCAGTATGCCGGGCATGATCACCGGCGTGACCATCAGGATGATCGCCACCGGCGGCAGGAAGCAGCCCAGCACCAGCAGCAGGATGTTCACCCAGAACAGATACACCCACTTCGACAGCCCTAGGCCGACCAGCCACTGCGCCATGGCCTGGGTGACGTGCAGGTAGCTCATGACATAGGTGAACAGGAAGGCCATGGCGATGATCATCATGATCATGCAGGACTCGCGCGCCGTGCCGAGCAGGATCTCGCGGATGTCGCGCCAGCGCCAGACGCCGTAGATCGCGGTGACCAGCAGCAGCGAGCCGGCGGCGCCGACCGCGGCCACTTCCGACGGCGTGCCCCAGCCGTCGTAGAGCGCGACCATAACGACGGCAATCAGGACGACGAAGGGCAGCAGACGCGGCAGGGTTTCCCAGCGCTGCTTCCAGGTGAAGAACTCGGCCTTCAGTAGTTCGCTCGCCGCCTTGCCGGCGCGGGCCGCGGCGACTTCGCGCGTGGCGGCGATCATCACCCAGACCGCGAAGATCAGCGCCAGCAGGATGCCGGGGATGACGCCGGCGATGAACAGCTTGCCGATCGACTGCTCGGTGATGATGCCGTAGATGATCAACGTCAATGACGGCGGGATCAGGATGCCGAGCGTGCCGCCGGCGGCGATCAGGCCGGTGGCAAGCTCCTCCGAGTAGCCGCGCTTCCTCATCTCGGGGATGCCCATGCCGCCGATCGCGGCGCAGGTGGCCGGGCTGGAACCGCACATCGCGGCGAACACCGAGCAGCCGAAGACATTGGCCACGCCCAGGCTGCCGGGCAGCTTGTAGAGCCAGCGGTGTGCCGCTTCATACAGGTCGGCGGCGGCGCGGGTCTTGCCGATCGCCGCGCCCATCAGGATGAACAGCGGGATGGTGAGCAGGGTGAAGTTGTTGAGCTCGCTGTAGAGCGTCTCGGCGATGTTCTCCAGGTTGCTGGCGGGCATGAAGAAGAACATGAAAGCCAGCGCCACGCCGCCCAGGGCAAAGGCGATCGGCATGCCGGAGAACAGCAGCAGCAGCGCCGCGCCCAGGTAGAGCAGGCCGATTTCAAGTACGCCCATCGCCACCCTTTCGCAGCAGCGGCACGACGCGCTCGTCGACGATCTGCACGATGTATTGCAGCGCCAGCAGGCTCATGCCGCCGGCGATGAAGGCGAAGGGGATCCACAGCCTGGGGCTCCAGATCGAGTTCGCCACCCAGTCTTCCCTGTACGCCACCGCCGTCAGCCGCCAGGCGTTGGCGGCGACAAAGCCGCACAGGCCGGCGGCGCCGAGGTCGGCCAGCAGCAGGCGCCAGCGGTTGACCGTGCCGTGCAGCAGGTGGTCGACGATGTCGATGTTGACATGGCCCTTGGCCGCCAGGGTGTGGCCGGCGGCGAGGAAGGTGGCGGCGATGAGCATGAAGATGCACAGTTCGAGGGCCCAGTCGGTGGGCCGGTCGAGGAAGTAGCGGCCGAGCACCTCGCCGGTGAGGACCACCGCCGAGACCGCGATCAGGATCCCGGCGGCATAGCCCATCCACAGGTTGGCGGTGGTCAGCGTGCCAGCAACGCTGCGCCACGCCGCGCGCATTACTTGACCGCCACCGCCATCTCAAGCAGCTTCTTGCCGTTGGGGATCTTCTCCTCGAAGTCCTTCCAGGACGAGTTGCGCGCGACCTCGCGCCACTTGGCGAAGGCCGCCTCGTTCATGTCATGCACGCCGTCGCCGGCCGCCTTGTACACCTCGGCCAGCTTCTGGTCGTCGACTTTCGCGTTGTCCATGCCGAACTTCTCCAGGCCGGCGCCGACCTCCATGACGATCTTCTGCTGTTCCGGGGTCAGCTTGTCGAAGCTGGCCTTGGACATCATGATCGGCTCGAACATGAACCAGAAGGTCTTGTCGCGCGCCGTGGTGACGTGCTTGGCATGTTCGTGCAGGCGGAAGGAGATCAGCGAGGTGCTGGAAGTCAGCGCCGCATCGAGCACGCCCGACTGCATGGCGTTGTAGATCTCGGACGAGGGCACGTTGGTCGGCGAGGCGCCGGCGGCCTTCAGCATGACGTCCATTTCCTTGCTGCCGCCGCGGAACTTGAGGCCCTTGACGTCGTCCGGGCTGATGATCGGCTTGGCACGCGAGGCGATGCCGCCGGCCTGCCAGACCCAGGTGATGATCTTGACGCCCTTCTCCTCGACGATGCGCGTCAGCTCCTTGCCGATAGGCGCGTCCTTCCAGCGCAGGCCCTGGTCGTAGCTGGTGACCAGCGCCGGCATCAGGCCGATGTTGAGCTCGGGCACGCGGCCGCCGGCATAGGCCAGCGGGTAGAGCGACATGTCGAGCGAGCCATTGGCCATCGCCCCCCACTGCTCGACCGGCTTGACCAGCGAACCGGACGGGTAGATCTCGAACTTGAGCGCGCCTTTGGTCTGCTTTTCCACCTCGGCGGCAAACTTGCGCACCATGCGGTCGCGGAAGTCACCCTCATCGAGGCTGCCGCCAGGGAACTGGTGGGAAATCTTCAGGGTCTTGGCCTGCGCCAGGACCGGCGCGGCGGGCAGGCTCAGGGCCAAGCTTGCGGACAGCGCCAGGCCGGCCTTCAGGAAAGTGCGTCGCATGGGTAGTCTCCTCTATTGGGTTTGTTTTAGCCGTGCCAGACGCCTGACGGCGGCCGAGTGGGCGATGGCGCCCTCGCGAGCGAAGTTTTCGACGTTCTCCTCGAGTTCGTCGAGGTCGTACAGGTAATTCACCATCACGCCAAATGACTGCTGCATGCCCTTGGGCGAATGGTCGCCGAGCGGATTGATGCGCTCGATGCGCGCGCCATTGCCGAGGTGGAAGCGCGCTACCGCATCCTGCGGTTCGTTGCCGCCGCCCCGCGCGGACTTGGCCAGCACCAGGTAGCGCGCCGCCACTTCCGCCAGCGCCTCGTTGATGTGCCGCGCCACGGAGGCGTCCGCCGTCCAGCCACCGGTAGCAAGCTCGACGGCGTCGAGTTCCAGGCCCTGCGCCGCCAGTTCCCGCGGGTTCTTGCGCACCCAGGCGGCAAAGCCGGGCAGCGGCGAAAGCGTGGCGAAGTGGCGCAGCTTGGGGAAGTCGCGCTGCAAGTCGTCGATCACGCGCTTGAGCAGGAAGTTGCCGAAGGAGACGCCGCGCAGCCCGGCCTGGGTATTCGAGATCGAGTAGAAGATCGCCGTGTCGGCGCGCCGCGCGTCGAACACCGGCGCGTTCTCGTCGAGCAGGGCCTGGATGCTGTCGGCCAACCTGTCGGTGAGCGCCACCTCGACGAAGATCAGCGGTTCCATCGGCATGCGCGGGTGGAAAAAGGCATACAGGCGGCGGTCGGAATCGAGGCGGTTCTTGAGGTCGTCCCAGGACTGGATGGCATGCACCGCCTCGTACTGGATCAGCTTTTCCAGCAGCGCCGCCGGTGAGTTCCAGGTGATGCGCTGCAGTTCGAGAAAGCCGACATCGAACCAGGCGGCGAGGCGCGATTCGAGCTCGCGGTCGAGCGGCGCCAGGCCGGGTTCCTCGTCGAGATAGCGCAGCAGGTCGGCGCGCAGGTCCACCAGAAATTTGACGCCCTGTGGGATGGCGTTGAACTGGGTGAGTATGCGGATGCGCGCCGAACGCAGCGCACCGCGCAGCTCGGCCTCGGCGTCCCACTGCGCCTCGCCGCCGACCGCCGCTTGGTAGGCCTCGTGGGCCAGCGCCACGCGCGCCGGATCGGGGCCGAACTCCAGCGCGATCAGCTTGAGGAAGGCCTTGCGCCCGGCGTCGTCGAGCTGCAGGTAGGTCTGCGCCAGCGCCGCGGCGCGGGTACGCGCCGAAACCTCGCCGCCACGCGCCTCGGCACACTCGCGCAACTGCTGGCGCCAATCTTCGATCAGCTTCGGCCGCGCGCTCGCCGTGCCGCGGGCGCCGACTATCGAGCGCAGGCGTTCGACCAGGCCCTCAACCATGGCAATCCGCCTGGCATGGCGGCTGTGGCCGGGGTACGACGCAGGGTTCGGTTCGTGAAATCATGGGGTGTCAAACACCTTAGCGGGCGCAGGCGGGCCGTCAAGCTGCGGCGCAGCAATCACCCCGGCATCAGCTGCGAAAAATCGTCGATCGCCGGATAGTCGCCGGTGTCCTTGACCGGCTGCCTGGTGTCCGGCTTCCTCACCGCCACCAGTTGGGCGATGCCATAGGTGCGTGCGCTGTCCAGCACCGGCAGGCTGTCGTCGACCAGCAGCGTGCGCGCCGGGTCGAAGGGCTCGACGGCATACAGGCGGTGCCAGAATTCCTGTGCCTCCTTGGCGGCACCGAGCTCGTGGGAGCTGACGATGGCATCGAAACGCGGCGAGAGGCCGGTCCTTGCCATTTTCAGCGTCACGCTCTTGTGGTGGGCGTTGGTCGCCAGCACGATGCGCCGTCCCGAGGCGCGCACCGCGTCGAGGAAATCGACCACATGGGGGTGGATGTCGATAAGGTGCGCGACCTCCTCCTTGAAGCGCATGATGTCCATTTCCAGCTCGGTTTCCCAGTAATCCACCGAGTACCAGTCCAGCGTGCCGGCACGGGCGTGGTAACGCGCCATCAGTTCTTCGCGCCCGGCGTCGGCCGGCAGGCCGCGCGCGGCGGCATAGCGCTGCGGCAGGTGCACCTGCCAGAAATGGTTGTCGAAATTGAGGTCGAGCAGGGTGCCGTCCATGTCGAGCAGGACGGTATCGACGCGCGACCAATCGACCATGGCCATATCGCTCACCGGACTCCCCTCCCCCCAGCCCCCTCCCCAAGGGAGGGGGTGACGCGGGTTCGCCGCTGCGCGGCTCCGCTTTCTGGCTGGCGCCCCTGCGGACGGCCGGGCGGGGCGCTCATGGCCTCAGGTAGGTCCAGCCCTGCTGCTGCAGGCGCATGATCTCGACATAGCCGGCGCGGGCGTAATCGATCTTGTCGATCATGTCGTCCTTGTCCAGCTTCATCGCGCTCATCGAATTGCCGCAGGCGACGAAGCGCACCCCGGCCGACATCGCGTCCTGCACCGTGTTGGCGGTCAGGGCGTCGGCCTTGAGCATGCCCAGTGCCGGGCCGATCACCACCACCGCCACCTCGACCTTGCCGAGTTCCTCCTGCACGTTGTTGATGTTGGCCAGCACCGTGTGCCACTTGCGCGAGTCCTCGTCGTTGATCTGGAACACCACGCGATTCTGGGCAAGGGCTGCGCCCGGCACGCCGGCCAGCAGCGCCAGGGCAAGCAGCATGGATTTCACGAAGTTCATCGGCAGGTCCTCCGCATGGTCTATTCTTGCGAACACTCACTCTGCCACAAAGCACGATGGAAAGAATCGATTGCGCCATCATCGGCGCCGGCGTCGTCGGCCTTGCCGTGGCGCGGGAACTCGCCGCCCGGGGCCGCGAGGTGCTGATCCTGGAAGCCGAAAGCGCCTTCGGCACGGGCATCAGCGCGCGCAACAGCGAGGTGATCCACGCCGGCATCTACTACCCGGCCGGCTCGCTCAAGGCGCGGCTCTGCGTCGCCGGCAGGAAGCTGCTCTACGCCTATTGCGCCGAGCGCGGCATAGCGCACCGGCCTTGCGGCAAGCTGATCGTCGCCACCAGCGAGGCCCAGGTCGGCGAGCTCGACGCCATCGCGAGCCGCGCCCGCGCCAATGGCGTCGACGACCTGCAGCGGCTCTCCCGCGAGGCGGCACGGGCCTTGGAGCCGGCGCTGGAATGCCGCGCCGCCCTGCTCTCGCCGTCCACCGGCATCATCGACAGCCATGCCCTGATGCTCTCGCTACTGGGCGACGCCGAGCGCAATGGCGCGGTGCTGGCGCTGCAAACGCGGGTGCTCGGCGGCCGCGTCGCAGCGGATGGCATGGTGCTCGACATCGACAGCGGCGGCGAGCGCAGCGAGCTGGGCGCGCGCTGCGTGGTGAACTGTGCCGGGCTGGGCGCGCAGGGCTTCGCCCGCGCCCTGGCGGGCCTGCCCGCCGAGAGCGTGCCGCCGCTCCACTACGCCAAGGGCAATTACTACGCGCTGGCCGGGCGGGCGCCTTTCTCGCGGCTGATCTACCCGGTGCCGGAAGCCGCCGGCCTCGGCGTGCATCTGACGCTGGACCTCGGCGGCCAGGCGCGCTTCGGCCCCGATGTGGAGTGGATAGAGCGGATCGACTACACGGTGGACCCGCGCCGCGCCGACGCCTTCTATGCCGAGGTGCGCCGCTACTGGCCGCAACTGCCGGACGACGCCCTGCAACCGGCCTACGCCGGCATCCGCCCCAAGCCCCACGCCCCCGGCGAGGCGGCGCGCGATTTCCTCGTCTCCGGCCCGGCGCAGCATGGCGTACCCGGACTGGTGAATCTCTACGGCATCGAATCGCCGGGGCTGACGTCCTGCCTGGCGCTGGCCGGGCACGTGCTTGCGGCGCTGACGCCCGGGACTTGATACGATAGGCATCTTTTCCCAAGACCCTAGGCATGAGCGCCGGCATGGCCGAATCGAGGGGATCATGATCGAATTGCTCCAGTTCCGTCATTCGCCCTACAACGAGAAAGTGCGCTGGGCGCTCGACCTGAAGCGCCTGCCGCACCGTCGCCGCAGCCTGCTGCCGGGGCCGCACATGGGCGTGGTGAAAAAGCTCACCGGACGCACCCAGACCCCCGTACTGATACTGGATGACGGCAGCATCGTCGCCGGCTCGGCGCGCATCCTCGACTGGCTGGAACGGCAGCACCCGGAACCGCGCCTGATGCCCGACGATCCCGCGCAAGGCGAAGCGGCGCTGGCGCTCCAGCGCCGCTTCGACGAAGACATCACGCCGCGCATCCGCCGCGCCGTACTCGACGCCCTGCTGCGCCGGCCGCGCTTTTTCGCCGCCGTATTCGGCGAAGCCGAGTCGGCGCTGAAGCAAGGCCTGTATTCGCTGATCGTGCCGCTGGCGGCGCCGCTGGTGCGCAAGGGCAACGGCATCACCGGCGCGGCGGCCATCGCCGCCGGCATCGCCGCCGGCTTCGAGGGCCTGGACCTGGTCGCGACGGCGGGTCAAACTTACCTCGTCGGCGGTCGCTTCGGCATCGCCGACATCACCGCCGCCGCGGCGCTGGCAACGCTGGTGCGTCCCGACAATTCGCCGATGCAAAGCCCGCAACCGGTGGGCGCCGAGTTCGCCGAACTGATGGCGCGCTACCGCAACCACCCCGGCGCCACTTGGGTGCGTCGCATCTACGCCGATCACCGTGGCGCCAGCGCCGACTTCGAGGGCGCCAGTCCCTACTGACCGATTCCCGACCCGATTCCCGACCGCCTGGCGCCCGCACGAACGCGCCGAACGCTGTCCGTCTGCCGGGCCGGCTTATTTCGCCTGCAAGCGGTTGAGGTAATCGATCAGCGCCAGGATGCGGGCACGCACGTACATCTCGGTGTCGTAAGGCACGTCGACATAGTATTCGGCCGCCTTCGCCTTTGACGCGCTGTAATCGCTGCCCCAGACTGGCATGTCGCGGTCACCGTGCCCCTTGACCGCCTCCCTGCCGTCGATCTGGGCATAGACCCGCTCGAAGGGGAAAACCCCGCCGTTGTTCTTCTTCAGAACCGTCAGGTCGCTCGCCGGCCGCTTCAACAGATCCGCATACGAGCCGTCACCTTTGCCTCCCTGGCCATGGCAGACGACACAGTTCGACATGTATTCACGCTTGCCGATATCGCTCTTGCCGGCAGCTTGCGCCTGAGCCAATCCGACCGACATCAATGAAGCGGCCACCAAGGCTACACAGCCGATGATTTTTCTTTTCATGGCGAATACCTCCTGTCTTGAGCTTGCGAAACAAACTCCTGCTACAGGCATAGCAAAGACCATAAAAAATCCAAGGGTACTCGGCGGAAACTTCGAAAAACCGCGAATCGAATTTGACCCAGCGCAAATAAAGCGAGCAGGCGGGGCGCTCAACGCCCGCCGAAGCGCGGCGGCCGCTTTTCGAGAAAGGCGGCCAGACCCTCGGCGTAGTCCTGCGTGGCGAGGAAAGCGAAGCTGGCACGCTTTTCCTCCAGGGTCAGCGGCCGGCCGTCCATCAGGCGCGCGATCCACTGCTTGTGCCAGCGCGCCACCAGCGGCGCCCCGGCGGCGATGCGCGACGCCGTCGCCTGCGCTTCGGCCACTACATCGTCGTCCGCCACCACGCGCGTCAGCAGGCCCTTGGCATGGGCTTCGGCGGCGGACAGCAAACGGCCTTCGAGCAGGATCTCCTTCGCCACCGCCGGCCCGGCCAGCTTGAGCAAGCCAGCCAGTTCGCCGGGGTACATCGAGAAGCCGATTTTCATGATCGGCGCGCCGAACTTCGCGCCCTCGCCGGCGATGCGCAGGTCGCAGGCGCAGGCGATTTCCAGCCCGCCGCCGACGCAGGGGCCGAGGATCGCCGCCAACGTGGGATGCGGGCAGGATTCGATCGCCGCCAGCGCCTCACCCACCGCCTCGTGGTAGGCCAAGGCCAGATCGACGGTGGCGCGCGCGGTCCTGAACTCTTCGAGGTCGCCGCCGGCAGCGAAGGCCGCGCCTTCGCCGCGCAGGATCACGCAGCGCAGGGTGGCGTCGGCCGCCAGCGCCACCATGGTCTCGCGCAGGCGGCGCCACATCAGCGCATTCAGGGCATTGAGCTTGTCCGGGTTGAACAGGGTGACGGTAGCGATGACGCCGTCGCGTTGGCAAAGGATGTCCGGGCTCATGTCAGTCATGCATCTGCCTGCAATGGCTCTCGCGGGCGAAGGAAAGGACGATCGCCGCCGCGACCATGGTGCCGAACATCAGCGTGAAGCCGGCGCGGTAGGCCGCCGCGTCATAGATCCGCACGCCGGCGGCGAGCGCGCCGTTCCAGCGCTGGTCGAGGATCCAGCCCACCGCCGGCTGCAACAGCATGCCGCCCAGCAGCGGCCCCATGTTGCAAAAGCCGGATGCGGTGCCAACCACGCGCAGCGGCACCGATTCCTTGGCCCAGGCGAAACCGATGATGATGTTGCCCGAGGCGAAGCCGGTAGGCGCCAGCAGCAGTACCATCAGCCACAGCGGCAAGGGCAGGAAGATGATGGCCGCCCAGCCGCCAATGGCGATGACCGAGGTGATCAGGTAGAGCGGCTTCCTGCGGCCGATGCGTTCCGACCAACTGCCCAGCAGCGGCCCGCCCAGCGCCCAGGCCACCAGCAGGGTCGAGGTGATCGCCGCCGCCGCCTTCGGGTCCAGGCCATGCACCTGGCGCAGGTAGGGCACGCCCCAAAGGCCGGCGAAGGTCAGCACGGCGCCGGAAAAGCCGATCGGCACCGCGGTGAGTATCCAGATGTTGCGATAGGACAGCGCCTCCACCAGTCCGCGCAACAGCGACAGCGAGGCGTGCGCGCCATGCACGCCCTGGAAATGGCTGGCGTGGCCGCTCTCGGCCGGATCGTCGCGCACCCGCAGCCAGGTGGCGACGCAAAGCACGGCGGTGAGCGCCGCCGAGACCGCCATCACCGGCCGCCAGCCGAAGGACTCGACCAGGAAGCGCAAGGGCACGCCGGCCACCACGCCGCCGACCACGCCCATCAGCAGCGCCATGCCGGAAGCCAGCGCGTACTGCTTCGGCGCGAACCAGTGGCTGGCCAGCTTGAGCATGGACACGAAGGCCACCGCCACCGAGGCGCCGATCAGCA
Organism: Rhodocyclales bacterium; assembly: GCA_016235165.1. GTDB lineage: Bacteria > Pseudomonadota > Gammaproteobacteria > Burkholderiales > Rhodocyclaceae > Sulfuritalea. The sequence goes on from JACRLX010000003.1 coordinate 10,765, forward strand.
GGCGCCCCATGTTGGCCCAGAAGATGCCGTGGGCGAAGGCGAACAGCGCGGTGCCCAGCGCCGCCACCCCCGCCCCCGCCGTCAGCAGGCGGCGCGGTCCCCAGCGGTCGGCGATCATGCCGGTGGGCACCTGCATCGCCACGTAGGAATAGAAGTAGAAGGCCGAGAGGTTACCCAGCGCCGCGCCGCCGATGGCGAACTCGGTCATCAGCTGGTCGGTGATCACCGCCGGCGCCACGCGCTGGTAGAAGCCGATCAGATACAGCAGCGCGCCAAGGCCCCACACGGACCACGCAAGCGTGGTCGGTGGAAACAAGAGCTTTCCCCCCGGCCTCCTTTCCGGGAAAGGGGGTGACTGAGTTTGGTCCGCTGCCGCGGACTTTGGTGCAGGAGCACTCATGCCGCAACCTTCTCCGCCCACCACAGCCGCGCCTTCAGCCCCCAGGTGGTGGCGTAACCGACGACGCGGAAGCGGATGTTGCCGGCGCCATCGACGATGAAATGCGTCGGCACCCCGCGCACCCGCCAGTTCGCCGCATGGCGGCCGTCGACGTCGACCAGCGCCGGCAGCTCCAGCCCGCGCTCGCGCAAATGCTTCGCCACCGTCGCCGCGTCGCCCGACTGCATCGCCACCGAGATCACGCGGTGCTCCTGCGCCAGGGTGACTATGTTGTCTTCCTCTGCCGCGCACACCGGGCACCAGGTGGCCCAGAAAGCGACCAGGGTCGGCGTGCGCGCCCTAGCCTCAACGCCAGCGCTCTGCGTCCCTGCGGGAACTCCCGTTACCGCACTGCCATCGGTGAGCAGCCCCGCCAGCGGCGGCGCAATGCCCTCGGGCAGGCCGCGTGTCTGCCACCACTGCGCGCCGAAAATCACGGCGAGGATCAGGCTGGCTTCGAGCAGCCAGCGTTGCCAGCGCTTCCGGGGGCTGAGGGATTTCAATGCGAAGGAAAGCTTCATCGGTGAATCTTAACGTAAGCGACTTGCGCCAATCGCCGTCCCGCTGGCGCCGACTTTTACCCGCGCGGCGTGAATTCCTGACTGGTTTTATCGGGTTCGAGTTGTTATTCTGGTCGCGTGGTCATGGCGTGAGTAGCGCAGCCACGTTGGCTTTCGGTCAACTATGTGAATCCCGGAGGGGGACGACACATGGCAAAGAGCTTCGAATTTCAGGAATGGATGGCGCTGGCCCGAACCGCGCCCGACGATTTCGAGCGACAGCGCAAGGAGCTGATCCAGGCTTTCCTCGACGAGTCGAACGATGAACAACGCCAGCTCGGCATGCGCCTGCAAAGGGAAATCGACCATGAGATCCGCCGCGCGGGCAATCCGCAACAGGCACTGGTGGCCATATCGAAAATGATGTGGAGCCAGCTCGACTTCCTCTGCGAGGAACTCGAAGCGCTGAGCCATTCGATGCGCGAGCTGGACAGGGTGGCCAGCGCGGGCGCCGCCCGTCTGGCGCTGGCCTTGCAGCCGGCAGCGCCGCTGAATACGCCGCGCGGCGCCTAAGCGCGCCGCCCCGCCTTCAGCACTGCTCCCAGGGCAGGCCCTCGAAGCGCCAGCCATTCGTCGAGCCGCGATGGTGGACATCGTCGAGCTCGCCTTCGAAGCCATGCAGGACATTGAACACATTGGTGAAGCCGGCGTCTTCGAGCGCCCGGCCGGCATCCACCGAGCGGTTGCCGCTGCGGCAGATCAGCACCACGGGGCGGTCGTGGGCATGGCCGGCGAACTTCTTCACCTCGCCGACGAAATGCGGGTTGATTTCCCAATCCGGGCCATCGTTCCACGAGACATGCAGCGCGCCGGCGGGATGGCCGACGAAAAGAAATTCCATTTCGCTGCGGCAGTCGATGAACAGCGCCTTGGGGTTTTCATGCAGGAATTTGGCGGTTTCCCTGGGGGTCAGATGTTCCATGGCGGCTCCTTTCGCAAGCTGTTGATTCTAGTCCACCGGGCAGGCCGCCCCGACGACTCCGGTATCATCGCCGCATGAAGCCGCACAGCGAGGTCAAGTTCCCGCTCGGGCCCGAGTTGGTCCGGGAATGGCGCATCGAACCAACCGCGCGCGGCAACAACGCCTTCTTCCATGTGCATTTCAGTCTCGACGGCGTCGTTACCGGAACTTCGCGCCGCGAGGAACTGGGGGGCTAAAATCCCGCCATGACCATCCAGCACCTGCTTGCCAGCCTCCTGATTGCCGCCGCGTCCGTCGCGGCCCTGGCCAACCCCGACCTGAGCGCGCCCGAGGCCGCTGCCGCCGTCGCCGCCGGCAAGATCACCCTGATCGACATCCGCACCCCGCCGGAGTGGAAGGAAACCGGCGTCGCCAAGGGCGCCCAACTGCTCAACATGCTGCATCCGCAGGGTGCGCCCGGCTTCACCAATGCCCTGCTGGACAAGCTGAAGGGCGACAAGAATGCACCGATCGCCCTGATCTGCCGCACCGGCAATCGCACCACGCAAGTCCAGCGCTACCTGCAAAGCCAGGGCTTCACCAACGTCTACAACGTCAAGGAAGGCATGGCCGGCAGCGGCGCCGGACCGGGCTGGATCAAGCGCGGGTTGCCGGTGGAGACCTGCGCCACGCAGTGCTGAGAGTCGGCGCTGACGGTACGGCGCTATAATCCCGCCTCGTTTCCGAGGAGCGCTGCAAGGTCGGCCTACGTCGCCCCAGGCTCGGAACCTGATTCCAACGGCGCTCACCAACCCGACGACCCACGCCGGGGTACAGGGTGAGCCGCCAGGCAGCATCGCTCCCCGCCCCGGTCATGGATTGGAGAGACGCATGACCGCCACATCCCTCGACGCCACAGGCTGGCAAGCCGACCGCAGCGCCGAACTGCGCGCATTGCTGGCGCAACGGATCCTGATCCTCGACGGCGCCATGGGCACCATGGTGCAGCGGCGCAAGCTGGTCGAAGCGGACTACCGCGGCGAACGTTTTGCCGCCCACCCGAAAGACCTCAAGGGCAACAACGACCTGCTGTGCCTGACGCGGCCCGACGTGATAGCCGGCATCCACGAGGCCTACCTCGAAGCCGGCGCCGACATCCTCGAAACCAACAGCTTCAATGGCACCCGCGTCTCGCAGGGCGAGTACGGCCTGGCGGACCTTGCCTACGAACTCAATGTCGCCGCCGCGAAGCTGGCGCGCGGCCTGGCCGACAAGCATTCGACCCCGGACAAGCCGCGCTTCGTCGCCGGCGTGTTGGGCCCCACCTCGCGCACCGCCTCGCTCTCGCCCGACGTCAATGATCCCGGCGCGCGCAACGTCAGCTTCGACCAGCTCGTGGCCGACTACCTCGAAGCCGCGCGCGGCCTCACCGCCGGCGGCGTGGACATCCTGCTGGTGGAAACCATCTTCGACACGCTCAATGCCAAGGCGGCCCTGTTCGCCATCGAGAAGTTCTTCGACGAAGCCGGCCGGCGCTGGCCGGTAATGATCTCCGGCACCATCACCGATGCCTCCGGGCGCACGCTCTCGGGCCAGACGGCCGAGGCCTTCTGGAATTCGCTGCGCCATGCGCGGCCGCTGTCCTTCGGCTTCAACTGCGCGCTCGGCGCCAAGGACCTGCGGCCCCACCTCGAAGAACTCTCGAAGCTGGCCGACTGCCTGGTCTCGGTGCATCCAAACGCCGGCCTGCCGAACGCCTTCGGCGGCTACGACGAGCCGCCCGAGGCGATGGCCGCCGAGATCCGCGACTGGGCCGAGGCCGGGCTGATCAACATCGCCGGCGGCTGCTGCGGCACCTCGCCCGATTACATCCGCGCCATCGCCGATGCGCTCGAGGGCCTGCCGCCTCGCCGTCCGGCCAGCGCCGTCCCAGGGGATACCGCTTCGCATAACTTTCGCCTGCGCCTCGCGGGGCTGGAGGCCTGCAACATCGGCGACGACAGCCTGTTCGTCAACGTCGGCGAGCGCACCAACGTCACCGGCTCCAAGGCCTTCGCGCGCATGATCCTCGAAGGCCGCTACGACGACGCGCTGGCCGTCGCCCGCCAGCAGGTGGAGAACGGCGCCCAGATCGTCGACATCAACATGGACGAGGCCATGCTCGACTCGGTCGCGGCGATGTCGCGCTTCGTCGACCTGGTCGGCTCCGAGCCGGACATCTGCAAGGTGCCGCTGATGCTCGACAGCTCAAAGTGGGAAGTGATCGAGGCCGGCCTCAAGCGCTTCCAGGGCAAGTGCGTGGTCAATTCGATCTCGATGAAGGAAGGCGAAGCCAAGTTCCTCGAACATGCGCGCCTGGCCCGCCGCTACGGCGCGGCGGTGATCGTCATGGCCTTCGACGAGCAGGGCCAGGCCGATACCTTCGAGCGCAAGATTTCGATCTGCCAGCGCGCCTACGAGCTGCTGGTGAAGGACGGCTTTCCGGCCGAGGACATCATCTTCGACCCGAACATCTTTGCGATTGCCACCGGCATACCGGAGCACGACAACTACGCGGTCGATTTCATCAACGCCGTGCGCTGGATCCGCGAGAACCTGCCGCATGCGCGCAGCTCGGGCGGCGTGTCCAACGTCAGCTTCAGCTTCCGCGGCAACGAGGCGGTGCGTGAGGCGATCCACACCGTCTTCCTCTACCACGCGGTCAAGGCCGGGCTCACCATGGGCATCGTCAATGCCGGCCAGCTCGGCGTCTATGACGACCTGGCGCCCGAGCTGCGAGAGGCGGTCGAGGATGTCGTATTGAACCGGAAAGTCGGCGCTGGTGACACGCTGATCGAACTGGCAACGCGCGTGAAAGGTGCAGCAAAAGAGCAGGTAGTCGACCTCGCCTGGCGCCAATGGCCGGTGGACAAGCGCCTCGAACACGCCATGGTCAAGGGCATCACCGAGTACGTGGTGGCCGATACCGAGGAATGCCGCGCCGCGCTCGCCGCCGAAGGCCGCCCACCGCTTTCGGTGATCGAAGGCCCGCTGATGAACGGCATGAACACGGTCGGCGACCTGTTCGGCGCCGGCAGGATGTTCCTGCCGCAGGTGGTGAAATCGGCGCGCGTGATGAAGCAGGCCGTGGCCCACCTGATTCCGTACATCGAGGAAGAGAAGCGCCGCACCGGCTCCACCTCCAAGGGCCGCATCATCATGGCCACGGTCAAGGGCGACGTGCACGACATCGGCAAGAACATCGTCGGCGTGGTGCTGGGCTGCAATGGCTACGAGGTGATCGACCTCGGCGTCATGGTGCCGGCCGAGAAGATCCTGCACGCGGCCAAGGAACACGGCGCGCAGGCGATCGGCCTCTCCGGCTTGATCACCCCTTCGCTGGAGTAGATGAGCCACTTCGCCGCCGAGATGAAGCGCAACGGGCTTGGGGGTGACAATGCGGTGCCGCTGCTGATCGGCGGCGCCACCACCAGCCGCGCCCACACCGCACTGAAGATCGCGCCGAACTACGACGGCCCGGTGGTCTACGTGCCGGACGCTTCGCGCGCCGTCGGCGTGGTGACCAGGCTGCTCTCGATCGAGATGCGCGACGACTACGTGGCCGAGATCGCCGCCGATTACGAAAAGGCCCGCGCCCAGCACGCCAGCAAGAAGGGCGTGGCGCTGGTTCCGTTGGCAGCGGCCCGCGCCAATGCAGCGAAGCTCGACTACGCGCCGGTGAGACCGAAGATGCTTGGCGTCACCGTGCTGAAGAACCTCGACCTCGCCGAGATCGCGAAGTACATCGACTGGACGCCCTTCTTCCAGACCTGGGATCTGACCGGGCGCTTCCCCGCCATCCTCGACGATGCGACCGTTGGCGAGGCCGCGCGCAACGTCTTCCGCGACGCCCAGGCGATGCTCGGGCAGATCATCGAGGCTCAGTTGTCAAACCCGTGGCTGACCGCCAACGCCGTCTTCGGCCTGTTCCCGGTCACGCGCGAGAACGAGGACATCGCCTTTGTCGGCGCAGACGGCACGGCGCTGATGACCTGGCACGGCCTGCGCCAGCAACAGGAACGCCCCGACGGCAAGCCACAGCAAAGCCTGGCCGACTTTGTCGCCCCCACGGGCGATTACGCCGGCGCCTTTGCCGTCACCGCCGGCCTCGGCATCGAGAGCAAGCTGGCCGAGTTCGAGGCGCAGCACGACGACTACCGCGCCATCATGCTCAAGTCGCTCGCCGACCGCCTGGCCGAAGCCGCCGCCGAGTGGCTGCACCGCGAGGTGCGCACCCGCTACTGGGGCTATGCCGCAGGCGAAGCATTGGACAGCGAGGCCTTGATCGCCGAGAAGTACATCGGCATCCGCCCGGCGCCCGGCTACCCGGCCTGTCCCGACCACACGGCCAAGGGCGGCCTGTTCGGGCTGCTCGATGCCGAAGCCAATGCCGGCATGGGTCTCACCGAGAGCTTCGCCATGACGCCGGCGGCTTCGGTGGCCGGTTTCTACCTCGCCCACCCCGAGGCGCGTTATTTCGCCATCAGCAAGATCGATCGCGACCAGCTTGAAGATTGGGCGCGGCGGGCCCAGTATTCCATTCCAGAAGCCAGCAAATGGCTCGCCCCGCTGTTATGACCCCAATCAGGAGCATCCAATGCAGGAGAACCAAGTTAACGTCACCGCGCGCCTGAGCTTCAACGAAGCCGTAGCCTACGTGCAGCAGACCGGCAAGGCGGCTTTCGCCGCGATGCCGGTGTTCGGCGACGATGCCGACGACGAGAACACCACCGCCGAAGGCGCCCGCGTCTTCCTCTTGCTGCCGGACGAGGATGAGGGCTGGGTCCTGCGCTTCGTCGCCGGGCCCTTCTTCGCCACGGCCTACGCCGCCAACGACCTGATTCCGGCAGAAGAAATACCCGATCGAGTGCGCGAGCTGCTGTACATGCCGACGCGCTGCGACGAAGAATGGCTGACCGACCAGTTGCAGGTGCTGCTGGGCAAACTGACCCAGGCCGCCGGCATCGGCGAACAAATGCCCGACTACGGGAAGATGCCGGCCAAGGGCGCCGGACCCGAGGCCGTATTTCCGGTCAATTTCATTGGCGGCCTGAAGAAGCCGCACTGAGCCTGGGGCAGGAAGTGCGGATCACACCCCCCAGACCACCGGCTTCTGCTTCTTCAGCGACCATTCCAGCAGTTCCAGCAGCGGCAGCGCGCGCTGGGAAACGGTCACGAACGGGCGGCTGCCGCCACCTTCCGCCCGTTCCGTCTGCGGCAGGTCCTCGGGGTTCTTGCCGACACGCTGACGGCGGTCTTCCTCGATCGCCGCCTTGATGCGCGCGATGGCATCGGGCAGCTGCTCGACGGTGACGATGCCCTTGTCCGCGGGCTCCTTGCCCATCAGCGTCATCATGCGCTTGGCGACGTCGCCGAACATGATGACGTCGCCGGAAGCCGGCGACTGGAAGGTGATGATCATGGTTCGAGTTCCTTGAGCCAGTCGAGGATCTGCCGCGCCGGCTTCTGCCAGTCTTTTTCCAGCATCAGGCCGTGGCCCATGGCGGGAAAGATGTGAGCCTCGACGCCGTAGGAGCGCGCCGTCATTTCCACCAGCGAAGACGGGATCAGGTGGTCGAACTCGGCGCCCTGAATCAGCAGCGGCGTGCGCTTGATGCGGTGGGTGCGCGGCATGCCGAACAGCGACATGTCCCAGATTGCGCGATGCGACTCGGACTGCGAGTTCTTGTAATAGCGCTTGAGGTCGTCGAGCGACACTTCCTGCGCGAACAGGGCTTCGCGCAGGGTCTCGATCGAACTCTTGCCGCCGCTCATCAGGTTGTTGAGGTCCTTCATCAGGCTGGGCTTGGAGAACATCAGGCCAAATGCCGCCGACATCAGGCCCTGCGGCGGCACGGCGCACATCAATACTGCGCCCGGCGCGACATGGTCTTCGAGATACTTCTGCACCACGAAGCCGCCCATCGAATGGCCGATCAGCACCGGCGGCGCAGACAGGCTGTCGACCATCTTCGCCACATCGCGCACGTAGTCGGCGATGGAAAAGCTGTCGAGCTGGCGCCGTCCCGGCGAACCGCCGTGGCCGGAGAGACTCAGCGCATGCGCGGCATAGCCGGCGTCGGCGAAGTAAGGCAGGAAATGGTCTTCCCAGCACCAGGCGGCGGCATAGGCGCCGTGGATGAACAGCAGCGGGGTTGGCCTGGCCCTGCCGGCGGGCAGGCGCGTAAGGACCTCGTAGGTGTCGGTATGGCTGGAACTCATGTCGGGGCGGGCGAAACCATCGGGGAATGCGCCCTGTTTCACGCATCGGCCACCACGGCTCCGCATTAAGATGTTGTTTTGCCAGATTCTACCGCGCACCCCCGATGCTGAAGTGGCTGATCGTCCTGTTTGCCGCCGTGTTCGTGGTCGGCCTGCTGCAACCGCGCATGGCACGCCTGATGCCGCTGGGCCGCTTGCCCGGCGACATCCGCTTCCGCCTGCGCGGCCGCGAGTATTCCTTTCCCTTCGCCTCGGCGATCGTGTTCTCGCTGATCGCCGGAATCATCGGCTGGCTGCTTTGATCGCCTCCACGCGCGCAGCGGCGACGGCTTGCGCGATACGCTGGGCACCGTCCCGCCCCTGCGCCGCCAGTTCGCGCGCAATGGCACCGGCATCGACCGCGCGCACCGCCGCCAGCGTCGCGCGCCACTGCGCCGCCGCCGCGTAGGCGCGCTGTTCCCAACCCAGCCGGCCACGAAAATCGGCCTCGCAGGCGAGCAGGATCAGTTCGAAACGCTCGGGACGACGCAGCGCGTCGCAGCGTTCGAGGACGCCCAAACGCGTATCCGGCCGCAGTTCGGCCACGCGGTGGATGTCGCCGTGGAAGCGCGCTGCCAACCGCGCCACGTCGCGGCATTCGATGGGCACGCGCAGGCGCTCGCAGACCGCCTCGACCAGGGCCACGCTTTTCGTCTCGTGCCCGTGGTGGCGCGGCAGGATGTCGGCCGGCGTCTTCGCCTTGCCGAGGTCGTGGGTCAGCGCCGCAAAGCGCGCCGGCAACGCGGCATCGAGGCGCGCCGCCATGTCGATCACCATCATCACATGCACGCCGGTGTCGATCTCGGGATGGTAATCGGCGCGCTGCGGCACGCCCCACAAGGCATCGACTTCCGGCAGCAGGCGCGCCAGCGCACCGCAGTCGCGCAGCACGGCGAACATGCGCGAGGGCTTGCCCTCCATCAGGCCGCGCGCCAGCTCCTGCCAGACGCGCTCGGGCACCAGGGCATCGACTTCGCCGGCCGCCACCATCTCGTGCATCAGCGTCATGGTTTCCGGCGCCACGGTGAAATCGGCGAAGCGTGCGGCGAAGCGCGCCACGCGCAGGATGCGCACCGGGTCCTCGGCGAAGGCCGGCGAAACATGGCGCAGCACGCGCGCGGCGAGGTCGGCACGGCCGCCGTGGGGATCGATGCAATTGCCTTCGGCATCGCGGGCGATGGCATTGACCGTCAGGTCGCGGCGCAGCAGGTCGTCTTCCAGCGTCACCTCCGGCGCGGCATGAACCACGAAGCCGGTGTAGCCCGGCGCGGTCTTGCGCTCGGTGCGCGCCAGCGCGTATTCCTCGTGGCTTTTGGGGTGGAGAAAGACCGGGAAGTCGCGCCCGACCTGGACATAACCCTGCGCCAGCATCTCGCCCGGCGTGGCGCCGACCACCACCCAGTCGCGGTCCTTGACGGCCAGGCCAAGCAGCTCGTCGCGCACCGCGCCGCCGACCACGTAAGCCTTCATCTGCCTAGATACGTTGGCGCGACCAGTTCCAGCGCCGTGGCAACGCGGCCGAAAGGCAGGCCGCAGCCGGCTTCGCAAACGCTGGGCACGCGCATGGAGCGGATGTTGTCACGCGTCAGCGGCCCGTTGGGAATCAACTCCATGGTCCAGGCCTGCAACCAGCCGATGGCCTCGGGAATGCCGATCACCGCGCGCGGATGGCCGGATACCGCTGTGGCATAACGCACCAGTTCGGCCAGCGCGTACTGCTTCGGGCCGCACAGGTCGTAGGCCTGGCCGATGCTGTCGGCACGCAGCAGGCTGTCGGCCACCGTCGCCGCGACATCTTCCACCCACACCGGCTGGAAGCGCGCCGTGCTGCCGGCGAGCGGAAAGAAAGGCGCGACCCTGGCCATGCGTGCGAACAGGCTGAGGAAGGAATCGCCGCGACCGAAGATCACCGAGGGCCGGAAGATCGTCAGCTCGAGGCTGGCGTCGATCAAGGCCGCTTCGCCGGCGGCCTTGGAACGCAGGTAGCCGGAGGGCGCATCCGCCGCCGCGCGCAGGGCGGAGACATGCAGCACCCGGCGCACCCCGGCGGCCTTGGCCACCACGGCAATCTTGCGCGGCAGCTCGACATGGGCGCGGGCGAAGCCGGCACCGTAAGGTTCGCCTTCACCACCTTTCAGGATGCCGACCAGGCTGATCACGGCGTCCTGGCCGGCCATCAGCCGCGCCAGCGTCGCCGGATCATGCACGTCGGCTTCGACCACGCAGGCCGTGGGCAGCACGCTGAGGTGCTTGGCCCCCGTCTCGCGCCGCGTCGGCAGCGTGAAAAAGGTTTCGGCGCCACCGGGGCGGCGCGCGATTTCGCGAACGATTGCGCTGCCGAGAAACCCGCTGCCACCAATGACCAGTATGTTTTTCATGGCAATTGCTCCACGCCGTTCTCGCCCTCGCCGCGCGCCCGTATCGTCCCCAGCCGGACTTTCAGCGACTGCGAACGGCCCTCGAACAGGGTGTTGTAATACACCGCGTTGCTCATCACCTTCTTAACGTAGTCGCGGGTTTCGCTGAACGGTATGGTTTCGGCATAGATCGCGCCTTCCAGCGGCTGCTCGGCGCGCCAGCGGCGGGCGCGGCCGGGGCCGGCGTTGTAGGCAGCGGAGGCCAGCACCGGATGGTTATCCAGCGAATCGAGCACCATTTTCATGTAGTGGGTGCCGAGCGTGACATTGGTATCCATTTCGGTGACTCGGCTGGGGTGGAAATTGGCCAGGTTGATTTTCTTCGCCACCCATTTCGCCGTCGCCGGCATCAGCTGCATCAGTCCCTTGGCGCCGACCGAGGATTTGGCGTTCATGACGAAGCGCGATTCCTGGCGCATCAGGCCGTATACCCAGCCGTTGTCCAGCGCCAGGCGGTCGGCCTTGGGCCGCACCTGGTCGCTGAAGGGTGCCACGTAGCGCAGGCTGTAGTTGTGCTGCTTCAGGGTGCGATCGGCGGTGTTGATGGCGCGGTCCCAGACCTCGTGGCGACGGGCGAATTCGGCGGCGGCGAGCAGTGCCCGGTCGTCCATGCCGCGCAGCGACCAGACCCACTCACGCACGCCCTCGATGCGCATGTCGGTGCGGAACAGTGCCAGTGCACGCTGGAAGCCTGGATGGGCGGCAGCCACGGCAATTTCCTCGGCGCTGGCTGCGGTGGCGTGCGGCGGGACCTCGATGGGGCGACCCAGTTCCTCGTCGGCAAGGTTGCCGTAGAAATTCGGCTGGCCGCTGATCCGGAGGTAATTGGCGCGCGCCTCCTCGGCACGGCCGGCGGCCGCCAGCGCCCGGCCCTGCCAGTAGATCCAGTCGGGCTGGGCGGCCAGCGCCGCTGGCATCGCGGTGATCGCGCGCCTTACCGCGCCCCAGTCGCCGGCGCGCAGGGCGGCGCGGGCCTGCCAGGCCGATTGCTCCTCGGACAGCGTGGTGGCGGTCGCCTGTTCATACCAGCCGAGCGCCTCCGGCAGGTGGCGCTGCGCGGCCTGCATGGCGATCTGGCCCCAGCCATAGGCACGTTCCTCGTCGGATAAGCGCGCCTCGATGCGGAGAAATCGCTTCGCCGCCGCCTGCGGCTCGCTGCGCGCCAGGCGTTGCACGGCGAACAGCGCGACTTCGCGTCCGCCGCGTTTGGCATCCCAGCCCGCCGGCAGCTTGTCGAGGTGGCGGGCCGGCGCCTGCGCGATGGCTTCCAGCCCGCGCCCGTCCCAGCCGTGGCTGGCCGGAAGGTAGGCGGCGGCAGTGCGTGCGGCACCGACGCGCTTGGCTTCGAACAGACGGCGCACGCGCTGCCAAACCTCCTCGGCGCCCAGCCCGCCGCCGGCGACCAGCTGGTCGACCAGTTGTTCGCAGGCCTGCGCCAGGTCCTGACCGGACAACCACAGGGGACGCACCACCTCGGTCTGGTTCGAGGCCAGCCCGGCATAACAGTTGATCTCGGCGTCGGGCAACACCAAGGCCGGCAGTTCGCGGCGGAAGGCTTCCCAGTCGGCCTTTTTGCCCAGCAGGCGCAGCCAGTCGCCGCGCAGCTTCTCGGCGAGGTAGGCATTGGCATGGCGCGCCAGGTAATCGGGCACGCCGCCGGCGTCGCCGTCTTCCAGCTTCAGGCGCAGCGACCAGTACTCGGCCCAGGCCTGCAGGGGATGGCCCTGCAAGGCCTCGACCTGGCGCGCCAGGCGCACCCGCTCGCCGTTGCGCCAGGCATCACGCGCGGCAAGGAAGGCGGCGTCGCCGCGATCGGCGAAAGTCGGCGCCGGCACCACGGCGAGCAGCAGGCTCGCCAAGGCGGCGCGATGCAGGGTCGGGACGGGTTTGCGCTTATAGTTCATGCGGTAATTTCGGGTCGACAACTTCCACTTCAACGTTAGCACATGACGCCGGTTCCATCGTCTGCCGAACACAGCACCGATTCCTCGGTTTATCGCGCCGCGCTGCGCCGCGAGAGGCTGGCGGCCCGCCTGGCGCTGGATGGCGCGAACCACGCAGCGCTGTCGGCAAGCATCGAGGCCAGGCTGCGCGTGCTGCTATCCGCCCTGCCGCCGCAAACCCTGGCCTTCTGCGCCCCGGTACGCGGCGAATTCGACGCACGCGGACTCGCGACCGAGCTGCTGGCCGAGGGCTGGCAGGCGGCGATGCCGGTGGTCGTGAAGCCGGCAGCGCCGATGATCTTCCGCGCCTGGTCGCCCGCTTCGGCGATGGGGGCGGACCGCCACGGCGTCCCGATCCCGGCGCAGGGCCCCGAATTGCGGCCGGACATCGTGCTGCTGCCGCTGGTGGCCTTCGACGCGCATTGCTTTCGCCTCGGCTACGGCGGCGGCTATTTCGACCGCACGCTGGCGGCGCGGATTCCGCGCCCGCGGACGATAGGCGTCGGCTTCGAACTGGCGCGCGTGCCCGACATCCGGCCGCAGGCGCACGACATCCGGCTCGACGCGGTGGTCACCGAGGCCGGCGTATTCAGGCCCTGACGGCCCGCGCCAGGCGCGCCAACGCCTCGTCGAGCAGCGCTCGCCGGGTGCCGAAATTCAGGCGCACGAATCCCGGTGCACCGAAATCGGCGCCGTCCGAGAGGCCCAGGCCGTGGCTCTCGAAGTACTGCGCCGGATTGCTAATGCCATGGTCGGCAGCGAAGTCGCGGGCGTCGATCCAGGCCAGGTAGGTCGCTTCCACCGGCCGCATGTCGAGGCCGGGCAGCTCCGCCACGGCGCGCTCGACGGCGCGGGCATTGCCGCGCAGGTAGCCGCACAGCGCCGCCTGCCAGTCGTCGCAGTGCGCCAGCGCGGCCTCGTTGGCCGCCATGCCCAGCGCATTGACGTGGGGCACGATGCCGTGCATGGCGCGCTGGAAGGCGCATCGCAGCGGCGCGCTGGAAATGATGGCGAAGGCGCAGCCGAGGCCGGGAATGTTGTAGGTCTTGGACGGCGCCATCAGGGTGATGCTGCGCGCCGCAATCTCCGGCGACAGCGTGGCGAAGACGCGGTGGCGGCAGTTCGGGTCGAGCACCAGCCCGTTGTGGATTTCGTCGGAACAGACCACCAGGTCGTGCTTTTCGGCCAGCGCGGCGAGTTGCCACAGCTCGTCCTCGGTCCATACCCGGCCGCTGGGGTTGTGCGGATGGCAGAGCAGCATCAGCTTCGGCCGGCTGCCCTTGAGCACCGCATCGACGGCCGGGAAATCCCACAGCCAGCCGCTCGAATCGCGCACCAGCGGTGCGCTCACCGTGCGCCGTGCCGAATCGACCGGCGCGCCGAGGAAGGGCGGATAAATCGGCGTTGCCGTAAATACCGCATCCCCGACATCGCCCACCGCGCGGCAGGCGACGTTGATGCCGGTGACCAGTCCCGGCAGCCAGACGATCCACCCGGCTTCGACCTGCCAGCCGAAATGGCGGTCGAGATAGCCCTGCACCGCCGCGACCTGCGCCGCGGTCGGCTGGTTGTAGCCGAATACCCCGTGCTCCGCTCGCTCGCGCAGGGCCGCCAGCACCGCCGGCGGCGCGGCGAAATCCATGTCCGCCACCCACAGCGGAATGATGTCGCGCCCGGCGTATTTCGCCCATTTCACCGAGTCGCTGCCGGCGCGGTCGATGACGGCATCGAAATCGAAGGTGCCGCGCATCATTGGCGCTGGAACAGCCAATCACCGCCTTCGCTGTGACCGGCCGAGAGCACCGCGCCATATTGCGGTTGCTGCGGGAATTCCTTGGTGACGCGGCCATGCACGGTACGCCACACCTCGATCCCGGGTGCGACGCCGCCCAGGGCTTCGAGCGTTCTGATCAAGTTCCAGGCGAAGATCGAATGCCCGTCGTGACCTTCGTCCGACACCGGTTCCTCGCCGCCCGAGGAAAACACCACCACCGAGCGCCGTTGCAGGATTTCCTCCGGCGTCCCGCCAGCGCCGACTTTCTGCTCGCGCGTCAGCGAGCCGGAAAAACAGCTGTCCGACACCAGCATCAGCTGACGTGCCGAAATCGCCTTGAGCAACTTGGAAATGTCGGTATTGGAGATCCACCCGGCGGCGGTTTTGACCGAGGCGTCGATCGGGATCCAGTAGCCCATTTTCGTGTCGTCGAGCAGGTAGCCGTGCCCTGCGTAGAACAGCAGCACGCTGTCCTCCGGCCTGGCGTCGCGGGCCATGCGGTTGAGCGCGGCGACGATGGCCGCCTTGCCGGCATCGCGCAGCAGGCTGACTTCGAAACCGTAGCGCGATTTCAGCACTTCGCCGATGCGGGCAATGTCGGCACCCGGCGTATCCAGCGACGGGATCGGCGGCGGATAGGCCATGTTGCCGACCAGCAGGGCCAGGCGGCGACCGCGGCCGCTGCCGGTGGCGGCCTCCGGCTGGGCCAGGCAAAGGGTGGCGGCGGCCGGCGCGGTGCATTCCGGCACGTCGGCGGCGGCAGGATTGCGCCGCAGTTCCTCCAGTGCCTCGCGGTACAGCAGGGTACGCGCCTGGTGGCGCTGCATGTCCAGCGCCCGCATCTGATTCAACCCCGGGACCCCGCCCATGAAGGGCGGTGGGCGCATTTGGGCCAGCGCCGGCAGGCACAACAGCATGGCGAACAAGACCAGCAGGCGTTTCATCGGGCTTTCTCCAGTAGTCGTGGCCAGTCACGCGACCAGCAGCAATGATGATCGAAGTCGGGCATCGCCACCAGCCGCCCCCCGCTGCGCCGGGCAAACTCCGCAACGATGTCGAGCGGCACCACCTCGTCGCGCGCACCGGCGAAATGTACCGCAGGCGGCCAGTTTCGCTCCAGCGTGTCGGGGTCGCGGCCCTGCAAGGGACTCAGGCCATGACCTGCCGTCCATGCCCGCAGGCGCAGTGGCGCGGCAACGGTAATCACCTGCGCCACGTCGTCGCGCCGCGCCGCCAGCAGCATGGCCATCACGCCGCCACCGGAATGGCCGACCAGGCGCAGGCGGCTGGCGCCGCTGGCACGCTTGAGCGACGTCACCGCCGCGTCCATCGCCTCAACCGCCGCATCGGCAAACCTGGCGTTGGTCCACGACTCGGGCGAACAGGCGGCAAGTGCCAGCGGGTCAAGGTACTGGCAGGGTCTTGCCAGGTAGGCGCGCTTGGGCGCCGGATCGGCCAGGAGCAGGTCGAAGACCAGCGTGCCATCGGGCGTCGGATCGGCCGGCGGGCGCCAGCGGCTGGGCCAGGCGGCGCCGTCGCCCTCGATGTAGATGCTCAGGGCCTCGTCCTTGCCTGCGGCCCGCAGCAGCGAGTAAAGGCCTTGCGCGCCCGGTCCGCCATCGATGCGCACAAAACCGCTGCGCGCCGATTCCCGCTCCAGGTGCTGTCGGACGTCCGGCAAGCTGGTGCAGGACGCCAGAAGCAAAAAGGCCGCGCTGAAGAGCGCGGCCAGGGCGACAGACCGAACCGGCATCAGAAGCGGATGTTGAGATTGCCCATCAGCGTCGAGTTGCGGGTGTGGCTGCGCAGGGTTTCGTCGGAATACACGATGCCGCCGGTGATCTTGTCCTTCAGTGAGAAGAAGTTCACGCCCAGGGTGAGCAGCAGTGCATCGCGATCCCAGGGTGCGTTGCCCTGCGTGGAACGCTCGACGTCGGCGCTGTAGCTGACGCCGACGTAGGGCTGGATGCCGTTGCCATACCAGTAGCCGGCCTCGGCGCCGACGCGCATCTGGCCAAGGCGCGCGGTAGTTGCGGTATTGCCGACCAGCGCGCCGTTGTTGCGGATATCCGAGGACTTCTCGTGCGCCCAGAGCAGGCCGGCCTTGCCGCTCACCTGCCAGTTGCCGCGCCAGTAGGAATAGGTGGCGTTGCCGGCGACAAAGGCCCGCGAGAGATCGCTGCGGCCGGCGCCGATCGAGCTTTTGCCCTGGCCAAGGCCGAGCGAGGCATCCAGCGCAAGGCGGTCGGATACCTGATAGCCGAGGTAGGGCGCCAGCGCGTAGCCACTGGTGGTGGTGCCCACCGGCACCGCCACGCCAACGGTGCCGGTGCCGCGATCGAAAGCGGCCGAAATGCCGGCCACGGTCTTTGCATCCAGTCGGTAGTCGGCGCCCAGCACCACGTTCCAGATGTCGGCACCGCTCCTGGTGCGCACCGCGGCTTGCGTGGCGTCATAGCGATTGCTGTTCTGCGACACGTTGCCCCAGGCGTTCCACTTGCCGGGCGCATCGCCCGCCGCCATGCCGCTGATGCCAAGCGACGCCTGGCGCTGCGGCCCGCTGCCGCCACCGCCGAGCAAGCGGCTGCCGAGCCCGGCCGAAATCGCCGAAACCTGCTGGAAACTGGTCGCCGAGATTTGCTGGGTGGCCGCCGGGCTCGAACCCGCGAAACACTCGGGGTAATCCTTCTGCGCCGAAGACAGGGTGTAGGAACCCTGCTTGATCTGGTTGTAAATATCGGAACAGGTGGTGATGGAAGCCAGCGCGCCCGTAGACGAAACACCCAGCGCGGCGAGCAGAACAATACGGCAAGACTTCATCGCTACTCCTGCAAAGAGTTCATTTTCCGGATTCCCGGAGGTCTTTAAGGGATTTGCGGTACAGGGAGGCCAGCAGCTTGGCTTGCGGGTCGCCCGGACGCTTCCGCATTATATCCGCGACGATTTCCTCGACGCGGTCCAATTGGCGCAGCTCGAACATGCCGGACAGGAGGTAAAGCTCGGGGTCGAGATCCTCGGCGGCGGCCTCGGCCCGCATCAGGCGGTAGGTCGTCTCGATCCGGCCCACCGCGTCTGCCGGCGGCAATCTGCGCTGGCGGCGCTGTGGCGGCGCAACGCCGTCAACCGAAGGAGTCTTCGCCAACTGCTCCAGGGCCAGCGGCGGGATCTGCCGGACGCGAGGGGCCGCCAGGTCGCCGCTGCGGCTGTCGCCCTCGCCGATGTCGAGCCGCCCGGGGCCATTCCAGGATTCGTGGCGACCACTACCGAGATACACGATCTGCAGGCGCGCATCGGCATCCAGCGCCAGGCGCTGCCCGGCCTTCAGGCGCGCAAAGGGGTGCAGCGGGCCGGCGGGATCGGCAACGTTCACCCTGCCCGCCAAACCGGTGACCAGCACTGTCTCCGCCAGCGCCAAACCGTGTGGCAGCGACAAGGAAAGCAGCAAGACCAGGGCTCGTACATGCATGGCGAATAATCTCCCGGTCCCTCAGCCCAGGAACAGGCGATAGGCCGGGTTCTTCGACTCGTCCCAGTGGCGGTAGCCGAGGTTCTTGAGGAAGGCGCGGAAATCCTTCATCTCCTTCGGCGGCACTTCCATGCCGACCAGCACGCGGCCGTAGTCGGCGCCATGGTTGCGGTAATGGAACAGGCTGATGTTCCAGCCCGCGCTCATGCGGTTGAGGAAGTTCATCAGCGCGCCGGGACGCTCGGGAAACTCGAAGCGGTAGAGCAGTTCGTTCTTCACCTGCGACGCGTGGCCGCCGACCAGGTGACGGACGTGGTTCTTGGCCATCTCGTCGTCGGTCAGGTCGAGCGTGGCGTAGCCGTGCTTCTTCAACTGCTCGACCAGGCGCGTAGCCTCGGCGCGGTTGGCCACCTGCATGCCGACGAAGACATGGGCCTCGCCCGCGTCGTGGTAGCGGTAGTTGAACTCGGTGATGTTGCGGTTGCCGATCAGGGCGACGAACTTCTTGTAGGCGCCGGGCTTCTCGGGCAGGGTCACGGCGAGCACGGCCTCGCGCTGCTCGCCGACCTCGGCACGCTCGGCGACGAAGCGCAGGCGGTCGAAGTTCATGTTGGCGCCCGAGGCGACGGCGACCAGGGTCTTGCCGTGCAACTTGTTGCGCCGCGCCCATTCCTTGGCCCCGGCCACGGCCAGCGCGCCCGCCGGTTCGAGGATGGAGCGCGTGTCCTCGAACACGTCCTTGATCGCCGCGCAGATGGCGTCGGTGTCGACCAGCACCATTTCATCCACGTATTCCTGGCAGAGGCGGAAGGTCTCCTGGCCGACGTACTTCACCGCCGCGCCGTCGGCGAAGAGGCCCACCGACTCCAGGCGCACGCGGCGGCCGGCCTTGAGCGAACGGTCCATGGCATCGGCATCCATCGCCTCGACGCCGATCACCTTGGTACCCGGCCGCAGGCGCTTGATGTAGGCCGCCACGCCGGCGATCAGGCCGCCGCCGCCGACGCAGCAGAACACTGCGTCGATCGGGTCGGGATGCTGGCGCAGGATCTCCATGCCGATGGTGCCCTGACCGGCGATCACATCCGGATCGTCGAAAGGATGGACGAAGGACAGCTTCTCCTGCTTCTCCAGCTCCAGCGCGTGGGCATAGGCGGCGTCGTAGGAATCGCCCGCCAGCACCACTTCCACCATGGCGCCGCCGTGCTTCTTGACCGCGTCGATCTTGATCGCCGGGGTCGTCACCGGCATCACGATCACCGCACGGCAGCCCAGCTTCTGCGCCGACAGCGCCACGCCCTGGGCGTGGTTGCCGGCCGAAGCGCAAATCACGCCGCGCTTCCTCTGCGCCGGCGGCAGGTGGGCGATCTTGTTGTAGGCGCCGCGCAGCTTGAAGCTGAACACCGGCTGCATGTCCTCGCGCTTGAAAAGGATGCGGTTGCCGCTGCGCGCCGACAGGATGGGCGCGACTTCCAGCGGCGTTTCGATGGCCACGTCATAGACGCGGGCGTTGAGGATTTTTTCGAGGTAGTCCATGACGGCGGGGAAAAAGCTAGACAGCCGCGAAGGGTAACATGGGGCATGGATTTCCTCTTCACCGCGCAAGCCGGGCTGGCCGGCCTGTTCCTCGCCAGCTTCCTCGCCGCGACGCTGCTGCCGGGCGGCTCCGAGGCCGTGCTGGCGGCCCTGCTGCTGGCCCATCCGGAGCAGGCGCCAGCGGCGCTGCTATTGGCCACCGTCGGCAATACCGCCGGCGGCATGGTCACCTACGGCATGGGGCGGCTGTTGCCGCAAAGAGTTATGCAAAGCGGTATCCAGCCGGACAGTGCTGACGGCACGGCGATGACGCAGCTCGCCGCTGTGCGCAAGCACGGCGCACCCGCCCTGCTGCTGGCCTGGGCACCTTTCGTCGGCGACGCGCTGTGCGTCGCCGCCGGCTGGCTGCGCCTGCCCTGGCTGGCGTGCGCGCTGTGGATGGCCTTGGGCAAGGGAGGTCGTTATCTGGTGGTCGCTGCCGGCGTCGGCATGTTCTGACGCAACGCCCGAGCGGAACGACTATCCACCGTAACACCGGCGCCGACTTTCAACAGTGCAGTCGCTACAAAGTAGCGCCAGCAGTGTGTGCTTCATATCTGTTTCAATCCTCGCCACAGAAGGCCAGATCACCATACGTCAGGTTGATGTTTCAATCCTCGCCGGCCAGCATCATCGGTGCCGAAAGCAGATTTCAATCCTCGCCCCGCCGATCCTGCTGGTGCCTACGCAGTTTCAATCCTCGCCCGCGATATACCAGGTTGGTCGGGCCGGGGGTGTTTCAATCCTTGCCTGGCGAAGATTACGCCGGCATCGTTCTCGGCAAGTTTCAATCCTCGCCCTGCGGCTACCTGATCCTGTATCGCAGTTTCAATCCTCGCCCGCATCCTGCGCGCTGTCATGGCCTACGGGCTGGTTTCAATCCTCGCCCGGCCCTCGCGGGCCGGGCGTCAGGCGGCACGATCGCGGTTGCCTACCACTTCGGTATGTTTCAATCCTCGCCCGGCCCTCGCGGGCCGGGCGTCCTCCCGCATGCTGCGCTTGATGGATGCTTGCGAGGTTTCAATCCTCGCCCGGCCCTCGCGGGCCGGGCGTCCTGGCGAACGGCCGATGAATAGCCCGGATCACAACGTTTCAATCCTCGCCGACGAGCACACCCGAGCCAGGCTCAACTCGTTTCAATCCTCGCCCGGCCCTCGCGGGCCGGGCGTCCACCAGTTTCGATGGTTATCGGCTTGAGATTGGCGTTTCAATCCTCGCCCGGCCCTCGCGGGCCGGGCGTCTCGCACGACGGGTTGGAGGGCGCTGCTACAGCGCAGTTTCAATCCTCGCCCGGCCCTCGCGGGCCGGGCGTCGGGGTTGTTGCTGACGCAGGCGACGATCGAGGTAATGTTTCAATCCTCGCCCGGCCCTCGCGGGCCGGGCGTCACCATCCGCCCGATGATGTGCGCCCCGATAACTGGTTTCAATCCTCGCCCGGCCCTCGCGGGCCGGGCGTCTATGACGGATACTTCTTTGCCAGAGGTACCCTCTTGGTTTCAATCCTCGCCCGGCCCTCGCGGGCCGGGCGTCTCCGTGCGTTACCGTATGGCGTAACCTATTGATTAGTTTCAATCCTCGCCCGGCCCTCGCGGGCCGGGCGTCAATGCGGACGCCGACCTGGTGACTTGTACTGCCTGTTTCAATCCTCGCCCGGCCCTCGCGGGCCGGGCGTCGCGATTCAGCCTGATGCGTTCGCGCGAATCATCGATGTTTCAATCCTCGCCCGGCCCTCGCGGGCCGGGCGTCGCGTGCCGTCGCCAGCACTAGCCCGGATATTTCATAGGGGAGGTCGGCGGAACAGCCGTGAGGCGCGTTAATACAG
>JACRLX010000004.1 GCA_016235165.1 Rhodocyclales bacterium
GATGCCCTCGGCGCCCATGGCGCGGGCGATGCCGGCGAAGGACTGGTTGTCGAGTTCGCCGGCGACGAAGCGGCGGTTGTAGAAGTCGACCTGGTTCTTCTTCTCCGCGCCCCACTGGCGGTTGTGGAAGACGACGGCGGTCACCGGGATGTTGTGGCGCACGCAGGTCATGGTTTCCATCAGGCTCATGCCCCAGGCGCCGTCGCCGGCATACGAGATCGCCGGCCGGTGCGGCGCGGCCACCTTGGCGCCGATCATGGTGGGGAAGGCGTAGCCGCAGTTGCCGAAGCTCATGGCGGCGAAGAAGCTGCGCGGCTTTTCAAAGCGCAGGTAGCTGTTGGCCACCGAGTTGATGTTGCCGATGTCGGTGGACACCATTACGTCGGGCGGCATGGCCTTTTCCAGCTCGCGCAGCACCTGGCGCGGATGCAGGTAACGGCCGCCGTTGAAGGTGGTTTCCTTGCCGTTCTCGTCGATCATGTCCAGGCTGTAGGGGTCGCGCTCATGGGTCCAGTCGTCGAGCTCCTTTTCCCACGCGGCCTTCTCGTCCTTGATCTTGGCGGCGCGCTCGGCCTTTGTGGCGTCGCAGGCCAGGCTGCGGCCGGCCAGGCGCTGCGTCAGGGCAATGGCGGCGGCCCTGGCGTCGCCGCAGATGCCGACCGAGATTTTCTTGACCAGGCCCAGCATGGTGTTGTCGGCGTCGATCTGGATGATCTTGGCATCCTTGGGCCAGTAGTCCATGCCGTGCTGCGGCAGGGTGCCGAAGGGGCCGAGCCGGCTGCCCAGCGCCACCACCACGTCGGCCTGGGCGATGAGCTTCATCGCCGCCTTCGAGCCCTGGTAACCCAGAGGGCCGCACCATAGCGGGTGGCTGGCGGGGAAGGAGTCGTTGTGCAGGTAGCTGTTCACCACCGGCGCGCCCAGGCGCTCGGCCAGGGCCTTGCATTCCTCGACGCCGTTGGCCATCACCACGCCGCCGCCGGAGATGATGACTGGGAACCTGGCCTTGGCCAGCAGCTCGGCGGCTTCGTTCAGCGTCTGCTCGCCGCCGGGGCCGCGATCGAGGCGGAAGGGTTTGGGGATCTCGCAGGTGATGTCGCCGTAGAAATAGTCGCGCGGGATGTTGAGCTGGGTCGGGCCCATTTCGCTCATGGCGCGGTCGAAGCAGCGGCCGGTGAATTCGGCCATGCGCTTGGGATTGTTCACGTGGCCCTGGTACTTGGTGAATTCCTGGAACATCGGCAACTGGTTGGCTTCCTGGAAACCGCCTAGGCCCATGCCCATGGTGCCGGTTTCGGGGGTGACGATCACCACCGGGCTGTGCGCCCAGTAGGCGGCGGCGATGGCGGTGACGCAGTTGCTGATGCCGGGGCCGTTCTGGCCGATCACCACGCCGTGGCGGCCCGAGACGCGGGCATAGCCGTCGGCCATGTGGCCGGCGCCCTGCTCGTGCACCACCGGGATCAGGCGGATCCCGGCCGGGGCGAAGATGTCCATCGCATCCATGAAGGCCGAGCCCATGATGCCGAACATGTCGGTCACGCCATTGGCGACCATGGTTTCGACGAAGGCTTCGGAAGGGGTCATGCGGGTCGGGCCGCTGGGGACGGTGCGGGTGTCTTTGGCGCTCATGGGGCTCCTCGTGGTGTCGTGATGCCGGTGGCGGGGCGCCCCGGCGGTTCTGTCGTGGCCTGCCACTGTAGGCGAGGGCGTTTCGGCTGTCAAGAAAAAACGAGACAAGTTGTATCGAAAAACGAAACGGTATAGGATGCGGGGCATGAATGCCGCCACCGCCCGAAAAGCTTTGCCCGAGCCCGTCGCCATCGACGGCGACACGCCCACGCTGCGCCTGTTCTCGCTGCTGGAAGTGATCGCGCGCAAGAACCACTTCTTCACCCTGCCGGCGCTGGTGGAAGAGACCGGCCTGCCCAAGCCGACGCTGCATCGCATGCTGCAGCAGCTGGAAAGCGCCGGCATGATCCAGCGCGAAGCCGACGGCCGCCACTACGGCATGGCCCTGCGCCTGCGCCGCCTGGGCGAGGACCTGCTGTTCAACAGCACGGTGCATGGCGCGCGCCACGCCGTGTTGCGCACCCTGGTCGACGAGGTCGGCGAAAGCTGCAACATCACTGCGCTGGCCGGTGGCGAGGTGCTCTACCTCGACCGAGTCGAGACGCCGGCGCCGCTGCGCTTCTATTTGCATCCCGGCTCGCGCGTGCCGGTGCATTGCTCGGCCAGCGGCAAGCTCTTCCTGGCGCAGATGTATGCGGCGCAGCGCGCCCGCCTGCTGGAGCCGGTGAAGCTGGAGCGCTACACGCAGAACACGCTGACCGACCGCGCCGCGCTGGAACGCGAGGTGCAGCAGGTGGCGGCCGACGGCTACGCGCTCGACCGAGAGGAATTCCTGCCCGGGCTGTTCTGCATCGCCGTGCTGGTGCCGGGCCCGGAGGGGCGCGCCTCGAACACCGGCATCGCCATCCAGGCGCCCTCGCTGCGCCTGTCGCCGGAGCATGTGCCCAAAGTGCTGCCGGCCCTGCGCCGTGCCGCCAAGGCGCTGGCGCGCATCGATACGCAGGCGGTAGCGGCGGCATGAGCGAGCTTTCGCAGATCCGCCCGACGCAGCGCGTCAAGGTGCGCGAGGTCTTCGGCATCGATTCCAACCTCGTGGTGCCGGCCTTCGCCGAGCGCGACGACCACGTGCCCGAGATCGACGCCGCCTACCGCTTCAACCCCGACGTGACGCTGGCCATCCTCGCCGGCTTTTCGCGCAACCGCCGCGTGCTGGTGCAGGGCCTGCACGGCACCGGCAAATCCACCCACGTCGAACAGGTCGCGGCGCGGCTCAACTGGCCCTGCGTGCGCGTGAACCTCGACGGCCACATCAGCCGACTTGAGCTGGTGGGCAAGGATGCCATCGTGTTGCGCGAGGGACTGCAGGTCACCGAGTTCCAGGAAGGCATCGTGCCCTGGGCGCTGCAGCGGCCGGTGGCGCTGCTGTTCGACGAGTACGACGCCGGGCGGCCCGACGTGATGTTCGTGATCCAGCGCATCCTCGAACGCGACGGCAAGTTCACCCTGCTCGACCAGAACCGCGTGATCCAGCCGCATCCCGATTTCCGCCTGTTCGCCACGGCCAACACCCTGGGCCTGGGCAACCTGACCGGCATGTACCACGGCACCCAGGTGCTCAACCACGGCCAGATCGACCGCTGGAACATCGTCGCCACGCTGAACTACCTGTCGCGCGCCGAAGAGGTGGCGATCGTGCTGGCGCGCGTGCCCTCGATGGATACCGGGGCGGGACGCAAACTGGTGAACTCGATGGTGGCGATGGCCGAGCTGACGCGCAAAGGCCACGCCGCGGGCGACCTGACGCTGCTGATGTCGCCGCGCACGGTGATCACCTGGGCCGAGAACTGCGAGATCTTCGGCGACACTGCGCAGGCCTTCCGCCTGTCCTTCCTCAACAAGTGCGACGAGGTCGAGCGCGCGCTGGTGGCCGAGTACTACCAGCGCTGCTTCGATGTCGAGTTGCCGGAGGCGGCTGGGGCAGAAGTCGGCGTCCCACAGGGACTTCCTTCGGTCGCCGGCGGGACGGCGCCGGCGGCGTGACGCCCGTTCCGCAAAACGCTCGGCAGCGCCAGCAGCGCGCCGAGGAGCTGGCCGCCGCCACGTTGCGCGCACTGGCCGGAGATGCCCGGTTGGAATTTCGTGGCGGCCGCCTGTGCCGCGATGCGCGGCCGCTGCCCATTCTGGCGCCGCACCTGCGGCTGGATACCGGGGTCGCCGAATTCGGCGATTGCCGCGGCCTCGCCGACAGCGTCGCGCTGCGCCTGCAGCACAGCGATGCGGCGGTCTTCGCCGCGGCCTGCCCGGCCGAGGGCATCGAGCGACTTGTCTTCGACTGGCTGGAGCAGATGCGCGTCGAGGCCCTGGCCGATGCGGCGCTGCCGGGCCAGGCGCGCAACCTGCGGCGGCGCTTCGAGCACTGGGCGCGCGACTACCACCGCGCCGGGTTGACGCGCGGCGACTTCGGCATGCTGATGTACGCGCTGGCGCAGGCCTGCTGGTCGCACCTGAGCGGCTACCCGGTGCTGGAAGAAACCGAGGAATCCACCGAGGGCATGCGCGCCAGCTTTTCCGAACCGCTGGGCGCGGCCTTCGCCGGCCTGCGCCGCCATCGTGCCGACCAGGCGGCTTTCGCGCCTTACGCGCTCGCCGTGGCGCGCCACGTCGCCGGTCGCGTGCCGCCGCTACAGCACGCGGCGAAGCAGGACGACGAGAACGCCGACGAGGAAGACGAAGCGAAACGGCGCTTCCGCCTGCTGCTGAATTTCGAGGACGGGGCCGAGCAGGCCTTTTCGCTGCCCGAGAGCGGCGAAAGCCGGCTCTACGTAGATTCAGAAGATGGCTACCGCGTTTTCAGCCGCGCCTGGGATGTCGAGCACGACGCGGCGACCCTGCTGCGCCGCGCCCTGTTGCAGGAATACCGCGAGCATCTCGACCGCCGCGTCGCCGCCGCCGGCATCAACCTGCGGCGGCTGGCGCGCGAGCTGCGCCAACTGCTGGCCGTGCCGAGGCCCGACGGCTGGCTGTTCGACGAGGAGGACGGCCGCATCGACGGCCGCCGCCTGGCGCGGCTGCTGACCTCGCCCGAGGAGCGCCGCCTGTTCCGCCGCGACCGCGCGCAACCCAGCGCCGAGGATTGCGTCGTCAGCCTGCTGGTCGATTGCTCGGGCTCGATGAAGGCGCAGGCCGAGGCCGTGGCGGTGCTGGGCGACATCCTGCTGCGTGCGCTGGAGATGGCGGGCATCGCCAGCGAGCTGCTCGGCTTCACCACCGGCACCTGGAACGGCGGCCGGCCGCAGCGCGAATGGCTGGCGGCGGGCAGCCCGGCGGCGCCGGGGCGGCTCAATGAGGTTTGCCACCTGGTGTTCAAGCCGGCCTCGCGGCCCTGGCGGCGCGCGCGCCCCGGCATCGCCGCGCTGTTGAAGCCCGACCTGTTCCGCGAAGGCGTGGATGGCGAGGCAGTGGACTGGGCCTGCGAGCGGCTGCTGGCGCGCGAGGCGCGGCGCCGTATCCTGATCGTGATTTCCGACGGTTGCCCCAACGACGCCGCGACGCGGCGCGCCAACGATGCCTTCTACCTCGACCACCACCTGCGCGAGGTGGTGGCGCGGCGCGAACGCCAGGGCGCGGTCGAGATCCTCGGCCTCGGCGTCGGACTCGACCTCAGCCCCTTCTACCGGCGCTGCCTGGCGATCGATCTCGCCGCGCCGCCCGACAACGCCCTGTTCGGCGAAATCCTGCAACTCATCGGCGGCCGGCATCG
Organism: Rhodocyclales bacterium; assembly: GCA_016235165.1. Lineage (GTDB taxonomy): Bacteria > Pseudomonadota > Gammaproteobacteria > Burkholderiales > Rhodocyclaceae > Sulfuritalea. Next base: position 5,333 of record JACRLX010000004.1, read on the forward strand.
CCGCTAGAAAGGACAGCAATGGCCAAGAAACGCCTGGTGGTGCAGTTCGGCATGGGTCAGTCGATCCGCCGCGTCGATTACACCGAGGCCGCCGCGCGCGCGATCCGCGATGCGCTGTGGCACAACTCGCTCAACGTGGCCGAGGCCTTCGGCTACCCCAAGGAGAAGATGCTGATCGACGTCGAGATCGGCGTGCAGAAGCCGGAGGAGGTCGACACCTCGAAGCTGATGGACATCTTCCCCTACGGCCGGCCCTCGATCCGCGTCGTCTTCGGCGGGCTCGACATCCCCAAGCCGCACCGCGAGGGCGTGAATGTCATCGCCAATGCCGCGGTCATGGTGTCCTTCGACATGGAGGCGGCCCATGGCTGAGATCGAACAGCGCATCATCCTCGAAACTGGCAGCGGCAACGACCTCTACGGCGAGGACTACACCAAGGCGGCCTGCCGCGCCGTGCAGGACGCCCTGCACCATTCCTCGATCACGATGTTTCGCAGCCTCGGCATGGACCACACGCGCATGCGCGTGCAGGTAACCATCGCCGTGCAGCAGCCGGAGAAGGTCGACACGGCGGTGGTCGCCGCCGAGCTGCCGCGCGGCCGCGCCGAAGTGCGCGCCGTGCGCGGTGGGCTGAACGTGCATGACGCCGACGCCGGCACCACGCACGTCATCGCCACCGCGGCCATCGAGGCCTGGGTGCCGGTGGATGCGGAAGCGTGGCGCTTGAGCGTTGGCGCCTGAGAGTCGGCGCTCGCCGGACGGCGATTGCCGTCTCAGGACTTGCGCTTCGCTGCCCTGGGTTTGCCCGGGGCTTCCTCGGGAGTGATGAAGCCTATCGGCCGCTTTTTTGCCGCTGGCGGCGGCGCCATCAACTGGCGGATGGCGTTCAGGATGCCGGCGATGGCCTGGTCGTGGGTCGACAGCTTGCGCTCGATGCGTGCTTCCAGTTCGTCGAGCCGTTTCGCCAGTTCGCGATGGCCGGCAAGCAGCTCGCGCAACTGTACAAAGGCGCGCACCACGAAGATCGACACTTCCACGGCGCGCGGGCTGTTCAGCACTGTCGCGGCCATGATCGCTCCGTGCTCGGTGAAGGCGAGGGGCAGGTACTTTCGGTGTTGACCCCGGCCTGGCTTTAAGGTCGCAATTTGCGACCTTAAAGCCTCCCACTCGTGCTCATCGAGCGGGAACATGAAATCCGCCGGAAAGCGTTCCGCGTTGCGTTTGACCTGCTCATTGAGCCGCTTGGTCGGCACGCCATAAAGCGCTGCCAGGTCGCTGTCGAGCATGACCCGCTGGCCGCGCAGCGTGAGGATGCGGCCGGCGATGCCATCGACGGCAACGGAGATGTTCGCCTCACTCATTCCGACCCTTCCTCGAAAGTCGGCGCCACGGCGCGCGCGGCGGCCAGCAGGCTGGGCACGAACTCCATCGCCTGCGCCAGCGTCAGGCGCGCCACCGGGGCCTGCAGCGCGACGGTGGCGATGACGCGGTTCCTGGCGTCGGTCACCGGCACCGCGATGCCGATCACGCCGGCCTGCAATTCCTCGTTGTTGATGCCGATGCGGGTCCTGGCGATTTCCGCCAGCTGCGCTTCCAGTTCGGCGACATCGGTGATGGTGTTCGCCGTGTAGCGCCTGAGGCTCATGGCCTCCAGCAGCTTGCGCCGCCGCGCCTTCGGCATCTGGCTGAGGAAGAGCTTGCCGCTCGAAGTGCAATGCAGGGGTACGCGCGAGCCGGGCTTGAGTTCGGCCTTGAGCGCCCAGTCGGTTTCGACGCGGTCGATGTAGATGATCTCGTCGCCGTGCAGCATGGCCAGGTTGCAGGTCTCGCCGATCTCGTCCACCACACGGCGCAGGATGGCGCGGCGTTCCAGGCGCGGCCCGTTGTTGCTCAACACCTCGACGCCGAGGCGCACCAGGCGGTGGCCGACGCCGTAGGTCTTGCCGCTCGGTTCGCGCTGCAGCAGGCCGGCGCTTTCCAGCAGGCTCAGGATGCGGTAGGCGGTGGGGGCCGGCAGGCCGGCGGCCTCGGCAATCTCGGTCAGTGGCAGCGGGCGTTCGCTGCGGGCAACGATTTCCATGATGCCCACCGCGCGCAGGGCGGCGGCGGAACTCGGTTCGGCAGCAGGTTCGGCAGGGAAGGGCGCGGGACTCATGGCATGGGCAGGGTGGGCGATTTGCGGGCAGCTTATCCGAAATTTCAAAAAATGAAAACAACTATTTCGATAGTTGAAAAAATACATTGACAGCCGCAGAGTGCAGGTTCAAGATTGCTAAATTCGAAAACAATTCTTTCATAAATAAGCATGGATTCATCGGCGGATCAGACGCTGCGGGGGCCGCAACCGGAAGCAAAGTTGATCGTCGGCGAGCTCATTGCCCGTGCGCGGGCCGCCCAGCGCGTGTACCAGCAATGCAGTCAGGCCGAGGTCGACATGGCGGTGCTTGGCGCCGGCTGGGCCATCATGGAGCCGGGCCGCAACCGCGCGCTGGCCGAGATGGCGGTGCGCGACACCGGGCTGGGCGACGTCGAGGACAAGGTCACCAAGAATCACCGCAAGACCCTGGGCCTGCTGCGCGACCTCAAGGGTGTGAAAACCGTTGGCGTGATCGCCGAATATCTCGACCTGGGCCTGGTCGAAATCGCGCGCCCGGTTGGCGTGGTGGTGGCGATCACGCCCTCGACCAATCCGGCGGCGACGCCGGCCAACAAGGTGATCAACGCGCTCAAGTGCCGCAATGCCGTGATCGTCGCGCCCTCGCCCAAGGGCCTGTCGACCTGCCAGGCGCTGGTCGGCCACATCCATGCCGAGCTGAAGAAGCTGGGCCTGCCGCTGGACCTGGTGCAGTGCCTGCCGGCGCCGGTGACCAAGGACAGCACGCAGGAGCTGATGCGCCAGGCCGACCTGGTGGTCGCCACGGGTTCGCAATCCAACATCCGCGCCGCCTATACCTGCGGCACGCCGGCCTTCGGCGTCGGCGCCGGCAACGTGGCCTCGATCATCGATGTCTCGGCCGACCTGGAGGAAGCGGCGGCGGCGATCATGGCCTCCAAGACCTTCGACAATGCCACCAGCTGTTCCTCCGAGAACAGCGTGGTGATCCTCGATGCCGTCTATGCCGATGCCATCGCAGCGCTGGAGGCCGCCGGCGGCGTGATGCTGGACACCGCCGGGAAGGCGCAATTGCAGGCCGCGATGTGGCCTCAGGGCAAGCTCTCCAGCGCTGTCACCGCGCAAAAGGCCAGCCGCATCGCACAGATCGCCGGCTTGCAGGGTGGACGCTTCGAGTCCGCGCGCTTCCTGATGGTGGAGGAGGTCGGCGCCGGGCCGGACTACCCGTATTCCGGCGAAAAGCTCTCGCCGGTGCTGGCCGTGTATCGGGTGCGCGACTTCGATGCCGCCTGCGCCACGGTCGCTGCGATCTACAGCTACCAGGGCGCCGGCCATTCGGTCAGCATCCATTCCGCGAACGACGAGCACATCCTGCGCTTGGGCCTTGAGCTGCCGGTAAGCCGCGTGATCGTGAACCAGGCGCACTGCTTCGCCACCGGCGGCGCCTTCGACAACGGCCTGCCCTTCTCGCTGTCGATGGGCTGCGGCACCTGGGGCCGCAACAATTTCTCGGACAACATGAGCTACCGCCAGTACATGAACACCACGCGTATCGCGCGCAAGATTCCGCCGCGCATGCCCACCGAAGCCGAGATCTTCGGCGACTACCTGGCAAAGCACGGTGGCTGAGCCGATGCCGCGCACGGTCCGCGCCTGGGTCGAACGCCGCGCGGCGGAGACTCCCGACGCCACCTACCTGATCGCGCCCGAGACCGGGCGCAGGCTGAGCTTCGGCGGACTGCAAGCCGCCTCGCGCCGCCTTGCCACTTTCCTTGCGCAACGCGGTGCACAGCCGGGCGAACGCGTGGCGCTCTTGATGCCCAACGGCTTCCAGACCTGCCGCCTGTTCATCGGCGTGATGTACGGCGGCTACTGCGTGACGCCGGTGAACCTGCTGGCCCAGCCTTCGCAACTGGCTTACGTGCTCGACCACTGCGACGCGAAAATCGCCTTCGTCGCGCCCGATCAGGTCGAGCGGCTGCACGAGGCGATGAGGGAAGTTTCGCGCCCGCTCGACGTGGTGGTTTGCGACCCGGATGCCGAGGAGTTCATCGCCGTCGCCGCAGCGCCGACTTTGCCGCCGGTGGCCGAGGAAAGCGACGCGCTGATGATGTACACCTCGGGCACCACGGGCAAGCCCAAGGGCGTGGTGCTGGCCAATCGCGCGGTGATTGCCGGCGGCGAATACGTCTCGCAGGTGCATGAACTGACGCCGGCGGACTGCGTCATGGCGGTGCTGCCGCTGTACCACATCAATGCCCAGATCGTCACCGCCACCGCGCCGTTGGTGCATGGCGGCAGCCTGGTACTGCCGCGCAGGTTCAGTGCCTCGAATTTCTGGGAGACGGTGGCCGCACAGCATTGCACCTGGATCAACGTGGTGCCGACCATCATCGCCTATCTGCTCAACGGCGAGACGCCGCAGGCCAAGGGGCTGGACATCTCGCGCGTGCGTTTCTGCCGTTCCGCCTCGGCGCCGCTGGCGCCGGCCCACCACCGCGCCTTCGAGGCCAGGTTCGGCATCGGCATCATCGAGACCATGGGCCTCACCGAGACCGCCGCGCCCTGCTTTTCGAACCCGCTCGTTCCGGCCCGGCGCAAGATTGGCAGCCCCGGGCCGGCCTTCGGCAACGAGGCGAAGATCATCGACGCCGAAGGACGCACCCAGCCACACGGACAAACCGGCGAGATCATGGTGCGTGGCGACAACGTGATGACCCGCTATTACAAGAACCCCGAGGAGACGGCCAAGGCGCTGACGGCCGACGGCTGGCTGCATACCGGCGACCTCGGCCACATGGACGCCGACGGCTTCGTCTTCGTCACCGGCCGGCTCAAGGAACTGATCATCAAGGGCGGCGAGAACATCGCCCCGCGCGAGATCGACGAGGCCCTGCTCAAGCACCCGGCATTGCTGGAAGCCGCCGCGGTGGGCGTGCCCGATGAGGCCTATGGCCAGGAGATCGTCGCCTGCGTGGTGACCAGGCCGGGCCAACAGTGCAGCGTCGACGAACTGCGCGAATACTGTCGCGGTGCGCTGGGCAGCTACAAGACGCCGAAGGAATTCCGCTTCGTCGACGACCTGCCCAAGGGGCCGTCGGGCAAGGTGCAACGACTGAAGCTGCTGGAGGTTTTCAAGTAGGCGAAGGCATCAGCAAGGTGCGCCCCGGGGCGCGAACATCAATCGCCGCCGGCAGAGCGGCGCACGAAGGAGGAAGACAGACATGAAATCCCTGACACGCCTGATCACCCTGACCGGAGCGAGCGTGCTCGCCGCCGGCAGCCTGTTCGCCGGTGCCGCGCTGGCCCAGGAAAAGTACCCCTCGCGGCCGATCGAGTTCATCGTGCCCTGGGGGCCGGGCGGCGGCGCCGACCAGCTGGCGCGCAAGGTCGGCAAGATGCTCGAGGACAACCTCAAGGTCTCCTTCCCGGTGGTCAATGCGCCGGGCGCCACCGGTGCCACCGGCATGACCAAGCTGCTGGTGGGCCAGCCCGACGGCCATGCCATGTCCGTGTACATCGCCGACACCCACGCGCTGCAGGTCACCGGCGCCACCAAGTGGAAGCCGGGCGACTTCAAGGCGCTGGCGATCATGGTGCAGCAGCCGTCGGCGATCCTGGTGCCGATGGATAGCCGCTTCAAGACCTGGGCCGATTTCGAGAAGGAAGCCAAGGCCAATCCGGGCAAGCTCAAGGTGGCCGTGCTGGGCCTCGGCAGCATCGACGACGTGACCCTGCGCTACCTCGGCAGCAAGGGCGTCAAGACCAATGCCGTGCCCTTCTCCAATCCGGGCGAGCGCTATGTTTCCATCCTCGGCGGCCATGCCGACGCGCTCTACGAACAGGCCGGCGACCTGCGCCAGATGCTGGACAACAAGCAGATGCGCCCGTTGCTGATCTTCGCCAACGAACGCGTGGCGGAGTTCAAGGACATCCCGGTGTCGAAGGAGCTGGGCTACAACGTCACGCTGCCGCAGTTCCGCTCCATCGTCGTCAAGGCCGGCACGCCGCCCGAGCGCGTCAAGTTCCTCGCCGACGCCATCGCCAGGGCCGCCGCTTCGCCCGAGTACAAGGCCTTCCTCAAGGACAGCTACGCCGACCCCGGCAGCTATCTGGGGCCGGACGAGGCCGACAAGTTCCTCAAGCACGAGATGGACGCGCTGTCGGCCCTGGTCGCCAGCGTCGGCAAGTAAGCCGCAGCCACCCATCTCCCGGAGCCTCGGCGCATGGACAAGACTAGCCGCAAAGACACGATTCCCTACTTCATCGTTCTTGCCATCGCCGCGGGGCTCTTCGTCCATGCCGGCAGCATCGGCTCGATGGGCAGCGCCGATCGCGCCATCGGGCCGTCGTTCTGGCCGCGGCTGGTCCTCGGCCTGGGCATGTGCGTCTGCGTTTTCGAACTGGTGTTCCGCTGGTTCTTCGACATGGAGGGCACCGGCGGCCTGCTTTCGCAGGTGGAGCAGCAGATGGACGGCGAGGGCGCGGCGGCCGAGGCGCCGGAGGAGCGCAATCTGCCGCAGCTGCTGCTTGGCGTCGGCCTCACCCTGGCCTACGTCTGGGCGCTGCCGGTGCTCGGTTTTGCCGTCGCCTCGCTGATCTTCATCGCGCTTTTCATCTGGCTCGGCACTTACCGCAAGACTAAGGTGGTGGCCGCGGTCAGTGTGCTCGGCACCCTGCTGCTGATGTTCATCTTCATGAAGGTGGTCTACGTTTCGCTGCCGCTGGGCAGTGGCCCCTTCGAGGGCATTTCGGTGTTCCTGATGGGCCTGCTGGGCGTACGCTGAGGACGATTCATGGACGTCATCTCCCAACTCGGTTCCGGCTTTGCCAACGTCTTCGTTCCCGCCAACCTGCTGGCGCTGGTGATCGGCACCATCGCCGGCATGCTGGTCGCCGTGCTGCCCGGCCTGACACTGGTGATGGGCGTGGTGCTGGCCCTGCCCTTCACCTATCAGCTGGGCATCACGCCGGCGGTGATCCTGCTCACCGCGATGTACATCACCGGCACCTACGGCGGCGCCTTCACCGCGATCCTGTTCAAGGTGCCGGGCGAGCCGCTCGATGTGCCGCTGCTGTGGGACGGCTGGCGCATGGCGCAGTCGGGCCGCCCGGCCGAGGCGCTGGGCTGGACGCTGTTTGCCGCCTTCTTCGCCGGCATCCTGACAGTGATCTGCATGGTGGCGATGGCGGTGCCTTTCGCCAGGTTCGCCCTCAAGTTCGACGCGCCGGATTATTTCGCCATCATCGTCTTCGGCCTCACCAGCGTGGTGGCGCTGGGCGGGGCTTCGCTGACCAATGCCTTCATCAGCCTCTTCGTCGGCCTCTTCATCGCCACCATCGGCGTCGAGGAGACCTTCGGCGCCGAGCGCTTCAGCTTCGGTGTGCCGCTGCTGGCGGACGGCGTCGAGTACCTGACCGTGATGGTCGGCGCCTACGGCGTGGGCGAGGTGCTGGTGCGCTTCGAGCAGGGCTTCAAGACCACACCGATGGCGATGGGCGCCAAGGTACAGACCAAGCTGCCGAGCCTGATCGACGCCATCCGCCTGCGCGCCACCTTCCTGCGCAGCTCGCTGATCGGCCTGCTGGCCGGTATCGTGCCGGGCGCCGGGGCAACCATTGCCTCCTTCGTGTCCTACGGCATCGAGCGCCAGTACGGCGCCAATGGGGCAAAGATGGGGTCCGGTTGCGCGGAAGGTATCGTCGCACCGCAGATCGCCTCGACCGCCTCGGTCGGCGGCCACATGGTGCCGCTGCTGGTGCTGGGCATCCCGGGCAGCGGCGCCACGGCGGTGATCCTCGGCGCCTTCCTGCTGCACGGCGTGCAGCCGGGACCGCAGATCTTCCAGACCCAGCCGCAGATGGTCTACACCCTGTTCGCCTCGATGTTCGTCGCCGTCTTCGCCATGTGCCTGCTCGGCTATTTCGCGATCGAGCCGCTGGTGCGCGTGCTCTACTTCCCCGAGGCGATCACCTCGGCCTATGTCGTGATGCTGTGCTTCATCGGCGCCTTCGCCGCGCGCAACAACCTGACCGACCTGTGGATGGTGGCCATCTTCGGCGTCATCGGCTACCTCTTCGAGCGCCTCAAGTTCCCCGTCGCGCCGATGATCCTCGGTTGCATCCTCGGGCCGACCGCGGAGCGCACTTTCCAGACCACCATGATCAGCTTCCAGAACGACTGGACCGTCTTTCTCCAGCGTCCGGTCAGTGGCACGGTGATGCTGCTCGCCGCCGTCGCGCTGGGAGTGCCCATCGTCAAGGCCTGGAAGGACACCTACATCCCGGCCATCCGCCGCGGCAGGAAGTGAGCCGCTGCTGCCCCGGCCGCCTTCCTTAAGGGCGTTTGCGGGCCCTGCATCCCCCCGATTGCCGGCGGGTCTTGGGGTGGGCGCCGAAAAAGGCTTCATTGACCCCTCAATTGCCGAAAGTCGGCGCTGGCGGTACGGCGTATCCTGCGCCGATGCGCATCCGCTTCACCAAAATGCATGGTCTGGGCAACGATTTCGTCGTGCTCGACGCCATCAACCAGGATTTCGTGCCGACGCCGGCCCAGGCGCGCTGGCTGGCCGACCGCCATTTCGGCGTCGGCTGCGACCAGATCCTGATCGTCGAACGCAGCAGCACGCCAGGCGTCGATTTCCGCTATCGCATCTTCAACGCCGACGGCGGCGAGGTCGAGCAGTGCGGCAACGGCGCGCGCTGCTTCGTGCGCTTCGTCCATGAGCAGGGCCTCACCCAGGCGCGCGAGATCCGCGTCGAAACCAAAGGCGGCATCATCGCGCCGCGCCTCGAAGCCGACGGCCAGGTGACGGTGGATATGGGCGCGCCGATTTTCGCGCCGGCCGAAATTCCCTTCACCAGTGACACAGATGCCGCCGTGCAGCCGCTCGATGTAGATGGCAAAACCATCGAGATCAGCGCCGTCTCCATGGGCAACCCGCACGCGGTGCAGGTGGTCGCCGATGTCGACACCGCGCCGGTAGCGGCACAGGGCCCGCGCATCGAAGCCCACCCGCGCTTTCCGCGCCGGGTCAATGCCGGCTTCATGCAGGTGCTCGACCGCCATGCGATCCGCCTGCGCGTGTATGAACGTGGCGCCGGCGAGACCCTGGCCTGCGGCACCGGCGCCTGCGCCGCCGTGGTCGCCGGCATCCGCCGCGGCCTGCTCGATTCGCCGGTGCGCGTCACCACGCGCGGCGGCGATCTGTCCATCGCCTGGGCCGGCACCCGTGATGGTCAATGCGCGCCGGTGCTGATGACCGGCCCTGCCACCACCGTATTCAGTGCCGAAATCGAACTGCCGAACAACCTCTGAAAGCCCCGCCATGAAATCCGAAGACGTCGCCCGCTACCTCCACGACCATCCCGAATTTTTCGACCAGTATGCCGAGATGCTGACCCTGGTCACGCTGCCCGATCCGCACAGCGGCCGCGCCATTTCGATCACCGAGAAGCAGTTGTTCAACCTGCGCGACAAGGTGCGCACGCTGGAGGCCAAGCTGGTCGAGCTGATCGGCTTCGGCGAGGAGAACGATTCGATTTCCGACAAGGTGCATGGCCTGGCCGTGGCCCTGATCGCGGCCACCGATCGCGCCGGCGTGGTGCGCGCCCTGTATTCGCATCTGGGCGGCGCGTTTGCCGTGCCGCATGTCGGCCTGCGCATCTGGGGCCTGGGTGAAGGCGGCGGCGCCGAGAGCGACCCGGTGAGCGGCGAGCTGATGGCCTTCGCCGCCGGCCTGACCAAGCCCTATTGCGGCGCGGTGGCCGGCCAGGAAGCACTGGCCTGGTTCGGCGAGGCCGGCAGCCAGTTGCGCTCGATGGCCCAGGTGCCGCTGCGTGAAACCGGCGGCCTCAGCTTCGGCCTGCTGGTGATGGCCAGCGAGGAGCCGACCCGCTTCTACCCGGAACTCGGCACGCTCTACCTCGAACGCATCGGCGAGATGGCGGCAGCGGCGCTGCTGCGCGTCGCCGGCTAGCGCCCATGGCTTCGACGACCACACGCAAGTCATGAAACGCGTGCAACCTTGTCACGCCTTGGGCGAGCAAACTCGGCCCGCCCCCCTTCGCCCCCCTCGCGGGGGGTTCCTGAACGGCTCGCTGCGCTCGATATCACCAGCGACCATGCCAGCTGTTTCACGTTAAGCAGGCCCAACGATCACCATGGATGCCTCGGTCGAGCAGTTCCTGACCGAGCTGGCGGTACAGCGCCGCGCCAGCCCGCATACCCTGGGCGCGTATCGCCGCGACCTCGAACGTCTGACGATCCTCGCCGCGGGCACCGAGTTGGCGCAACTCAAGGCGCCGCAGTTGCGCCGTGGCCTGATGCAGTTGCATGCGCAGGAGCTGGCGCCACGTTCGATCGCCCGCACGCTGTCGGCATGGCGCAGCTATTACGTCTGGCTGGCGCGGCGCGGCACGATAGCCGTGAACCCGGCCGACAGCCTGCGCGCCCCGAAACGCCCGCGCGGCCTGCCCAAGGCGCTGGGCACCGACCAGGCCGCCGCTCTCTTCGATGGCAATGCCGCAGCGAAGACCGAGGGGCCGCTGCTGCAACGCGACGCGGCGATGTTCGAGCTGTTCTATTCCTCGGGGCTGCGCCTGTCGGAACTGGTGAGCCTCGACTGGCCCGGCGGGCTCGACCCGGCGAGCGGCGAAGTCACGGTGACCGGCAAGCGGCGCAAGACGCGCACCGTGCCGGTGGGGAGCAAGGCGCTGGCGGCATTGCAGCTGTGGCTGGCGGAGCGTCCGCAGTTCGCCCGCGAAGGCCAGCCGGCGCTGTTCCTGAGCCGCAACGGCACCCGCCTGTCGCCGCGCCAGGTGGAGAACCGGCTGGCGCTCTGGGCGCAGCGCCAGGGCGTCGGCGTGCACGTCCATCCGCACATGCTGCGCCATTCCTTTGCCAGCCACGTCCTGCAATCCTCCGGCGACCTGCGCGCAGTGCAGGAGATGCTGGGCCACGCCAGCATCGCCGCAACGCAGATCTATACTCACCTCGACTTTCAACACCTTGCCAAGATTTACGACTCGGCGCACCCGCGGGCGAAAAGCAAATGAAATCCCACCACTGGCCGTGGACCTTCCTTGCATTCAGCCTGATCGGGTTGCTACTGCTGGTGGCCGGCATCGCCGCGCTGGCCGGTGTGCTGAAAGGCGAGCATCCCCTGTTCGGCGACGACATGGCCGGCTGGGCGCTGATCGTTTCCGCCGCGGCCGCCTTCCTCACCGGAGCTTTTCCGCTGGCGCTGCGCCGACTGGCGGAGCGCGAAGGAGCCTGATCAAGTACGCGCGGGCAGGTCTCCGGCGGCCAGCGCCAGCCGGTAAATGCGCAAGGCCACCTGGGCATCGTTGGCGGCGTACAGCATCTGGCGTTCGTTGAGGCGGGCATGGGCCCAGTTCGAGGTGGTGACGCGGCGCGATTTGCGCAGCTGTTGCCCGAGGTAGCGCGCCACGGCGGTTTTGGCGCCCAGGGTTTTGTTCGGCGCTTCGCGCGGCAGCGCCTGCGACAGGTCGAGAATGCCCTGCGGTTCGATGCCCAGCCTTCCGCGCATCTGGGCCAGGTCGCTGCCGAGGCCGAAACCGACCTTGAGGATCGCGGGCGACTCGATGATCGCGCGCAGGCCGCTGTGTTGGGCATGACGGGGAATCTGGAACAGCCAGGCCTTCTGTTCGGTGGCGAGCTGGATCAGGTGCGGCCCGGTCGATACCTCGCCCTTGGCGAAGGTGGGCTTGGCCTCGGTGTCGAAGCCGAGCACGGCCTCTGCGCCAAGGGCCAGGCAGGCCGCATCGGCCGCCTCGGCGCTATCGACCAGGACCACGTCGGCCAGGCGAATGCCGGGGTAGGGCGGCAGATCGGCGATGAAAACGGGATCAGGAAGGGGCTCGGAAACGGTGGTCACAGGTGTGGCGCGGGCCGGAAAAGGGTCCCGAAATGGACGAAGGAGGCGCCAAAGTCTATAGGAGCATTGGCCCAAGTCGGTCTACAATTGCAGGTCCGTCTTATTGTGAGTCCCCCGGCATGTCTGAAACCGCTTTCTGCTACCACTGCCGCCAGCATCATCCGAAGACCGAGATGCGCCAGATCGAAACCAAGGCCGGCAAGCGCTGGCGCTGCATCCGCAGCATCGAGGCCACCCGCCAGGGCCAGGCCGCGCGCGAGGCCTACGGCCGCATGGTTTCCGAGATGAACAAGTCCGAGGCGCAAAGCCGCGCCCGCATGTCCAAGCCGATCGTCGTCTGACGACGGCGCCCGCACCAGCCGATGCTGCTGCGCGGGCCGGCCTTACTCCTGCCGCTGCTGTTTGCCGCCTGCGCGCCGCTGCCGACCGGGCAGGGGCGCGATGCCAGCTGGTGGCCTTCGCCCAACTTCGACCAGCGGCGGCCCAACTTCGTCATCCTGCACCAGACCACCAATGCCACCGTGGATAAGGCGCTGGCGACCCTCACCGACCCGGCGCGCAAAGTCAGTGCCCACTACCTGATAAGTCGCGACGGCAGCTTGCTGCAACTGGTCGATGAGTCGAACCGGGCCTGGCATGCCGGCGAGTCGCGCTGGGGTGGCATGAGCGATCTCAACTCGGCCTCGATCGGCATCGAACTCGACAATACCGGCGAGGAGCCCTTCGCCGAACCGCAAATGCAGACCTTGCTCGCCCTGCTGGCCGAGCTGCGTGATCGCCATCGCATTCCCGTCGCCAACGTGCTGGCCCACGGTGATGTGGCGCCGGGGCGCAAGGTCGATCCCAGCCGCTACTTCCCCTGGCGTCGCCTGGCGCAGGCCGGCTTCGGCCTCTGGTGCAGCAACCTGCCGGCCGCGCCGCCGGCCGGCTTCGATGCCGCGCTGGGACTGCGTGCCCTGGGTTACGACATGACCCAGCCGGCGGCGGTGCGCGCCGCCTTCCGCCGCCATTTCCTCGGCCGCGAGGGCGAGGCCGAACTCGACGCCGGCGAACAGGCGCTGCTGCACTGCCTGCTGGCGCTGCCGCGAGAGCAGGCACCCAATGCAGAGGCCACGCAATGAAGCTAACGCAATACGCCGACATTCCGGTCTACGTGACCAAGGACGGCTCGCAGATCCGCGAACTGATGCATCCGGCGCAGCACGGCAACCGAGCGCAGAGCCTGGCCGAGGCCACGGTATTGCCGGGCCAGCGCACCCGGTTGCATCGCCACGCGCTGACGGAAGAGCTCTACCACGTCAGCACCGGACGCGGCCGGATGACCTTGGGCGACGAAGTTTTCGAAGTCGGCGCTGGCGACACGGTGCACATCGCTCCCGGCACGCCGCATTGCATCGAGGCCCTGGGCGCCGCGCCGCTGCGCTTCCTGTGCTGTTGCGCGCCGGCCTATTCGCACGAGGATACCGAGCTGCTGGAAGGCGATACGCCGGGCTGAAAGTTATGTCTCCGGCAATGCCGGAGACGGTATCCCCTGCGGACGGCGCCGAGCGCGCGGCGATTCAGCGCGCGGCCTTGCCCAGCCCGAGCTTGAGCGCGACCTCGTGTTCGCGGTCGGCGAGTTTTTCCGGCGTGCCGAGCTCGATGCGCTCGACCGGCGCCTTGGCCTCCTTGAGCACGGCCAGCGCCGCCTCGCCGCGCGCCGAGGCCAGCTGTTGCAGGCGCTGGTCGGCGATGACTTCCTTTTCGCGCAGCCGCAGGTAGAGCGCGGCGTGGAAGTCGGCACCCTTGAGCGCGCCGACTTCCGATTCCGACAACTGGCGCGGCGGGCGCACCAGGCCGGTGAGGCGGGACATCATCCTGCCGCCGAGGTTTTCTTCCATCTGGCCGGGGTTGGCGTTGCGGAAACCCTGCTTCAGGCCGTCGAGTTCCGCCTTGCCGAAACGCTCGCCGAACAGGCTTTCCAGCGCAGCCTGGATCGTCGGCGTGTGCGTCGAGATCGGTCCGGGGTCACCTTGCGGGTCGATCTTCTGGCCGCTTTTTTCCAGCAGCGTGCGCCGCAGTTGCAGGTCTTGCAGCGCCACGCGGTCGGCCTCGTTCCAAGTGCCGCTGACCGCGAGCGCCAGGGCAGGCCGCTTGTTCAGCGCCGCCGCCAGCTTGACCAGTTTTTCGCGCTCGGGTGGGGTCAGGCGCCGCGCGCCGGCCTCGAAGGCGATGTTTTCCAGTTTTTCGTCGCCGCCGCCGAACAGCGCGCCCAAGGCGCGGAAGGGCGCGCTGACGATCTTGCCCAGCACGTTGGTGATCACCTTCCAGACGATGGCGCCATAGCTGAACTGGGGATCGTCGAGGCTGCCGGTGATCGGCAGGCCGAGGTCGATGCGGCCGTCGGAATCCTCCAGCAGCGCGATCGCCAGGTCGAGCGGCAGGTCCTTCGCGCTCGGGCTCTGCACTCGCTCGCCGAGCACCAACCTGTCGATCACCACCTGGTTCTGGCTTTGCAGCTGGCGCTTGCGGATGTTGTAGTCGAGGTCGAGCGAGAGCTTGCCGGAATCGATGCGGCGTCCGGCGAAGGTGGCCGAGTAGGGCGTCAGTCGCGTCATTTCGAGGTTGCGGAAGACCAGCTTGATCTCGGTGAAGCCGGTCGGGTCGAAGGGGTCGACCTGGCCCACCGCCCGCGCCATGCCGTAGTCATCGACCTGGCCGTCGAGTTCCAGCTGGCCGGCGGCGCCGGGGCGCGAGGACAGGCCGGCGATGGAGCCGCGCAGCTGGTGGATGCGGGTGCCGAAGGGAAAGATCAGCGATTCGTCGGCGAAATCCAGCTCGCCCTCGCGGAAGCGGAGTCGGTCGATGTCGACCTGGAAGGATGGCTTGCCGGCTTTGTCGATCTCCGCCGCAGGAGTCGGCGCCGGCGACACGGCGGCTGGCACGCCCTCCGCCTTGTGCGGCGCGTCCGCCTGACGCAGGATGCGCTTGAAATTGGTGCTGCCGTCCCTGGCGATCAGCAATTGGGTGTCGAGGCCGTCGAGCAGCAACTCGCCGATCCGGAGCTTCTGCGGCGTGAGCTCGAGTTGCCCGGTGCCCAGCGATTTCCAGCCAAGGAAGACCTTGTCGCTGCCAGCCTCGTTGAGCCGCAGCGCATCGATGGCGAAGCTGCCACGGTAGGCGCTGGACTTGGCATCGTGCCGCACGCGGCCGGTGGCACTGATGCGACCGTCGCCGAGATCCAGCGCGGCATGGCGGCCGATCAGCGCTTGCGCCGGTTTGAGCGACAGCGCGTCGAGTTTGATCTGCATGTCGATCGCCGCCGTGGCCGGCACCAGCTTGCCGTCCAGCGCCAGTCTGCCGCCACCGGCGACGCGCAGCGTCGCCTTGAGCGGCAAGGGCTGGCCAAGTTTTTCGCTGACGCCGGCGGTCTCGATGGAGACGTCGTCGAGACCCAGTTGCAGCGCCGGGGTCATGGATTCGTCATTGACGGTGAGGCCGAAGCCGGCGAGGCCGATGCGCTCGATGGCATAGCGCCAGGGTGTTGACGCCGTTGTTGCATCGGCGGTGTTTGCAGGCTTTGCCGCCGGAGCCGGCGCCAGGGCTTGCAGCGTGGCCAGCAGGTCGACATCGCCAGTGGCGCCGCGACGCAAGGCGATGCGCCCGTTCTTGAGTGAAATGGCACCGACTTCCGCAACTTGCGCGGCGAGGTCGATGCGTGCCGGCGCCACCCCGATTTCCGGCAACAAGACCTGTCGCGCACGCTGCTTGCCGCCGCCGGACTCCAGGCTGGCATCGCTCACCGTCAGCGACTGGAAGGCCAGCTGCCGGGAGGCGAGGTCAAAGCGCGCACCTTGCAGGGCGACGGCCTTGGCCGCCAGCGCCGGCGCGCCGGCCGCTTTGGGTTTGCGCAGCACAACATCCTTGAGTTCGAGGGCAAGCGGATCGAGCGTCAGCGCCAGATTGCCATTGGCATGGCCGAGCCGATAGTCGAGGGCAAGGCCGGCGATGCCCTCGGGCGGGGCAAAGCCGAGTTGCGGCGGCAGCCGGGGCGCCAGCAGCGGCGCCAGTTTGCCGAGATCGACGCCGCGCAGGCTGAGCTGTCCGGCGGAAGCCAGCGGCACGAGGGTGACTGTTCCCTTCCATTCCAGTTCCGCGCCGAAGGCCGTCTTTGCCGCGAGGCGGAATTGGCCGTTGTCGTCGGGCTGGGTGGATATGTCGTGCAGTTCCAGATCGAAGGCCTCGACCCGGCTGACGAAGGCTGGCGTCGTGCGCTGGTCGGCGATGTCGAATTGCGCGCCACGCAGCTGCAAGTGGCGGATCTCGACGCGTGGCGGCGGGCCGGAGGCCTTCTCCTCCTTGCCGGCGAAGGCGGCCAGCAGCCGGCTCCAGTTGTGCGGCCGTTGGGCGTCGTCGCGCAGGATCGCGCGGGCGGCAAGGCCGTCAAGCCGCAACTGCTCGACGACCAGGCCGCGCGTGGCGAGGCTGGCGGCCGACAGGTCCACGAATAGCTCGCGGAAAGCCAGCAGCGGAGCGCCTTCAGGATCTTCCAGCGTGAGATCTTGCAGGCGCAGGCTCAGGGCCAGCGGATTGATCTCGGGTTTGCCCAGCGTCAGCCGGTGGCCGCTTTTTTCGGCGACGATTTTTTGCGCCTGGGTTTGCAGGATTCCGGGCAGGACGAGCCAGGCAAAGCCGAGCAGGAATACCAGCAGGCCGCCGACTGCCAGGGCCGCCTTGCGCAGGGTTGGCAGGGACGGACGCATGGCGAGGCTTCAGCGCATCTGCGGCGCTTGTTTGAGCAGGCCTTGCAGCCTGCGCCAGGTCTGCCAGCCGAAAAACGCCCGCCGCGCCCAGCGCCAGGCACGGCTTGGTTTGGCTACCAGCAGGGCGACGCCGACGCCGGCGACGATTTGCGGATGGCGCCACAACCAGTGCGCACCGGCGACGGCCAGGTCGGCGCCGGCGAGGGTCGGCTGCAAGCCATTGGCATGGCGCGAGAAATCGGCGCGCAGGGCGTCGCCGGCAAGCTGCAGGCGTTGCTTTTCCAGCGCCAGTTCGATGACGGCGGGATTCATGTCCGGGTCGGCGCCTGGCCTGGCGCCAGGGCCTCGCGGTCCTTGGCCAGCTCGGCGAGGCTGGCCTTGAACAGGGTCGAGCCGGCCTTGGCGAAACTCATCGTCGTCACCAAGGCGACGATGCCGCCACTGAGAAACAGCGCGCTGAAAATTCCCAGCGCCAGCAGCCGGTGGCTATCCCACAGCAGCACGGTGAGGAACACCGCAAGGAAGATCAGCCCGGCGCCGAGGCAGAGAACGGCAATGGCGCCCCAGGCGAGCAGCGACAGCAGACGCAGACGCTCCTCGGCCAGCTCGACGCCGAGCAATTGCAGGCGGTTCTGCGCCAGCGCCAGCGAGGTGCCGAACAGCCCTTTCAGCGATGCGAACAGACCCGCCCGGGAGGCTGCGCCGCCGGGGGTGTCGTCAACCATCGGTTCAGCGGCGACCGATCAGCAGGCCGGCGATAAGGCCGATGCCGGCGGCGACGCCGACCGAGCGCCAGGGGTTGTCATGCACGTAGTCGTCGGCGGCACGCCCGACCTGTTTGGCCTTGTCCACCACGACGGTTTCAGCCTCGGCCAGCTTGATCTTGGCGGCGGCGATGCGGTCGGCGGTACGGGCGCGGATTTCGGCAATCTTGTCGCCGGCCTGGCCGGCCGTGGCACGCAGCAACTCCTCGCTGTCGGCGATCACCAGCCTGACGTCGGCGATCAGTTTTTCCCTGCTGACTTCGCTCATTTCACTCATGTTGCTCTCCTGAAAGATAGGCTAGAAATCGAAGGCTACCCATTTTGGCGCGGTGCCGCAATGATGAATGTCATGCCACCGTGAAATCGTAATCGACGGTCAGCGGCGCATGGTCGGAAAAACGCTGTTCCTTGTAGACCGAGACGGCGCGCGCCGTCGCCGCCAGTCCCGGCGTGGCGATCTGGTAGTCGATGCGCCAGCCGACGTTCCTGGCCCAGGCCTGGCCACGGTTCGACCACCATGTGTAGGCCTCGCCGGTGGCCTCGGGTTGCAGCCCGCGATGTACGTCAACCCAGCCCAGGTCGTCGAACACCGAGCTCAGCCAGGCCCGTTCCTCGGGCAGGAAACCGGAGTTCTTCTGGTTCGACTTCCAGTTCTTCAGGTCCTTCTCCGTATGGGCAATGTTCCAGTCGCCGCACAGCAGGACCTCGCGCCCGTTTCGCTTCGCCTCCTGCGCCAGGCTTTCCAGTTGCGGCCGGAACTGGTCGAGAAAGCGGAATTTGGCTTGCTGGCGCTCGTCGGAACTGGAGCCCGAGGGCAGGTAGAGCGAAACCACCGAGAGCTTGCCGAAATCGGCCTGCAGGTAGCGGCCCTCGGCGTCGAACTCGGCGTTGCCGAAGCCTTCGACGATGCGGTCAGGTTCCCGCCTTGTGTAGATGCCGACGCCGCTGTAGCCTTTTTTCCCGGCACAGTGAAAGAAGCCGGTATAGCCATCGGGCCGGCTCAGCGCCGGGGTCAGGTCGGCCAGTTGGGCCTTCAATTCCTGGACGCAGACGATGTCGGCACGATGCCCGGCCAGCCAGTCGAAAACGCCCTTGCCGGCGGCGGAACGGATACCGTTGAGATTCAGGCTGAGTACTCGGAGCATGGGGCTGAGCATGTAGAATGAACGCGATGAACGCGAACGCCGATCTTGCCGCGACCAGCGCCTTGAGCCGCGAGTTTATCGCCTTCGCCTGCCAGCTGGGCGTGTTGCGCTTTGGCGAATTCAAGACCAAGGCCGGGCGCCTCAGCCCTTATTTCTTCAATGCCGGATTGTTCAACGACGGGGCTTCGCTGGCGCGGCTGAGCGATTTCTATGCGAAACGGATTTCCGCCGCCGGGGTCGCGTTCGATGTCCTGTTCGGGCCGGCCTACAAGGGCATACCCTTGGCCGCGGGCGCCGCGATGGCGCTCGCCGGGCTCGGCCGCAACCTGCCTTATGCCTACAACCGCAAGGAAGCCAAGAACCACGGCGAGGGCGGCAGCCTGGTCGGCGCGCCGCTCAAGGGCCGCGTGCTGATCATTGACGACGTCATTTCGGCCGGCACCTCGGTGCGCGAATCGGTGGAGTTGATCCGCGCCGCAGGTGCCACGCCGGCCGGCGTGCTGATCGCGCTGGACCGCCAGGAGCGCGGCCAGGGCGAGCTTTCGGCGGTGCAGGAGGTGGAGCGGAATTACGGCATCCCCGTGTTCAGCGTTGCCAGCCTGACCGATTTGATCGATTATCTGTCCGGCCATCCGGATCTGGAAGGCAATCTGGCCGCCGTGCGCGACTATCGCGCACGCTATGGTGTCGATTGATGTTCGAGTGATTTTTTCAGGGAGACCCTCCATGCGCCTGATTCCCGTGCTGCTGTTCGCCTCGTCCGCCCTGCTTGCCCAGGGTGTTGCCGCGCAGGCGCGGATTTTCTGTTGCACCGACGACAAGGGCACGCGGGTCTGCGGCGATTTCCTGCCGCTCGCCTGCCAGGGTCGCGCCTATGAGGAGCGCGACGACAAGGGCTTCATTGCCAAGCAGGTCGAGGCGCCGCTGACGCCCGAGCAGCAGGCACAGCGCGAAGCGGAAAAAGCCAGGAAGGAAGAGGAGGCGAAGAAGGCTGCCGAAGAGCGCCGTCGCAACCAGGCGCTGCTGGCGACTTACTCCAGCGAAAAGGACATCCTGGCCGCGCGCGATCGCGCCCTTGCCGAGGTCGAAAAGAACCAGAAGCAGGCGCAGGTCCGGCTTGACGAGGCTAACAAGAAGAAGAAGAAAATCGACCAGGACAGGGAGTTCTACAAGGGCAAGATCCTGCCGGAGGAGGTCAAGGCCGCGATCCGCGAAAACGAAAAGGAAATTGCCGCGCAATCGACCGCGGTGGCTGCCAAGATCAAGGAAGCCGCCGACGTTCGCGCCCGCTTCGAGGACGAACGCAAGCGGTATCTGGAGTTGACCGGCAAGAAGCCGGGCCAGGATGCGGGCATGGGTGGCATGGGCGCTGCGGCAACCAAGCCGGCTACCACCCCGGCTCCTGCACCGGCCGCAGCCGCCAAGCCCGCCGAAAAGAAATAAGCCGACGGGCGGCGCAGCCGCCCGGCCTTTTCCTCAGCCGCCCAGCTTCTTCTTCAGCAGTTCGTTGACCTGCTGCGGGTTGGCCTTGCCCTTGGTTGCCTTCATGGCCTGACCGACCAGGGCATTGAAGGCCTTTTCCTTGCCGGCGCGGTACTCCTCGACCGATTTCGGGTTGGCGGCCAGCACCTCGGCTATGATCGAATCGATGGCGCCGGTGTCGGTGATCTGCTTCAGGCCCTGCTTTTCGATGATTTCGTCGGCGCTCTGGCCCTCGCCGTTCCACAAGGCCTCGAACACCTTTTTGGCAATGTTGTTGGAGATCGTGTTGTCGGCGATGCGCATGACCAGGCCGGCGAGTTGCGTCGCGCCGATGGGCGAGTCCTCGATGGAGGTATCGTTCCTGTTCAGGCGCGCCGCGAGTTCCCCCATGATCCAGTTGGCGATGGTCTTGGCATTGGCGGTGCCGGCCGCGGCTACGGCAGTGACGAAATAGTCGGCCATGCCGCGCGAGGCCGTGACGATGGCCGCGTCATAGGCGGAAAGTCCGTAGTCGGCCTGGAAGCGCGCCTGCATCGCCTGCGGCAGCTCGGGCATCCCGGCCTTGACCTCGGCGATCCAGGCGGCGTCGATTTCCAGCGGCAGCAGGTCGGGATCGGGGAAGTAGCGATAGTCGTGGGCGTCTTCCTTGCTGCGCATGGCGCGGGTTTCGCCGGTGTCCGGATCGAACAGCACCGTGGCCTGGCGGATGGCGCGGCCTTCCTCGATTTCGTTGATCTGCCAATGCACCTCGTAGTCGATCGCCTGCTGCATGAAACGGAAGGAATTCAGGTTCTTGATCTCGCGCCGGGTGCCGAATTCCTTCTGCCCGAAAGGACGCACCGAAACGTTGGCATCGCAGCGAAACGAGCCTTCCTGCATGTTGCCGTCGCAGATGCCGATCCACTGCACCAGCGCGTGCAGGGCGCGGGCGTAAGCCACGGCTTCCGCCGACGAACGCATGTCCGGCTCGGTGACGATTTCCAGCAGCGGGGTGCCGGCGCGGTTGAGGTCGATGCCGGTGCGTCCATGGAAGTCCTCGTGCAGCGACTTGCCGGCATCCTCTTCGAGGTGGGCGCGGGTCAGATGCACGAACTTCTCCTGCTCGCCGACGCCCCGAAGGAAGTCCCCTTGGGGGACGCGGATGGCGAGACCGCCGCCCTGCACCACCGGAATCTCGAACTGGCTGATCTGGTAGCCCTTCGGCAGGTCGGGGTAGAAATAATTCTTGCGCGCGAACACCGAGCGCGGCGCGATGCTGGCGCCGATGGCGAGGCCGAACTTGATGGCGCAGACCACCGCTTCGCGGTTCAGCACCGGCAGCACGCCGGGCAGGGCAATGTCCACGGCATTGGCTTGCAGGTTCGGTTCGGCGCCGAAGGCGATGCTGCTGCCAGAGAAAATCTTGGATTTGGTTTGCAGCTGGGCGTGGGTTTCCAGCCCGATGACGACTTCCCACTGACTCATTTCAGATTCTCCGGCATGCGCGTGTGCCAGTCGGTGACTTTCTGGTACTGGTGCGCGGCCTGCAACATTTTCGCTTCGCCGAACCAGCTGCCGATGATCTGCAACCCCACCGGCATGTCGTGCGCGCCAAAGCCGCAGGGCAGCGACATGCCCGGCAGGCCGGCGAGGTTGGTCGAGATCGTGTAGATGTCCGAAAGGTACATCTGCACCGGGTCGGCGCTCTTGGCGCCGAAGGCGAAGGCCACCGAGGGCGAGGTCGGGCCCATGATCACGTCGCAGTTCTCGAAGGCGCGTTGAAAGTCGGCGGCGATCAGACGGCGAATTTTCTGCGCCTTGAGGTAATACGCGTCGTAGTAGCCGTGGGACAGCACATAGGTTCCGATCAGTATCCGCCGCTTGACCTCGGCGCCGAAACCCTGGGCGCGCGACTTCGAATACATGTCGTTGAGGTCGCCGTACTCGGGGGCGCGGTAGCCGTAGCGCACGCCGTCGAAGCGCGACAGGTTGCTCGAGGCCTCGGCCGGCGCGATTACGTAATAGGCCGGCACCGAGAGGCCCGAATTCGGCAGGCTCACCTCGACCGTGGTGGCGCCGAGCCTGCGGTACTCGGCCAGCGCGGCGTCCACCACCGCGCGCACGTCGGCGTCCATGCCTGCGCCGAAGAATTCCTTGGGCAGGCCGATGCGCAGCCCGGCCAGCGGCTGTTCGAGATCACGCGCGTAGTCTTCGGCGGGGCGTTCGAGCGAAGTGGAATCGCGCGGGTCGAAGCCGGCCATGGCATTCAGCAGCAGGGCGCAATCCTCGGCCGACTTGGCCATCGGCCCGGCCTGGTCGAGGCTGGAGGCGAAGGCGATCATGCCGTAGCGGCTGACCACGCCGTAGGTCGGTTTCAGGCCGGTGAGGCCGCACAGGGCCGCGGGCTGGCGGATCGAGCCGCCGGTATCGGTGCCGGTGGCGACCGGCGCCAGGCGCGCGGCGATGGCGGCCGCCGAGCCGCCGGAGGAGCCGCCGGGTACGCGGGCGGTATCCCAGGGGTTCTTCACCGGGCCGAAATACGAGGATTCGTTGGACGAGCCCATGGCGAACTCGTCCATGTTGAGCTTGCCCAGGGTGACCATGCCGGCGGCGGCGAGCTTCTCGACGACATGGGCGTCGTAGGGCGCGACGAAATTCTCCAGCATGCGCGAACCGCAACTCGTGCGCCAGCCCTTGGTACAGAAAATGTCCTTGTGCGCCAAAGGGATGCCGGCCAGCGGCGTGTCCTGGGCGCCGACTTTTCCGGAAGCGTCGGCCGCCTGAGCCTGGGCCAGTGTCTTTGCGCGATCCAGCGTGATGTAGGCGTTGAGGCCCGGATTGAGCTTTTCGATGCGGTCGAGAAACAGCGTTGCCAGCTCGGTGGCGGAGATTTTCCTGGCCGCCAGCGCGGCGGAAAGTTTGCGCAGGGATGAGTTGATCATTCAATAACCTTTGGTACGAGGTACAGGCCCGCTTCGGTTTCCGGCGCCACCGCCTGGAATTCGGCGCGGCGGTCGGTTTCGGTTACCACGTCGGGGCGCAGGCGCTGCACCACATCGACGGCGTGGGCCATCGGTTCAATGCCGGCGGTATCGACCGCCTGCAACTGCTCGATGAAGCCGAGGATGCCGTTGAGCTGTTCGCGGGTGGCCTCGCGCTCGGCGGGGGACAACTCGATGCGCGACAAAAGGGCAATGCGGGAGACGTCTTCCGGAGTCAGGGACATGGCGGCGGGCGGGAGGTTGGGGGCCGGGCCGGCTCGGCGGGAACAGCCGGCAAAGCCGTAATTCAGCAAGCCCGATAGGTTATCATATGCGACCTTTTTTGCCCGCTGCGGCCGGGCCAGCCCCTCTAGGAATCTCGATGTTCGGCTTTCTGCGCTCTTATTTCTCCAACGACCTCGCCATCGACCTCGGCACCGCCAATACGCTGATCTACGTGCGCGGCAAGGGTGTCGTGCTCGACGAGCCTTCCGTGGTCGCCATTCGCATCGAAGGCGGCCCCAACGCCAAGAAGACCATCCAGGCGGTGGGCAAGGAAGCCAAGACCATGATCGGGCGCAACCCGAAGGAAATCTCGGTGATCCGCCCGCTCAAGGACGGCGTGATCGCCGACTTCACCGTCACCGAGCAGATGTTGAAGCAGTTCATCAAGCGCGTGCATGAGTCGCGCCTGTTCTCGCCTTCCCCGCGCATCATCATCTGCGTGCCCTCGGGTTCGACCCAGGTCGAGCGCCGCGCCATTCGCGAGTCCGCCCTGGGCGCCGGCGCTTCGCAGGTCTACCTGATCGAGGAGCCCATGGCGGCGGCGATCGGCGCCGGCCTGCCGGTCTCGGACGCCACCGGCTCGATGGTGGTGGACATCGGCGGCGGCACCACCGAGGTAGGCGTGATCTCGCTGGGCGGCATGGTCTATGCCAATTCGGTGCGCGTCGGTGGCGACAAGTTCGACGAGGCGATCATTTCCTACATCAGCCGCAACTACGGCATGCAGATCGGCGACAACAGCGCCGAGAACATCAAAAAGCAGATCGGCTCCGCCTTCCCCGGCGCCGAGGTGCGCGAGATGGAAGTCTCCGGCATCAACCGCGCCGAGGGCATCCCGCGCAAGTTCACGATTTCCTCCAACGAAGTCCTCGAAGCCCTGTCCGAGCCTCTCAACCAGGTGGTCAAGGCGGTCAAGGACGCGCTGGAGAAGACCCCGCCGGAACTCGGCGCCGACATCGCCGAGCGTGGCCTGGTGCTCACCGGCGGCGGCGCCCTGCTGCACGACCTCGATCGTCTGTTGACCGAGGAGACGGGCCTGCCGGTGATCGTTGCCGACGATCCGCTGACCTGTGTCGCCCGCGGCTCCGGCATGGCGCTCGAAAAGATGGACAAACTCGGCAGTATTTTTGCCAACGAGTAAGCCCCGCGGCGTGTAGTTTCCACCCTGGCCCCGTGTCTGCGCGGGGCGCACTTACTGCGAGGGCGCGCCTGCCTTGATGTCCGTCGTTGGTCATGCACCGCCACCCTTCTTCAAGCGGGGTCCGGCGCCGCTGGTGCGGCTGGTGTTTTTCGTCTCGCTGTCGCTGGTGCTGCTGGTGGCCGATCTGCGCTTCCACACCCTGGAATGGGCGCGCCTTGCCGTCGCCACAGCAGCCTGGCCGCTGCAACGTGTCACCGGCATGCCGATCGACGCCGCCGGGGATTTCGGGGCCTACCTGTCGCGCCAATCGACCCTGCTCAAGGACAATGAAGATCTGCGCCGGCGCCAGCTGGGTACCGCCAACCTGCTGCTGCGCCAGGACCATCTGGAGCAGGAGAACAAGCGCCTGCGTACCCTGCTCGACATGCGCGAACGCCAGCCGGTCGAGGGCCGCATCGCCGAGATCCTCTATGCCGCGCGCGATCCCTTCTCGCGTCGCGTGATCATCGACAAGGGCAGCCAGCACGGCATCGCGCCGGGCAATGCCGTGGTTGACGACATTGGCGTCATCGGCCAGGTGGTGCGCGTGTTTCCGCTCACCTCGGAAGTCCTGCTGTTGACCGACAAGGAACAGGCGATCCCCGTCGCGGTGCAAAGGAACGGCCTGCGCGCGGTGCTGGCCGGGGCCGGCTCGGGCATGATGGAGTTGCGCTTTCTCGCCGCCAACGCCGAGGTGCAGGTCGGCGATGTGCTGGTCACCTCGGGCCTCGACGGCGTATACCTGCCGGGCCTGCCGGTGGCGAAAGTGACCAAGATCGATCGCGACAGCTCGTATTCCTTTGCCCGCATCATCTGCGCGCCGCTGGCCGGTGTCGAGCGGCACGGCCTGGCGCTGGTCCTCGGCGGGCGCAGCGCCCTGCCGCCGCAGCCCGAGGATGCGCCGCAGACGCCCGACCAGCCGACCCGCGGCAAGCGCGTGAAGAAAAAGGTCCGCTGATGCAGCCGACACACTCATCCCGCCGCATCCTGCTCCCGGTCCGGAACTGGTTCATCGTCCTGACCCTGGTCCTGGCACTGGTGCTGAACCTCGTTCCCTTCGGCCGGTTTCCAGGCATCCCGGACTGGGTCGCGCTGGTGCTGGCTTTCTGGTGCATTCACCAGCCGCTCAAGGTCGGCATGGCGGCCGGCTTCATGCTCGGCCTGGCGATGGACGTTGCCGACGCCAGCGTCATGGGGCAGCACGCGCTGGCCTACGTGCTGCTGGCCTACTTCGCCGCCGGCTGGTCGCGCCGCGTGCTCTGGTTTCCGCTGGCGCAGCAGGCGCTGCACGTGCTGCCGATGCTGCTCGGCATGCAGTTGGTGATGCTGGTGACGCGCATGATCGCCGGCGCCGAATTTCCCGGCGTGCTCTGGTTCCTTTCCAGCATCACGGCAACCCTGTTGTGGCATCCGATCACCTACCTGCTGCTGACGCCGCAGTTCCAGCCGGAGGACAAGGATGTGCACCGGCCGATTTAACGCCCATGGCTTCGATGAGTACCCCATAGCAATGAGATCACCGACCCTCGTTCGCTGGCGGGCTGGCAAGTGGGCCCACCCCTCCCGTCCGCTTCGCGGCCCACGGCTGGCTATGCACAGCCAGCCGGCTGCGGCGGCGCACCGCGTGCGGTGCGAAACCCCGCCTTGCCCCCTCAAGGGGAGTCGACTATCTGGCTCGCTGCGCTCGACATCATTGGGCGCCCATCCTGCTGTTTCACCTTAAGGTGGGCGGCAGCTAGGCCATGGAATTCAAGAACCCCCAGGAGGAACTCGAACGCTTTCGTTCGCGCCTGGCCTTTGCCGGCGGCTTCGTGCTGTTCTGTTTCGCGCTGCTGTTCGTCCGCTTCGTCTGGCTGCAAATCGTGCAGCATGACTACTACCAGACCCGTGCCGAGGACAATCGCATATCGTTGGTGCCGATCGTGCCCAACCGCGGCCTGATCGTCGATCGCAATGGCGCCGTGCTGGCGCGCAATTACTCGGCCTACACGCTGGAAATCACGCCCTCGCGCGCCGGCAACCTGGAGCAGACCATCGACGGCCTGGCGGCAATCATCGAAATCGAAGCCAAGGACCGGCGCCGCTTCAAGAAGCTGATGGACGAGAGCAAGAGCTTCGAGACCCTGCCGATCCGGACGCGGCTTTCCGACGAGGAGGTGGCGAAGTTCATTGCCCATCGCTACCGCTTTCCTGGCGTCGAAATCAAGGCGCGCCTGTTCCGCCAGTACCCCGGCGGGGCCTTCGCCTCGCACATCCTCGGCTATATCGGGCGCGTCACCGATGCCGACCTGGAGAAGATCGAGGAGAAGGAACAGGACGCCAATTACCGGGGCACCGAGCACTTCGGCAAGACCGGCCTGGAGCAGCGTTACGAATTCGACCTGCACGGCGTCAGCGGCCACGAGCAGGTCGAGGTCGACGCCGGCGGCCGCGCCGTGCGTACCCTGTCGCGTTCGGCGCCGGTGGCCGGCAACCAGCTGACACTGACCGTCGATGTCGAATTGCAACGCATCGCCGAACAGGCCTTCGGCGATCGCCGGGGCGCGATGGTGGCGATCGAGCCTTCGACCGGCGGCATTCTGGCCATGGTATCGGTGCCCAACTACGACCCCAACCTCTTCGTCGACGGCATCGATACGCAAAGCTGGCGCGAGCTCAACGAGTCGGCGCAAAAACCGATGGTCAACCGTGCCCTCAACGGCGCCTACCCGCCGGGCTCGACCTTCAAGCCCTTCATGGCGCTCGCCGCGCTGACGCTGGGCAAGCGCCGGCCGGAACAGGCGATTGCCGACCCTGGCGGCTTCAATTTCGGTGGCCACTTCTTCCGCGACGACAAGAAAGGCGGCCACGGCATGGTCGACATGTACAAGTCGATCGTCGTTTCCTGCGACACCTACTACTACATGCTGGCTAACGACATGGGCATCGACAACATCGCCACCTTCATGGGCAGCCTCGGTTTCGGCCAGCGTACCGGCATCGACATCGAGGGCGAATCGAAGGGCGTGCTGCCTTCCCAGCAGTGGAAGAGGGAACGCTTCAAGAAGCCGGAACAGCAGAAATGGTATGCCGGCGAAACTATTTCCATCGGCATTGGCCAGGGCTACAACGCCTACACGCCGATCCAACTGGCGCAGGCCACGGCGACCATTGCCAACCAGGGCGTGATGTTCCGTCCGCACCTGGTGAAGTACGTTACCGATACGCGCAGCGGCGAAAAGCGCATGATCGAACCTGAACCGTTGCGTCGCCTCGATTTGAAGCCCGAGCATCTGGAGGTGATAAAGAACGCCATGGTCGGGGTAAACAGGGAAGGTACCGGCGCGCGTGCCTTTGCCGGTGCCGGCTACGTTGCGGCGGGCAAGACCGGCACCGCCCAGGTCTTCTCCTACAAAGGCGCCGAGCACAAGACCGAGACCATGCAGGCCCACCTGCGCGACCATGCCTTGTTCATTGCTTTCGCCCCGGCCGACGAGCCGAAGATCGCGCTGGCGGTGCTGGTCGAGAACGGCGGCTTTGGCGCCCAGGCGGCGGCACCGATCGCGCGCCAGGTGCTGGATTACTACCTGCTCGGCAAGAAGCCCAAGGAGCCGGCCCCGGCCGACGAGGATGCGGTGGAGGGAGACGCGGAATGAATTCCGGCTTCGGCTTGCCCACCCTGCGTGGCTGGTGGCAGAAACTGGTGGCGCCGCTCGACTGGCCGCTGATGATGATCACCGGGCTACTGGTGCTGCTGGCCTTCGGCGTCATGGCCAGTGCCTCACCGGAGCGGATCAACGCCCAGTTGGCCAACATGGCCGTGGCACTGGTGGTGATGCGCGTTTTGGCGCAGATTCCGCCCCAGCGCCTGATGCATCTTGCGGTGCCGGTTTACCTGCTCGGCGTGTTGCTGCTGATCGGCGTGGCCCTGTTCGGCGACATCTCGAAGGGGGCGCGGCGCTGGCTCAACCTGGGCTTCATGCGCATCCAGCCTTCCGAGTTGATGAAGATCGCCATGCCGCTGCTGCTGGCCTGGTTCTTCCAGAAGCGCGAGGCCATGCCGCGCATGGCGGACTATGCCATCGCTGCCGTGATGCTGCTGGTCCCGGTTGCCCTGATCGCGCGCCAGCCCGACCTGGGCACGGCGATCCTGGTGCTGGCCGCGGGCTTCTATGTAATTTTTTTCGCCGGCCTGTCGTGGAAAATCATGATCGGCATGGTGGTTGCAGGTATCGCCGCCGCGCCGCTGGCCTGGAATCTGCTGCACGATTACCAGCGCCACCGCATCCTGACCCTGATCGATCCGGAAAAGGACCCGCTGGGCAAGGGCTTCCACATCATCCAGTCCACCATCGCCATCGGCTCCGGCGGCATCCTGGGCAAGGGCTGGCGCTCCGGCACCCAGGCACAATTGGAGTTCATTCCCGAGCGCCATACCGATTTCATCTTCGCCGTGTTCTCCGAGGAATTCGGTTTGTTCGGCAACCTGATCCTGCTGATCCTGTATGCGCTGCTGATCGGCCGCGGGCTGATGATCGCGGCCAATGCGGCAACCCTGTTTTCGCGCCTGCTGGCGGGCGCCGTGACCATGATCTTCTTCACCTATGCCTTCGTGAACATGGGCATGGTCTCCGGCATCCTGCCCGTGGTCGGCGTGCCCCTGCCCCTGGTCAGCTACGGTGGCACGGCGCTGGTGACCTTGTTCGTCGGCATTGGCATCTTGATGTCGATCCATGGCAATCGCATGCTGGTGCAGAAGTGATCAGGGATCAGGGATCAGGAATCGGGGATCAGTGGGCGGGTGCTACGGCCGTGGCCCTTGCCTTGACGCTCGCCGCTTGCGGTGGCCAGCCGGCGCGTCCGGTGATCGATCGCGCCGAGGGGCCGGCAGCCGCCGTGCCACCAGCGCCGTCCGCAAGGGATACCGCCCCCGGCTCCGCCGGAGGCATAACTTCCCTTGCGGCGAAAAAGCCCGCGCCGGCGACGAAATTCGGCGGCGGCTACAAGGATGACGGTCCGGGTGACGGCCCCGTCGTCGATCCCGACAGCATTCCCGATGCCGTGCCCCGGGTCGAGCCGCTGCACCGCTTCGCCAACAATCCCTACACCGCGCTGGGCCGGGCCTACGTTCCCATGCGCGAGCCAGGTCCTTACCAGGGGCGCGGCATCGGTTCCTGGTACGGGCGCCGCTACCACGGGCAGAAGACTTCCAGCGGCGAGATCTACGACATGTACGCCATGACGGCGGCACACCCGACGCTGCCGATTCCCTCCTATGCCCGCGTCAGCAACCCGGCGAACGGCAAGGCTGTGGTGGTGCGCATCAATGACCGCGGTCCGTTCCACGCCGGGCGCGAAATCGACCTGTCCTGGACCGCGGCGTACAAGTTGGGTTACGTAGCCAACGGCAGTGCGCTGGTCGAAGTTGAAAGCGTGCTGCCGGGACAAGCGCCATCAAGCCAGGCGTCCGCTACGCCACCCCCACGCCAGGCCGCCGCCGATGAAGACCCGATTGCCCGGCTGGCGGCCGGCGAGTCCGATCCGCCCTTGCCACAGGTCCAGGACGCACGCGGCCATTACCTGCAGCTGGGCGCCTTCGGCAACCGCGACAATGCCGAAAGCCTGCGCACGCGACTGGCGCGCGAACTGGGCGATCTGGCGCCCAGGCTGACGGTGCAGGCGGCGGGCAAGCTGTTCCGCGTGCAACTTGGCCCCTGGCCCGATGCCGCCGCCGCCCAGCTGGCCAGCGCCCGGCTGCGCGAAAGCCTGGGCATGGCGCCGGTGGTGGTGCAGCGCTGAACGGGGCTGCCTTGCCCTGCGACTTATAATTCATCACTCCCTGTTTTTCTTTCGACCATGCGTCTTTTCGGCTTTTTTTGCGCACTGCTGGCGGCCTGCGCGGCGCACGCCCAGGCCATTCCCGCCCCCACCCTGTCGGCCCGCGCCTGGATCCTGATGGATTACGCCAGCGGTCAGGTCCTCGCGGCCCAGGAGCCCGACCTCAAGCTGGAGCCCGCCTCGCTGACCAAGGTGATGACCACCTACCTGGTCGCCGAGGCCTTGCAGCAGAAGCGCCTGTCGCTGCAACAGCAGGTCGGCGTTTCCGAGCATGCCTGGCGCACCCAGGGTTCGCGCAGCTTCATCCCGGTGAACAAGACGGTCGAGGTCGATGCCCTGTTCAAGGGCATGGTGATCCAGTCCGGCAACGATGCCTCGGTGGCCCTGGCCGAGGCCGTCGCCGGCAGCGAGGATCAGTTTGCGGCGATGATGAACCGCACGGCCCAGCGCCTTGGCCTCAAAGACAGCAACTTTCTCAATTCCAGCGGCTACTTCGAGAACACGGCACCGACGCATTACTCGACTGCGCGCGACCTCGCCAAACTCGCCGCCGCCCTGATCCGTGACCATCCGGAAACCCATGCCCTGCATGCGATGAAGGAATACACCTATGCCGGCATCCGCCAGCACAATCGCAACCGCCTGCTGTGGGCCGATCCGACCGTGGATGGCCTCAAGACCGGCCATTCCAGCGCCGCGGGCTACTGCCTGATCGCCACGGCCAAGCGCGGTCCGCGCCGCCTGATCTCGGTGGTGCTCGGCACGGTCTCGGAAGATGCGCGCGCCAGGGATTCGCTCAACCTGCTCAACTGGGGCTTCAATGCCTTCGACCCGGTCAAGCTCTACGAGAAGGGCCAGGCCATTTCGCAGCTCAGGGTCTTCAAGGGCGTGCAGAACACGGTTGGTGCCGGCTTCAACGAAGATTTCGTGGTCTCGGTGCCGCGCGGCATGGCCGACAAGCTCGCCGCCCAACTGGTCAGCCGCCAGCCGCTGGTGGCGCCCATCGCCGCCGGCAGCGCGGTGGGTACGCTGAAGCTGACGGTCGGCGGCCAGCCCTGGGGCGAATATCCCGTGGTGGCGCAGGCCGAAGTCCCCGTCGCCGGCATTCTCGGCCGCCTGTGGGATGACATCCGGCTGTTCTTCCAATGACGGCACGTGTCTTCCTCAATGGCCAATGGCTGCCGCCCGCGGAGGCGCGGGTTTCCGTCATGGATCGCGGTTTCCTCTTCGGCGACGGCGTCTATGAAGTGATCCCGGTCTATTCGCGACGGCCCTTCCGCCTTGAACAGCATTTGCAACGCCTGCAAAAGAGCCTCGACGGCATCCAGCTCGCCAATCCGCATGGCATGGCCGAGTGGGCGGGCTTCGTTGCGCAACTCGCCGGCGAAGCCGAGTGGGAAGACCAGTCGATCTACATCCAGGTCACGCGCGGGCCGATGGCGCTGCGCAACCACGCCTTCCCGAAGGAGGTGAGGCCGACCTCGGTGATCCTCGCCGAGCCGATGACCACGCCACCGGCCAGCCAGCGCGAGCAGGGCATTGCCGCGGTGTCGGCCGCCGACATCCGCTGGCTTCGCTGCGACCTGAAGGCCACGTCGCTCCTGGCCAACTGCCTGCTGCGGCAGATGGCGGTGGCGGCGGGCTGCGTCGAGACCGTGCTGTTCCGCGACGGCTTCCTCACCGAAGGTTCCGCGTCATCGATTTTCGTGGTCAAGGATGGCGTGCTGCTGGCGCCGATCCAGAACCACCTGATGCTGCCCGGCATCACCTATGACGTCATCCTCGAACTCGCGGCCAGCCATGGCCTCCGGCACGAAGTGCGCGACGTCACCGAGGCCGAAACGCGATCCGCCGACGAACTCTGGATGTGTTCCTCGACCAAGGAAGTGCTGCCCATCGTTTCCCTCGACGGCAGGAGAGTCGGCGCTGGTGGTACGCCGGGCCCGGTGTTCGCGGCGATGTACGCCTGGTACCAGGAGTTCAAGTCGACGGTGATGCGGGGCTGATGGCCGTGGTGGACAGCCTGATCGAGTTCCCCTGCGATTTTCCGCTCAAGATCATGGGCGCGAATGCGCCCGACTTCGCCCAGGCCATCGCCGCCGTGGTGGTGGTCCATGCGCCCGACTTCGACGTCGCCAGCATCGAGATGCGCCCTTCCAGGGCCGGCAACTACCTGTCGCTGACCTGCACCGTGCGCGCCACCTCGCAGGCCCAGCTCGATGCGCTCTACCGCGCCCTGACCGCGCACCCCATGGTCAAGGTAGTGCTGTGAGCGCCCCTCTCCTGCGCGAACTCGGCCGCGTCGACTACGCGCCGACCTTCGCCGCGATGCAGGAATTCACCGCCGCGCGTGGTGCCGACACGCCCGACGAGCTCTGGCTTTGCGAGCATCCGCCGGTATTCACCCAGGGCCTCTCGGGCAGGCCCGAGCATCTGTTGGCCGACATCGGCATTCCCGTCGTGCAGATCGACCGCGGCGGCCAGATCACCTACCACGGTCCCGGCCAGGTGGTGATCTACCTGCTGCTCGACCTGCGCCGGCGCGAGTTCTCGGTGCGCGGCCTGGTGCATCGCATCGAACAGGCGGTGATCGACCTGCTGGCGGAATACGGAGTCACCGCGCAGCGCCGCGACGGCGCGCCGGGCGTCTATGTCGGTGCCGCCAAGATCGCCGCCCTGGGCCTGCGCATCAAGCACGGCTGCAGCTACCACGGCGTCTCGCTCAACATCGACATGGACCTCGCGCCCTACGCCGCAATCAACCCCTGCGGCTACGCGGGCATGGCCGTCACGCAACTGAGTGCGTGTTCTCCACAATGGCGCGCCGGGCTGGAAGCTGCGATAGTAGGCAGGCAACTGGCAGCGCATCTCGCCAGGCAACTCGAGACCAGCGACAAATGACGACCAAGCAAAAAGGCGAAGCCAAGACCGCGCGCATCCCGATCAAGGTGGTGCCGGCCGAAACCACGCTGAAGAAGCCCTCCTGGATCCGCGTCAAGGCCGGCAACAGTGCCGCGCGCTTCGGCGAGATCAAGCAGATCCTGCGCGAGCATCAACTGCACACGGTCTGCGAGGAAGCCACCTGCCCCAACATCGGCGAGTGCTTCGGCAAGGGCACGGCCACCTTCATGATCCTCGGCGACTTGTGCACCCGCCGCTGCCCCTTCTGCGACGTCGGCCACGGCAAGCCGCTGCCGCCCGATGCCGAAGAGCCGGAAAAGCTCGCGCGCACCATCGCGGCGATGCAGCTCAAGTACGTCGTCATCACCAGCGTGGACCGTGACGACCTGCGCGACGGCGGCGCCCGGCATTTCGCCGACTGCATCGCGAAAGTTCGCGAGTACTCGCCGGGAACGAAAATCGAGGTGCTGGTGCCCGACTTCCGCGGCCGGCTCGACATCGCCATCGACATCCTTTCCGCCACCCCGCCCGACGTCATGAACCACAACATGGAGACCGTGCCGCGCCTGTACAAGCAGGCGCGTCCCGGCGCCGACTACGCGCACTCGCTGCAACTGCTCAAGGCCTTCAAGGCGCGGGTGCCGAACGTGCCGACCAAGTCAGGCCTGATGGTCGGCCTGGGCGAGACCGACGAGGAAATCCTGGAGACGCTGCGCGACCTGCGCGCCCACGACGTCGAAATGCTGACCATCGGCCAGTACCTCGCGCCCTCCGGCCACCACCTGCCGGTGCTGCGTTACGTGCATCCCGATGTCTTCGCCATGTATGCGCGCGAGGCGGAGGCGATGGGCTTCACCAACGCCGCCAGTGCGCCGCTGGTGCGCTCGAGCTACCACGCCGACATGCAGGCGCACGGGGCCGGGGTGGGCTGATCCAGGCCAAAGTCGGCGCTGGCGATACGGCGATCAGGCCGCGGAAAGATCCTTGCTGGCTTGGTCGAGCACCGATTCCGGCACGCCGCGTTTCTTGAGGGCTTCGATCAATCGTGTCGTCTGGTCGGGAGCAAACTTCGCTTCGTCCTGGCGCAGCCCTTCGCCGATGTAGGACTTGAGCAGCGTCTGGTAGCCGGAAAATCCCTTGAGCGGGGCAATATGCTTCAGCGATTCGACAACGTCGACCGGGATGCGCAGGGTGATCGATGTCATCGGCCTGTCCTTGGCCAGTCGTTTCCTTATCTTCTCACTCAGCATAGCGGGCCTCCTCCTCGGGTTCCGCGCGTCGCGCGGAGACAATACGGATGCAGACGTCTTCGATCTCGACATGGACCACGTACAGCAATCGGCCGACGGCATCGAAACCGATGGCCGCGTATCGCGCCTCTTCGTTGCGCGACGCTTCCGCCAGGACGAACAAGGGATCGAAGAACACCGCTGCCGCTTCCTCGAACCGGACGCCATGATTGCGCCGATTCTTTTCGGCTTTCGCGGCGTCCCAGACAAAGCTTTCGCCGTTCAGCTCGAACTGGAAATCCATGCGGCAAGTTTAGCCAACGTATTGTCTTTGTCAATACGTTGGCGCTGTCGTCGGTCCTGAAGGCTCGCCACTCACGACCAGTCGCCGCGCAGGGCCGCGACATCCGCCTGAAGCCGTTCGGGTAATGCCGCCGCTGCTGGCACCGCGGCACCCACCACCAGCTCGATCTTCGACAGCACGCCACGGCGGAATGGCCGGGTCATCGCCGGGCCATCCTTGCGCGAGAAGAAGCTGCCCCACAGGCCGCGCAGGGCCATCGGCACCACGGGCACCGGGTTGCGCGCCAGTATCCGCGTGATGCCCGGACGGAAGGGGTTGATGCTGCCGTCCGCGGTGATCTTGCCCTCGGGGAAGATGCCGACCAGGTCACCGGCGTCGAGTGCCTTGCCGACTTCGTCGAAGGCTTTCTCCATCATCGCCGGGTCTTCTTTCGCCGATGCAATCGGGATGGCCTTGCTGGTGCGGAAGACGAAATTCAAGAGCGGCCAGCGGAAGATCTGGTGGTCCATGACGAAGCGGATCGGGCGCTTGCAGGCGGCCATGATCACCAGCGCATCGACGAAGCTGACGTGGTTGCAGACGATCACCGCCGCACCTTCCTCCGGCACTTCTTCGAGTTCCCGTACGCGCAGCCGATACACGCTGTGGATCAGCATCCAGATGATGAAGCGCAGCAGGAACTCGGGCACCAGGCCGTAGATGAACAGCGCCACCGCGGCATTGCACACGGCCGCGACGGCGAACAGCATGGGGATGGTGAGGCCCGCGGCGAGCATGCCGGCGGCGGCCAGCGCGCCGACCACCATGAACAGTGCGTTCATGATGTTGTTGGCGGCGATGATGCGCGCGCCGTGTTCGGGGTTGGAACGCTGCTGCACCAGGGCGTAGAGCGGCACGATGAAGAAGCCGCCGAAGATGCCGATCAGCGCCAGGTCGAGCAGCACGCGCCAGGTCTGCTCGTAGGCCAGCAGGCCGATTGCACCGAGCGGCGCAGGCGAGGGCGAGGCCGGCGAGGCGATGGCGAGGTCGAGCGCGAATACCGTCAGGCCGATCGAACCCAGCGGCACCAGGCCCAGCTCGATGCGCTTGGCGGAAAGCTTTTCGCAAAGCAGGGAGCCGACGCCGATACCGAAGGTGAAGGTGGCCAGCAGCAGCGTCACGGCGGTTTCGCTGCCGCCGAGCACGTTCTTGGTGTAGGCCGGGAACTGGGCGAGGAACAGCGCGCCGAACAGCCAGAACCAGGAGATGCCCATGATGGAAAGGAACACCGTCTGGTTCTCGCGCGCGAAATTGATGTTGCGCCAGGTCTCGGTCAGCGGATTGGCGCTGATCGCAAGAGTCGGCGCTGGCGGTATGGCGACCGGGATGGCGCGCGAGGCGACATAGCCGCCGACGGCGATGGCGAGGCCCACCACGGTGATCCAGGTGGTGCCATCGCCGCTGCCGGCGAGCAGTCCACCCAGCAGCGTGCCGAGCAGGATGGCGACGAAGGTACCGGCCTCGATCAGGGCGTTGCCGCCGACCAGTTCCTCGCTCTTCAGGTGCTGCGGCAGGATCGCGTATTTGACCGGGCCGAACAGCGTCGAGTGCAGGCCGAGCAGGAACAGCCCGAGGAACAGCACGGCCAGGCTGTGCAGCCAGAAGCCGGCGCCGCAGATCAGCACGATGGCGATTTCCAACTGCTTGACCAGCCGCGCCAGCGCCGCCTTGTCGTACTTGTCGGCGAGTTGTCCGGCGGTGGCCGAGAACAGGAAGAAGGGCAGGATGAACACGCCCGCCGCGAGGTTGGCCAGCAGCTCGGGCTTGAGCGTGGTCCAGCTCGCCGCCTGGAAGGTCAGCAGCACCACCATGGCGTTCTTCAGCACGTTGTCGTTGAGGGCGCCGAGGAACTGGGTGACGAACAGCGGGGCGAAGCGGCGTGCGCGCAGCAGGCCGGACTGGTTGCTCATGGTGAGTCCTTTGCGGATTCCGGGCGAAGTGGCCGATTCTAAGCGGATTGCATGGTGGGCCGTGGCGGCCTGCCGGAGGGCGGCGGCAGGGTGCGCAGGCGCAGCGGCACATTGCCGAGACCGGCCCGTTCCATCCAGGCGAACACCGAATCCACGGTCACGGTATCGATCTGCCCGGCCATGCGGCGGTTGAAGGGATGGTCGTCGAAGGCGATGTGGGCGGTGCCGACGCGCGCGCCGAGGCGGGTCATGGCGTCGATGCGCAGTGTGGTCGGGCGGTAATCGTGGCGCCGCAGCCAGTCGCGCGCGGTGGAACGGCTGACCACGCCGGCGTCGGCGAGCAGGGCCAGGGTTTCGATCGCCCACTGGTTGCTCTGCTGGTAGTACCCGGACCACGGGTAGGCCAGCATGTTGTAGCGCGGTTCGTGCAGCGTCGCCAGCAGGGAGTCGTCCTTCAGGCCGCCAATGACGCGGGCCGCGAGCTCCGGCTTCAGCACGACGACGCCGGCTTCGTGAAGGTGGAGGCCGTCGCTGAAGAACTCGGCCAGACCCTGGCGGTAGAGCGTGCTGCGGCTGGAGCCGCATTCGTTGAGCTTGTGCACCACGCGCCAGGCGCCGCGGCCGGCGAGCGCGGCATCGTCGAGGTAGGCGATGCCGAGGTGGGAATAGCGCAGGCCGTACTTCGACAAGTCCTGCCCGGCGCGGGCGATCAGCAGCACGCGGCTGCCGTCGCGCTGCGCCAGTTCGTCGAGTTGCAGGGCGACGCTGGCGGCCAGCGCCAGGTCGCGGCGCATCGAATCCAGGGTCGGCCGGCGCGGCTCGCAGTTCTGTCCGGCCAGGGCGGCGCAGGCAAGCAATGCCGCGGCGGCGAAGGCCAGTACGCGGCGCAACAGGGAGACTGTGTTCATCAGCGCAGCCTTTCGTTGTAGAGCAGGGATTCACCCAGCGCATTGGGAATCAGGCAGATCACCTCGCCGGCGGCGGAAAGCAGCCAGCCGGCGGCCACCACCGTGACCGAAAGCACGGTGCCGGCGGCGATGGCCGTCGATGCGGCCGCCTGGCCGGAAAAGCGCAGGCTGGCGGTGGCACCGTCCGAGGTGCGGCGCAGCAGCCAGACCGTGCCGCCGGTCGTGGCTTCGATGGCGACGATGGTCAGCGCAACGCCGGAGCCGAGGATGGCCACCGGCGCCACGCTGAGCACGGCGACCGGGAAGGCCAGCGAGAGGCTGGAGGCGGCGCTCGCATCGGCGCCGCCATGGGCATGACTGCGGGCGGAAAGCAGCGCGGCGCAGGGGACGAAGGCAAGACCGAGCAGCGAGCGCAGGGCCTTGCGGCGGGATGAATCGATTGTCATGACAGACTCCTTTGCGATGTGGGGATCAGTGGCTTGCGCTGCCGGCGTCGGCAACAGGGGGGGCGCCGGCGCCCTCGACATTGCGTTCGAGCCGATCGGCCTCGTAGGCGTCGCGCAGGGTCTTGGCCAGGGTGAAGGCGGAGGAGATCAGGTAGAGCCAGCTCACCAGCAGGTAGGCCTTCCAGGTCGGGTTGATCTCCATGCGCCACAGGCCCCAGCCGGTCAGCGCCATCGACAAGGCGAATCCGCCCCAGACCACCAGCGACCACATCGGCGTGTCTGCGGGCGCGGCAGCATTGTCGCGCACGTACTTGGCCAGCACGAAGGCCGACGAGAGGCAGAAGAAATAGCCCATGACCATGAAGGCGCGATCGAGGTCGCCGCCGGGCAGCCAGGCCAGGCCCGTGCCGCAGATCAGCAGGGCGAGGCCGAAGGAGATCCATACCTGCAGGCGCCAGGCGCCGGTGTCGCGTTGGACGATGCGTACCGTGTGTTCCATGATGTGCTCCTTGTGTGAAGTGACGGAGGCATCATGGGCCGGGTGTCTCGCCGGTACAAGCAAGGGAGACGATGTGTCGCGAGTGCGGACTTGTAGTATCGTGGCGAGATACTTTCCCCCGGTATTGTCGATGTCATGAGCACCACTGCCGATCTGCTCTCGCTGCTCAAGAACGAACTCAAGGCCGCCGGCGTCACCTATGCCGTGGTCGCCCAACGCCTGGGCATGGCCGAATCCAGCGTCAAGCGCATGTTCTCGAAAGGCGGCGACATGCCGGTGTCGCGCATCGACGACATTTGCCGCATCATCAACCTGGATTTCGCCGACCTTGCGCGCCGCGTCGCCGACACCCAGCCGCTGATGCTGGAACTGACGCTGGCGCAGGAAAAGGCGGTGGTCGCCGACCGCACGTTGCTGGTGGTGGCGATCTGCGTCATCAGCCAGGTGCCGGCCGAGGAAATCCTCGCCACCCGCTGACCCAGCTCGACCGCATCGGCATCATCGACCTGCGCCCCGGCAACCGCTACCGGCTCAAGGTGGCCAAGGGTTTCCGCTGGCTGCCGCAGGGGCCGGTGATGGAGTTCTTCCGCAAGGAGGTGCTGGACGACTACTTCGCCGGCGGTTTCGACGGCGAGTCGGAAATGCTCATGGTGGTGCATGGCGAAATCGGCCGCGGCCTGGCCAATTCCTTCCGCGAGCGGCTGATGCGCGTCGGCCAGGATTTTTCCAACCAGCACCTGGCCGACCAGAAGCTGCCGGCCGACCAGCGCCGGCCCTACACCATCGTCATCGGCATGCGTTCATGGCTGATGGCGGCGCTGGCGGACATGCAGCGGCGCAAGCC
>JACRLX010000046.1 GCA_016235165.1 Rhodocyclales bacterium
CTCAGCGGCCATGGCGTAGGTCGAACCGGCGTTCCACACCGGGTACCAGGCGCGGCCCGTGCCCTCGCCCACCGAACGCGGACGGAACAGGTTAACGCAGCCGCCGGCGGCCAGCATCACAGCCTTGGCCTTGTACACATAGACCTTGTTCTCGCGCACCGAGAAGCCGACCGCGCCGGCGACGCGCGACGGGTCGTTCTTGTCGTTGACCAGCTTGACGATGAACACTCGCTCCTGGATGCGGTCCAGGCCCAGCGCCTTCTTGGCGGCTTCGGCAACGATCCACTTGTAGGATTCGCCGTTGATCATGATCTGCCACTTGCCCGAACGCACCGGCTGGCCACCATCCTTCAGCGCCGGCAGGCCTTCCTTCTGTGCTTCGGCGCCATCGTGACGAACGCCTTCGGCGTCGGTCTTCCAGATCGGCAGGCCCCACTCCTCGAACAGGTGCACCGAGTCATCGACGTTGCGGCCGAGGTCGTAGGCCAGGTCGTCGCGGGTGATGCCCATCAGGTCGTTGCTGACCATGCGCGCATAGTCGGCGGGGTCCTGCTTGTCGCCGATGTAGGTGTTGATCGCCGAGAGGCCCTGGGCCACGGCGCCGGAGCGGTCCATGGCGGCCTTGTCTACCAGCTTGATCTTGAGTTCCTTGCCGGTCTCGGCCTTGACGGCCTCGGCCCAGCGCATCATTTCGTATGCCGTGCCGCAGCAGGCCATGCCGCCGCCGATCAGCAGGATGTCCAGTTCTTCCTGGACGACTTCGGGTGCTTCGAATGTTCCAGCCATTTTCGTTTCCTCGAATTGAATTACTTGCGGATCAGCTCAGCCGGGTTTCCGGCACGGAAGCCACCCATCACGCCGCGGGTAAACACGCCGTCGGCGGTGATCTCGGCCATCTTGGGCATCGGCTTGCCGCCGTAGGGATCGATCGAGCCTTCAGCCGTGGTGCGGATCGGGAACTTGAAACGCTTCAGCGTGCCGTTGCGGAACTTGATGGTCCACATGATCGAATCCGATCCGCGCATCGGCTGCACCGAACCGCCGAGCGGAACGATGTCGGCATAATGGCGGGCCTCGATGGCGCCCTGCGGGCAGATCTTGACGCAGGAGTAGCACTCCCAGCACTGCTCCGGCTCCTGGTTGAAGGCCTTCATGGCGTGGCCGGTTTCGGTACCGTCCTTGTCCAGCTTCATCAGGTTATGCGGGCAGATGTACATGCAGGCGGTCTTGTCCTGCCCCTTGCAGCCGTCGCACTTCTCGGTACGAACAAAGGTTGGCATTTGTCTTCTACTCCTTGGTTACGGTGTGGTTCGCGAAAAAAACTCGGTACGGAAAACTTGGTGATACTCAGCGGGCGGAATGCCCGGACAGCTTGACTTCAACTTTTTCGTGCTCGGCCAGGCTACCGTAATACTTGCGCAGCACTTCCAGCACTTCCGGACGGGAAAACTCGGCGGGTACGTCGCCACCCTCGGACAGCATCTTGCGCAGCTTGGTGCCGGAGAGCAGCAGGCGCTTTTCCTCGGCATGCGGACAGGTACGGGCCGAGGCCATGCCGCCGCACTGGTAGCACCAGAAGGTCCAGTCGATCTTCAGCGCCTGGGTTTCCAGTGCGCCCTTGGGCAGTTCGTCGAAGATGTGGTGGGCGTCGAAGGGGCCGTAATAGCTGCCGACGCCGGCGTGGTCGCGGCCGACGATCAGGTGCGAGCAACCGTAGTTCTGGCGGAACAGCGCATGCAGCAGGGCCTCGCGCGGGCCGGCATAGCGCATGTCAAGCGGATAACCGGCCTGGATCACGGTCTTCTTGACGAAGTAGTTGTCGATCAGGGTGCTGATGGCTTCCGAGCGGACGTCGGCGGGAATGTCGCCGGGCTTGAGGTTGCCGAGCAGGGAATGCACCAGCACGCCGTCGCAGGTTTCGATCGCCACCTTGGCCAGGTATTCGTGCGAGCGGTGCATCGGATTGCGCGTCTGGAAGGCGGCAACCTTGCTCCAACCGTAGGATTCGAACAGCGCACGGGTCTGCTTGGGACTCATCAGCAGGTCGCCGTAGGTCTCGGGGAAGCCACCCAGCGACAGCACCTTGACCGGGCCGGCGAGGTTGATTTCGCCCTGCTCCATGACCATCTTGACGCCCGGGTGCTCCAGGTCGGTGGTCTTGAACACCGTGGCGCACTCGTGCGCCTTGTCGATCGCATACTTCTCGGTCACCTGCATGGTGGCCAGTATCGAGCCGTCATCGGGATCGATCAGCGCCACGTCGCCGGCGACCTTGATGCCCTCGGCGGTGGCCTTGTCGGTGGACAGCGTGATCGGGATCGGCCAGAACAGGCCGCTGGCCATTTTCATGCCGTCACAGACACCCTGCCAGTCGGCATGGGTCATGAAGCC
Organism: Rhodocyclales bacterium; assembly: GCA_016235165.1. Taxonomy (GTDB): domain Bacteria; phylum Pseudomonadota; class Gammaproteobacteria; order Burkholderiales; family Rhodocyclaceae; genus Sulfuritalea. The sequence goes on from JACRLX010000046.1 coordinate 2,392, forward strand.
TTCGAGCGGGGTGAAGCCACCCTGGCCCATCATGACGATGTCGCCCTTTTCGCGCGAGCTGACCCTGACCTTCGGCAGCGACGCCGCGCGGGCCAGCTCGGAAATCAATGCCTCGCCTTCAAGCAACAGGGGTCGCAGACTGCCACCGCCGTGCGGATTGACCAACGCCATGCCGAGCCTCCTCCGAATATGGTTTTTCGTGAAGGCCGAAGGTTAACAAATCCCCAATACCCGCCGATGCGATTATTTCTATTTGGGGATAAGGGTTTGTTTATCTTCCTGGCAAAAAGTCCTCATACCCTGCTCTGGTAACATCCATTCCGCGTGCGCGGGATGACCCCCGCACGATATCCCGTCGATGACGTGCGCGCATCACCGCAGGTAACGGAATAGCGACCCCCAACCAACAGCTGCCAAATGACCAACAAGCCTTTCTTGATCAATTGCGGGCGCGCGTTGAAATGACGCCCGGCACGGGCTTCTGGCACGGTCGGCGCGTCTTCCTCACCGGCCATACCGGCTTCAAGGGCGCCTGGCTCGGTCTCTGGCTGCAAAGAGTCGGCGCCCGGGTCACGGCGTTTTCGTTGGCACCGCCGACGCAACCCAACTTGTTTGAAGTTGCGTGCGTGGCCCAGGGCATGGATTCGCGGCATGGCGACATTCGGGATTTCTCGGCGCTGACGACAGCCCTGGCGGAAAGTCAGGCCAGCGTGGTGTTCCACTTGGCGGCGCAAGCTACCGTGGCCGAGGGTTACCGCTCGGCGCGAGATACCTATGCCACCAACCTCACCGGTACCCTGAACCTGCTTGACGCCATCCGCGACTGCCGGACAGTCGAGGCCGCCGTGATTGTCACCAGCGACAAATGCTATGCGCCGGCGGTGGATGACAAGTCGCTGGACGAAGACTCGCCCATGGGCGGGCTTGATCCTTATAGCGCCAGCAAAAGCAGCGCCGAGATCGCCGTCCGCTCCTGGCGCGAGTCTTTTTTCGGCGGGCCGGAGGCACCGCGCATCGCAACTGCCCGCGCCGGAAACGTCATCGGCGGCGGCGACTGGGGAGCACACCGCCTGCTGCCCGACCTGTTCACCGCCTTTGCCGCCGGCAAGGTTCCGTCGCTGCGCATGCCCGACGCGATCCGTCCCTGGCAGCATGTGCTCGACGCCCTGCACGGCTACCTGTTGCTCGCCGAAGCGCTGGCGGGCAAGGACGGCCCCCGCTTTGCCACGGGCTGGAACTTCGGCCCGGATGCCGCCGACGAGCTCAGCGTCGCCGAAATCGCCGCCCGCGCCGCCGCACTCTGGGGCAAGGAGGCGCGAATCGATACCTCCGCCGCCAACTTCCAGAAGGAAACGCGGACGCTGCGCCTCGACAGCACGCGGGCGCGCCGCCTGCTCTGTTGGCAGCCGCACTGGCGCCTCGATCAGGCCATGCGGCGCACCGCGGACTGGTACCGCGCCTGGTCGCAGGGGCAGGACCTGCGAGCCATCAGCCTGGCCCAGCTCGACGACTACCTGGCGGCGGCATGACAAACGAGGCATTGCGCAGGAGCATCCTCGACCAGGTGCGCGAATTCGCCGCCGCCCAGGAAGCACCGCGCCCCTTCCACCCCGGCCAGACGCCGGTGCCGCCGGCCGGCCGCGTGCTCGATGCCGAGGCCTATGTGGCGCTGGTCGACGCGGCGCTCGACGGCTGGCTGACCACCGGCCGCTTCAACGACGAATTCGAGCGCCTGATCGCGCAACGCACCGGCGTGAAGCGCGCGCTGACCACCAACTCCGGATCCTCGGCCAACCTGCTGGCGCTCTCCGCCCTGAGCTCGCCCATGCTTGGCGAGCGAGCCCTGCAGCCCGGCGACGAAGTCATCACCTCGGCGGCGGGCTTTCCGACCACCATCAACCCGATACTGCAAAACGGCCTGACGCCGGTCTTCGTGGATTCCGAACTGCCGTACTACAACCCAACGCCCAAGGCCATCGCGGCGGCGATCGGGCCGCACACCCGCGCCATCATGCTCGCCCACGCCTTGGGCAATCCCTTCCGCGCCGACGAACTGCGGGCACTGGCCGACCGCCACGGCCTCTGGCTGGTCGAGGACTGCTGCGATGCCTTCGGCTCGACCCTGCACGGGCGCAGCGTCGGCAACTTCGGCCACCTCGGCACCCTCTCCTTCTACCCGGCGCACCACATCACCACCGGCGAGGGCGGTGCGGTATTTACCGACGATCCGCTGCTGGCGCGCATCGTCGAATCCTTCCGCGACTGGGGCCGCGACTGCTACTGCGCGCCGGGCAAGGACAACACCTGCGGCAAGCGCTTCGACTGGCAGCTCGGCGACCTGCCCTGCGGCTACGACCACAAGTACACCTATTCCCACGCCGGCTACAACCTCAAGATCACCGACATGCAGGCGGCGCTGGGCGTGGCGCAGATCAGGCGGCTCGACGAATTCATCGCCGCCCGTCGCGCCAATTTCCGGCATCTGCGCGAGCGGCTGCGCGACTGCGAGGAATTCCTGATCCTGCCCGAGGCAACCGCCGGCAGCGACCCGTCCTGGTTCGGCTTCCTCCTCACGTTGCGAGAGAACGCACCATGCGACCGCGTCGATCTGTTGCGATACCTGGATCAGCACAAGGTCGGCACCCGCCTGCTGTTCGCCGGCAATGTCACCCGCCAGCCCTACATGAAGGAGCGCCATTTCCGCGTCAGCGGCGAATTGCCCGTTGCCAACATCATCACCGAGCGCAGCTTCTGGATCGGTGTCTATCCCGGCCTCAGCACCGGGATGCTGGACTACGCCGCCGACCGCATTCGCGAATTCCTCGGAGTCGGCTTCTGAGCATGCCGCTACCGCCCGTTCCCGTCGAGGATCGCGAACACATCCTGCGGCACACGGCAGATATTTGGCGTGAACTTGCCGGCGCACGTTTCTTCATCACCGGCGGTACAGGCTTCTTTGGCAAGTGGCTGCTGGAAAGCATCGCCGCCGCAAACGACAGCCTGGGCGTGGATGTCCGCGCCACCGTTCTGAGCCGCGATCCGGCACGTTTTGCCGCTACGGTTCCACACCTTGCCGCAAGGCCGGAGTTGGAGTGGCTGAGCGGCGAACCGGCACAATTTGCACCACCATCCGGTGCCTTCGATTACCTACTAGACTTCGCCACTCCCAGCGCATTGGAAGTCGGCGCCGGCGGCACGGCGATCATCGACCACTGTCTGCAAGGGACTGAATACCTGTTGGGATTTGCGAAGGCCGCCAGAGTGCGGCGCATCCTCTACGCGAGTTCGGGCGCCGTATATGGGCGTCAGCCCGCGTACCTGAAGCGGATTCCCGAAGACTTCGTCGCCGATCCGGCCGTCGTATCTCCCTATGGCCGGCTGAAGCAGCGGACGGAAACCCGGCTTCTCGCCTCGGACATCGACTGCGTGATCACCCGCGGTTTCGCCTTCATCGGCCCCTATCTGCCGTTGACAGATAAGTTCGCAGCCGGGAGCTTCATCCGAGACGCACTTGCCGGAGGGCCGATCCACATCCTTGGCGACGGCACGCCGATACGCAGCTACCTGTATGCTACCGACCTAGCGATATGGTTACTGACGCTATTGGTGAAAGGCAAGCCGTCAGAGGCGTACAACGTCGGCTCGAACGAAGCCATCTCTCTTGCAGACGTGGCAAGGTTGATTGGAGGTACCGCTAATGGGATAACAGTCAATGTTGCGCAGGTACCAAACCTAACCGAGACGCAACGGTACGTTCCTGAAATTTCTAAAGCAGGAGCCGAACTCGGGCTGGAAGTCCGAATTCCCATTGCAACGACTTTGAGCAAAGCCATGGAATGGTCACGGTACCTCAGTAAAAATACGGGCAACCAAAGTACTCTTGTAACTTGAAAAAAATCGCAAGTGAAACGCGGTACCTCTCCAGAAGTTTTCATAGACGGCACCCCCCCCGCGTTTCTCGGCTATTGCCTTGAATTGTGGAAGTTCCGCGAGGTCGCTACGATGCTGATCCGTCGCGACCTCATCGTTCGGTTCCGCCAGACCTACTTCGGCCTGGCCTGGCTACTGTTCAAACCGCTAATGCTGATGGTGGCAATGAGCTTTGCCTTTGGCTTTCTCGCAGGTTTTGAGAAGAACCACATGGCCCCATATCAATTGATTATTTTTTGCGGTGTTATCCCTTGGTACTTTTTTTCCAACGCCGTGCCTGACGGCATGAACTCATTGCTCGGGCACTTGCACATTATCCAAAAGGCGTACTTTCCCCGCGCCATTCTTCCGATTTCGGTCATCGCCGTCGATGCGCTTGAATTCATGGCAGCCTGGTTACTTTTTGCGCTGGGTTGCATCTGGTTCAGTTACCTGCCCGGATGGCAGATAGTTTTTTGCCCACTGTTTCTCATTCAACTGGCCATCCTTTGCGTCGCTATTGGCTTGCTGCTATCGATAGGAAACCTGCGCTTTCGTGACGTCGGCAACCTGGTTCCATTCTTGTTGACCATGGGCTTTTTCGTCACGCCAATCGGCTATACCGCCAACCGCATTCCCGCCGAATGGCAGTTCGTATACGCGCTGAACCCTCTGGTCGGCATCGTCGAGGGCCTGCGCTGGAGCCTGCTCAACGGCATGGACGGATTCCCGCTCGGCCCAGTGCTCGAATCGCTGGCCATCACCACCCTGACGGGCTTTTTTGCGGTACGTCAATTCCTCACCACCGACCTCCACCTTGCCGACATGGCCTAACCGATGAGTCCGATCGCCATTGACATCATAAATCTGGGCAAGCGCTACGCTTTGTCGCACACCCGGCGACCAGACAATCTCAAGGTCTGGCTGAAGGGCATGGCGCGCACCATGATCGGGACCACGACACCGCCAGCCGACGAGGAGTTCTGGGCCTTGCGCGAAGTATCGCTGCGCGTCGATTCGGGTGAATGTCTCGCGCTGGTAGGCCGCAACGGTTCGGGAAAGTCAACACTGCTGAAGATCGTATCGCGCATCATTCCGCCTACCGACGGGCTCATCCGCGTTCAAGGCCGGGTCGCCTCGCTACTGGAGGTGGGTACCGGCTTCCATCCCGAGCTCACTGGCCGGGAGAACATCTTTCTCAACGGCGCCTTGCTCGGTTGCCCCGAGCGTGTCATCCGCCGGCGCTTCGACGAGATCGTCGCCTTTTCCGGAGTCGAACGATTCCTGGATACGCCGGTCAAGCACTATTCCAGCGGGATGTACGTACGGCTCGCCTACGCCGTGGCGGCGCATGTCGACGCCGACATTCTGGTGATCGACGAGGTGCTGGCCGTCGGTGACGCCGAATTCCAAGAGAAATGCCTGGCCCACCTGGCGACGCAAAAGGCCCGCGGCGCCGCGGTGGTATTCGTTTCTCACAGCTCTGAAACCGTAGGCGCGCTCGCCACACGGCAGGTCCAACTCGAAGCTGGTCGGATTGTCCTCGGCGAATGAACTCGTTGCGATGGCGGACGGCAGCGGCGCCCCGTCGCCCTTGCTGTCGATCTGCATCGCCACCTTCAACCGCGCCGACTTTATCGGGGAGACTCTGGCCGCTTTCGTTCCCCAGATCGACGCCTCGGTCGAGGTTGTAATCGTCGATGGTGCCAGTTGCGACTCGACACCCGAAGTTGTCGCCGCAATGATAAGCGCCCATCCCCGGCTGGCTTGGCGCTACGTTCGAGCCGAGCGCAATTCAGGCGTTGACGCTGACTACGATCAGGCCGTCGAACTCGCTCGCGGTCACTATTGCTGGCTTTTTCCCGATGACGATCTGCCTTGTCCAGGGGCGGTGGCAAAACTCAAGCGTGCCTTGGTCGACGAACCCGACGTCGTTGTGGTCAACGCCCGGTTCATGAGCCCTGACCTGAGCGAGGTTCTAGACGCGCCCCGGCTCAAGGTCGATGACGACGAATCATTCGACCGCGAGACGATGGACGACTTCCTCGCCAAAACCATTTTCTACCTCACCTACATCGGCGGCTGCGTCGTGCGGCGTGACTTCTGGCTTGCCCGCGAGCGAAAGCGCTACCACGGCACCGCCTTCGCGCATATCGGCGTGATCTGCCAGGATCCGCTGCCCGCCAGGTCCAGGTTGATCAGCGCTCCGCTGATCAATTATCGGCACGGCAACGCGCTGTGGCGCCCGCGCAGCTTCGAGATATGGATGTTGGGGTGGCCGCAACTGATAGCCTCGCTGACCGCAGTCTCGCCACGCGTGCGATTGGCAGCCTATGACCCATCACCTCACCGGGTCGTTCAGTTGCTCTCCTATCACCTCGCGGTCGGCGGGCGCATAGAAGGCGAACTCTGGCGGCGTTTCCTCAACGACATTCCGCTTGGGCCGATGCGACCCATAGCTTGCGCGCTACACGCGTTGCCCTCCGTCCTGACCAACTTTCTGCTCTGTGGCTACGCGTGCATCTTCATGCGCGACGCGATGGTGGTTTGCTACGACCTATTCACAAGTCCGAACGCCACTCCGGCGACGCGCGCCCTTGCCCGCCTGACGCGCTTGCCCGCCCCGCTTCTGCGGGCCATTAGCATAGCAGGGCGATCCAACGGCCGGCACCGGCCAGATAACGCCAATGTCATTGCGCCGCCATGAATTCACCTGCTCCTGACTCCATCTCCACGCCGCGACTGAGTGTTTGCATTCCGGTATACAACTTTGGTGCCTTCATCGGAGAAACGCTGAACTCGGTCCTCGGGCAAGCAGTCGCCACACCAATTGAAATCGTGATCCTTGACGGAGCATCAACCGATGACACGGAAAGCGTCGTCCGCCACTATGCGCTGCGTGATCCGAGGCTGGTCTATCACCGAATGGAGCGTAAGGGCGGGATTGACTTCGACATGGCCGAGTCGATCCGGCGCGCACGCGGCGATCACTGCTGGCTGTTCAGCGGCGATGACGTGATGCGGCCCGGATCGCTGGAACGGGTTCTGGAACTGGTCGCCGATGGCCCCGATCTCGTGCTCGGCAAGCACTCAAACTGCGACAAGGCGATGAATTTTCTCAACGTACACCCGGTTTTCCGGGATGAGCGGCCATTCGACGTAAATCTTGCCGACACGGAGGCACGACGAGCCTACTTCGCAAACTGCTTCAACACCGAGGGACTACTTTCATTCATGAGCGGATTGGTGATAAAGCGTGCGACCTGGCTTTCGGTTCCTGATCCCGAACCTTTCATGGGGAGTTGCTGGGCCCACGCGGCGCGCGCATTCTGGCTCGCCACCACCCGACAAAGTTTCATCGTCCGCTTTGTGCCCGAGGTGCTGCTCGACAAACGAGGAGAGAACGATTCATTCCTTGACAAAGGTGTCGTGCATCGGATCAAGATCGCCGTCGATGGTTACGCGAGCATCGTCGGTCACTACTTCGGTTCCGAATCCTTCGAGCTAAGTCAGGTACCACGCATCCTGCTCAACGAGACCAACGCGATCTCCTGGCTGCACGCGAAGCACAAGGCCTACTTGAATCCGTCTGTCGAGAATCTCACCGATCTGCTGCGCATGCACGCGTACTGCCACGTCGGAGCGCGACACGGCTGGCTCAAAGTACTCGCCTTTCGCGCCTCGATCAAGCCGATCCTGCTGCCGGCCGCAGCGATGCGCTTCTGGCTGCGTCGTCGCTACGGTATCTGACGAAGATCAGATCCCAAGCCGGACGGCGATCTTGCGTAGCGGCTCAGTCACACGCCAACTGCGCGAGTACAGCAGTGCGCAGATCGTCGCATGCTGGCGCACGGTCAGATCGCGCAGCATCCGCACCCGCTCTCGATCGAGACTTCGGTCAAATTCAACCTCGGCGGCATCGATATGCGCGCGCTTGCGGAACACCAGTGTGGCGAAACCGTAGCGCGACCCCTCGTACTCGAAATCGGGCGTGGCATCGATCCAGTGCGGTGCGTCCAACAAGTCGCAACCGTGCAGCAGCGGCAACAAGCGACCGAGCAGGTCGACATTGGTATACAGGCGTTGATCGACTACCGGCTTGGGATCGCCGATCAGCCAGTCGTCCCGGAAATCCAAGGTAAGAATCGCCACCCCGCCGGGTGCCAAGAGATCGCGAATCTGTTCCAAAAACAGCTCGTCGTCGGGCACATGCTCGATCACCGAGGTCGAGAAGATCGCCTCGTATTGCCGCTGCCGACGCGCCGATGACCGGCAGAAACCGTCAAGATCGCAGTTGAGTTCGGGGTCGATTGCATCGATCAGATAACCCAGCCCGCGCAACGCCTCGCACGCGGTGTCCTCGAAGGCGCCTACGCACAGTATTCGCGGTGCGCCCTCGGCCGGCTTCAGCGCCCTCACCGCCTCCATGACAAACGCCTGCTGGACATTGGCACGAGGAATCTTTCGCGCCATGGTTTCCGGCGCCAAGCGCCGAATTTCGGCAATGGCCGAGGCGTAACGCGCGCGCGCATCATCGTCCAGCACCCCGTTCCAGCGCGCCTCTCCAACGCGCACTTCCTGGGCCAGGATCGATTGGACTATTGCCTCGTAACGCTCTCTCAGCACTGCCGGTGACCATGCCGCCTTGACTTCCAGTATTTCGCTCGGGCCGGCAATGAGTATGGAGTGCAGGGATCCGACGGCGACCCGGCAACCCGGAGCCGCGGCATGCAGCGCCCTAAACATTCGCGAATCCGAAACGGCAACCGGGCGCCCGGCAGCTACCGCGAGATCGACGACGCTGGAAACGCCCCGACCGGGCTGGTCATCGTAGAGGAATGCGTTCAACGAGTTGCCCGCGAGAAAGTCCAGCAATGCCTCCTCGTCGAGAAAATCGTGGCTGACGTCAAGCACGATTCCCGGCTTCTCCACCAACGCTCGACAACGAGCAGCGATGGCGCGTGCGGCGGCGCCGTCGGGATCGGCAAAAGCCGACGGCGGCATGTGGAGCCGGATTCTTGCGTGTTCGAACTCGCGCTGGACCAGGTCGACGATATGCTCAAAGCCCTTGCCGCCGCTGGCAAAACCAAAGCTGCCGACGATGATCGGCATCGCCGCGGTTGACGACGGCGGAATAAACTCCGGCGCCAGCCGCGGCGTCGGAAACAGATTCGGCAGCCGGCTGATCACCGTCGGATCGGGCAGTATCCGATAGGTAAACAATTCCGAGGCCGCAACGAAGCAGTCGCCGTGGTCGAATTCGTGCACGATGCCGGCGACCGGGCACGGACAGGCGCGGACTGCTGCCCGCGTCAACCAGGACATCGTCAGCGGATGGTGGTTGGCGATCACCAGTCGTGGCTCGACAGTCGCCAGCGCAGAGGCGAATTCGGCGGAGCCATCGATTTCGCTGTAATGGAAATCGATGGCCACCGATGGCGCCAGCGCCTTCGCCAGGCCAAGCCCGAACTGGTAGACACCGCAAAGGCGGCGAGTGTGATTGATCAGCAATACGCGTGGGGCGACCATGGACGAGCTCCGTAACATTCGCGGGCATCGCCCGGCGCGGCGCAGAGAGGAAAAATTCTCATGATCTGGGCGACAATCAGCCTCCGCGAGACATCGAATATACTTGAAACCCCGCCCGCTTTTGGGTCGCCCACCCGCCCTTTCCACCATGGTTTCGCGCATTGAATCCTGCCGCTTGTGCGGCAATTCGAATCTGGTTCCGATCATCGATCTGGGCGAACAATATCTCACCGGCGTTTTCCCGCCCACCCGCGACGAATCGCTCACGCGAGGTCCGCTACGCCTGGTCAAGTGCCATGGGAACGAAAAGGTCTGCGGACTGCTGCAACTCGAGCACAGCTTCGACCTCAACGAAATGTACGGCGCCAACTATGGCTACCGCTCGGGACTCAATGCCAGCATGGTCCGCCATCTGCATGGCAAAGTCGCTCGTATCCGGGAGCGCGTCGACCTGACCGAAGGCGATCTGGTGGTCGACATCGGCTCCAATGACGGCACTACGCTTGGTGCCTATCCAGACAACTTGCTGCTGGTCGGCATCGATCCGACCAGCAGCAAGTTTCGCCAGTATTACGCACCCCATGTGCGGTTGATCCCGAGCTTTTTTTCCGCCGCCGCGCTGGCGGCGGAGTTTCCGGGAATCCGGGCCAAGGTCGTGACCTCGTTCTCGATGTTCTACGACCTTGAGGCTCCGCTCGACTTTGCCCGAGAAATTGCCAGCATTCTCGATCCGCAGGGTATCTGGGTTTTCGAGCAGAGCTACATGCCGCTGATGCTGGAGCGCACCGCCTACGATACGATCTGCCACGAACATCTCGAGTATTACGGATTGCACCAGATCGCCTGGATTCTCGAACGCGCCGGACTTCGGCTCATCGACGTCGAGCTCAATGACGTGAACGGCGGCAGCTTCTCGGTGGTCGCAGCCCAAGGCGACTCCTCACTGCCCGCGAACGACGAGCATATCGCGCAAATCCTGGCAGACGAAGCCTCGCGAGGCCTGATCGACAGCCTTGAGCCCTATCGGGCCTTCAGCGCCCGCGTGGACCTTAACCGCCAAGTGCTCCAGGAATTCCTCGCTATGCGACGGCTTCACGGAGAAAGGGTATTTGGATTAGGAGCATCGACCAAAGGTAATGTGATGCTGCAAAGCTGCGGCCTCGGCCCCGGCCATATCGTAGCCATCGGCGAGATAAACCCGGACAAGTTCGGCTCGGTGACTCCGGGAAGCTGGATTCCGATAATTAACGAAAAGGAAGTGCTGGCAGCCGATCCGGACTACCTGCTGATCATGCCTTGGCATTTTCGCGAATTCATGCTGCGAAATCCGGCCTACGCGGGCCGACGCCTGGTATTCCCACTGCCAACACTGGAAATAGTCAATCTGCCGTGATCCGCCGGAGCTTGATTGTGGGCGGCGGTGGTCAGGATGGCACACTACTGAGTGCAGCGTTGAGAGCTCGTGGCGATCAGGTTGCAATTTTGAAAAGAGGCGATCTGGAGATCGACAACCCGGCAAGTGTCGCTTCCTGTATCGGCCAAGTGCTTCCCGATGAAGTCTATTTCCTTGCGGCACACCATCAATCCTCGGAGGAGTCGATCATCGATGATGGGGAACTGTTTCTGACCAGCACGCAAGTGAATTTCACGTCCGCGGTAAACTTCCTCGCCGCCCTTGCCCGCCAGCGGCCCAATGCCCGCTTTTTCTACGCCGCTTCGTCGTTGATTTTCGGCGCTTCCGACGGCAGGCTTCAGGACGAACATACTCCGCCGCGCCCCCAAACCGCGTACGGTATTACCAAACTGGCCGGGCTGCTTGCCTGCCGGCGCTACCGCGAAATTCATGGCCTACACGCCAGCGTCGGCATCCTCTACAACCACGAATCTTCCCTGCGACCGACTAGCTTTCTGTCACGCAAGATTGCCGTGGCCGTTGCACGAATTGCCCGCACCGGTCAAGGTGAGCTGGCACTTGGTGATCTCGACGCACGTGTGGACTGGGGTTACGCGCCCGACTATGTCGACGCGATGATTCGCATCGTCGCCCAGGATTTGCCCGACGAATACATTGTCGCAAGTGGCGAGGCCCATTCCGTTCGTGAGTTCGCCGAACACGCTTTCTCCGTTGTCGGCCTCGATTACCGCAGTCATGTGCGGGCCGCACCCAATTTGCTTCATCGGCGTCTACCGCCAAGAGTTGGGAGCCCAAATAAGCTAATGGCTGCCACCGGGTGGAGACCTTCGGTTGATTTCGCCACCATGGTGCGCTTGATGGTAAACGCGGAGCTTGCTGCGGAGGAAGCAACTGGCCATGAATCCGATCCAAGTTGATACATTGGCGTATGCTTAGACAACAGCTTTCGGGTGTAACTAACCACTTTCCCGAGTCGATTTGCAACATGTTTTGAATCGATTGTTGCCAGGCCTAGCGAAAACTCCATGCAACGTGTCCTCGTCACCGGCGGCGCCGGATTCCTCGGCTCACATCTCTGCGATCGAATCATCGCGCGAGGCGGCGACGTATTGTGCGTGGACAACTTCTTTACCGGGACAAAGCGCAACATCGCGCATCTGTTGAGCAAGCCATGGTTCGAATTGATGCGTCATGACGTGACCTTCCCTCTCTATGTCGAAGTCGGCCACATCTTCAACCTGGCCTGCCCGGCGAGCCCGATCCACTATCAGCATGATCCCGTGCGGACGACCAAGACCAGCGTGCATGGCACGATCAACAAGCTGGGACTGGCCAGGCGCGGCAACCCCGTAGAATTCACCATGCTCGAACTCGCCGAGAAAGTCATCGGCATCGTCGGCGGATCGTCCAGGCTCAGCTTCAAGCCCCTGCCGCAGGACGATCCGCGGCAACGGCAACCGGATATTGCCCTGGCGACAAAGGCACTGGACTGGGCCCCCAAGATAAGCCTCGATGACGGCTTGAAGGAAACCGTTGCCTACTTTCGCCAAGTGCTTGCGCAATAAGCGCAGGGGCCGATCCGGAATCGCCGTGGTACCAGCGCCGACTTTGCCATGACGACGGTTGCCTCCCACCTCGCACATTGCCTTTCTCGGCACGGCGCGAAGCATGTGTTCATGGTCACCGGCGGCGGCGCCATGTTCCTCAATGACGCCTTCGCCCACGAACCGGGCCTGACGCCGGTCTGCTTCCATCATGAACAGGCCGCGGCGATGGCAGCGGAGGCTTATGCGCGCATCGCCGACCACCCGCCGGTGCTGAATGTCACCACGGGGCCTGGCGGCATCAACGCGCTCAACGGCGTGTTCGGCGCCTGGACCGATTCGGTGCCGATGATCGTCGTCTCCGGCCAGGTCAAACGCGCCACCTGCCTCGCCACCACGCCCGTGCCGGGCCTGCGCCAGTTGGGCGACCAGGAGGGCGAGATCGTGCCCATGGCGCGCGGCATCACCAAGTATGCCGCCGTGGTGGAGCGCGCCGAGGATCTCGCCTGGCACCTCGACCAGGCCCTGCACCACGCCTTTGCCGACCGCCCCGGCCCGGTCTGGCTGGACATCCCGATCGACGTTCAGAGTGCCACGATCGCCCCCGAAACACTGCGCCGCTGGACGCCGCCCGCCACCGCGCCCTCATCCTGCGCGGTCGCGGTGGCGGAGGTGATTCGGCGTCTGCGCGGGGCCAAACGACCGGTAATCCTGGCCGGCACCGGCGTGCGCGCAGCACGTGCCGTTGCAGAATTTGAACGCGTGATCCGCCGGCTGGGCATCCCGGTCACCACCGCCTGGACCCATGACCTGATCGCCAGCGACGACCCGCTGTATTGCGGACGACCCGGCAGCATCGGCACCCGTGCCGGCAACTTCACGGTGCAAAGCGCCGACCTGCTGCTGGTGCTCGGCAGCCGGCTCAACATCCGCCAGGTGGGCTACAACTGGCAGGCCTTCGCGCCACGCGCCTTCAAGATCCAGATCGACGTCGATCCGGCGGAACTGCAAAAACCGACGGTGAAACCGGACTTGCCGGTGCAAGCGGATCTCAAGGCGTTTCTCGGGGCGCTCGACCACGAACTGGCGAGTTGGATGCCGCAGGCGGTACACCTGGAGTGGCTGGCCTGGTGCCGCCGGCGCGTCGCCGACTACCCGGTGGTGCAAGACCATCAACGCGAGTTCAAAGGAAAGATCAATCCCTACCACTTCGTCGAGGAATTGTTCGCGCAGCTCGATGGCGACGATATCGTCGCCTGCGGCAATGCCACGGCGACCATCGTTCCCTTCCAGGCCAGCAGCATCAAGCCGGGGATGAGAATGTTCTCGAACTCAGGCAGCGCCTCGATGGGCTACGACGTCCCGGCCGCCATCGGCGCCTGGTTCGGGGCTCTTGCGGTGCGCGGCACGCAGAGGCGGATCATCTGCCTAGCCGGTGACGGCAGCATCATGATGAACCTGCAGGAACTGCAGACCATCGCCCATCACCGCATGCCGGTGAAGATCTTCGTCCTCAACAATCGCGGCTACCTGTCGATCCGCTCCTCGCAGGCCAACTTCTTCGGCCGGCTCGTGGGCGAAAGTCCAGACAACGGCGTCGGCTTTCCTGATTTCGTCGCCGTCGCCACCGCCTTCGGCATCCCGGCGCGCCGTCTCGCCAGCGCCGACTTTGCCATCGCCATCGAAGACGTGCTGGCGGCCGAGGGACCGCAGTTGTGCGACGTGATCCTCGACCCAAGCCAGGGCTTCGAGCCGCGCATGAGCTCGCGCAAGCTGCCCGACGGCAGCATCGTCACGCCACCGCTGGAGGACATGTTTCCTTTCTTGAGCAGAGAGGAACTGGCGGCCAGTATCCGTCGCTGAAATCAACCCTGATGCCGAATCGTATCGTCGCTCCCGGATGCCCTGGCTTCAGTCCGCGGCACCTCCTCATCACGGCAGTCGCACTTGTCCTGGCCATGACATTGGCAAACGGGCTGTACTTTGACCTGCGCGCTGCGCTGGGCCAAGGCCAAGGCAGCTTTCTGCCCGGACCGAAAGACCGCTTCGCGGATATCGTGAAGGTCGCCCTGTCGTTCAAGACGGTCACGGGACACTTGGTGGAGTCGCCGGTTATAGAAACATGGCCAGCTATCTACCGAGACTATCTGCTGCGAAATCCCTATGGAGACATTTCCAACCTGGCTGCAGGCAAGCTGACGCATTTCCACCATCCGCCGCTTTCCCAACTGCTGTTCACCCTTGCCGGAATATACATAGCCGTGACGGGCAGCCCGACCTCGCTACTCTGGATCTGTTTCGGACTTTACGCTTGGTTCGTAATCGCTCTCGCGCAACGCCTGCACCCAACCAACGGCGGAACGGATGCCCCAGCCCTGGTCGCGGTCACCCTGCTCTGCTTCGCGTCCTATCCGGCAATGTTGGTGTTCTTGCGCGGCAATTACCTCGCCGGATACACTTCCCTGCTGATTACCCTGTTTCTCGTCGATTGCCTCGGTCGCCGGCAAATCGGCCTTGCATCGCTCGTGGCCCTGGCGGTAGCGATCAACCTGCGGCCGACCGCGACCATCTTCCTCCTTGCCCTGCCGGCAAGCCTGGAGCCAAAGCAGTCCCTGCGCATGTTATTGACGGTCTGCCTGCTGGCGACGGGAATGTTCCTGATCGCCCTCCTAGCTGAAAGCACGATCTACCCCGATTACAGCCTCGCCAGCTTCCTGAGAGGCCTCGAAATCTATAAGGAACACTACATTTTCGGCCGCGGCGGCGATGGGGGAAACGCGTCGCTATGGGCCCTGATCAAAAACGGAGCGACGATCAGCGGCGCAATTTTCGACTACTATCCTGAGGAACTCGGGCGAATATTCGCGGCCGGTTCCGCCTTTTTGCTTCTGGTCAGCATGAAGAAACTGCTGCACCCGGATCGAAGCGAGGTGTGCACCGCGTTCATTCTGGTATCACTCTATGTGCTGTTGGCCCCAGTCACGGCGGAGTACCATCTGCTGGTACTGATTTCCCCCTTGTTGATACTACATATTCACGGACTGGAGTCCTCCCGCGCTGGCCTCTGGATTGTTTTTCTTGCCTCAGCACTTCTGCTCTCGCCAAAGAACTATGTTTTTGTTGACGACCTCTCGCTCCAAACGATACTGAATCCTGTCGTGTTGCTGCTAGCATTGATCATGGTTCCTCATGAGACACCAAAGCGGGAGAGCGGGCGAGAACCTCCAGCGCAGCAGGCCAATCGAAAATGATCTCGATCGTTTGCCCGGTTTGCAACGAGCAGGAGGCGATCGAGCCGCTGATGGCGAGACTGCTTCCGTCGCTAGATGCCTGCGATACCGAATATGAGTTGATCTTCGTCGACGACGGCAGTCGTGATCGAACACTGTCGGTCCTGATCGAGATTCGCCAGCGGACTCCCGGCATCCGCGTGATCCAGCTTTCCAGGAACTTCGGCAAAGAAGCGGCGCTTACTGCTGGAATTGATCGCGCGAGGGGCGATGCGGTAATACCAATCGACGCCGACCTTCAGGATCCACCGGAGCTCATTCCGGCGATGATCGCCAAATGGCGCGAAGGCTATCAAGTCGTACTTGCCAAGCGGACGAGTCGTGGGTCCGACACATGGCTCAAGCGCAGCACGGCCCGCTGGTTCTACCGACTTCACAACCGCATATCCGAAGTTCCCCTGCCTGAAAACGTAGGCGATTTCCGCCTGATGGACAAGTCTGTGGTGGTCGCAGTCCGCCGCATGCCGGAACGCCATCGTTTCATGAAGGGACTCTTCGCATGGGTGGGCTTTCACACCGCGGTCATTGAATACGAACGGCCTCCGCGCATAGCGGGGCTCTCGAAGTTTCGAGGCTGGTACTTGTGGAATTTTGCTTTGGAGGGCATCACCTCGTTTTCGACCGTTCCATTGCGCATCTGGTCGTATGTCGGTGCCGGAGTAGCCGCATTGTCCTTCCTGTACGCGCTGGCCTTGATCACTCGCACGCTGATTTTGGGCATCGATGTCCCTGGCTACGCATCCATCATGACCGTCGTGCTGTTCCTCGGCGGCCTGCAATTACTCGGCCTCGGAATCATCGGCGAATACCTCGGGCGCCTTCACGACGAAGCCAAACAGCGCCCAATTTATATTGTCAACCAGGAAATCGGCGACTAGCAGATGGACTCGGAAGTCCATCTGCGGATGGCCCGCGACCAGGGCGTACTTTGGTGGTTCGTGGCGCGGCGGGCAATCCTGAGGAAGCTGATCGGAACTTCGGTGCCGAATACGGCGACCATCCTCGAGATCGGCTGCGGAACGGGCGGCAACCTTCCCATGCTGGCCGAATTCGGTCAGGTATGCGGCATCGAAAGCGACCCTACGGCCCGAGCAATCGCGGCCAGTCAGCAACCGAAGATAGAGATACTGAGCGGGGCGCTACCCGACGCACTCCCCCTGGGAAACCGGAAATTCGACCTTATCTGCCTGCTGGATGTTCTCGAACACGTTGAGGCCGATGGCAATGCCTTGCGGGTATCGCGCAGTCACTTGGCGCCCGGAGGAAGGCTGATCCTGACGGTCCCAGCCTATCAATGGATGTACGGGCCGCACGACGTCGTACATCATCATTTTCGTCGTTACAATGCGCGTTCAGTAAGGCGGCTCGCGGAGGCTTCCGCGTTTAAGGTACGCTACGTAGGTTATTTCAATACGCTGGTGTTTCCGATTGCTGCCCCGCTTCGACTCGCCGAAAGACTATTTCCCGTCCTACATGCCTCTGATTCCATGCCCCCTCCTCCCATCAACCGACTGTTGAAACTGGCTTTCGGCCTGGAACGGTTTGTCCTGCCGCATTTGCCGATGCCCTTCGGGCTTTCGGTCATGGCCATCCTAGAGAATCCCTGAAGACAGGACAAACGCCCGTCCATGGCAGCTGCTTCCGCCCGCATCTTCGAAGACCTGTTCGTCCTGGAACTCGCCAACAACCATTGGGGGCGGGTCGAGCGCGGCCTGCGCATCGTCACTGACTTTTCCCGCATCGTCCGTTTCAACAATGTGCGCGCCGCGATCAAGCTGCAGTTCCGCGATGCCGATGCCTTCATCCACAAGGATTTCCGCGAGCGCGACGACATCCGCTACATCAAAAAGACCCTCGACACCCGCCTGACGCGGGACGAGTATGCGGTCCTGGTTGCCGCCATCCGCAAGGGCGGCTGCATCCCTATGGCCACGCCCTTTGACGAGTCCGCGGTCGATCTGTGCGCCGACCTCGGCATCGAAATCCTCAAGCTGGCCAGCTCCGACCTCAACGACTGGATCCTGATTGAAAAGATCGCCACCACGCGCAA
Source organism: Rhodocyclales bacterium (assembly GCA_016235165.1). Lineage (GTDB taxonomy): Bacteria > Pseudomonadota > Gammaproteobacteria > Burkholderiales > Rhodocyclaceae > Sulfuritalea. Next base: position 20,128 of record JACRLX010000046.1, read on the forward strand.
GCCGGTCATCGTGTCCACCGGCGGATCCTCGCTCAAGGACATCGACGACCTGGTCAAGTTCTTCGCCAATCGCAACATCCCACTGGCGATCAACCACTGCGTGTCACTCTATCCCTCCGAAGATCACGAACTGGAGCTCAACCAGATCGACTTCCTGCGCGATCGCTATCCGAACAACGTCATCGGCTACTCCACCCACGAGTATCACGACTGGACAAGTTCGGTGATGCTGGCCTACGCCAAGGGCGCGAGGACTTTCGAGCGCCACGTCGATATCGACGCCGACGGCATCCCGGTCTCGCCGTATTGCAGCCTGCCGGCGCAAATCGATCAGTGGTTCAGGGCGTGGAAGAAGGCCGTCGCCATGTGCGGCGCGCCCGGCACACGCAAGCGCATTCCTCCCCAGCGCGAAATCGCCTACCTCGACGCGCTGGTGCGCGGCGTCTATGCGCGCCGCGACCTGCCGGCCGGGCACGTGCTCTCCGACGACGACGTTTACCTTGCCGTGCCGCTGCAAAAGGGCCAGATCTCCTGCCGCGAGCTGATGCACGGCGAAGTGCTGCTGCGCGCGCTTGCCGCCGACGCACCGATACGCATCGACGACATCGATAGTCCGTACGCCGCGAGCGACGCCCTGAAGGCACTGATCTATTCGCGGGGATTGTGATGGCCCGACGCCCGCTGATTTCCATCGTCACTCCCTGCTACAACGAAGAAGGGAACGTCGATGAACTGCACCGGCGTATCGCCGCGCAGATGGAGGCATTTCCGCAGTACGACTACGAGCATATCTATGTCGACAACGCCTCGACCGACGGCACCGTGGCGGCGATTCGCCGTCTCGCCAGCGCCGACTCCCGGGTCAAGGCAATCATCAACAATCGCAACTTCGGCATCATCCGTTCATCCAACCACGGGCTGCTGCAGGCCCGCGGCGACGCCATCATCAACATGGCATCGGACATGCAGGAACCGCCCGAGCTGATCGGGGACTTTCTCCGTAAATGGGAAGAGGGTTGGAAGGTGGTGGTCGGCGTCAAGCCGGAAAGCCACGAAACCGCACCCATGTTCGCCTTGCGCCGGCTCTACTACGCCACGGTGGGGCGCATTGCCGATGTTTCGCTGATTCCGCACTACACCGGCTTCGGCCTGTATGACCGCGAAGTCATCGAAGCCCTGCGCCGCATCGACGATCCCTACCCCTACTTCCGCGGCCTGATCGCCGACATGGGATTTGCCCACGCCGAGATACCCTACACCCAGCCCATGCGCAAGCGTGGCATAACCAAGAACAACTTCTACTCGCTCTATGACATGGCGATGCTGGGCATCACCAGCCATTCCAAGGTGCCGCTGCGCTTGGCGACCATGACGGGCTTCGCCCTTTCCGCGGTAAGCCTGATGATTGCGTTGGGCTATCTGGTTCTTAAGCTCACGCACTGGGATCAAATGTCGCTTGGCATGGCCCCAATTTTGATCGGGTTCTTTTTCTTTGCCTCGGTACAGTTGTTCTTCATAGGACTGCTGGGCGAATATATCCTCCAGATTCACACCCAGGTGCAGAAGCGTCCACTCGTCGTGGAACGGGAACGGATTAACTATTTCTAAGTGCCGAACAGCAATTGGCGGGGCGAGTTGAGTTGCAGACTGGCATTCGAAATGAATCGGCTTTGGTGAAAACACCCAGCGATTCTTTGAACCACGAGGACACATGACGATAGAAAAGGAAGCGGGGGTTCTGATCGATCTGTTCAATCAGGAGCGCTACACGGAAGTTGAAACGCGCGCCCGACAAATGACGAAGCATTTCGCACGGCACGATTTTGGCTGGCGGATACTCGGGGTAGTACTCAATTTGCAGGGGCGCGTTGCTGAGGCCCTGGTCGCGATGCAAGAGGCTATCCGCCTCGCGCCGGAAAATTCTGAAGCGCATTACACCCTGGGCTTGATTCTGGACAATCTGGGGCGTCATCCAGATGCCGAACTCAGCTATCGTCGCGCACTGCACCTCCAACCGGAATTCGCCGAAGCGCACAGCAACTTGGGTCAGATCCTCTACGATTTCGGCAGATTGACTGAAGCCGAAGACAGTCTGCGTCGGGCTCAGGAACTCAGGCCGGACATAGCCGGCCTGCATTGCAACTTAGGCAAGGTACTCGCCAAGCTTGCCCGACCGGCCGAGGCTGAGGAAAGCTTTCGCCGCGCGTTGGAAATCGATCCCGATCTCGCGGAGTCACATAGCGGCTTAGGTTCAGTTCTTCACGCGTTGAGGCGGCCGGAAGAAGCCGAACCCAGCTTCCGGCGCGCGCTACAGATCAGACCCGACCATGCGGAGACGCACTGCAATCTCGGACTTACGCTCGCCACGCTAGGTCGGTTCTACGAAGCAGAAGCTTGCTATCTACAGTCGCTGGAATTTTGTTCCAGTTCCATTGCGGCGCTGATGAATCTTGGCAACTGCCTGGCGTCTCTGGGGCGGCTGGAAGAAGCTGAACTGCATTATCTCCAAGTTTTGCAGATCAATCCGGACTTCGTGGAAGCACATTACGGCCTTGGCATATTGTTCAACAATTCAGGTCGACTGGCGGAGGCAGAGATCGCTTATCGTCACGCCATAGCAATCAAGCCCGGCTATGTTGAAGCCCGGCACAATTTAAGCCTTCTGCTTCTTCAGCGCGGGAAACTGCAAGAAGGATGGCAGGAATATGAGGCGCGTCATGATCCCAGGAAATTGGATCCCAAAACCCTCCCTCCTCCAATTGCACCGGACGTAGCGCCATCACTGCAACAATGGACCGGGGAGCCTTTGCACGACAAGTCGCTCTTGATCTGGCCTGAACAGGGATTCGGTGATGTTATCCAGTTTGCACGCTATTTGCCCTTGATAAGAGCGAGAGGAATAAATCACCTTGCCCTTGTATGCCAGTCTGCCTTAGCAGCCTTGTTCTCGACTCAGAACCTAGCTGACCAAGTGATCTGCATCGACGACTGGCGTCCCGAGATGGGAACGAAATTTGACTATTGGTGCTACCTGCTTAGCCTTCCACTGTATTTTGGAACGACTTTGGAGAACCTTCCGGCGAAGCTTCCTTACCTGGCAGCGGAACCGGGCAGGATAGCAAGTTGGGGCAGTTGCCTGCCGAAGACGGGACTCCGTGTTGCTCTGGTGTGGAAAGGAAGCCCAACGCATGTCAACGATCGCGAACGCTCTCTGCCGTCCATCGCCTCGTTGATCCCGTTATGGTCGATCCCTGGAATTGCTTTCATCAGTTTGCAAAAAGGTAACGGGGAAAATGAAGCAAGCTCACCCTCCGTTATTCAGCCGCTTACTCATCTGGGCAACCGAATCTCTGATTTCGCCGATGTCGCCGCCATACTGAGCCAGGTGGATTTGTTAATCTGCGTCGATACTGCGGTGGCACATCTGGCCGGCGCACTGGCCAAGCCCTGCTGGGTTCTGCTGCCCTTCTCTTCTGACTGGCGTTGGTTTGAGGAACACACCGATTCGCCCTGGTATCCGGGAATAATGCGGTTGTTCCGTCAGATGTCTGACAGGAACTGGGATAGTGTCGTGGCGCAAGTGGCTGAAGCACTGCAAGAATGGTCGGCGAAAAGACAAAGTGAGTACATCTTCACCGACACTGACGGAAGCGCCCTATTGAATCAACGTGAACATTACCGTCAGCATGGCGAGGAATCCATCGTCGGCCTGAAACGCTTTAACCTGCTTCCACTTTCGGCGACAACAGGAATCCGCACGCTAGTGCAGTCCGGCGCCGGACTTGGAGCCTCGATCGAGTGGGCAATTCAATGCCGGTTCGACGCCATATATTCTGTCGAGCCCGAAGTCCGTCGCCATGACAAGGCGTCAATAATGTTTTCGGCATATCCTCAGGTTCACCTTGCTCAAGACAACAGCATTTCATTTTTTCGTGCGCAAGGTCCGGCAATTCCTGGACCGAAGCTGGTTTATTTGAATGCTCGCTTTGCAGGCGGCAACGGCGCCCACCAGTGCGCTTCGGATTTTCGTGATGATTTCGGTTTACTCGATGAGGTGGCGTCAATACAAAAGTTTTTTGGCCCCGAGGACATATTGATCATTGACAATGCATGGGTGTACCAGTCGGGGAACTTTCAGTTCGGTACGTGCCCCCCGATTGCCCGATGTTGGCATCAGTTAGCGAAACTGGAAGCGCTATTCGCTTGCTGGTCGGATACTCACTTTCTCTGCGTCCTCCATAGCGATCAGGGTTATTTCTGCCTGATACCGAATGCATTCGAGAAGCAGTACCCAGAATGGCTCAACATACTGCCGCACGATGCAGCTGGCTCGCAGAGAACTTAACTCCGGCCCCTCTAGCTTCGAATTGATAGATAGATTACGTCCGCAGCAATGCCAATCTTGCTACCGAAACGAGTTTTCGACAGCGATGCTCCACATTCGGCCCATCGCATCGATGCCCTTTCCGTTGCCGCACTTGCCTACCTTGCCCTTCCGGTAATAATTTTCCTCACCAGTTGGCTGCGTCCATGGTACGCGGTGCTCGTGCTAGGACTCGCCGCCGCTGCCACGCACTCGGCGCTTACCCGCGTTACGGTTCGATGGCAAGGTGAAATTCCGGCAAAACACTTCATCGTTATCCTGGTAGTCGGCCTGGCATGGGCCGCAATGGGTGGCGGAAGCCATTTCGTATACGCCAATCCCGATTGGCTGGTTCGCGACTCGATTATTGGTGACCTGACCTTCTCCGAATGGCCACCTTCCTATGGATTCCGTGATGGGTCGCATTATTTGCTTCGCTCCGCCATCGGTTTTTTCCTACCCATCGCGGCTGTGGCAAAGCAAGTCGGGCCGCAGTGGCTAGGAGTTTTGGTCTTCGCCTGGACTGCGCTCGGCACCATCCTTTTCCTGGTGTTGCTGCCATTACCCAATGGGAGCTTCCCTCGCTTACTGCTTGCTCTCGCGGTCATCATTTGCTTTAGTGGTATGGATGTGTTGGGGACACTGCTGCTGCATGGGCAACTTCCGATCTTTCCGTTGCGCATCGAGTGGTGGGGTGAATTCGCCTTTCGCACCGCGTTCAGCTACTCGTCGTTGACTGGCCAACTTCTATGGGCCCCCAATCACGCGCTTCCGATATGGATCGCTACCGCGCTCTTCTATAGACACTGGAAGCAGCCGGACTTCATTCCCTATCTTTGCCTGTTGCTGCCGGTGTTGCCGCTGAGCACCCCATTCGCGCTGCCAGGACTGGCACCGTTCCTGGTGTTCATGCTGCTTGATCGTTGGCGCAGCGGACAGGGACTGGGGCGGTTGCCAGGCCCCGCGCTGGCCTTCGCCCTTGTGGTTGGCGGACTGATTCTCAGATTGCAGACGCTAGACATTGATGCCATCGTGGTTCGCAGCGGGACTGAGGCAACAATCGCTGAAGGAGGTGGTACGTCGGGGTTTATCCGCAATTATTTCGTTTTTGTCCTGATGGAATTCGCCATCCTCGGATTCGCGCTGTTTCCGGTCCTGCGCCACTCGAGAGGAATCCTGGCCCTAGCTATGGGTGTCCTTGCGTTGCTGCCGCTATTAAGCCTGGGACCATCCAACGATCTGGTGCTGCGCGTATCCACGCCGTCGCTCGTGCTAATGGCGATTCTGTGTCAGCGCGCGCTGTTTGACGAGGGTTCGCCTCGACGGTATCGCAAGGGATACATCGCAGTTGTCCTGCTGATAGGCCTCAACACGCCGTTCAACGAACTATGGCGCGCAGCCACATGGCGGCATTGGCCGGCTAACTACACGCGAACCTTCCCGGACACCCAGGGTGGAGTTCTGCCGCCTCATTACGTAGGCCGACTCGACGACCCTGTATTGCGCAACCTGATGCGGACCCCAAGCCCCATACCCACGGCGCAACAAAGAAAAGACCGTCTCACGAAGCCATGGGCGATTGAGCAATGATTGGTTTATTTTCACCGGCGCAGTATTGCTCCCACATGCGAAAGTAAACGTCCTCAAGCGCTCGTGCAAAGGCTGTCATGTCAAACAGGGGCGCCGTCGCCCTGGCATCGATTAAGCGCTTGCGCACATCAGCAAGCTGTTGCGGATTGCGAAAAAGGCGAAGCGCGATCGCCCGGTAATCCTCAGGAGTAGTCGCGACAAGGTCGGCCAAACCTGCTGCGCCAAGCATGCTTGCGCCAACACGCGCGGCAAAAGTAGTTCCCTTCAGCGCAACCATGGGCACCCCGGCCCACAGAGTTTCGATTCCCGTCGAATGCGAATTGTAGGGAAAGGGATCGAGGGCCAAATCGGCAAGTTGCAGACGGACAAGGTGGTCCATGTGCGCATCGACCCTGTCCGCGAACACCAATCGACTGGTTTCGATTCCGCGCATTTGTATCTCGCGAATGAGTGCCGCTGCCGCGCTCTCGCCTGGATGTCCAAGCCAAAGTACGCTGCCCGGCGCCGAACTCAACAGGTCGGCCCACAGGTCAAACAACGGAGGCGAGTACTTGTAACAGCTGTTGAAAGAGCAAAACACGAACGCTGTTTCAGGCAATCCTGCATTCGCCCTTGATGGTGCTTCCCATAGACGGCGAGCACTGTCCGCCGGCATATAGCAGTAAGGCATCTGGGCTATGGTCTCGGTATAGAAGCTCGCATGCTCGGCCGGGGTGACTGTCGGATCGCCAAGGATATAGTCGGCCAGGCTCGAATGACCCATTGTTCCGGCATATCCAAGCCAATTCACCTGCACCGGCGCACAACGCGAGACCAGCGCCTCGCGTCTGCCGTGCGCCGTCCAGCCGCTGAGGTCGATCAGCACATCGATACGGTCGGCGCGAATTCGCTCGACGACTTTGGGCACCGGCATATCGACCAAATCAACGAACTGATCAAACGTTGCCACGAGCCTCTTGTGGAGATCACTACCGTCGTCCGCCATCGTCGAGTAGCCAAACACTTCAACTCGCGAATGGTCGTGGTGCTCGAGGGCGTCCGGAATGATTCGTCCCACCGGATGTTCACGGAAATCGCCCGAGATATAGCCTATCCGCAACCGCCGTCTTTCCGTATTTCGAGAAAAACCATTCCAGGCCGGGACCGCGATATCTTCGTCCGACGGCACAATTTCTCGGGCAAAATTTTCGGCAATACGCCGAAGTTCGGGACCCGTCAGGCCCGGAAACGCCAGAGCGGTAAACGGCGAAACCAGGGGCGCAGAAAAATCGTCACTCTTGGTTCGCAACACGGTCAGCAGGTCGGAGAATTCCTCCCAATGACAGCGCTTGAGATTGCACGAGATCAACTGATACAGGGCACGCAGATTTGTCTCATCCGCGCGATGGATTTCCCTGAAGCAGGCCCATGCCTCTTCAATCCGGTTGGCGCCCAGCAGAGCCCCGGCCAATAGCACGATCGCTTCGACAAAATCGCCCGGGTGTATTTCAATTGCCTCCAGCAATATCGGCACAGCTTCATTCCATCGCTCCATTCGCAGCAATGCGCCAGCCATGTTTTTCAGCAATTCCGGGTCGTCCGGGGTCAGGGCGCGTGCCCGCTGAAAACTGATCAATGACTCTTCCCAGCGTGTGAGCGATGACAAGACGATGCCGCGGTTGTTGTGCAGCTCGGCATCCCGCGGATTGCGGCGCACTGCCTCGTCCAGGATGGGCAAGGCATCCCTATAACGCTCCAACCCAATCAAGGCAAAAGACAATGCCTTCAGCGCCAGCGGCTGATTGGGGCGCCTGCCCAGAATGCGGCGCGCCAAGGCCTCGACATCGGCGAATCGCATGGCCTCAATGAGGCGCATCAGCGACATCAGTTCCGGATCGAGCGGCTCCCGTTTTCCACCTTTGCCAAAATCCCGCCGGCCCGAACTGCGGGTTGCCTGGCTCATAACTTGGCTCCCTATTTCGTGACGATCAGGTTAAGGGAAATAGGATGCCCGTCGACACTAATAACGCTACTGTCATCGAACAGACCGAAGGACTCGACATGTTCGACACTGGAAAAGCCGACATCCCGCAGGTAGTCTTCCATGAAGTCAAAATTCAAACCGATCTTGTGGAAGTCGAATTCGTCCGCTTGAGAGCCGAACATCATGCGCATGATATGGAACCGGTGGGCCTTATTCATCCCCGGATGAGCAAACAGCCAAGCAAGCACGTCGAGGTCAGGCACGGAAAGGTAGAGGCGGCCACCCGGGGCCAGTATCCTGTAGATACCGTTCAATGTATCAAGCATTTCGGCCTGCCCCACGTGCTCGAGCACATGGGAACAGTACACCTCGCTGCAACTCTCGTCGGCAATGGATTCCAGATTCCGGATATCGCCGACAAAATCGACTTCCTCGCGCTGCTCGATATCGAGAATCTTCCAGCCTTCGCACCGTTCGACACCACCGATGTGAAGTCTCAGCAATTCCACCGGCTGGACGACACCATCATCCTTCTCGCTTGGCAGTGCGAGGGGAAAGCGCGAACAATAGCGCCGCCACATTCCGCGAAGAGCCTCCCCCAGAACGATGCCCATCGCGCGCCGGTCCATCAATCGGGATGAACTCATGCGTTCCCGCAGCGACGCACGCAAACTGGCCAGTCGGTCCGGGTTATCCGCCAGGGCGCTCGCAATCTGCATGTATTCCTCCGGACTGTGAGCAATCAACTCGTCCAGGTCGACATTGTTCAGCAAACTGACACCGACGCGCGACGCATGGCGATCCCCCGCCAGCGTGACCACCGGCACCCCCATCCACAATGCCTCGCAGGTTGTGGTCGTGCCGTTATAGGGGTAAGGATCCAAGGCGATGTCTATCTCATGATAGGCGGCAAAATGCCCGGCAATGGCAGTGATTCGTTTCAGGATTTCAATCCGGCCGGCCGCGATACCGTGCGCCTCGAATTGCCGCATCAGGCTGCCACGCGCCGCTTCGTCGTCGACCCCGATCAGTGACTTCAGCACAAGTTTCGATTCCGGATTTGCCATGAGTATCCGGCACCAAAGCGCGATGCACTGGTCGCTCAGTTTTGCCCGGGAATTGAACGATCCGAAGGTAACATAGGGCCGTGTCAGGCTGGGAGGATCCTGGGGATCGGGGGCCGACTCGGAGGGGGCATAACACAGGAACGATTCCGGCAAGCGCCAGAGCTCCTCGCTGTAGTAACGATTGCCATCGGCCAACGGGTCGGCCCATTCATCGGTAATCCGGTAGTCAATACAATCAAGCCCGGTCGTGTTCGGATAGCCGATCCAATGTACCTGGATTGGTGCCGGTCGACGCCCCAGTACCAGCGGGCACGCGCTTGCTGTATGGCCTGCGAGGTCCACCAGAATGTCGATTTCGTCGTCACGGATCAGGGCAGAGGCTTTTTCGTTGGGCAGTCCATAAATGGATCGCCAATGGTGGAACAATGGCTTCAACTGCCACGTGACCTCATCCTCGGTGCGGAAGTTGTAATAGGCAAACAGTTGGAACTGCCGGCGATCGAGATACTCAAGCGCCCCGCGCAGAAAATACGCCACGGAATGTCGCCGCAAATCGCCGGAAATAAATCCTATGCGCAACCGACGGTTTGGATCGGGCTGTGCATCGAGACGGCACGACACCACCTCACCGCATTGCCGGCGCACAACTTCGCCAAAGGCTTGATGCACATGAAAAACCTCTTCCCGATCGCGCACCCGGTAGTTGGATTGCAGAAGCAGATTACTCCAGGCAGGGAGAAAATCCGGCGCGACCTCCAGCGCGGCTTGCAGTGAAGCTTCCGCTTCGCGATGCTTTCCAACGTGCCAGTAGGCGGAGCCGACGAAGGTCAATGCTGCGGCGGACTTCGGGTCCAACTCCGCCGCTCGCTGAAATTCCAGCATGCCCGCCGAGATTTGTCCGAACGCTCGCAATACCTGCCCGATTCGCCCATGCGCTGAGGACGACTGAGGCGCAAGCGCCAGCGCACGGTTTGCATAGTATTTCGCCTCAAGCAAACGTGCAGTTTCAATCAGCAATCCGCTCAGATTCAAAAGGGCTTCAAGAAAGTCCCCATGTTCGGCAAGCGCTATACGATAATGCCGCTCGGCTTCATCAAACTCGCCGCGTGAAAAAAGGATCAAGCCGAGACTGTTGTTGGCTTCAGGATAGTCGCTCCAAAGTGAAATGGCCTCCCGATAGCATCTCTCGGCTGCGTCCTGTTGATCTAGTTTCGCGTATGCCGCTCCCAACTTGCAGCGTGCTTCGTGCGAAGCAGGGAATGCGGCAACGATCGCGGTGTAAGCGGACAACGCATCTCCGAGCCGTCCGGCCTCCCGCATGGCGTCGGCATCGCCAATGAGAGTCCGCTCCTCACTCAAAAGCAAATCCATCGTCGATCCTTCGGGATATTGGCGCGGCTCGATAGCGACTGGTCTGGCGAAAAGCACGAGCCGTCATTCATGTCCTATGACACGCAGGAACGCTGCCTCGAGCGAGAGTGTCGAACGCACTTCGAGCAATGTGTGCCCTGCGTCGCGCAAGCGCCCCAGTTGGACCCAGAGTTCGGCACGGGGAATTTCGCCGATCCAGCGCCCTGATGCATCTTCACGCATGCCGATAACCTCCGCCACACCCCTCGAACGGACCTGAAAAACCTCTTCATCGCCGATGAGCTCGCTCGGAGATCTCACCGATCGAATCTTGCCGGCGTGGATCAATCCAAACCGGTCCGCCAGTGTTTCGACATCGTGCAGAACATGGGACGTGAAGAACAGTGTTCCGCCCTTCTTCTTGTATTCTGACAAGAGACCGACGACATCTCGCCGCCCAACGGGGTCGAGTCCCGAGAGGGGCTCATCCAGGATCAGCAAACGCGGCTCGATGCACAAGGCGTGGGCGATCGCCACACGCTGAGTCATGCCTTTGGAGAAGGCTCTTATCGGCGTGTCTGCAACGGCTCCGATCCCCAATCGATCGAGCCAAGCTCGACAATGACTGCGAACCGAATCCTTCCGCATTCGATGCAGACGCATACCCATGCCCAAGATTTCCATTGGGGTCAGATAATCGTACAAATACGGATTCTCGGGAACATAGCCAAGTCCATTGCGAGCCGCCGGATTTTGGGAATCAACACCAAAAATTTGGACCGTGCCCCCCGTCGGCTTCGCCAGCCCCATGAGGATGCGAATGGTACTGGTCTTGCCCGCGCCATTCGGACCGATGAAGCCGAAAGCCTCGCCTTGGGCGATCTCGATCGAGACGCCGCGAACGGCAGCAACCGGCTCGCGCCGGAACCCCTTGGCATAGAGTTTCTCCAGATTCTGAATGGCGATGGCGGCGGTCATTATCTGCGTTTACCAAGTGCGTCACGAAATACCGGCTCCCCACTGGCGTCCAGAGCGAACCCCACGCCCAACGGATCGACAGGAATACGTTCAATCAACCCGACTTGAATAAGCTCTTCCAGACTGGAGGGCTTACGACCATAGGTCTGTTCATACGTGGCTGCCAGTTTCCCAAGTCGATCGAGTTCGCGTAGACGTGTCGCTCGAATCGCAAGATACTTGCGAAAACTGCCAGGCGGTGCGGAATTCGCCATTGCTTGAACGCGGCCCGCAGCCTCGCCAACGAGGTATCCACGCTCGATCCAGATTGCGGCCACATTTTGCAACGCCCATTGATCCTGCGGATCTCGGGCACGAGAAGCCCCTGCCAGCAGGGCCTCAGCCCCGGCCGCCGGATTCCGAAAGAAATGATAGAGATGGAAGCCGTAGTAGAAAAGTGGCTGGTAATCGAACGGGCGCGCATCGGCAGCGCGCTTGAGTACGTATTGCGCCGCCTCGAGTTGCCCACCCCAGGGAAGTATCGCCGCCGCGATATAGTAGTTGTCTTCGTGCGCCGGATTCAAGCGGGAGATGTCTTTCTGTAGCCGAGCCTGAATCGCATAGTCTTCTGCGCGCATGCGTGCAGTTTCGGCGACCAGAACCCGAAATCCACCGAGATTCGCGGCCAGATGACGATCTCCGACCGACATCAAAACCTGCGCCGGAACCGGAAGCCGAACCGAGAATTCCGGCGTCATCCCAATTCTTGGGCGGCGTCCAAGGCGGTCGGTCGCCAGCGAAAAGATCGCAATGGCCAATACCAAAACAATCGACGCCGCCGGCCACCTTCCGACCCGCAGTCGCTGCTCAGGAAAACTCACGCCGCGCAAACACCAGGACTCCAATTGATAAGGCAATGGCGATATAGGCGACAGCCATCAACACCGCAAGTCCAAGGTCTGTACTTTCGGGGCGAAGCCCATAGAGGGGCCAGTTGCGCCAGTCCAGACGGGATAGATCCGGCACGATCAGGCGCACGAACCCAATCAGTGGTCCGTACCTGGCCATCAACTCAACATCGCCGTCGGCCCCGCCCGCCAAGTAGTCGGTGGTCGCCCCCAGCGCCTTGCCGCCTATGGCGAAGGCCATCCCCATTGCAAGGGGCATGACCGCTACGGTGGACGCGGTTGACACCGCCATCCCGACGGCGGCGACTACCGCGGCATCAAGCAGCAATCCGGATAGGGTGACCCAGAAGGCCATATCCAAATCCACCGCAAACTCCTGGCTGAAGTTGGCAGTCGCGGCGGCAACGGCGCCTAGCAGACTCAATCCCAGCACCGCGCTTGCGAGAATGCCCAGCAGCGCTACCGCCAGGTAGCGTCCAAGCACGAAGCTCGATCGGGAAACCGGGTACGCCAGTGAATGAAAAATCGTCTTGCGCTCGATTTCCTTTGCCACCAGTTCCTGAACCCAAAACAGGTTCAGCAGCACCAGCGTAAAACGAATCCCGGAAAACCCGATATCCAGCGCTACCGTCCGCGGATGACGCGGCGAAAACCCGGCTGACAGGTAGGCCACTCCAACCAACATCATGCCGAGAAGCAATACGGCCTGGAAGCTCCGCCCGCGGACGCCGGCGCTAAGGCCGGATAGCACAAAGGAATACATCGTGCGATGCCGAAATACAATATTCAAAAAAAGCTCAGGCACGCCGCATAGCGTGCCTGAAGGCGAAAACCCGCGTCGACGATCAGCTTGTCGGAGCGTAAGTAGACGCCACGGCGGTTGTCGAATCAGCCGCAACGCAAGGATCGGCCGTACAGGTACCCGCCGAGACCACGCCGCCGCCGTTGGAGGAGCCGGCAAAGCGGGTCTTGCCCTTGGCAGAAGCGCTGCCAACGCGGTAGTAGGTATCGGAATCGCTGCCGACAACATGCGTGTTGATCGAGCACTTCGGCGTAAACTGAACCTTCACAAAGCCGGAAGCCGCAGTAATCGATGCAGCCGCGCCGTTACCGGCAGTTCCGCTACAGAAAACCTGGGCCGTCGAAGCAGCGTTTGCGGTTCCAACCGACGAAGCCGCTGCGACACCCAGAACCGAAGCAAGAATTACTTTCTTCATAATCAGTCTCCTGAAAAAACGATGAATTATTGCGTGGAATTGGCCACAGCCTGCGTCAGCAGGTTCTTGGCGTCGGACTGAGCGCTCTTGTCCTCACCCTTTTTCGTGTACTCGCTGAACTGAGGAATCGCAATTGCGGCCAGGATGCCAATGATGGCAACCACAATCATCAACTCGATCAGGGTAAAACCCTTTTGCATCGCTGATTTCATAAACACTCTCCTAGATAAAATGGGGTTTCCCCCGCCGACAAACACCGCCGCTTCTGGACGTACAGCTCCAAAACTTATTGATTGCTATTCGTCATTGCTGCCGTGAGTATATTCTTGGCATCGGATTGCGCCGCCTTGTCTTCACCCTTCTTCGTATACTCGCTGAATTGAGGAATGGCGATGGCCGCAAGAATGCCGATGATGGCGACCACAATCATCAACTCGATCAGCGTAAAGCCGGAATTTAAGGACCGCTTCGCCATTCAAGTTACCTCCAAAGAATCACGCACGGGTTGCGTGGTTCAATAAGCAAAATAGATGCCACGGCGAAACGGCAACACTGGCACGAGAGCATGCAGCCAAGGTGACAATAATTGTCATGTAATTGACTTGAATGGTCAGCTTCCGCCCCCCTACCCAATGGCGGCAGCGGATAGGCACCAACCTTGGATGAAACCGCGAAGCTTGGATGCAAATCGTTCTTCTTCAGATCAAAGCCTTGAGTTCCGATAAGCGAGGCGAAGACCAAAAGGACAAATTGCGATGTTGATGGCCTGGATTCAGATATTTCGACACGTCTTGCCATCTCATACCTGCCCCGCCCGACCGAAACAGCCTGAGTATGGTGCGGCGGCTCATCTCGGGAGAAACGAAGGGGCTTTCGCACAGCGACTGCAGCCTGGAGAAACCCTCGATGCTAAATATCGACGAGAGCTCATGGCTAACTTCCAGTTGCTCGATGGCGGCGGCGGAGAACCACTCGGCCTCTCTTCCTTCCGCAGGAACATTTTCATAACGCTGGCAAGGTGGGAAAAAGGGCTGGTCAAGCGGCTCGCCTATCATACCCAGCAGTTGTTTCAGCGCATTCACGGCTACCGAGCGATGACCCAAGTCGAGCGCCACCCTAACCAGACATGCCAGCGCGGCAGAGCACGAACGGCCGGCGCAGAACTCATGCAGTTCTTCATACGCGGTACATAGTGCCGCATATCGACGCGCGGCCGAAAGCCCAGCGAAACGGTATGCCGCATACGCCATAAGCGCCTCGCGGAACGCGCAGGCGTCGATGTCATCGACGGCAAACTCGAATGTCCGCGCGTACGGTAGATCGAGCAAGCCCCTGATTGCCTTGCGCCGCTCCAATTCGCTCAGGGCGAACTCCACCCGCTCGGAAACCAGCAAACCGGCTTCCTCAAGTCTGGCAGCGCGATCCGATTTCGCCGCGAACAGATTGAGTTCGAAGAAGTCTGGCCGCTCGTCGCTTGCCAGAGGAACCAGGCAACTGGCATCTCCGAGCAATCGATAAGTGGCAAAGCCCAAGGCCACGAACATCCAACGCAAAGCGGGGTTACGGCTACCATCGTGGCAGTCCTCGAACATGATCAAGGGCGAGTGTCGCCGAAAGAAGTCCCGGCCTCCGGCGACAATGCGCGCCTCCTGCCCCTCGGCATCGATCTTCACAAAGTCGATTGCTACCCCGCTCCACTCATGCTCGAGAGTATCCAGCGAACTGACCCGAACACGCTCGGCGTTGGCTGATGTTTCGCCCTCCTCACTGATCGCGTTGATCTCGCCGGATGACGCTATCTGCAACCAGGCTTCCCGCTCGCAATCCGACAGCGCGCAGGCCGAGATGTACAGATTGTCCAGGCCGTTCGCGTCACGCCCCCTTTCAAGATGCTCCCGATTCCCGGTACCCGGCTCGAAGGCAAATACTCGGCCGCCAGGCGCTACGCAGCGCGCCAGCGGCAAGCTGTAGACGCCGACGTTGGCGCCGATATCAACAGCGTTCATGCCTTGCTTCAACCAGCGAAGGAGAAACCCGATCTCCCGCTCGAACCACTGCTCCTGCTCCAAGAGGACGTAGGTGGTGATGCAGTTCAGTGATGCGGGAACGGAAACCGCGATTCCGCTTGCGGTCTCCAATATGGTTGAGGCTTTCGCCGAGGCACGGGACAATTGGGAATCGACAACCTCCTTTCCCGGCAATTCCTGTTTTACCGACTTGAGCTCACTACCCGACTCGGTTTCGGCATACCCGGATTCCAACAAGCGGTTCAGGTAGCGTTGGGCGACGTCGCCACCTGTTTGCCTATCCATGGCACATAAGACCAGGTGCGCCAGATCGTAGGAACCCGCCACGTCATGCAGCAGAGCCGCCATTTTTTCCAGCTTGCCGGGTGCTACGGTATCGAGTCGCATCCAGTCCTTGACATAGTAAACGTCCGCCCAGATCAGTTGCCGAAATGCGCGCTGAAATCGATGCGGCGATGGATTGGCCGGATTGCTCAGAGGTTTGAACGGGCGCGATCCAACCCCGACGAAGTCATGAAACTGAAACCCGCTTTGTCGCAGGAAGGCATCGATATCGGAAAACATCGGCTGCCCAACGTAGGATTCGACGAAGCTGACCTCGGTCTGGATCAGGACTGCGTTGGAAAGGGCACGTGACGCATTGCTCAGTACCGCCAGTTCACTACCTTGGACATCAATTTTTATGAAGTCGACGTCATCTATCTCGGCGATGTCGTCAAGGCGCGTGCTCACCACTGGGTGCTCTGCGACCAGAGTCACGACTTCGGCGAGGTGCTGAAACTTCTCGAGCAAGGGAGTATTCGGCTTGAACAACGAGCCGGTCTGACCCCAATTGGTCTGGTAATAAATCCCCGGCTTGCCATCGCCGAGAAATACCGGGAAGAAGCGATGCGGAGCGCCGTACCTGAGATTCAACTGCCGACACGCTTCGGGATCCGGCTCGAAACCAATAAGCCGCCCACGCTTCAAGTCCATAAGACATTGATATTCAGCTTCTTCGCCAAGCGCGGCGCCAATGTCGAGAATCGTCAATGCGCACTTATCATCGTTCAGAAAATCGAAAAAACTCCACATACCCACCTTTCACAAATCACGCGTATCCGAAATAAGGGATCGAGCCTCAACTTGGCTTCGCCATCTGGAATTTTCGAACGTTACCGTTCGCGCCGCCGCGCATTGGGTAGCAAATGGCGATCGCAATGCAAACACACAGGCAATGATGCTATTCGCCGCCGAGCATGTCACCATCTCGCCGGCGCCGACTTTCGCTCTAAGGCTTCAGCCCGCGCCCAGAACCGCCGCTTCGTTCACCTCGTCGATCTGCCCTGCATCAAGAAACTGCTCCGCATAGCGCCGATACACCCTCTGCCTGACGAATACATCGAACAAGTCCGGATCGATATGTCCGTTCTTCTTGAAGTTGGCCATGATCTGCATTGCCTGCGACAATTTCATCCCCGCCTTGTACGGGCGATCCCGGGCCGTGAGTGCCTCGAAGATATCGGCAATACCCATCATCCTGGCCTGCCATGACATCTGTTCGCGGGTCAGGCCTTTCGGGTAACCCTTGCCATCCATGCGCTCGTGGTGGCCGCCGGCATACTCGGGCACACGCGTCAAATGGCGCGGCCAGGGAAGCTGCTCCAGCATCTTGATGGTGGCAACGATGTGATGGTTGATGATGTCGCGTTCCTTCAGGGTCAGGGTACCGGCGCGTATCGTCAGGTTGACCACTTCGTCGGCGGTGAGAAACTCGGTTTCGACGGCGTCGACATTGCGCCATTTGCGGCCGCTGCCGATGTCGCGCACCCGCTGCAGGTCGGCCTCGCCCATCGCTTCGCCGCCCACATTGGCCTTGCGCAGGAATTCGCGATCCTCGTCCAGAACCCTGACCTCATCATGATACTGATGGAGAATCTGTTCATCGGCCCGGGAATGACCACCACCGCGCAACGCAAGCTGACGCCTCAAGGCGGAAATCTCGGCGTCCCGCTTGAGGACTTCAAAACGCGTGTCGATCAGATGAATTCGGTCGAACAAGGTTTGCAGCTTGGTCGCCTTGTCAACCACATGGACAGGTGTGGTGACCTTGCCGCAGTCGTGCAATAGACCGGCGATCTTGAGCTCGTATCTGTCGCGCTCATCCATCCGGAATTCGGCGAGCGGGCCCTCGGCCGCCTCGTCCGCGGCCGTCGCCAGCATCATGGTCAATGCCGGCACGCGCTGGCAATGCCCTCCCGTGTAGGGAGACTTTTCATCGATCGCGAGGTTGATCAGGTTGATGAAGGACTCGAAGAGTTCTTCGAGCTGGGTGATCAGCAGGCGATTTGTCAGTGCAATTGCCGCCTGCGAAGCAAGGGACTCGGCAAGACTCTGGTCCGCCGATGAAAATGGCTTCACCGCTTTGTCGACGGGATCGAGGGCGTTGATCAGCTGCAACACGCCGATGATTTCGCCCTCGTGGTTTTTCATCGGCACCGTGAGGAAGGACTGGGAGCGGTAGCCGGTCCGCTCATCGAAACGCCGCGTGCCTGAAAAATCGAAGCCGGCTTCGGTATAGGCATCCGCGATATTGACGGTCTTGTCGTGAATGGCGGCGTAGGCCGCTACCATCGAATCGTTGGGTTCGCCCTTCTCGTTGCCCAGGGGCAGATTGGGGAAATTAATTGAATTTCCGGTTGTGCCCCCCATCGCAATATTCAAGGAATCGGTGCGCAGAATCTCGAAGCGCAAGGCACGACTGTCTTCGGTCATCCGGTAAAGCGTGCCGCCGTCAGCGTGGGTAATGGTCTTCGCGGCAATCAGGATGTTTTCGAGCAGACGATTGATGTCCCGCTCCTTGGATAGCGCGGCCCCGATCTCGTTGAGCTGCTCAAGGCGGCGAAACAGGTCGCTGGAACTATCCATGCCCGACTCCCTTACTTGATGCAAACGGCCCTTACCTGCTTCAGATCCGTGACGCCTTGCAGAGCCTTTTCGAGGCCATCCATCTTCAATGTCAGCATGCCGTCTTCCAGGGCCTGTGCAAACAGCTGGGCGACCCGCGCATGCTCCTGGATCAGCTTCTTGATCGGCTCGGTACCGATCATGAGCTCATGGAGGCCAACCCGACCTTTGTAACCGCTGCCGCCACAGGTATCACAGCCCTTGGCACGGGTAAAGACAAACTTGCCATCCTTGCCGTAATCCTTCAACAGCCTGGCTTGCGTTGCGGCATACGCCGCCTTCTGGTCCGCCTTGAAGGTCTCGGTATTTTCCAGCTCGCTGCAATACTCCTTCATGAACAGGCGGATCTCTTCTTCATCGGGGTTATAGGCTTCCTTGCACTTGCACAGTCGCTTGGCAAGACGCTGCGCCAGAATGCCGAGCAGGGCGTCGGCAAAGTTGAATGGATCCATGCCCATGTCAAGCAGGCGGATGATGGACTCCGGTGCACTGTTGGTATGCAGCGTGGCGAACACAAGGTGGCCCGTCAGCGACGCCTCGATGCCGATGCCGGTGGTTTCCGCATCGCGCATTTCGCCGACCATGATGATGTCCGGATCGGCGCGCAGGAATGCCTTCATGACGGTGGCGAAGTCGATCACCTTCTTGTTTACCTGGCATTGGCGCAGACCTTTCTGGGTGATTTCCACCGGATCCTCGGCGGTCCAGATCTTGGTATCCACGGTGTTCAAATAACCGAGAACGGAATGCAGCGTCGTGGTCTTGCCCGAGCCCGTCGGGCCGCAGACAAAGAAAAGTCCATAGGGTTTCGAAATCGTCGCCTTGAGCTTCTCAAGGTTGATCGGGAGGACACCGAGCTTGTCGAGCGGGATCGGCTCACCGGCGGCCAGGATCCGCATCACGACGTCCTCGACGCCTCCCGTTGTCGGTAGCGTCGCCACCCGCAATTCGATATCCAGCGGACCGAACTTCTTGAATTTGATCTTGCCATCCTGTGGCTTGCGACGTTCGGCGATGTCCAGGTCGCACATGATCTTGAGGCGGGCCACCATGGCGTTGCGGTAGCTCGCAGGAACCTCGATGTACTTCTGCAAGGAGCCATCGCGCCGGAAGCGGACCAGAACCTTGTCCTTGCCGATTCCGGGCTCGATATGGATGTCCGAAGCACCCATTTGATAGGCGTCGATGATGATCTTGTTGACCAGCTTGACCAGTTCATTATCGGCAGCGGCGGAAACATCGTCCGAGGAACCGCCCTCGCCGTCCATTTCACCTTCGTCGAGCGTGGAAAGCAGGTCTCCGACGGAGCTGTCGTCGGTGAAGCCAGGCACCCCGGCGGCACCGAACAACTGGTCAATGGTCTGCGCGAACTCATGATTGGTGGTAACCCGATAGACCGCTTTTGAGCGCGGGAACACGTTATTGACCACACGAGACCCCTTGACCTGCTCCGGATCCATGCAAACGACGATGACGCCTTCGGAGGTTTCCTCGACTGGCGCCCACTTGGCTTGCTCAAGAAAGTCCCGCTTGAGATTTTTCAGCAAATCCGCCGGTTTGATCCGATCGCCCTTGAACGGTTCATAGGCCACGTTGAAAAACTTGCCCAGCGCGATCCCCAGCGCCTGATGCTTGACCTGGAATTCATTGACCAGGACTTCCTCGATGTCCATGTTTTTGCGGCGCGCGGTACGGGTCGCCAACTCCAGCTCCTGGGCAGAAATGACGGCGTCGGAGACGAGAAAATCGTACTTGGTCTTGACTGCCTGGGGAGGCTTGCTGCGTTGGGTGAACGCAATGGCCAAGGTTTCGCACAGACCCTTGACGCCCTCCAGGGCAATGGGTGAAAACGGTACGCCCGCCTTGTTGTTGATGATTTGAACCACGCCAAGCAACTCGCTGGTCTGCGCGTCCGCCACCGGAGCAACCAGCATCTGTTTGGTGCGATAACCGGTACGTTTGTCAACCTCCTGAAGGAATCGCAGGGACGGGTTGATCGCTTTCAGCTCGGCATCATCATAAACATCGCGGATGTTCACCGTCTTCTTCGCCAGGGCCACGTGGCCGGCAATACTTTGGTCTGCGATGGGCAGACGCAGATCCTTGAAGGAGTTCAATCCGGTTTTGACCTTGGATACGATCGACGCCTTGTCGTCCCCGACGGAGTAGATCGTCAACCGATCGGCGTTGAACAGGCTGCATATTTCACCGGAAAGCTCCAGCATGATCTCGTCGATGTTGGCGGTCGCATGGATCTTGTTGGTAACCACCTGGAGATTCTTGAAGAACGCCAGGCGGGTATCGACATCCGCGGCACTCTCGGCCGCCGTTGCAGGAACTGCACTCATTGCACTGACTCCATGGCATTCGCATAAGCCCGCATGCCGCCATCCAGCAGGGCGGCATTGAACCCGCGTTGGGAAAGCAGAAATGCCGCGGCGGAACTGCGACGTCCCGTCTGACAATAAACGATGTATTCCTTTTCCGGATCGAGTGCGGCCTGCGCCTGGCGGATATCGTCCAGCGGAATATTCAGCGCCCCCTGAAAGCCATCGCTGCGGTATTCGGCTGGAAATCGCACATCCAACCAGATGGCCCCACCTGCGATCCGGCGTCTGGCTTCCTGCCCACTGACCTTCTGCAGCAAGGGCGCGCACAATAACTCGTTGAAATCGTCTTTCGAAAGACGCAACAACGCACCATCCGTCTTCATTACCACGGTTGCGTTTCTGTCGGCGTCGGCAACCAGGGCCTCTTCGCCGAAGGCATTGCCTTCCTTCAGCTCCGCAAGCTGAATCGAGGAGCCTGCCACCTGACGGGTCACCTTGCAACGACCACTCTCTATCAGGTAATAGTAGTCGCCAGGCTCACCTTGCCTGATGATCTGATCACCACGCTTGACCGGCAAACGGATGAACTTCGCCAGCAAGGTCTGGATATTGGCCGGTGGCAAGGACGCAAAAACGCCAGTAGTCAAATTGTCCAGGGCAAACATTCCCGACATCCTGCGCCAATCAGTTGACTCCGCCCCCGCTGGGGTGCCAGCGGTCGGCGCGGCAAGCTGATTCCAGGTCAAAACGATATCCAGCTTGTCTTCTTCGAGGGACATCAAAACTACATCGGTTATCGCCTGGCTCCGGGCCGGAACCTTGCCTTCGCACGCAAGCGGCGCGGAGGCAAGCTCATGACCTCCGACCAGTACTCGACTGGTGCCGTCGGCCATGCTGGCAAGAATTTGGCCCTGGACCAAATACACCATTTGCCCCTTCCAGTCGGCTGCGCGAAAGGGGTCGCTGCCACGGGCAAACTGTCTCGTTTTGCACAGCGCGGGCAACTCGCCCAAACCAGCCTGGCCTAGCGATGCCAGGGGTTGCAAACGCGCCAGCAGTTCGACGCTGACCGTGTCGATCATGATCAGATCTCGAACAGCTGGTTGTTTTGCAACATGCCTGGCCGATACTCGCCGATGCAATCTTCGATTTCCTGCATCGTCAATTCGATTTGCCCAGGTTTAAGGTGGGTGATGAATACCTCGGCATCACGTTGCAAGCTGGTCAGCTCGTCAAGCAGCATGCTGGGGCAGAGGTGAAGGGAGGCTTGCGCCAATCGCTTTTCACTGTTCGAAAATGCACACTCGATGATCAAGTAGCGCAAGTTCCTGATCTGGTTAACGTGCTGCCACAACTCCGGGCAGGGGCCGGTATCGCCGGTAAACACCAAGCTTGCATGTCCGGAATCCACCTGGTAACCAACCGCCGGCACGGTGTGATTGGCCGGCAATGGAATCACCTTGCGCCCATCGATATCGACGGGCTCGCCAACCCGGATCGTGGCAAACCGCATGAATGGCTTTTCCGCAGTCGGAATCACGCTGAAATCCGGCCAGATCGCCCAATTGAAGACATGGGCACGAATGATCTCAAGCGTCGCCTCGGTGGCATGCACGGTCAGGGGGCGGTTGCGCATGTCGCCAACCGTGTCGATCATGAAGGGCATGCACGCCAGGTGATCGAGGTGCGAATGCGTAATGAATACGTGATCGATTTGCGCCAGTTCCGCTATTGCAAGATCTCCAACGCCGGTACCCGCGTCAATCAGGATATCGTTATCGACCAGGAGCGAGGTAGTGCGCAGGTGTCGCCCACCAATGCCGCCGCTACAACCCAGTATGCGTACCTTCATGATCCCTATTTAGTCTCGAATGTGGTGACGCCATCCCAGTTTTCGCCTGGCGGTTCCGTGCGCAGGTGCTCGACACGCTTGATATACAAGTCGTATAAGTAGCGAGGTTTGATCCGTTGCAAGTTCATCAAGGTAACTTCGGCCTGATCCCAGTCCTGGGCCCGGTAAAGCCGCAACGCCTGATTCCACAGCTTGAGTTCATCCAGATCGTCTTTCTCGACCTTGCCCTCTTCGCCGACGGGCTCGTAAATCCCGACCGGATCTTCCTTGCCCTTGACGCGCACCCGGTCGAGCTCACGGAAAATGAATTCCTTTTTCACCAACTCACGGGTGCCCTCGCCGACAATGAAACCAACACCATACTGCTTGGTGATGCCTTCCAGGCGCGAACCGAGGTTTACCGCGTCACCCATCACGGTGTAAGACTGGCGCACCGGCGAACCCATGTCGCCAACGGTCATGGGGCCGGTATTCACGCCAACGCCAATCTTCAGTTCGGGCCACCCCTTGGCGACCAGATCCTTGTTCAGTTCATGCAGGGCGACATGCATTTCCAGGCCGGTAAGAACGGCATTTTTCGCATGTTCGGGATCGTCGACCGGCGCCCCCCAGAACGCCATGATCGCATCGCCAATGTACTTGTCCAGGGTTCCCCGATGCTTGCGCACCACGATGGTCATGGCACCGAGATACTGGTTCATGAGGCTGGCCAGTTCATCCGGCTCCAGCCCCTCTGAGATGGTGGTAAAGCCACGCACGTCGGAAAACAGAACCGTTAGCTCGGCTTTGCGCCCAGCCATGCTGTAGTTCTCCGGATCCCGACTCATTTCCTCAACCAGCTCCGGCGGCACATACTGCCCGAACAAACCCGTCAATTGCCGCTTGGTTCGGGATTCGACGAAATAGCCCCAAGACATGTTCATGGCATACAAAAGTATCACCGCGATCCCGCCACTCGCCAACGGCAGCACCACGTTGGAAACATGCCAGAAACTGAAATTGATACCAAGGAGCAGCAACAAAACAATTGAGCCGACCACGGTGGCACGGAAAGGTGACAGCATGGGCAACAGGAAGACCATGACACCACCGGCGAGCAGGACCAGCAGCACATCCGCGCCCAGGATGTAGGGTGGCTTGTGCTTGATCGCTCCATCCAGCATGCCGGCAATCAGATTGGCGTGTATCTCTACTCCGGGATAGGCCGCGCCGACAGGAGTTGCCCGCAGATCCATCAGACCGGGCGCGGTAGTACCGACAACGGCAATCCTGCCCGCCAGCAGTTCCTTTGGTACCTTGTCGGTCAACACATCGGTAATCGATATGTAGCGAAAACTTCCCTGCGCACCACGATACGGAATCAAGGTCGCGGCATTTTCGTCGACGGGAATGGCTAACGGCGCCTCGCTGCCACCCTTGAGTTCCAGCCATTCCATCGCCGCATAGGAACTCGGTGAATTGGACGGGTAGCCAGGAATGATTACAGGATTGCCGAGCAGATTGCGGACCATTGCCAGTGACAGCGATTCGTAATACTGGCCCTTGTACTCGACCAGCAGGGGGACGCGCCTTGAAATGCCATCGCCATCCACCAGCGGATTGAAATGCCCCGCTCCGGCGGCGGCTTTCTGGAACTCCGGCAAATTTCCGCCATGGCTGACCCACTGCGTAAAACCGATACGACGCCCAGCAAAGGTGCCAGCCGGAAAAACGGCGGATGGCACAGCGCCGGTGCTTACGCCGTCTTCACGACTGGAAAAATAATAGCCAAGTATGATGGGCCGGTTTTTCATCGATTCGGCAAAACGCGCGTCATTGTCAAGTTGCGGACGCAACTCGCGCAAGACGGAACTGAAGGCCGGCACCTCGCGCAACTCCTTCTTTGCCAGGGCATCCAGGGTACGCAGGCCGGAACTGTCGTCGGGCTCCGCAAACACGACGTCGAAACCAACCAGGCGCATTCCGTACTGGTTGAAAAGCTTGTCCATCAACAACGCAAGCTTGTCGCGCCCCCATGGCCAGCGCCCCTGCTCCGCAAGGGACTTTTCATCGATATCGAGAATGACTACCCGCGGATCGACGGTACGCGGCATGGTCAGGCGCAGCTTTGCGTCGTAAATCAGCGAATCCAGATGGTTGACGAACGGAATTTGATAGACGCGGGCCGAATGGCCAAGCAATACCAGCAGGATCAGCAGTCCCAATCCGTAGCGGGGAAGATACTGTTTCAAGCGACCTCCGGGGGCACGTTGGCGATGCTTCAGCTCTTGAGGAAAAATTCCATCTTGACGCCCGCCAATTCGATTACGTCGTGGTCCGCCAGTTGATGGGCTTGCGCGTCAAGTGCCGTGCCATTCACCACGGGGAAACTGGCGCCCTCGACATGGGTGATGAAGTAGCCATGGGGCCGACGTGCAATGACGGCGACTTGAACCCCGGGTTTTCCAAGCGTCGTCAGCGTCTTGGTCAGCTCCATTTCCTTACCGGCGTTTCCACCCGAGAGCAGTTGGATTGCGCCCAAGGGAAGGGCTGCGGCAGGCGGTGGGGATGCGGCGGGAGCGGCAGGCGGCATGCCGGGCGAAGTCGTGGTATGCGCAGCCGCAACGCCGGCCGACGGAGTCGGCGCCGCCGGCGCGGCGGCTGGCGGAGCCGCGGGAGGTTTCGCCGCACCCGGACGCAAAATCATGGTCTTTTCGAAATCCGCGGCGTTTGTCTGTTGCGGCAACTCGCTGACAAACTTCAGCCGGTACTTGCCGAGTTCGATCGTGTCGCCATTCTGCAGAAAATGCTTCTTGACGGACTGGCCATTGACAAAGGTTCCGTTGGTGCTGCCAAGATCCTCAAGAAACGAGTCATTGAGGATGGTGATCACCACAGCATGCTCACCCGAGATCGCGAGATTGTCGATCTGTATGTCGTTATGGGGCTTGCGACCGATCGTGGTGCGCTCCTTGTTCAAGGGAATTTCCTTGAGCATCGTGGTTTCCATGCTGAGTATGAGCTTAGCCATTGTCTTCGTCCTTCAAGGTCACAGAGCGCTGCATTACTTGAACCAGGCCAGGATCCGGGAGAGCATTCCGCGAGATGCCGGATATTCCCCCTTGACCTTGACCAAGATTACAGAAACATTGTCACGACCACCATTGTCGTTGGCCATTTGTATCAATTGAGTTGCGCAAAGCTCGAGATTCGCCGACAGCGCCCCCAGGGTCATCGCAATTTCGTCATCCTCAACCATGTCGTTAAGGCCATCCGAACAAAGCAGGTATACGTCGCCAGGCATGACTTCGTGGTCATGGATCTCGGCCGCAACCTCGGCATCGATGCCAACCGCGCGCGTCACCAGATTCTTGTTTTGCGAGTGACGTGCCTGCTCCGGGGTGATCAGGCCGGCATCGATCTGCTCCTGCAGCAGGGAATGATCCCTCGTAATGGCCTCGAAGTCATCGCCGCGCAGACGGTACATGCGCGAATCGCCGATGTGCCCCACGGTCACCTTGTTGTCGTGAAATACGGCAACCACGAGCGTCGTCCCCATGCCGGCATGCTGCGGATTGGTTTGTGAGGACTGGAAGATGGCGCTATTCACCAGGCCCATCTGGGTTTCCACCGCAATCTCGGCCCAGGTTTTCCCGTTACCGGCATCGCTGCTGGGCGATCGATCCGCAAACGCCTTCGCCAGCTCGGAGCCCAGCATTGTGGTGGCCATGCCGCTGGCCACCTCGCCGGCGTTGTAACCGCCCATGCCATCGGCAAGCACGGCAAAGCCCGACTCGGCGTTGGCCATGACCGAGTCTTCGTTGTTGGAGCGAACCATACCTGGGTCGCTGCGCGTGACCATTTCGAGAACGGCATTCATATCCATGGCGATGCCCTCAGAAACTGATATCCACGCCGGAGTCGGCCGCGGGTGTTCCACCGCTCATGCTAATGCAGGTACGAATGTCGCGGGCAAACTCTGCGCCGGTCTGGTACCGCGCGTCGGGATCCTTGGTCAGCGCCTTGCCGATGATATCCACGACGCAGTCCGGCAGATCGGGGTTGATCGCGCGAATGTCGGGATGCGCTTCATTGGCGATGCGAAACATCAGTTGCGCCATCGAATCGCCTTCGAAGGGCAGCTTGCCGCAGCTCATCTGAAACAGCATGACTCCCAGCGAAAAGAGGTCGGAACGGCCGTCGATTTTCTTTCCGGCAAGCTGTTCCGGCGACATGTAGCTCGGCGTCCCGAGCACCATGCCGGTTTTGGTTTTGGACGAGTCGGTGATGCGGGCAATACCGAAGTCCGTGACCTTGACCTGATCCGAATCCGGCTCATACATGATATTGGCGGGCTTAATATCGCGATGCACGACGTTGTTCTCGTGAGCATACGACAGGGCATCGGCAACCCGTGCCACGATGCTCATCACGCGCGGCATGGGCATCAGGTTACCCGCCTTGGCGTAAGGCACCAGATCCTTGCCCTTGAGGAACTCCATGGCAATGTAGGCCAGATCGTGTTCCTCGCCGGCATCGTACATCTGCACGATGTTGGGATGATTCAGTCGCCCCGCCGTCTCGGCTTCGCGGAAGAAACGCTCCTTGACCTCGACCAGTTCGTCGGCCTCGAACTCCTGCGACAAGGCCATGGTCTTGATGGCCACGACACGATTGATCTTGGGATCGCGCCCCATGTAAACCACGCCCATGGCGCCTTTGCCCAGCTCTTTTTCTATCTGGTAACGCCCCAGCATCGGCTTCTCGACATTTCCGCTGGCATCGAGCAAGCTTGCATTGCTGCGACCGCCACCGCCCCCCCCGAGGATGACGGTTTCCGATAGTTGCTTCGCGCGGTTGACACGGTTTTCGATGTCACGGAACTTCGGATCCCAATCATGGATATAGCGGAACGCGGCCTCGGCCTTGTTGAACTGGCGCTTGCGCTCGAAATCCAGGGCCAGGTTGTAGATGTTCTCCATGACCTGATTGTCCTTGGGACACAAGCGGAATTTGTCGAAGGCCATGTCCAACTGGCCCTGGCCCTGGAATGCGAGGCCCAGCATGCGGTTCGACTCCGCCGAAGCAGCGTCCGACTTCTCCTTGCCGCGCTCGGTGACGACAAAGCGCTTGACCGTCAGCAGCAAGTGGCCAACGACCAGCAGGGCGGCTGGAACCATCAGCTGGATCCACATCAACTGCGTCGTCATCAGAACGAAGTGGGTCGCGATCAAAGCCACCAGGACGCCGGCGGTAATGCCCGCCGCCACTCCCGCCTTTATCCGCGGCAGCAAGACGACGAGGTAGGCCGCGATCAGCAGGAAGACCAGCTTTTCAACCCAGAAGCCCCAGGTCGGCGCGACAAAGAAATGCTCCGAAAGCAGACTCGACACGGCATGAGCCTGCATCAAGACCGCCGGCATGGCCGGGCTGATCGGAGTGACAAAAACGCTGCCAACGGAGGACGAGGTTGGCCCGATCAGGACGATCTTGTCGCGATACTTGTCATAGGGAATCTTGCCACTCTTCACATCGAAGAAGGAATCCACCTGGAATGCCGGCTGGCCGCCTTCCCTGTCCTTGTAGAAGAAGGTAAGCATCCGGGAGTCGGTGTCCGTTCCGACCTTGAGCTTGCCCAGCCGGACCGAATCGCCGGCTTGAGCCTGGATGTCGGCAACGGTCAGGTTGTGACTGCGCGCGGCCACCAACAGCGACAGCGAGGGGAAGGTCTGATCGAAGTAGGAAAGTACCAACGGCTCGGTACGAATCGCCCCGTCGACATCGGGTATCACGTTGAGGTGTCCAATCGCCTTGGCCACCTTGCCCAGCGGTTCGATCACGCCGGCATCGACACCCAGTGTCGGGAAGGGTGGCGCAACATCGGCACCGGATACCTTGACGGCATTTTTCCTGATGAAATCAGGGAGATCCTTGTCCGGACGGCCACGTGGCTCGCCAAGCACGAAAAGCATCGGCAAGGTTACGTTTCCCGCCTTGTTGAAGGCATCGGCAAGCCGCCGGTCCGTGTTCAGCTTCTGGTCGGCTTCGACCAGCAAGGCCTCGATCTGAGGGCAGGAAGAAGCCGCGGGCGGCGCGGGCGCCGCTACCGGTGCCGGGGCCGTGCCATCTCCTGCCGGAGCCGGTGCCGGAGCCGGCTCTGTAACCGCGGCAGGCAAGGTCACGCCGCAGGATTCAATCAGCTTGTTGATGTACACCAAACCCTGGTCACGCTGTGGCTCGGAGTAGAAAACCGTCGTTGCAATAACCTTGGCCTTGGCTGCGGCGAGCTTGTCCACCATGTCCGCCATGATCTCCCGCGACCACGGCCAGCGCCCGATGTTGTCCAAGCTGGGCTTGTCGATGGCGATGACGGCAATCTTGTCCGAAGGCGTCCTGCTTGCCGCGCCGACCCCCATGTCATAGGCCTTGCGCTCCAGCCCCTGCAAGAGGTCGCCATTGCCCAGCACCAGCATGACGAGGCTGACGGCCACCCCGAAGAACCCGTCACTTTTCCAGAAGCCCGCTTTCTTCATCGGTTGCAACCCTGTCGAGAGCCTGCGAAAAAACAGCGCAATAAGCGCAATTCTTACAGTCCAGCATCAAGTCCGTCAATCAATTTATGTCCCCGAAGCATGCGGAGGGGACGGTATCCTCTTGCGGGATATGTCCCCGAAGCATGCGGAGGGGACGGTATCCCTCGGTAGGATCATGACATTCGGAGCCTTTGACCGGAGATTTGCTGATTCTAAGCGGAAAAAAGCCGCAACAGCTTGCGCTGCGCGGCTTTTGGCTGGTTGCCAGCACTTCCAGCGGATCTCGGCCAACGGCGGTGCGGCTGATCGCCGTACCACCAGCGCCGACTTTCCTACTTGAGCAGGCCCTTCAGCAGCTTGGCCATTTCCGACGGATTGCGCGTCACCGTGAAGCCGCACTCCTCCATGATTGCCAGCTTGGCATCGGCCGTATCGGCACCGCCCGAAATCAGCGCGCCGGCATGGCCCATGCGCTTGCCGGCCGGGGCGGTGACGCCGGCGATGAAGCCGACGATGGGCTTCTTCATGTTGGCCTTGCACCACTGCGCGGCTTCGGCCTCGTCCGGGTCCGGGCCGCCGATCTCGCCGATCATGATCACGGCGTCGGTGTCGGGGTCGTCGTTGAAGGCCTTCATGACGTCGATGTGCTTCAAGCCGTTGATCGGGTCGCCGCCGATGCCGACCGCCGAGCTTTGGCCGAGGCCGATTTCGGTCAGTTGTGCGACGGCTTCGTAGGTCAGCGTGCCGGAGCGCGACACGACGCCGATGCGGCCCTTGCGGTGGATGTGCCCGGGCATGATGCCGATCTTGACTTCGTCCGGGGTGATCAGCCCAGGGCAGTTGGGTCCGAGCAGCAGGGTCTTCTTGCCGCCGGCGGCTTCCTTGGCCTTCATCTTGTCGCGCACCACCAGCATGTCGCGCACCGGTATGCCCTCGGTGATGCAGATCGCCAGGTCGAGATCGGCCTCGCAGGCTTCCCAGATCGCGTCGGCGGCGCCGGCGGGCGGCACGTAGATCACGGAAACCGTGGCGCCGGTCTGGGCCTTGGCTTCCTTGACCGAGGCGAAGATCGGCACGTCGAAGATCTTCTCGCCGGCCTTCTTCGGGTTCACGCCGGCGACGAAGCAGTTCTTGCCGTTGGCGTACTCGATGCACTTCTCGGTGTGGAACTGGCCGGTCTTGCCGGTGATGCCCTGGGTGATGATGCGGGTGTCTTTGTTGATGAAGATGGACATGGTGGTTCCTTACTTGACGGCAGCGACGATCTTGGTCGCGGCCTCGGCCATGGAGTCGGCGGAAATGATCGGCAGGCCGGATTCGGCGAGGATCTTCTTGCCCAGGTCTTCGTTGGTGCCCTTCATGCGCACCACCAGTGGCACCGAGTGCGTCTCGCGCGCGGCGGTGACCACGCCGGTGGCGATGGTGTCGCATTTCATGATGCCGCCGAAGATGTTGACCAGGATGCCCTTGACCTTGGGGTTCTTGAGCATGATCTTGAAGGCTTCGGTGACCTTTTCGGTGGTCGCGCCACCGCCGACGTCGAGGAAGTTGGCCGGCTCGGCGCCGAACAGCTTGATCGTGTCCATGGTCGCCATCGCCAGGCCGGCGCCGTTCACCAGGCAGCCGATGTTGCCGTCGAGGCTGATGTAGGCCAGGTCATATTTGGAAGCTTCGATCTCGTCCGCATCCTCTTCGTCGAGGTCGCGGTAGGCAACGATCTCGGGATGGCGATAGAGCGCGTTGGAGTCGAAATTGAACTTGGCGTCGAGCGCCTTGATGTTGCCGTTGCCTTCCAAGATCATGGGATTGATCTCGGCCAGGCTGGCGTCGGTCTCCATGTAGCAGGTGTAGAGCTTCTTGAAGGTGTCGATGGCCTGGGCCTGCGAAGCGGCCGGAACGCCGATGCCGTCGGCCAGTTCCTTGGCCTGGGCGTCGGTCAGCCCGGCGGCCGGATCGACGAAGACCTTGATGATCTTCTCGGGGGTCTTGTGCGCGACTTCCTCGATGTCCATGCCGCCCTCGCTCGATGCCATCATCGCCACTTTCTGCGAGGCACGGTCGGTCAGGGCCGCCACGTAGTATTCCTTCTTGATGTCGGCGCCCTCTTCCACCAGCAGGCGGCGCACCTTCTGGCCGGCCGGCCCGGTCTGGTGGGTCACGAGTTGCATGCCGAGGATCTGGCCGGCGTAGCTCTTCACCTCGTCCAGGGACTTGGCCACCTTGACACCGCCGCCCTTGCCGCGACCGCCGGCATGGATCTGGGCCTTCACCACCCAAACCTTGCCGCCGAGAGTTTCCGCCGCCTTCACCGCCTCGTCGACGGAAAAGCAGGGAATGCCGCGCGGTACCGTCACGCCGAATTTCTTCAGGATTTCCTTGCCCTGATATTCGTGGATTTTCATGCGTCTTCCTCGTGTGTGTGCTGCGTTGATCAGATGCCGGTGCTTGGCCGGTCTTGTTGTCGCGGATTCGCCGTGCCGGGAATGTCCGGTCTGGGTGTACCCGCAAGGGACGGCGCAGCAAGCCCTGGGGCCGTTGTTGCGGCGCGGAATACTAACATAAGGAGACTTAATCGAAGCTTACAAAAAGCTGCTGACCGCCCGCCGGCGGCAGGCAAATTGACGACCGGAGAGCGGACCGCTAATGTCCTCGTCGTCCGCTCCGAAGGAAATGCCATGCGCCGATCCCGCTACCTGCTGGCCCTCGATCAGGGCACCTCGAGTTCGCGCAGTATCGTCTTCGATGTCGACGGCGGCATCGTGGCCATGGCCCAGCGCGAGTTTCGCCAGTGGTTTCCACGGCCGGGCTGGGTCGAGCACGACCCCGTTGAAATCCGCGACAGCCAGCTTGCGACGGCGAGGGAAGCCCTGGCCAAGGCCGGCGTGCGCCCCAGCGAGGTCGCCGCGATCGGCATCACCAACCAGCGCGAAACCACGCTGCTGTGGAACCGGCTTACCGGCGAGCCGCTATGCAAGGCGATCGTGTGGCAGGACCGCCGTACCGCGCAGGACTGCGCTGAGCTGGCCGCCCGCGGCCTGGCGGAAACCGTGCGCGCAAAGACCGGGCTGGTGCTCGACGCCTATTTCTCCGCCACCAAGCTGGCCTGGATGCTGGCCAACCTGCCTGGCGCGCGGGCCGCGGCCGAACGCGGCGAACTGGCCTTCGGCACCGTCGATACCTGGCTGTTGTGGAACCTCAGCGGCGGCGCCGTCCATGCGACGGACGTCAGCAATGCCTCGCGCACCCTGCTCTTCGACATTCATCGCAATTGCTGGGACGACGATCTGCTGGCCCTGTTCGGGCTGCCACCCTCGCTGCTGCCTG
The DNA here is from genome assembly GCA_016235165.1 of Rhodocyclales bacterium. Classification (GTDB taxonomy): domain Bacteria; phylum Pseudomonadota; class Gammaproteobacteria; order Burkholderiales; family Rhodocyclaceae; genus Sulfuritalea. The sequence goes on from JACRLX010000046.1 coordinate 52,534, forward strand.
CAGTGTTTCCGTCGAGCCATGACTATGGCGAAACCGCCCCCGGAGTGTTCGACGCGCCGATCGCCATCCGCGGCATCGCCGGCGACCAGCAGGCCGCGCTATTCGGCCAGGCCTGCTTTTCCGCCGGAATGGCAAAGAACACCTACGGCACCGGCTGCTTCACGCTGCTGAATACGGGTGAAACCTGCCTCGCCAGCCGCAACGGCCTGATCAGCACGAGCGCGGCGCAGATCGACTCGCGGCCGCAGTACGCACTCGAGGGCAGCGTATTCATCGGCGGCGCGGTGGTGCAATGGCTGCGCGACGGGCTGAAGGCGATCGATGCCAGCGCCGCGATTCAGGGACTTGCCGAAAGCGTGCCCGACAGCGGCGGAGTGGTTTTCGTCCCCGCCTTCACCGGACTCGGGGCGCCCTACTGGAAGCCGAATGCGCGCGGCGCCATCCTCGGGCTCACCCGTGGCACCGGCGTCGCCCACATCGCCCGCGCCGCGCTGGAAAGCATTGCCTTCCAGAGCGCCGCGCTGCTGCATGCCATGGGCCGCGACCTCGGCGACGGCAAGGGCATCAGCGAGCTGCGCGTGGATGGCGGCGCCAGCACCAACAACCTGCTGATGCAGTTCCAGGCCGACCTGCTGGGCATCCCCGTCGTGCGGCCACGGGTGATCGAGACCACGGCTCTGGGCGCCGCCTACCTGGCCGGATTGGCCAGCGGCGTGTATTCGGGAACCGATGAACTGGCAGCCCACTGGCAGGCGGAACGCACATTCGTCCCGACCTTGCCGAGGGAGCGCGCCGCCGAACTGATGCGGGCCTGGGAGCACGCCGTGGCGCAAACGACTCTGGAATCGCCGTAGTACCAGCGCCGACTTTCAGCCCTTCTCTCGCCGCGTTTCCGGCAGGGTTTTCAGCTCTGGCAATTGCAGCCGCTTGCGGTTGGGCTCGGCCACCGCCAGTGCTTCGGTTTCGACCAGACCGGCGTGGCAGCGGCCCACCAGGTCGTGGTATACCGCCGTGCCGTGGATCTTCCAGTTCATCTCCAGTTCGGTCAGTTCGCGCATCAGCTTGGCCGGCGAACCGCCGGCCAGCATGCGCGGCGGAATTTCGAAGGCGGTCTTGACGAAGCTCTGCGCGGCAACGATGGCCGATTCGCCGACCACCGCCTTGTCCATCACCACCGAATTCATGCCGACCATGCCGTTCCGGCGCACGATGCAGCCGTGCAGGATCGCGCCGTGGCCGATGTGGCCGTCCTCCTCGATAATGGTGTCGCTGTGCGGGAAGCCGTGCATCACGCAGCAGTCCTGAACATTGGCACCGGCGCCGATGAAGAGCCGGCCGAAGTCGCCGCGCAGGCTGGCGCAGGGGCCGATGTAGGCGCGCGGCCCGATGTGCACGTCGCCAATCAGAACCGCCGAAGGGTGAACATAGGCGGTGGGATCGACCACCGGCACGATGCCGTCGATGGCATAGACTTTCATGCGTCAGGACCGTAGGAAGTGATACATTTCGATTCTAAACTAAGGCCGCCCGCTGTGTCAGAATGATGCGCTTCGCGATTTGCCACGGCCGCCAACAACAAACACGGAACCCCCGACCATGAGCCAGCAGCATATCCTTTTCTCGCTCGATGCCGGCATCGCCCGCATCACCCTGAACCGTCCCGACCGCCTCAACAGCTTCAACGTCGACATGCACATGGAGCTGCGCGAGGCGATCGCCCGCAGCCGCGACGAGGGCGCCCGCGTGCTGCTGGTGACCGGGGCGGGACGCGGCTTCTGCGCCGGCCAGGACCTCGCCGACCGCAATGTCTCGGCCGATGCCGCGCCCGTCGATCTTGGCTACACGATAGAAACCTGGTACCGGCCGCTGATCCTCAGCCTGCGCGCCCTGGAAATGCCCGTCATCTGCGCCGTGAATGGCGTCGCCGCCGGCGCCGGGGCGAGCATCGCGCTGGCCTGCGACATCGTGCTCGCCGCGCGCTCGGCCTCCTTCATCCAGGCTTTCTGCAAGCTGGGCCTGGTCCCCGATGCCGGCGGCACTTGGGCGCTGCCGCGCCTGGTCGGCAACGCGCGCGCCATGGGCCTGGCCATGCTCGGCGAGAAGCTCTCGGCCGAGCAGGCCGAAAGTTGGGGCCTGATCTGGAAATGCCTCGACGACGACAAGCTGATGGCGGAAGCGGAAAGACTTGCCCTGCACTTCAGCACCGCGCCGACCAAGGGCCTGGCGCGTACCAAGCAGGCGCTCTACGCCAGCGGCGGCAATACCCTGGAGCAACAGCTCGACCTCGAACGCGACTGCCAGCGCGAACTCGGCTTCGGCCCGGACTACCGCGAAGGCGTCGCCGCCTTCATGGAAAAGCGTCCCGCCAATTTCACGGGGAAATGACATGGCGCTGACTGCGCAACAAGTCGCCGAGCGCTGTACGGCCACCATGTGGCCCAACGACCACGCCGCCCAGGGCCTCGGCATCGTGATCCGCGAAACCACGCCGGGTGGCGCGGTGGCCGAAATGAAAGTCCGGCAGGACATGGTGAACGGCCACGGCATCGCCCACGGCGGCTTCCTCTTCGCGCTGGCCGACACCACCTTTGCCTACGCCTGCAACAGCTTCAACCATTACACCGTGGCCGCTGGTGTAGACATCAACTTCATCGCTCCGGCCCACCTCGGCGATACACTGACAGCCGTCGGCCGCGCCCGCCACCAGGGCGGGCGCAGCGGTATTTACGACATCGAGGTCACGAACCAAGACGGCAGGATGATCGCCGTGTTTCGTGGCCGTTCCACCCGCATCAAGGGACATTTCTTCGACGAGGATTCAAACCAATGACGCAACAGGCCTTCATCTGCGACGCCATCCGTACTCCCATCGGCCGTTATGGCGGCACGCTCGCCGGCATCCGCACCGACGATCTCGCCGCCCTGCCGATCAAGGCGCTGATGGCGCGCAACCCGGGCGTGGACTGGAAACAGGTCGAGGATGTGATCTACGGCTGCGCCAACCAGGCCGGCGAAGACAACCGCAACGTGGCGCGCATGGCGGGCCTCTTGGCCGGCCTGCCGGTCGAAGTGCCGGGCGCCACCATCAACCGCCTGTGCGGTTCCGGCATGGATGCCGTCGGCACGGCCGCACGCGCCATCAAGGCCGGCGAGGCGACCCTGATGATCGCCGGCGGCGTCGAGAGCATGAGCCGTGCGCCCTTCGTCATGCCCAAGGCGGAGAGCGCCTTTTCGCGCAGCAATGCGGTGTATGACACGACCATCGGCTGGCGCTTCGTCAACAAGCTGATGAAGGCGCAGTACGGCGTCGATTCGATGCCGGAAACGGCCGACAACGTCGCCGCCGATTTCAGCATCGAGCGCGCCGCCCAGGACGCCTTCGCCCTGCGCTCGCAACAGCGCTGGGGCGCGGCCAATACCGCCGGCATTTTCAAAAGCGAAATCGTCCCGGTCGAGATCGCGCAAAAGAAAGGCGAGCCGAAGGTCTTCGATACCGACGAGCACCCGCGCACCGACACCACGCTGGAACAACTGGCCAAGCTGAAGGGCATAAACAACAAACCCGGCGGCCCCGAGCTGACGGTCACCGCCGGCAACGCCTCGGGTGTGAACGACGGCGCCTGCGCCCTGCTGCTGGCATCGGAAGCCGCTGCCCGGGCCCACGGCCTGACACCGAAAGCGCGCGTGGTGGCGATGGCCACCGCCGGCGTGGCGCCGCGCATCATGGGCTTCGGCCCGGCGCCGGCGGTTAAGAAGTTGCTGGCCCAGACCGGCCTGACGCTTGAGCAGATGGACGTGATCGAGCTCAACGAAGCCTTTGCCGCGCAAGGCCTGGCGGTCACCCGCGACCTGGGCCTCGCCGACGACGACCCGCGCGTCAATCCCAATGGCGGTGCCATCGCCATCGGCCATCCGCTGGGCATGAGCGGCGCCCGCCTGGTGACCACGGCGACGTATCAGTTGCAACGCAGCGGCGGCCGCTACGCCTTGTGCACCATGTGCATCGGCGTCGGCCAGGGCATCGCGATCATCATCGAGAAGGTGTGAGCGCAGCCAGCGATCACTTCTCCGGCCACGCCGCGGCGTATGCCCGAGCGCGGCCGTCCTACCCGCCGGAACTCTTCGGCTGGCTGGCGCGGCAATGCGCCGGCCATGAACTGGCCTGGGACTGCGGCACCGGCAACGGCCAGGCTGCGCGCGCGCTGGCCGGGCATTTCGCACGCGTCCATGCCACCGACCTCTCGGCCGAACAGATCGCCCAGGCGAGGCCCGACCCGCGCATCAGCTACCTGGCCGCGCCGGCCGAACATAGCGGCCTGCCGGATGCCTGCTGCGACCTCGTCACCGTCGCCCAGGCCCTGCACTGGTTCGCCGACGACGCCTTCTACACCGAGGTTCGGCGGGTGCTGAAGCCTGGTGGCGTGCTCGCCGCCTGGACCTACACGCTGCTGCAAGGCGAACCGGAGCTGAATGCCATCGTCGAGGACTTCTACCGCAATACCATCGGCCCCTGGTGGCCGCCGGAACGGCGCTGGGTGGACCTCGGCTACCGCGAGATGCCCTTCCCATTCGAAGAAGTCCCCGCGCCGGGCTTCGAGATCCGCCTCGAATGGCGGCTGGACGACCTGCTGGCCTATCTGCGCACCTGGTCGGCGACACAGCGTTACATCAAGGAACGCGGTAGTGATCCCTGTGTCGAACTCGGCGTGCGCCTGCGGCAGGTCTGGCCGGAGCCGCAGGCCCTGAAAGCCATCGCCTGGCCCATCGCCTTGCGCTGCGGGAGGAAAGCATGAGTACCGAGATCGCAACCCTGGGTGGCGGCTGTTTCTGGTGCCTGGAAGCCGCCTTCGTGCAGTTGAAGGGCGTCGAATCGGCGATCTCCGGCTATGCCGGCGGCATGACGCAGAACCCCGACTACCACGGTGTCTGTACCGGGCGCAGCGGGCACGCCGAGGTGGTCGAAGTCCGCTTCGACCCGGCGCTGATCGACTACCGCAGCCTGCTGACGGCCTTCTTCGCCATCCATGATCCGACCACGCTGAACCGACAGGGCGGCGATATCGGCAGCCAGTACCGTTCGGTGATCTTCACCCATGGCGCGGAGCAGGAGCGCATTGCTCTTGACCTGATCGCAGAACTCACCGCACAGAAGATCTGGCCCAATCCCATCGTCACCGCCGTATTACCAGCGCCGACTTTCTGGCGCGCCGAGGACTACCACCAGAACTACTACGCCAACAATCCGAATCAGGGCTATTGCCTGGCCGTGGTGGCGCCCAAGGCGGCGAAGCTGCGCAAGGTTTTTGCGGGGCGCCTCAAAGGCGGCTGAACTACTCCGCGTCCGGCTGCTCGGCCGGTACCGACCTGGCAAAAGCCGGCAGGGTCAGGCAGTGCTGGTGGATGCGCATCACAGTCGGCACGTGGTCGAGGCGGCAATTGAAGCGCTGGGCGTTGAAGATCTGCGGCACCAGCACCACGTCGGCCAGGGTCGGCATCTCACCGTGACAATAGGTGCCGGTGCGCCCATCTCCGGACAGCATGGCGTCCACCGTGGCCAGCCCGGTTTCGACCCAATGCCGGTACCAGACGTTTTTCTGGTCTTCGCTGACGCCCAGCGTCTTGCTCAGGTAAGCCAGCACGCGCAGGTTGTTGAGCGGGTGGATCTCGCAGGCAATCGACAAGGCCAGCGCGCGCACCCTTGCCCGACCGGCGGCGTCCGCCGGCAACAACGGCGGCTCGGGGCGGGTCTCGTCCAGGTATTCGATGATGGCCAGGGACTGTGTCAGCAACTGGCCCGCGTCGTCTTCCAGCACCGGCACCAGCGCGGCCGGGTTCTTGGCCCTGAAATCGGCGGCGAACTGCTGCCCGCCTTCCTTGACCAGATGCACCGGAATGTAATCGTAGGACAGCCCCTTCAGCGCCAAGGCAATGCGCACGCGAAAACTGGCCGAACTGCGAAAGTAGCTGTAGAGCTTCATGGATGTCCCCTGAATGGATAATTGGGGGGCTTGGAGAGGCCTGATCAGGCGAAAGCCGGCTTCAATGCTGGTACTAGAATAGCAGCACTTTCGCGCTCTTCGGGACCGTATGCCGAACTCGCTGGCCACCCTGTCGTCGTGCTGCCGGATGCGCGCCGGACGCTGGGCACTGGTGCTTTTGCTGGTGCCCGGATTTGCGTTCGGCGCCGCCACCGGCGGCGAACTCAAGCGCAGCGACAGCCTCGACATGCGTCGCGCCGGCAGGGTTACCGAGGACGAACGCGCCGTGCTCCGCATCGAGTGGCGTGCCGGCATGAGCGGCGTCGATCAGGATCGCAGCCTGCAGGATATGCTGGCCAAGCTGCGGCAGATGGAAAGCACTGCCGACGCCGTTGGCCAGGTATTCCGCAGCCTGCCCGCCGAGAATCGCGCCGCCAAGCCCAAGCCCGTATCCGCACCCGCTGGCATGGCACCCGAGCCGGCAGTCGAGGAAGGACCCAACTGGCGCTTGATGGCCGGCAACCTGATGGCGCTGATCCTGGTGGCAATCTGGTGGTCGAATCGACGCAAGACCCAGCGCCAAACGGCAGCCCTCGAAGCCAAGCTGGCGGCCAAGGCCAGGGAAGAGGCCGCGATCAAGGCAAGCGGTCCGATGCCGAAATTTTCCGACTTCCCGTCGCCACCGATCGAAACCGTCGAAGCATTGGATTGGACTCAGCCAGACGACCGGGGTGAGCCAAGGCTTGCGCCCGAGCCAGTGCCGGTGGAAACGCCACCGTCCATCGATCTGCCTTCTGTCACCGGACCGGATGTCGAACAGGCATCCACCGGCGAATCCAACACCAATTCGATGCCTCCGATACACCAAGCCGCGGAAGCGCCTGCCCTTGCGCCATCCCCGGAAATCGATTTCGTGCTGGAGGAAGCCGATCCGGCAACCGTGGTGCCCGAACCGCCGCGCCGTGAACACAGCCTTGCCGAAACAGTTCCAGCAAGTGGCGAAACGGGAAAAAAGAATCTCGAACCAACGCTGCAACTCGCCGAAATCATGCTGTCGATGGGTCTTGAGCAAGGCGCGGCGCAGGCCCTCGTGGAGTACACCGAGGCCAATCCACGCGATGCCATTTATCACATGCTCAAGCTGCTGGGCATTTACCGCAAGCGCGGGCTGCACCAGGAATTCCAGGAAACCGCGGAGAAACTGCGCAAGAACTTCAACATCCAGGCCGAGGACTGGTCCGCCGCCGGCGGCAGCGAAGCGCCGACGCTGGAAAGATTCTCGCGCGTCGCCGAGCATGTGCAATCGATCTGGGCCCAGCCCGAGGAATGCATCGGCTATTTGCGACGCCTCCTCGAAGACAACCGCGACGGGGCCCGCGCCGGCTTTCCGCAATCGGTGGCCGAGGAGATCCTGCTGCTGGTGGAAATCCTCAAGCAGACTTCCGGCGCCGATCAGGACGCGGCGTAGCGCTCCACCCGTTGTTCGATGGCGCCGAAGATGCTATTGCCATCGTCATCGAGCATTTCGATGCGGACACGGTCGCCGAAGCGCATGAAGGGTGTTTGCGGCTTGCCCTGGGCTATGGTTTCGTACATGCGCAGCTCGGCCAGGCAGCAATAGCCGACGCCACCATTGGCCACCGAGGAACCGAACAGGCTTCCCTGCTTGTTCGACACCGTCCCGGAACCGACGATGGAGCCGGCCTCGATCTCGCGCGTCTTCGCCAGATGCGCGACCAGTTGCGGAAAGTCGAAGATCATATCTACGCCGGCGTTCGGCCTGCCGAAGGCGCTGCCGTTGAGATCGACCCGCAAAGGCAGATGCGCCTTGCCCTCGCGCCATGCCGCGCCCAGTTCGTCGGGCGTCACCGCCACCGGGGAGAAGGCCGTCGCCGGCTTGGACTGGAGGAAGCCGAAGCCCTTGGCCAGTTCCGCCGGGATCAGGTTGCGCAGGCTGACGTCATTGACCAGCATTAGCAAGCGGATCTGCGTCGCGCATGCGGCGGTTGCCGCGCCCATAGGCAGGTCGCCGGTGATCACGGCGACCTCGGCCTCGAAGTCGATGCCCCAAGCCTCGTCATGCGCGAAAATCGGATCGCAGGGTCCGATGAAGCTGTCGGAGCCGCCCTGGTACATCAGCGGATCGGTCCACAACTCGGACGGCATCTCGGCATTGCGCGCCTTCCTCACCAGCTCGATGTGATTGACATAAGCCGAGCCGTCGGCCCACTGGTAGGCACGCGGCAGCGGGCTATGGCAGGCCTTCGGATCGAAGGGCTCGGCATGGCGCGCGGCGCCGTGGTTGAGCGCCTCATACACGGCGGCAAGTTGCGGCGCCCTGGCCTGCCAGTCGTCGAGCGCGGCTTGCAGCGTCGGCGCGATGTCCGCCACCGTCTGGCAGCGCGCCAGATCGCGGCTGACCACCACCAGCGTGCCGTCGCGGCCACCGCGCTTGAGGGTCGCCAGCTTCATGTCTTTCCCCAGCTCTTGTAGCTGCCGTCATGCATCCAGCGTGCATGCTGGGGCGCCTTCTTCGTTACCGCCCATTCGTTGATCATGTCCCACTTGACCTCGTCGAGCCGCCGCATCATCTCGGGCGTATCGGTGTTGAAGGCCAGTTCGAGGCGGTGGCCGCTGGGATCGAAGAAGTAGATCGACTGGAACAGCGCGTGATCGGTCGGCCCCACCACTGCTATGCCATCCGCTTCAAGGCGCGCCTTGGCGGCGAGCAATTCCTCCATCGAGCCGACTTCGAGGGCCAGATGCTGGGTCCACGCCGGCGTGTTGGGATCGCGGCCCATTTTCGGCTGTGTCGGCAACTCGAAGAAGGCGAGGATGTTGCCGCCGCCGGCATCGAGAAAGACGTGCATGTAGGGATCGGGCTCGCCGGTTGAGGGCACCGCATCCTCGGCGATGGCGAGGATGAATTTCATGCCCAGGTGCTTGCCGTACCACTCGACAGTTTCCTTGGCATCCCCGCAACGATAGGCGACGTGATGGATCTTGCGGATCAGATTGGCAGGCATGTTCAGACTCCTTCGCGGGCGATGGCCAGGGCTTCGCGCAGCGTGCCGATGTCGCCGATGTGGTTGGCCAGCAGCAGGATTAGCCGCGCGTTGAGCAGTTCCGACTGCTCGTCGGACAGGTCGCGGTGCGCATTGATCAGGCTTTCGTAGAAGTCGTCGCCCGGCGTATAGGCGACGAAATAGCGCTTGCCGGCTTCGGCCAGGTTCGGTTTCAGGTTGAGGGCCATCGGATTTCCTTTCAGGAGCGGCCGCAGGCGCGGGCCACGGCGGCACGCAGTTTCGCCGCGTCGAGGCCACGCCAGCGCGCCGCGACGTGCTGGTCGGGACGGATCAGGTAGGCGGTGCCGGGCCGGGCGTCATAGCGCTGGAAGGCCACGCCGCGCACATCATGCAGGCAAGTCAAAGAGTCGGCGCTCAGGGCACGGCGAGAAACGATCAGCGGTTCGACGCGAATGCCGTCACAGTCCAGCGCCGACAGCGCCGCGGCATCCACGGCGGCGGGATCGTCGACGAATACCAGCAGCCGGAAGCGGCTGCCGGTGCTTTGCAACAACCAGCCCGGCGCTCCACCTTTCTCGATCGGCGCATCGTCCAGCGGCGCGCCCGGCAGCATGCGGCCGGCGAAGGCTTCTTCGTCCGGCGTGTTGAGGCTGGAGTCGACCAGGAAGGACGGCACCGAGAGCCGCCCGGAATTCACCAAGGCGCGGCCGAAGGCATGGTCCTTGGCCAGGCTCAGGACGGCATTGCGGAAGGTCCGGCTGGCACGGCTCTTGGGCGTGATGAAATCGGTCGAGCGGGTCGAGTTCATCAGGTTCTCGTCGGCGGCGTAGACGCGCTCCTCGCTGTAACTGTCGAGCAGGCTGGGCGGCGCCAGGCCCGAGAGCACCAGCTTGAGTTTCCAGCCCAGATTGTCGGCATCCTGCAGGCCGGAATTCGCCCCGCGCGCGCCGAAGGGCGAGACCTGGTGCGCGGCATCGCCGACGAAGAGCACGCGGCCGTGGTTGAATTTCGCCATGCGCCGGCACTGGAAGGTATACACGCTGACCCATTCCAGTTCGAATTCCCTCGCGTCTCCCAGCATGGCCTTGATGCGCGGGATCACCTTCTCCGGCTTCTTCTCCTCGTCCGGATCGGCATCCCAACCGAGCTGAAAATCGATGCGGAAGACGCTGTCGGTCTGCTTGTGCAGCAGCACCGACTGGTTGGGATGGAAAGGTGGATCGAACCAGAACCAACGCTCGGCGGGGAAATCGGCCTTCATCACCACGTCGGCGATGAGGAAGCGGTCCATGAAGATCTTGCCTTCGACTTCCAGCCCGAGCATGCGGCGGATCGGGCTGCGCGCACCGTCGGCGGCGATCAGCCAGTCGGCTTCGACCGTGTACATGCCGTCGGCGGTTTCCACGGTCAGCGTCGCACCGCTGTCGCCCTGCGTCACCGACACCACCTTGTTCTTCCAGCGCAGTGCAATGCCGGGGCGCGTGGCGGCGCGGGCAACGAGGTACTCCTCAAGGTAGTACTGCTGCAAATTCACCATGCCCGGACGGTGGTGGTCGGGCTCGGGCACCAGGTTGAAGTTGTACACCTCCTTGTCGCGGAAGAAGGTGCGGCCCACGTTCCACGACACGCCCTTGGCACAGACCGCATCACCGACGCCGTAGCGGTCGAGGATCTCCAGCGCGCGCTTGGCGTAGCAGACGCCGCGCGAACCGATCGACACCGTGTCGTCCTCGTCCAGCAGCAGCACCGGGATGCCCTGCAAATCGAGGTCGAGCGCCATGCCGAGGCCGACCGGGCCGGCGCCGACGATGACCACCGGCACTTTCAGCGCCTTGCCGGCGGCAATCTCGGGCGGGGTGCGGTACTCGTACTTCGGATAGGTATAGGTATTCAGCATCGGCGCGCCCTCAGACGGCTTGCAGCGCGTGCCACATCTGCTGGTCCCGCTCGGCGGTCCAGATGCGCGGGTCGCGAATACCGGACGCCTCATCGTGAGCCCGCGTCACGTCGAAGGGCAGGCAGTGCTCGTAGATGAAGACGTTGCCGAATTTCGGGTCCATCGCCCGGCGCGTGTGGGCCATGCAGGCGGCGAGGTCCATGCCTTTGGCCACGGCTTCCCTGGCACTGCCATAGAGCGTCGAAACGAAATCGCGGGTATAGGCCAAGCCGCGCTGCACCTGGTCAGGATTCAGCAGCGCCGGGCCGCGCCCGGGGATCAGCTTTTCCGGCTTGAGCGCGGCCAACTTGTCGAGAGTCGCCGGCCAGTCGGCGAGATAGGCGTCGCCGGTGTAGCAGGCGGCGTCGGCCTCGACCAGGTCGCCGGAAAAGAGGATCTTCTGCTGCGGCAGCCAGACCACGGTATCGCCCTTGGTGTGGCCGCGCCCAGGATGCCAGATCTTCACTTCCAGCTTGCCCATCCACAGCGTCAGTTCGCCATCGACCACCACGCTCGGCCAAGTCAGGCCGGGCACGCTTTCGACGGCATTGAACAGGCGCGGAAAGCGGCCGATCTCGGAATCCATGTCCTGCCGGCCGCGCTCGACGATCAGTTCGTAGGTCGGCTTCGAGGCGATGATGTCCTGCAGGCCGTGCTGCCTGTAGCCCGAGGCGCCGAGCACGCGCACCGCGTGGTAGTGCGTCAGGGTGACGTACTTGATCGGCTTGTCGGTCACCAGACGAACGTGGCGCACCACGTCCTGCGCCATCACCGGCGTCGCCGTGGCGTCGATGATCATGACGGCGTCGTCGCCGATGATCACGCCGGTGTTCGGATCGCCCTCCGCGGTGTAGGCATAGGCATTCTCCGAAAGCTTCTCGAAGCTGACCTTTTTTTGCTCCAGGTCGGCGTGGGAGGCGAACTTCTTTTCGCTCATGACGGCTCCTCGGGGAAGGTTTGAATTTCTCTTTACGTAATCAATTTACGCTTATCGTAATTCTTGTTGCTTTAGTTGTCAAATGTTCCTGTGGCCACAAAACCTATGGCGGTGGAGCCGGCTGCGGCGAAGCTGTGGGCGCAGGTGCAGGCGCAAGAGCCGGGCCGGGGGTCGGACCGGGCGTCGCCGCGCCGCTGCGCAAGCTGGCTGCCGCCTGTCGATAGGCCTGCATCGCTTCCTTGCGTTTGCCCGCGGCTTCCAGGGCGCGGGCGCGTCGCAACCAGTCGTCGGCAACATCCGGCGTCGTAGTCGCCGTGGTGCCAGCGCCGACTCCTTGCTTGCTTTGCACTACCTTCGGGTCGCCTGGGGGATCTTTTTCCGTTTCCGGTGCCGCCGGCGTCGCATAGCTCAAGGACGCGGATTGCGCTTCCGGCTTGTCGCGCCGTGCCGAGATCACCATCCCTGTCGCCGGTGGGCGCCGGGCGGCGGGAGCAATCTTGCGCGCGGCATCGGCCTGGCGGATCGCCACCAATGCCGCGCGATACAGGCTCAGTGCCTCGTCGCGACGCCCGGCGGCTTCCATCTTGCGCGCCTGGGCCATCAGGTTGTCGGCGCGATCAGGCACCGGCTGCGAGCGCTGTGCCGGACCCCAGCTTGCCGCCGGCCGGGCCGCCACGACCCCAAAGCGTTCCGGGCCACCGATCTCGCGGGCGATCGAAAGGTTGTTGTGGCGCATGGCCCAATGCATCGCGTTCTCGCCGTTCTCATTGACAATGTCCCGATCGGCGCCAGCCCGCAGCAGGCTGCGTGCGATGTCTTCGCGGCCCTCGCGCGCCGCCATCATCAGCGGCGTCGAACCGTTGGTCGATAGCGCGTTGATCGCGGCACCGCGCGACAGCAGATAAGCCACCACCTCGGCGTGCCCGGCGAAGACCGCGTAATGCAGCGCCGACCACTCCCGGCCCTCGCGATTGAGCTTCGCTCCGCGCTCGACCAGCCAGCGCACCGCCGCCAGCTTGCCGCGCCAGGCGGCATGTTGCAGCGCCTGTTCGCCGAGGTGGTTGGCCTGGTTGATGTCGGCGCCGCGCGAATGAAACAGTTCCATCATCTGCACATTGCCTTCCCAGGCACCGATCATCAGGCCGCTGCCGATCATCGCACCCTCGAAATCCGGCGCCAGCCCGCCGTCCAGCCAATCTCGCGCAGCGCCGAGATCACCCTGCTCGATCGCGATGGAAAAACGAACCGGATCGGGCAGGCTGGCAGCGCGCGCCAATGCCAGGCAGCAGAGCAGTGCGAGGAACAGACAAGGCTTTTTCACGGCGTGCAGTATATGTCCGGCCCGCCAAATAGAATCCCGCGAATGCCGCTTTACATCGCCCTGATAGCCAGCTTAGGCCTGCACACTGCACTGATCCTCGGTCCGGCCTGGTTTTCAGCATCGCCAAAGCCCATCGCACCACAGCAAATCGAGGCACGCCTGTTTCCTGTGGAAGACGCTGCGAACATGGCTGAAAGCGTCAGCACCGAACCACTTGCTGCAAGTCCGGTCACGGCGCCACAACATGCTCCCAGGCAAATGCAGGGGGAATCCTTGCGGCGCGCACAGGCCAGCCTCAACCGTCACCTTTACTACCCGCCAGAAGCCGTAGCTCAAGGCATGGAGGGTGAAGTGATACTCTTGCTGACCCTGGACGAGACCGGTCAGTTGGCCGCGGTCGACATTGCCCGCAGTTCAGGACACGTCCTGCTCGATCAGGCCGCGCTCGACGCCGCGCGCCGCATCGGGCGCTTGCCGGGCTCACGACGCCAGATGCTGTTTCCGGTCAGCTTCCGCCTGAAATAAACAAGGCGTTTACACCGGGTTGTCGATATCGACAAACTCGCAGACAAGCCCGGTCTGCGCGGCCAGATGCTCGCCCAAGGCCTTCACCCCATAGCGCTCCGTGGCGTGGTGTCCGGCGGCGATGAAAGCCATGCCGGTCTCGCGCGCGAGGTGCACGGTCTGCTCCGAAATTTCGCCGGAAACGAACACGTCCGCGCCGGTGGCTAGTGCCGCCTCGAAATAGTCCTGCGCGCCGCCGCTGCACCAGGCGATACGCCCGACCAAACGCTGCGCATCGCCGATCAGCATCGGCTGGCGGCCAAGGGTCTGTTCGACTTGGCGGACGATATCGGCGACAGGAGTCGGCGCTGGCGGTACGCCGAAAAAGCCGATGTCCTGCTCGGCGAACCGCCCCTCGATGGTCCAACCCATGCTTGCCGCAAGCTGGGCGTTGTTGCCCAGGAGCGGATGCGCGTCGAGCGGCAGGTGATAGGCAAACAGGCTGATGTCATGGGCCAGCAGCCGCGCCATGCGTTGCCGACGAAACCCGGTGATGCGACCGTCTTCCGATTTCCAGAACCAGCCGTGATGCACCAGCAGGGCATCGGCCCCGCGTTCTATCGCCGCTTCGATCAAGGCCTGGCTTGCGGTGACGCCGCACACCACCCGCCGCACCTGTTCCCTGCCTTCCACTTGCAGGCCGTTTGGGCAATAATCGCGGAACCGCGCGGCATCGAGTTCCTTGTCCAGCCAGGCACGAAGTTCCTCGCGCCCCAGGGTTTTGCCCGTCATCTTCCTCGCCCCGCCAAAATTCGAATTATGCGCCGCCTCTGGCTGACTTTTGCCCAAACCGTGACGGTCTGCGTCGCCATCCTGTTCGTGGTCAAAACCCTCAAACCGGAATGGCTGGCACACCTGCCCAGCACCCCGGTCAGTGTTGCCGAGGTGGCAACCGTGCTGGAAGCCGCGCCGGGAGCCGAGGCCAACCGGCCCGGTTCCTTCGCCGACGCGGCGAAGAAAGCCGTGCCCGCCGTGGTGCACATCTTCACCAGCCAGGAAGTCAAGGGGGCGCGCCACCCCTTCATGAACGACCCCATATTCCGCCACTTCTTCGGCGACCGCTTCGGCGAGGAATCGCAGCGGCGCTCCGGGCTCGGCAGCGGCGTGGTGGTCTCGCCCGAAGGCTACATCCTGACCAATTTCCATGTCATCGACGGCGCCGATGAGATCGAGGTGGCGCACAACGACGGGCGCAAGTACAAGGCGCGCGTAGTCGGCTCCGATCCGGAATCCGACCTGGCCGTGTTGCGCATTCCGGCCGACCACAAGTTGCCGGTGATCGCCTTTGGCAACAGCGACAGCTTGCGCGTCGGCGACGTCGTGCTGGCGGTCGGCAACCCCTTCGGCGTCGGCCAGACCGTCACCTCGGGCATCGTTTCGGCCTTGGGCCGCAGCCATCTGGGCATCAACACCTTCGAGAACTTCATCCAGACCGATGCCGCGATCAACCCGGGCAATTCGGGCGGTGCGCTGGTCGACGCCAACGGCAACCTGGTCGGCATCAATACCGCGATCTATTCACAGAGTGGCGGCTCGATGGGTATTGGCTTCGCGATTCCGGTTTCGCTGGCCAGGAGCGTCATGGAACAGATCGTCAAAACCGGCGGTGTGACGCGCGGCTGGGTCGGCATCGAGGTTCAGGAATTGACTCCCGAACTTGCCGAATCATTCAAACTGGGGAGTACCGACGGCGCCCTGATCGCCGGCGTAATGCGCGGCAGCCCGGCCGAGAAAGCCGGCATCAAGCCGGGCGATGTGCTGGTTCAGGTCGGTGGCAAAAGAGTGAAGGATGCCCAGGTGATGCTGGAACTGATCGCCGCCCTGCAACCGGGGAGCAGTTCGCGCTTTGCCCTGAAACGCGAAGGTCGCGACGTTACCCTGGACATCACCATCGGCAAGCGGCCGCGGCCGCCCAGAGAATAGGCGGCCGCGTCGAGCGATACCCCGTCTCAGCGCAAGGAGGCGTTGAGCGCGTCCAGCGCCTTGCTGCCGGGGCAGAGATAGGCGTCGCCAAGCTGGTTGAGCGGCTTCTCGACGGTATTCAAATGGCGGTGCAAATCCACCGCGCCGCTATCCACGTAGAGCAGCCCGGTAACGATCTCGCCCAGCGCCTGCCGTTCCTGCAGATGGTTCATGGCACCGACGCGATCGGAGGGATCGTAATCGGTATCCAGCTTGCGCAGGTGCAGGATGGAGCCGTCGTGCTGGACGATGCGACGCAGCGAACCCGCCGGGTAGCTGGCCTCGATCTTGTCGCGCGGAAGAATGAAGTCGAGGCGATTCACGGCATCGTTGTGCTCGCGCACGTAGTCGTAGCTCTTGGTCGATCCGGCGTGATTGTTGAAGGTCACGCAGGGGCTGATGACGTCGATGAAGGCCGGGCCGCGATGTCGCAGCGCGCCCTTGATCAGCGGTATCAGCTGCTCCTTGTCGCCGGAAAAACTGCGCGCGACATAGCTGGCGCCGAGTTGAAGCGCGAGGGCGACGAGGTCGATCGGCGTGTCGTTGTTGACCACGCCGCGCTTGCTCTTCGAACCCTTGTCGGCAGTGGCGGAGAACTGGCCCTTGGTCAGGCCATACACGCCGTTGTTCTCGCAAATGTAGGTCATGTTCACGCCGCGGCGCATGGCATGCGCGAACTGGGCAATGCCGATCGACGCCGAATCGCCGTCGCCGGAGACGCCGAGATAGATCAGGTCGCGGTTGGCGAGCGCGGCGCCGGTCAGCACCGAGGGCATGCGGCCATGGGTAGTGTTGAAACCATGCGAGGCGCCGAGAAAGTAGTCGGGCGTCTTCGACGAGCAGCCGATGCCGGACAGTTTGGCGACGCGATGCGGCTCGATGTCGAGATCGAAGCAGGCCTGCACCACGGCGGCGCTGATCGAGTCGTGACCGCAACCGGCACACAAGGTCGAAATCGCGCCTTCGTAGTCGCGACGGGTATAGCCGACCGCGTTGCGCGGAGCATCGGCGCGCAGCAGTTTGGGTTTGGCGAGATAAGTCATGAAGCCACCTGTTTGCGTATGGGGGTCACTTTGTGCGCCGACAGTGCATCGCCTATTTTCCCGGCGATGAAGCGGGCGGTAATTGGCGTGCCGTCGTAGTGCAGGACGCGGATCAGCTTCTTCGGATCGACTTCACCCTCGGTCAGCAGCAGCATGCGCAACTGGCCGCTCTCGTTTTGCTCGACGACGAATACTTCGTCATGGGCATTGATGAACTCGATCACTTCGTCGGCGAAGGGGAAGCCACGCACGCGCATGGCATCGACATGGACGCCGCCCGCTTCGAGCAGGGAAAGGGCCTCGGTCATGGCAGCGCTGGTGGAGCCGAAATGGATCGCGCCGGATCGCGTCGGCTGCGCGGCCATTTGCACTACCGGCGCAGGCACCAGCTTCTTTGCCGTTTCCAGCTTGTGACGCAGGCGCTCCATGTTATAGACATAGTCGGTACCCGCCTCGCTGTACTTGGCATAGGCGTTGCGCGTCGTGCCGCGACTGAAGAAGGCACCCTTGCTTGGATGCGTGCCCGGGATCGTGCGCCAGGGAATGCCGTCCCCATCGACATCGAGGTAGCGGCCGAAGTTCTTGCCGGCATCCAGCATTTCCGCGGTCATGATCTTGCCGCGGTCGTAGCGACGCGAATCGTCCCAGTCGAAGGGCTTGCACAGGCGGTCATTCATGCCAATGTCGAGGTCGAGCAGAACGAACACGGGCGTTTGCAGCCGGTCGGCCAGATCGAAGGCCTGCGCACCCAAGGTAAAACATTCGTAGGGATCCTCGGGGAACAGCATCACGTGCTTGGTATCGCCATGGGAGGCATAGGCACAGGAAATCAGGTCCGACTGCTGGGTCCGCGTCGGCATGCCGGTGGAGGGTCCGCCGCGCTGCACGTCGAAGATCACCGCCGGCACTTCGGCAAAATAGGCCAGGCCGAAGAATTCCTGCATCAGGGAAATACCCGGGCCGGAGGTGGCGGTAAAGGCCCGCGCGCCGTTCCAGGCGGCGCCGATCACCATGCCGATCGAGGCCAGTTCATCCTCGGCCTGGACAATGGCGTAGCGCGCCATGCCATTGTCGGGATCGGTGCGGTACTTGCGGCAATAACTGCCGAAGGCCTCGATCACCGAGGTCGAAGGCGTGATCGGATACCAGGCCGCCACCGTCGCGCCGCCATACACCGCACCGAGGCCGCAGGCATCGTTGCCGTTGATGAAGATCTTGTCGCCGACACCATCCGAGCGCTCCACGCGCAGACCGATGGGGCACGGCAAGTGCGCCCTGGCGTGCTCGTAACCCAGCTTGAGCGCATTGACGTTGGCGCCGATCAGCTTGTCCTTGCCGCGGTACTGGTCGGCAATCAGCTTTTCGACGACGGCAAAGTCGATACCCAGCAGCGCCGTCAGCGCCCCGACGTACATGATGTTCTTGAACAGCTGACGTTGCCGTGCGTCGGTGTACTCCCGATTGCACATCTCGGTCAGCGGAATGCCAAGCACGGTGATGTCCTCGCGAAAGCGCGAACGCGGCAGCGTCTTGGTCGAGTCGTAGAACAGATAGCCGCCGGGCTCGATCTCGGCGATGTCGCGATCCCAGGTCTGCGGATTCATCGCCACCATCAGGTCGCACCCGCCGCGCCGCCCCAACCAGCCGGCGCCCGAGACGCGCATCTCGTACCAGGTGGGCATGCCCTGGATGTTCGAGGGGAAGATGTTGCGCGGCGCCACCGGCACGCCCATGCGCATGATGGCGCGGGCAAACAGTTCGTTGGCGGAAGCCGAGCCCGAACCATTGACGTTGGCGAATTTGATGACGAAGTCGTTGCTGCTTGCGATCGGTTTTACTTGACTCATGTTCTCTTGGCCTCCGCGCCGGCTTCGGCACATTGCAGGAAGAATTTCTGCATGTCCCAGGCACCTGTCGGGCAGCGCTCGGCGCACATGCCGCAATGCAGGCAAACGTTTTCATCCTTGACCATCACGCGGCTGGTCTTCAATGCGTCCGAGACATACAGCGCCTGGTCGCGATTCCTGGCCGGTGCCTTGAGCCGGCCGCGCAACTCATCTTCTTCGCCGTTGGCGGTGAATGTGATGCATTCGGTGGGGCAGATATCCACGCAGGCATCGCATTCGATGCAAAGTTTGCCGCTGAACACGGTCTGCACGTCGCAATTAAGGCAGCGCTCGGCCTCGGAACAGGCCATCAGCGGATCGAAGCCCATTTCGAGTTCGAGCTTGATGTCCTTGAGCGTCTTTTCCAGGGCCTTGACCGGCACCTTCTTGCGTTCTTCCTCCGAGACCTGGTTGTCGTAGCTCCACTCGTGGATGCCCATTTTCTGGCTGACCAGATTGAATTCGGGCGGCAGTCTGTCGTCGAGTTTCTTGCCACGACAGAACAGGTCGATGGAGATCGCCGCCTCATGGCCCTGGGCCGCGGCGGTGATGATGTTCTTCGGGCCGAGCGCGGCATCACCACCAAAGAACACCTTCGGCAGCGTCGATTGCAGGGTCTTCTCGTTCAGCACCGGCATGTCCCACTTGTCGAATTCAAGGCCGAGGTCCTTCTCGATCCAGGGGAAGGCGTTTTCCTGGCCGATGGCGACCAGGACTTCATCGCACTCGTGGAATTCGTCGGGCTCCCCAGTCGGGATCAGGCTACGCCGGCCCTTGGCATCGTATTCGGCGCGCACGATCTCGAACAGCACGCCCGTCAGCTTGCCATTGTCGTGGCGGAACTCCTTGGGCACCCGCATGTTGAGGATGGGAATGCCTTCGTGGATGGCCTCTTCCTTCTCCCAGGGGGATGCCTTCATTTCCTCGAAACCGCTGCGGACGATGACCTTGACGTCCTCGCCACCAAGACGCCGTGCCGAGCGGCAACAGTCCATTGCCGTATTTCCGCCACCCAGCACGATGACGCGCCTGGATATCCTGCTCGTATGGCCAAAAGCCACGTTGGCCAGCCAGTCGATGCCGATATGAATGTGCTTGGCTGCTTCCTGACGGCCGGTAATCGGCGCATCGCGTCCGCGCGGGGCCCCGGTGCCGACGAATACCGCATCCCAGCCTTCCGCAAGCAGATCGCGCAAACTGCCGACCCACTGGTTGTAGCGGGTTTCAACGCCGAGATCAACGATATAGGCGCACTCCTCGTCGATCACTTCATCCGGCAAACGGAACTTCGGTATCTGGCTGCGCATCATGCCGCCGGGCGCGGCGCCATTGTCGAACACCGTCACCTGGTAGCCCAGCACCGCAAGGTCGCGCGCCACGGTAAGTGATGCCGGGCCGGCGCCAACGCAGGCGATGCGCTTGCCATTGCGCCTTGCCGGCCGCGGCAAACTGTCGCGGATGTCGTCCTTGAGATCGGCGGCCACGCGCTTCAGGCGGCAGATCGCCACCGGCTCGCTCTCCACGCGCCCACGGCGGCAGGCCGGTTCACAAGGCCGGTCGCACACCCTTCCCAGAATGCCCGGGAAGACGTTCGACCGCCAATTGATCATGTAGGCATCCGAATATCGCCCGGCAGCGATCAGGCGGATGTATTCGGGAACGGGGGTATGCGCCGGACAGGCCCACTGGCAGTCCACCACCTTGTGAAAATACTCATGGCCGCCGATTTTCGTCGGATTCACGTGTCCTCAATCTCCAAACGCGTTCAGAATCAAACACCGCCGGACATTCGCCCGGAGCGTGATCGGGTGCACTCTAGCACCGTCCAGCCGTGCCTGAGCTTGGCATGGCGGTGGGGTAAGCGGGAAACGTGGCAGCCGCACCCATGGCGTGCAAAATCGGCTAGTCTTTACACTATTTCATCCAACAAGTTTGGTGGTTAGCCATGGCCCTGCGCGCACTCATTTTCGACGTCGACGGAACCCTCGCCAATACGGAAAGGGACGGACATCGCCCAGCCTTCAATGCCGCATTCGCCGAAGTAGGACTTCCCTGGCACTGGGACGAGGCGTTTTATGGAAGCCTGCTCAACGTTGCAGGAGGCCTCGAGCGCATCCGCCACTACGCGCAGACCCACGATCCGGCAACCTGCGCCCGCCCCGACTTCGACGATCTGCTGCATCGCCTGCACGACATCAAGACCCGCAATTACCAGCGCCTGCTGGCCGCCGGTGCCATACCCCTGCGCGAGGACGTCGGACAGCTGATTTGCGACGCCCGCACCGAAGGAGTGCGGCTTGCCATCTCTTCCAGTTCAAAACTGGAGAACGTGGTCGGGCTGTTGCGCGCCAACCTTGGGCCCAATGCCGACTCCTGGTTCGATGCGATTGCCTCGGGCAATGTCGCCGCCGCAAAAAAACCCTCACCCGAGATCTATCAATGGACCTTGCGTCAGCTAAACCTGCCGCCACGCGATTGTCTCGCCGTGGAGGATTCGGAGCATGGCCTGTCCGCGGCTTTGGCGGCAGGTATACCGACAGTGATTACGATTAGCGACTACACGATCAACGAGAATTTCGATGGTGCCCGCATCGTGGTAACGGGCAAGGAAAGGCTCTCGCTGGACAAGCTCAGACTCTGGCACGCCACGGCAAGCACGTCGTGACAAAATTCCGCTCACGGCTTGCCGTTTTTGTTGAATGACGCGAAAATTCGGGCTTCGGTCGAACACAATGTAAGCGCATGGAACTCAGGGAAGTTGCCGTAACTGAATTGACGTTTGGGGTCTATGTTTCAAGGCTGGACCGGCCTTGGACGGAAACCCCTTTCGTGTTTCAGGGCTTCGTTCTCAAAAGCGACAAACAACTCGACGTCCTCAAAAAGTACTGCAAGCATGTCTTCGTCGATCCCGAAAAAGAGGAGCGACGCGACCCGACCAAGGTTACCGCCGAGGACATAGCAAAGATTCGCGGCACCACGGTCTACAAGGAAGCCGCGAGCGTCGAGGTCGAGCTGCCCAAGGCGCATAATGCCTATGCGCGAACCACGACGGTGGTGCACGAGTTGTCACGGGCGGTCGAGATCGGCAACTCCATCGACAGTCAACGTTCGCACGAGGCTGCCGCACAGATCACCGAAAGCGTGGTGCGCAACCCGGATGCGATGGCGCTCCTGATCAAGCTGCAGGAGAAAAGCGGCGAAACCCTGAGCCGCGCCGTTGGAATCTCGGTCATGATGACCATCTTCGGCCGCTTCCTGCAGTTGCCGCCGGATCGTATCCAGATTCTCGGCATGCTCGGACTCCTGCAGGATGTTGGCAAACTCAAGCTGCCGGGCGAGCTTGCCGCGCGCGGCCCGGCCAGCGATGCCGAAGCCGAGTTGTATCGCAGCCACGTCAATCATTCGGTGCGAATACTCAGCGACACCCCCGGACTGCCGCCAGAGCTTCCAGGGCTGGCCTCCCTGCATCACGAACGTTTTGACGGGACGGGCTACCCGCGCGGTCTGCGTGGCGATGCGATTGCGATTTCCGGTCTTATCGCGGGCATCGTCGATACCTTCGACACACTCACCGCGCCGCGCCCGTTTGGCGAACACCTGTCACCGGCCAACGCGCTGAGCCAGATCTACAAGGAGCGGGGCAAGAAGTTTCACCCGGCACTGGTCGAGCAATTCATCCAATGCGTCGGCGTGTTCCCGGTTGGCAGCATTGTTGAGTTGAACAGCGGCGAGATCGCCGTGGTCATCGCCCAGAACATGGTCCGCCGCATGCAACCGCGCATCATGGTGGTGAGGGACGCCAAGGGCGATCCCATGGTTCCCTACAAGATGCTCGACCTGATGAAGGAGCCCAAGTGTCGTCCGGATGAGCCTTACCGGATACTGCGCTCGCTCGAATACGACACGGTAAAAATCGACCCGAGAGAGCTCTTTCTGTGACGGAACCGGAGCCCGCCGCAAGCAGCGAGGCCTTCGGCGTCAGTCCGGACAAGTTTGTCGAACTGCTCAAGGGCAAGCTCGCGGCGCGACAACAAGGCGGCAAGCCGCTGGCGGTACTGATCATTGAATGCGGGCTTGTCGGCCGCATCGACTCGGTGTGGGGCTATCACGTCGGCAACGCAGTGCGGCAAAGGGTAACTTCGCTGCTTTGCGCTGAGGTCTTACGCCCCGGTGACTTCGTTGGCGAATTCGGGCGCGACGAGTTTGCCTGTGTTCTGGAATCCATCGATAACCCCGCGGTTGCCCTGCTGGCCGCCGGCAAAACCTTGCGCACGCTGAACGCTCCCTTCTGGGTGGGTGACGAGGAGATTTATGCCGCGCCGGCAATCGGCGTGGCCCTGTGTCCGACACACGCGGACCACGCGGACGCGCTGCTGCAGCGGGCCCGCAGCGCCTGTACCTTGGCACGCAACGTCCCCGGGCGAATTGCCGAGTACGATGCCGACCTGGACTTGATCGCCGAGTCGAAGTTGTTGCTCGACAGTCGCCTGCGTACCGCGGTCGCCGACAACAAGCTGGAACTGGCATTTCAGCCCCAATACGACCTGCGTCTGGGCCAGATGATGGGCGCGGAAGGAATTCTGCGCTGGGCCGACCTCGGCCAGGGAGCACTCGACGTCGAATCGGCGTTCGCTGCCGCGGAAACCCTGGATCAGGTGCCCGACCTCCTGTCGTCGATTCTCAACCGCGCCCTGCGCAACATTTCCGAGTTCCGCTACAGCGCCGGACTCGACTTGCGCGTCGGCGTGCGCTTGCCCGGCAGCGTCCTGCGCCATCCGGAGATCGTCGATGTCATTCAGCGTTCCTTGGGAACCTGGAGCCGGCGCCCGGGCACCCTTATCCTGGGCATCAGTCAAACCTCGGCCTTGCTGGCGGACGACACCGCCCGGGAAACGCTGGTTCGCGTCAAGGAAATAGGCGTGAAGCTGGCGATCGATGATCCGGTAATGCGGATCGCATCGCTATTCAAGCTGGTCGCCTTGCCGTTCCAGGAAATACGTCTCGATTTCTCCCTGGCCGGTGGCGAATCGGTGGCACCCAAAGCGGAAAAGATCCAGCGTTCATTGATCGACCTTGCACACCAGGTCAGGCTTGGCGTCCTTGCCACCGGCGTCAGCGACGAAGCCGCGGCAATGCAGCTCAAGACATTGGGTTGCGACTACATGCAAGCGGACTTCAAAGGACCGGCGGTGGCCCCGAAAGAGTTTGTCGAGCGCTACGGTTTCAGCGAAGACTAGCCACGAAAACGGCGATCACCGCGCCTGATCCCCGGACTGTCGTTCCGCGCGATCGAGCTCCCGATTCATTTCTTCCTCGGTCGGCGCCTGGTAATCGGTGACGCCCTCGGGCGCGGGACGGACAATCAGGTTGGCCAGAACGATCCCAAGTTCATACAACAGCCATAAGGGCACCGCCAGCATGAATTGGGAAATGACGTCAGGCGGGGTGAATACAGCACCGACCACGAAGGCGCCGACAATCACGTAGGGACGCCATTCGCGCAGCTTGACGACATTGACCACCCCGATCTTGACCAGGACAATGACGATCACCGGCACCTCGAAGGTCACGCCAAACGCCAGGAACATGGTCAGGACAAAGGAAAAATACTTCTCGATATCCGTCATCCACGCCACGCCTTCGGGAGCGAACTTCGCCATGAAGCCGAACACCATGGGAAAGAACGCGAAATAGGCGAATGCCATGCCGATGAAGAACAACAATACCGAGGCGATCAATAGCGGAATCGCCAGCTTCTTTTCGTGGGCATACAGGCCGGGAGCGACAAAGGCCCATACCTGATAGAGCACGTAGGGCAGGACGATGAGGAAGGACACCGCCAATGCCACTTTCATCGGCACCAGAAAAACGCCGACGACGTCGGTGGCAATCATCTGCCCTCCCGCGGGCAAACTGGCCAGCAAGGGGGCTGCCAGCACCGAGTAAAGCTCGCGGGCAAAAAAAGCGAGGGGAACAAAGGCCAGCAGAATGGCAACCAGCGCACGTATCAGTCGATCACGTAACTCGACCAGGTGCGAAAGAAAGGTTTCCTGTTCCTCGGCCATCAGGTCTTGGTCTCGATCGCAGGACGCGACGCGCCGTCGTCGCCCGTCATCGCACCACCCGATACCGGCCCGGAAGTCGGCGCCGGCGCCACGGCGATATCGGCAACCGGCTCAACAACCGTATCCACCGACTTTTCGATCTCGCGCATTTCATGGGTTACCGACGACTCCAGGCTGCTTACCTGGGTGCTCACCTGCTGCTGGAGCTTCTTGAGTTCATCCAGCTGAATCTCGCGATTGATATCCGCCTTGACGTCGCTTACATAACGTTGCAGGCGCCCGAGCAGAAGGCCCGCGGTACGTGCCACCTTGGGCAGACGCTCGGGGCCGATGACCACCAGCGCCACCACGGCAATCACCATCAGCTCGGACAGACCGACGTCAAACATGTTCGTGAATTCAGGAAGCGACGATGAAGCCGAAGGCGGACATTTGGCGTCTAAGCGATGCCAGACACCGGCCGTCAGGTCTTGGTCTGCTCGCGGCGCGCCTCGACGTCGATGGTCTGGCCGGTAACTTGCGGTGGTTCCGCGCTTTTGTCAGCTCCACCATCTTTCATGCCGTCCTTGAAGCCCTTCACCGCGCCTCCCAGATCCGAGCCGATATTGCGCAGCTTCTTGGTGCCGAACACCAGCATGACGATCACCAGCACGATCAGCCAGTGCCAGATGCTGAAAGATCCCATTCTTTGTCTCCTCGCGCGGTCAGGTCAGGGCGCCCTGCGCTTTAGCATGGACCCGAGTGGTTCGGGGCCGCCCAGTATGTGAACATGAAGATGATACACCTCCTGGTGTCCGATCCGCCCCGAGTTGATGATGGTGCGAAAGCCTTCCTCAAGGCCCTGGCCGCGCGCCAATTCGTTGGCCTTGAGCAGGATGTGCCCCAGGATTTTCTGGTGGCTCGCATCGACCTCCATCAGCGAGGCGACATGCACTTTCGGCACGATCATGAAATGCACGGGTGCGATGGGGTTGATGTCGTGGAAGGCGAAAATTTCTTCGTCCTCATAAATTTTTTTCGAGGGTATTTCACCGCGAATGATGCGGCAGAAAATGCAGTCGCTCACCGTCAGGCTCCCCGACTTTTCTTTTCGTCGATTCCGGAGATGCCTTCGCGGCGACGGAACTCGACCACCACGTCATCGACCCCGATATCGAACTGCGCCAGCAGGATCATGCTGTGGAACCACAGGTCGGTGACCTCCCGCACCAGATGCAGTCGGTCTCCATCCTTGGCCGCCATGATGGTTTCCGCCGCTTCCTCGGCGACCTTCTTGCATATGGCGTCGGTACCTTTGGCATACAAGCTGGCCACATAGGACGAGTCGGGCGCCGCACCCTTGCGTTCGCGCAAGGTAGCCTGCACGCGATGGATGACTTCAAGATCGATCATTTGTAAATCTCCTTGGGATTCTTGAGCACCGGCTCGACATCGCGCCACTCGGCGGCATCCAGCCGGTTGAAAAAGCAACTGCGCCGACCGGTGTGGCAGGCGATGCCACCGATTTGTTCGATCTTCAGCAACAACACGTCGCTATCGCAATCGGCGCGAAGTTCCACGACCTTCTGCGTATGGCCGGACTCTTCACCCTTGCGCCACAGGCGGCCACGGGAACGCGACCAATACACGGCATTGCCGGTCTGCACGGTAAGGGCAAGCGATTCCCGGTTCATCCAGGCAAACATCAGAACCTCGCCGCTAACCGCATCCTGGGCAATCGCCGGTATCAAGCCATGCTCGTCCCACTTCAGGGCATCGAGCCACTGTTCGCTCACAAGCGCACCTCGATTCCCTGGTCGCGCATGTACTCCTTGGCCTGGCGCACGGTGAATTCGCCATAGTGAAAAATGCTGGCGGCCAGCACCGCATCGGCCCGACCCTGGGTAACCCCGTCCGCCAGGTGTCGCAGATTGCCGACGCCGCCGCTGGCGATCACCGGAATGCCCACGGCGTCCGCAACCGCGCGGGTCAGCGGCAAATCGAATCCAGCCTTGGTGCCATCGCGATCCATGCTGGTGAGGAGGATTTCTCCCGCACCCAGGCGTTCGACTTCGCTGGCCCAGGCGATGGCATCGATGCCGGTATTCTTGCGGCCGCCATGGGTAAAGACTTCCCACTTGCCGGGCGAGGTCTGCTTGGCATCGATCGCCACCACGATGCACTGGCTGCCGACCTTGCCCGAGGCTTCCGCCACGAGCCGCGGATTCTGCACTGCCGCTGTATTCATGCTGACCTTGTCGGCACCGGCGTTCAGCAACCGGCGTACATCGTCAACCTTTCGCACCCCCCCACCCACGGTGAGGGGTATGAACACCTGCTCGGCGCAGGCTTCGACGATGTGCAGGATGATGTCGCGGTCGTCCGAACTTGCCGTGATGTCGAGGAAGGTGATCTCGTCGGCGCCCTGGTCGTCGTAACGACGCGCGATCTCGACCGGGTCTCCGGCATCGCGCAATTCGACGAAATTGACGCCCTTGACCACGCGGCCGGCGTTGACGTCGAGACAGGGAATGATGCGCTTGGCCAACATGGACAGACCGCTCAGGCCGCGGAGGCCTTTTTGCCCTTGTCGGCTTCGGCCTGTGCCTTCCTGAAATCCAGGGTGCCTTCGTAGATCGCGCGGCCGGTGATGGCCCCCATGATGCCTTCGCTTTCCACCGTGCAAAGCGCCTTGACATCCTTCAGGCTGGCAATGCCGCCGCTGGCGATCACCGGGATGCGCAGGGCCTGCGCAAGCTTGACGGTCGCCTCGATATTGACGCCGGAGAGCATGCCGTCGCGGCCGATGTCGGTATAAATCACCGCCTCGACCCCGTAGTCCTCGAATTTTTTTGCCAGATCGATCACATCGTGGCCGGTCATCTTTGACCAGCCATCGACGGCTACCTTGCCGTCGCGGGCATCGAGCCCGACGATGATGTGGCCGGGGAAGGCGCCACAGGCGTCATGCAGGAATCCCGGATTCTTGACCGCCGCCGTGCCGATGATCACGTAGCTGAGTCCGTCGTCAAGACAGCGCTCGATGGTGTCGAGATCGCGAATGCCACCGCCCAGCTGAACCGGAATCTCGTCGCCGACCTCGTTCAGGATGTCCTTGATCGCGGCTTCGTTCTTCGGTTTGCCGGCAAAGGCACCGTTCAGGTCAACCAGATGCAGCCGCCGCGCGCCCTTTTCGATCCAGTGTCGGGCCATCGCCGCCGGGTTCTCGGAAAACACCGTGGCGTCGTCCATTGCGCCTTGCCTGAGGCGCACACAATGGCCATCCTTGAGATCGATCGCGGGTATCAGCAGCATGGGAGTATATGCAGAACAGGTTGCCGGCAAATCCGGCGATCAGGGTTTCCAGCGCATGAAGTTGCCCAGCAGGCACAGGCCGCTCTGGGCGCTCTTTTCCGGATGAAACTGAACGGCGAAGATGTTATCGCGGGCAACCGCACTGGTAAAGGGGATGCCATAGTTGCTTGAGCCGGCGATCACGGCCGGATCCAGCGGCTCGACGTAATAGCTGTGCACAAAATAGAAACGCGAGTCATCCGCGATGCCGTCCCACAGGGGATGGGGCTCAGCCTGATGCACGCGGTTCCAGCCCATGTGGGGCACCTTGAGGCGGGAACCGTCGGCGGCCTTCATCGCCGCCTCCGGAAAACGCGGCACGCGGCCGGGAAGGATTTCCAGGCCCATCACATCACCTTCCTCGGCGTGACCGAAAAGCATTTGCAAGCCGACACAGATGCCGAGAAAGGGCTTCTCCGCCGCGGCGCGTATCACGGCCTCACGCAGGCCGCGAGCGGCAAGTTCGCGCATGCAATCGGGCATCGCCCCCTGGCCAGGAACCACGACGCGATCCGCAGCGGCGATCTGCGCCGCATCGGAACTGACGCAAACCACGGCGTCGGGCGCCACATGCTCGATGGCCTTGGCCACCGAACGCAGGTTACCCATGCCGTAATCGACGACAACCACGGAACTCATCTGAAAACGCTCAGAGCGTGCCTTTGGTCGAGGGAATGGCGCCGGCCGCGCGCGGATCGGCTTCCACCGCCATGCGCAGCGCACGGGCGAATGCCTTGAACACCGTCTCGGCCTGGTGGTGGGAGTTGTCGCCGCGCAGGGCGTCGATGTGCACCGTGATGGCGGCGTGGTTCACCAGCCCCTGAAAGAATTCCCGCACCAGATCGACATCGAACTCGCCGATCATGGCCCGGGTGAAAGGGACGTTGAACACCAGCCCCGGACGCCCGGACAAATCAACCACCACGCGCGACAAGGCTTCGTCGAGCGGCACATAGGCATGGCCATAGCGACGCAAGCCCTTCTTGTCGCCAATGGCCTTGCTCAGTGCCTGACCCAGGGCGATGCCGACATCCTCAACGGTGTGATGGGCGTCGATGTGCAGATCGCCCTTGGCCTCGACGGCCAAATCGATCATGCCATGGCGGGCGATCTGGTCCAGCATGTGGTCGAAGAAGCCGACGCCAGTCGCGAGTTTGGAAGTGCCGGAACCGTCGAGATCGACGACGACGCGAATCTGCGTCTCCAGGGTATTGCGCGTTATTTCTGCTTGCCGCATGGCTTCGGAACATCGAGCAAGAGGTGAAGGCGTGCATGATACCATCGGCCTAGTAGCGCGCACGCCGCGCCAAATCGCCATTCCACCCGCCACACACCCCGCCATGAGCCGCTTCTGGAGCAATGTCGTCAAGGGCCTCACGCCCTACGTGCCGGGCGAGCAACCCAAGCTCGCCAACCTGATCAAGCTGAACACCAACGAGAACCCCTACGGACCCTCGCCGCGCGCGCTGGAGGCCATCCGTGCGGCAGCGGACGAATCGCTCAAGCTCTATCCCGATCCCAACGCCGATGTTTTGAAACGGGCGATTGCCCAACTGCACGGCCTGACGCCACAGCAGGTATTCGTCGGCAATGGCTCGGATGAAGTGCTCGCCCATGTCTTCCTGGGTTTGCTCAAGCACGAGCGCCCGGTGCTCTTCCCGGACATCAGCTACAGCTTTTATCCGGTGTATTGCGGCCTCTACCGAATCGCTTATGAAACCGTCGCGCTGGGTGAGGACTTCTCGATCCTGGCGACAGACTACACCAGGCCCAACGGCGGCATCATCTTCCCCAATCCCAATGCCCCCACCGGGCGGCTTCTGGCACTGGACGAGATAGTCGAAATACTGCGCGCCAATCCCGACTCGGTGGTGGTGATCGATGAAGCCTATGTGGACTTTGGCGGGGAGAGCGCCATTCCGCTGATTGCCGACCACCCCAACCTGCTGGTGGTGCATACCTTTTCCAAATCGCGCTCGCTGGCGGGACTGCGCGTCGGTTTCGCGATCGGGCAGCCGGACTTGATCGAAGCGCTGGAACGCGTCAAGAACAGTTTCAATTCCTACCCGCTGGACCGTCTGGCGATTGCCGGCGCCGTGGCCGCGATCGAGGACCGTGGGCATTTCGAAACCACACGCCGCGCGGTAATCGCCACCCGCGAAAAATTGGTTGCCGATTTAACCGCGCTCGGCTTCGAGGTCATTCCCTCGGCCGCCAATTTCGTCTTCGCGCGCCATCCCCGGCACGACGCGCAAAAGTCGGCGCTGGCACTACGCCAACGCAGCATCATCGTGCGCCATTTCAGGGCGCCGCGCATCGACCAGTTCCTGCGCATCACGGTCGGCACCGATGCGCAGTGCGCGGCACTGATTGCCGCACTGAGGGAAATTCTCCGCTGAGCCTGCCGGCTCGGTCAGGAATCGCAGCGCAGTTCCGCGGCGCGGGCATGCGCCGTCAGACCCTCGCCGTGCGCCAGGGTCGATGCGATCGGGCCCAGCGTCCTCGCACCCGCGGCCGAGACTTCGATCAGGCTGGAGCGCTTCTGGAAATCGTAGACGCCGAGCGGCGAGGAAAAGCGCGCGCTGCGCGAGGTCGGCAGGACATGGTTGGGACCGGCGCAGTAGTCGCCGAGCGACTCCGAAGCATGGTGGCCGATGAAAATGGCTCCGGCGTGGCGAATCTTTTCCACCAGCGGCGCGGGGTCGGAAACCGACAGTTCCAGGTGCTCGGGGGCGATGCGATTGGCGATCTCGCAGGCTTCGTCGAGGCTCGCCACCTGTATCAGCGCCCCGCGTCCGGCAAGCGACGCGGCGATCACTTCACGGCGCGGCATGGTCGGCAGCAGGCGCTCGATGCTGGCATACACCCTGGCGATGAAATCGGCGTCGGGACAAAGCAGGATGGCCTGCGCCAGCTCGTCGTGCTCCGCCTGGGCGAACAAATCGATCGCCACCCAGTCGGGATTCGCCGTGCGATCGGCGATGATCAGCACCTCGGAAGGGCCGGCCACCATGTCGATGCCAACGGTGCCAAAAACGCGGCGCTTGGCGGCGGCGACGTAGGCATTGCCGGGGCCGACGATCTTGTCCACCTGCGGCACGGTCTGGGTGCCGTAGGCCAGCGCGGCCACGGCCTGGGCGCCGCCGATGGTGAATACCCGATCCACTCCGGAGAGGCAGGCGGCCGCCAATACCAGCGCATTCTTTTCGCCGCGGGGAGTGGGCACCACCATCACCAGTTCGCCGACCCCGGCCACTTTGGCCGGCAGCGCATTCATCAGCACCGAACTCGGATAGGCCGCCTTGCCACCAGGCACATAGAGCCCAACACGGTCGAGCGGCGTGACCTTTTGCCCCAGGCGCGTGCCGTCGGCCTCGGTAAAGCTCCAGGACTCCATTTTCTGTCGCTCGTGGTAACTGCTGACGCGCTCCGCCGCCGCTTCGAGCGCCTTGCGCTGCACCGGCGGCAGGCGGTCGAGCGCATGCCTAAGTTCCGCGCGCGGC
This sequence comes from Rhodocyclales bacterium, assembly GCA_016235165.1. Taxonomy (GTDB): domain Bacteria; phylum Pseudomonadota; class Gammaproteobacteria; order Burkholderiales; family Rhodocyclaceae; genus Sulfuritalea. The sequence continues at coordinate 84,088 of JACRLX010000046.1, forward strand.
AACTCCAGCTCGGACATGCTGCCCGGTTCCAGCTTGTCAAAGCGACGCGTGTAATCGAGCACCGCCGGATCGCCCTCGCGACGCACGCGCGCCAGGATTTCGGCGACGGTATTCTCGATCGCCTCGTCGGTCGAATTGTCGAAGTGCAGCAAGGCATCGAGTGTCGCGGCAAACCCGGAGTCGGCGCTGGACAGACGGCGTATCATTTGACGGCCCCCTCGATCGCCGAAATCACCGGCTGCAAGAGTTCGCGCTTGATTTTCAGGGCCGCCTGATTGACCACCAGACGCGATGAGATCTGCATGATTTCCTCGACCTCGACCAGATTGTTGGCCTTCAGCGTCGCGCCGGACGACACCAGGTCGACAATCGCCTCGGCAAGCCCCGCCAGGGGCGCCAGTTCCATCGAGCCGTAGAGCTTGATCAGGTCTACATGCACGCCCTTGGCGGCAAAATGTTCGCGGGCCACGGCAATGTACTTGGTGGCGATGCGCAGGCGCGCGCCGCGTCGCACCGCCGCCGCGTAGTCGAACCCGTCCGGTGCCGCGACGCACATGCGGCAGCGGGCAATCCGCAGGTCCAGGGGCTGATAAAGGCCGATGCCGCTGTGTTCGAGCAACACATCCTTGCCGGCGATGCCGAGGTCGGCGGCACCGTACTGCACATAGGTCGGCACGTCCGAGGCGCGCACGATGACCACCCGCACGTCATCGCGGTTGGTACCGATGATGAGTTTGCGCGACTTCTCCGGATCCTCGGCCGGAACGATGCCGGCCGCCTTCAAGAGTGGCAGCGTTTCCTCGAAAATGCGGCCCTTGGAAAGGGCGATGGTGATTCCGCTCATGTGTTTATTTTACCCGGCGAACACGGGCGCCCAGGGCAGCGAGCTTGCTCTCCAGCCCCTCGTAGCCGCGGTCGAGATGGTAGATGCGTTCGATCAGGGTTTCGCCCTGCGCCACCAGGCCGGCGATCACCAGGCTGGCCGAGGCACGCAAATCGGTGGCCATCACCGTCGCCCCGTCGAGCTTGGGAACGCCCTTGACGAAGGCGGTATTGCCGTCGATGCGGATGTCGGCGCCGAGACGGATCAGTTCCACGGCATGCATGAAGCGGTTCTCGAATATGGTCTCGCGGATGACCGCCGTGCCCTCGGCCACGGCATTGATGGCCATGAACTGTGCCTGCATGTCGGTGGGAAAGGCGGGATAGGGGGCCGTGCGTATGCTGGTCGCGGTGAGCCGTGGCGGCGCCTTGAGGCGGATGGCGTCGCGCTCGGATATCACCTCGCAGCCCGTATCCATCAGCTTGTCGATCACTGCATCCAGGTAGGCGGACGAAGTGCCTGTGAGGCGCACTTCGCCACCGGTGGCCGCCGCCGCACAGAGGTAGGTGCCAGTTTCGATGCGGTCGGGCATGATGCGATGCGTCGCCCCGTGCAGGACCTCGACCCCATGAATGCGGATCACGTCGCCGCCGGCGCCCGAAATGCGGGCACCCATGGCGACCAGGCAGTTGGCGAGGTCCACCACCTCGGGTTCGCGCGCGGCATTCTCGATCACCGTCTCGCCCTGCGCCAGGCAAGCCGCCATCATCAGGTTTTCGGTGCCGGTCACGGTCACCATGTCGGTGAACAGGCGCGCGCCCTTCAAGCGTGCTGCCTTGGCATGCACATACCCCTGCTCCACCGCGATCTCCGCACCCATTGCGGTGAGGCCCTTGATGTGCTGATCGACTGGTCGCGCGCCGATGGCACAGCCGCCGGGCAGGGAAACACGGGCCTCGCCGGCGCGCGCCAGCAGCGGGCCGAGTACCAGGATCGAGGCGCGCATGGTTTTCACCATTTCGTAGGGCGCCACGGCGTTATTCAGCCCGCTGGCGTCAAGCGTCACCGTGTCCCCCAGGGGGACTTCCTTCAGGGCGTCGCCAGCGCCGACGCTCTGTGTCCCTGCGGGGATTTTCGAGTTCTCGCGATTCACCTTGACGCCCATCTGTGCCAGCAGCCTGAGCATGGTGCCGATGTCGTTAAGGTGTGGCACATTGGTGAAGGTGACCGGCTCCCTGGTCAGCAGGGCCGCGCATAGCAGCGGCAAGGCCGCGTTCTTGGCGCCCGAGATGGCGATTTCCCCCGCCAGCGGAACGCCGCCGGCAATCAGCAGCTTATCCATTCGCCTTCCATTCCTCGGGAGTCAGGGTTTGCATCGAAAGCGCGTGCAGCTCGCCGCTGTCGAAGCGCGGCTTGAGGATGGCATTGACCCGCTGCTGACGCTTGACGCGATTGAGGCCGGCAAATTCGCCGCTGACGATGATCGCCGCGAAATGATGACCGTCGCCCTCGACGGCAAGGTGCTCGCAGGGCAGGCCCTCCGCGATCCAGGTTTCGATTTCTTTGGGGTCGAGCATGGTGATTTCCTCAGGCACGCAGCTTGTAGCCGCTTTTCAGCAGGTTAAGGGTGAATACGGTCAGGATCGCGAAGCAGGCAGCGACCACGGCCAGGCTCAGCCAGGGGGATGCATCGGAAACCCCGAAGAAGCCGTGGCGAAAACCGTCGATCATGTAGAAGACGGGATTCCAGTGCGAAAGTTGCTGCCAGAACGGCGGCAGGGAATGCACCGAATAAAACACGCCCGACAGGAAGGTCAGCGGCATGATCAGGAAATTCTGGAAGGCCGCAAGCTGGTCGAATTTCTCGGCCCAGATGCCGGCGATGACGCCCAGGCTGCCGAGGATGGCACCGCCCAGCACGGCGAAGATCAGGATCCACCACGGCTCGGCGAAACCCAGCGGGGCGAACCACAGGGTCGCCAGCAGCACGCCGCCGCCGACCACGCAGCCGCGCACCACGGCGGCCAGCACGTAGGCAGCAAAAAACTCCAGGTAGGAAATCGGCGGCAGCAGGACGAACACGATATTTCCAGTGACCTTCGACTGGATCAGCGAAGACGAGGAATTGGCGAAGGCGTTCTGCAGCACCGACATGATCACCAGACCCGGAATCAGGAAGGCGGTATAGGCAATGCCATGGATCTTGACGTGCCCTTCCAGCACGTGGGAAAAGATCAACAGGTAAAGCAGGGCGGTAAGGACAGGCGCGGCGACGGTCTGGGCGGCAACCTTCCAGAAGCGCAGCACTTCCTTGTAAAGCAGGGTGGAGAATCCGCCGCGCATTTCAGTCCTGCCCCGACGGCGAACCCTGCATGACGCGGACGAAAACCTCCTCCAGATCCGGTTTGCCTATCTCCAGCTCGGTGATCCCGCAACCTGCCGCGCGCACCCGGGCAAGCAGGGTCTCGACTTCGTCGAAGGCATCGAAGGGCAGTGACCACCAGCCGCCGCTTTCGGTCGCTGCCGCCCGCAAATCGTCCGGCAACGACCGGTCGATACGCAGGCGCAGGCTGTGCGATGAAAAGCGCCGCAGCAGGTTGCTGGTGGTGTCGAGCGCGACTATGCGGCCTGCCTTGAGCATGGCGATGCGATTGCAGAGCATCTCGGCTTCCTCAAGGTAGTGCGTGGTCAGCACGATGGTGTGGCCGGCCTCGTTAAGGCGCCGAATGAATGCCCAGAGTGTCTGACGCAGCTCGACATCCACCCCGGCCGTCGGCTCGTCGAGCACGATCACCGGCGGCCGATGCACCAGGGCCTGGGCCACCAGCACGCGCCGCTTCATGCCGCCGGAAAGCATGCGCATGTTGGCGCCGGCTTTGGAAGTCAGGCCCAGGTTTTCGAGAATTTCGTCTATCCAGGCATCGTTGTCGACGATGCCGAAATAGCCGGACTGGATTTGCAGCGACTCCCGTACTGAAAAGAACGGATCGAAAACCAGCTCCTGGGGCACTACGCCGAGTTGGCGTCGGGCGGCACGGTAATCCGCCTGAACGTCCTTGTCCATCACGCGCAAGCGACCCGAGTCCGCTCGGACCAGGCCAGCGAGAGCCGAGATCAGGGTCGTCTTGCCGGCGCCGTTGGGTCCGAGCAGGCCGAAAAACTCTCCCTGGTTTATTTCGAGGCCAACGCGATCCAGCGCCTGAACACTGCCAAAGCGCTTGGAGACCTGCTCGATGCGGATCGCGGGAGACATGGAGACCTGGCAAAACGCCGGGGTCAGTGCTGCGGCAGCAGATCGCTTACGCCGTAAACCTCGGCGAGACTCAGCAGGTTCCGCGGGGTATTGAGCAGCTGTACCGTCTTGCCGGCATTGCGAGCGGCACGCATCCAGCCAAAAATGACAGCCAGACAGGAAGAATCCATTTCCGTGACGCCGGAGAGATCGAATACCGGCTGGTTCGCCAGAATCACCGCTTCGCCCTCGGCCAGCAACGCGGCCGCGCCAGCCATGGTCATCGGCCCGGATACCTCGACGCGATCAGCCAGCGCACGGATCATTTCTTGACCGAAGCAGCCTCGCCGGACTTGTTCTTGGCCTGTAGCGATTTCACCAGGCCATCGATGCCGTTGTTGCGGACCTCGGAGGCGAAGGACTCGCGGTAGTTGGTGACCAGGCTGATCCCGCCAACCTCGATGTCATACACCTTCCAGGCGCTGCCCAACTTTTCCAGGTAGTAGTCGAGTTCGATGTTCTTGCCGGCGCCCGACTGCTTGATTTCGGTACGGACACGAACATCGGTTTCACCGGGTTTGGCAGTAAAGGGCCGGAAATCAATGGTCTGGTTCTTGTACTCGGTCAGCGCCTTCGAATAGGTGCGTACCAGCAGGGTACGAAACTCGTCGGTCAGCGCCTTTTGCTGGGCGGCATTGGCCTGGCGCCAATCGCGGGCGAGGGCGAGTTGCGTCATGCGGGTGAAATTGAAATGCGGCAGCACTTTGGCTTCGACCAGTTCGATCGCCTTCCGGGTGTTACCCGACTGGATGTCCTTGTCCTTGCGAACGATGTCGAGAACCTCGTTGGTGACGTTCTTGATCAGCGCGTCCGGAGACAACTCCTGAGCCGACGTCGGCAAGGCGAACAGCAGGGCGCTGAACAGGGCAAAAAGGTATTTCATGTGACTTTCCCGTGGATCGCCGGCACCGGAAAACCCGGCCCGGACGCAGTGAATTATCTGGCTGAGGTCGAATCGCCCTGCAAAGCCAAAACCGGAACGGGGGCTGCCGCCGCCCGCGGTTCGGAGAGGGCATCCGCCGGGGCGGCAAGCGGCGCCATCGGCTCGATGTCGGCATGGGCTTCGAGATCACGCGGCGGATTGCCATCGTGAATCAGGTTGCGACGACGCTGAAGATAGGCATCGCGGATGTACGAGTATTTATCCAGCGCGGCCTCTTCCACCACCTTGTCGGCAGGCAGAAGATTGGCGCGATCGCTGATCGTACGCAATACCAGGGCAGCGTCACGGGTGCGCCTGGGCCGGTGATTCGCGACCGGGTCGGCGGCGACATCCAGAACCAGGCCAACGGTATCGCGAGCGGTACGGGGGCCGAACACCGGGATCACGACATAGGCTCCGTTACCCACGCCCCAACGGCCAAAGGTCTGGCCGAAATCTTCTTCATGTTTTTCCAGGCCTGCATCCGACGCGATATCCAGCACACCCAGCAAACCAATCGTGGAATTGATGGCAACGCGGCCGAAGTCATTGAACGCCTGGGGAATCTTGCCCTGGAGCAGATTATTGACACCAACAAAAAGGTCGTCGATGTTGGCGAAAAAGTTTGTCACGCCGGTGCGGATCGGCGACGGCAAAACGGCCTCGTAGCCCTTCGCCACCGGTTTCACGATCGCGGAATCCAGCCCTTCGTTGAAGGCGAACATGGCGCGGTTGAAGCCCTCGATCGGATCCTTGGGATTGCCCGAGGTAGCGCAACCGGCAAGCAGTCCGATCGCCATTCCGGCTATGGCTATCGATTTGAGTTGGGCTGTCAGCGTTGTTTTCATTGTTGTTCGGGCACCTATCCGCTACTACTTCTTGCCGCCATCTTCGGCAGCCTTGTTGAACATGAACTGGCTGATCAGCTTTTCCAGCACCACGGCCGACTGAGTCTTCTTGATGGTATCGCCGGCCTTCAACATCGCCGTGTCACCACCCACTTCGAAACCTATGTACTGCTCGCCCAGCAATCCCGACGTATTGATCGTCGCAAAGGTGTCACGCGGAAACTTGTAGCGTGTATCGAGATTCATGGTCACCACCGCGACGTAAGCTTCCGGATCAAACCTGATCTCCGTTACCCGCCCGACCACGACTCCTGCGCTTTTTACCGCTCCGCGCACCTTCAGGCCGCCGATGTTATCAAATTTGGCCTGAATTGCATAAGTATCGCCACTGCTGGCGGACGCCATGTTGCCCACCTTGAGGGCTAGAAACAACAAGGCACCCAGTCCGACGGCAACGAAAAAGCCAACCCATAAATCCAAAGTCGTACGACTCATGTCACGTCCCTGTAAACATGAAAGCAGTGAGAATGAAATCCGCCGCCAGAATGGCCAGCGATGATGTTACAACCGTGCGGGTGGTCGCCCCGGAAACCCCTTCGGCGGTCGGTTCGGCATCGTAGCCCTCGAACACCGCCACCCAGCTGACGATGATGCCGAAAACAAAGCTCTTGATCACGCCATTGAGGATATCTTCGCGGAAATCCACCGAAGCCTGCATTTGCGACCAGAACGATCCCTCATCGACGCCGATCAACTGTACGCCGACCAGATAGCCGCCAAAAATGCCCATGGCTGAAAACAGGGCAGCCAGCATTGGCATCGATATCACCCCCCCCCAGAACCGTGGTGCGACCACGCGGGCGATCGGGTCCACCGCCATCATTTCCATCGCGGAAAGCTGCTCGGTGGCTTTCATCATGCCGATTTCCGCCGTGATTGCCGAGCCGGCCCGGCTGGCGAAAAGCAAGGCCGCAACCACGGGACCCAGTTCCCGTACCAGGGACAGCGAAACCAGGACGCCCAGCGCCTCGGTCGAACCATAGCGCTGCAAGGTATCGTAGCCTTGCAGGCCAAGCACCATGCCGACGAACATGCCGGAAACCAGGATGATGATCAGGCTCAGGACACCGGTGAAGTAGATCTCGCGTATCGTCAGGTTCAGCCGGCGCAATGCCGTGCCGGAATGCAGCAGCATGGCGAGAAAAAACCGGCTGGCATATCCCAGGCGCCAGATCCTGGAGGTCACCTTCTGGCCAAGGCTGCGCAGGGCATCCAGAATCACCTTATCCACGAAGCGAGGCCCTTTCCATGATTTCGTCGCCATAAGGGCGCGCGGGATAGTGGAAGGGCACCGGGCCATCGGCTTCGCCCCAGATGAACTGATGCACGTAAGGAACCGTGGAACGCTTGATCTCCTCGGCCGTTCCTTCCGCCACGATCTTGCCGGCGGACACGAAATAAACGTAATCGACGATTTTCAATGACTCCTGCACATCATGGGTAACGACCACGGAACTGGCCCCGAGAACATCGTTCAGCCTGCGAATCAGTTCGCCGATGATTGAAAGGGAAATCGGGTCGAGCCCGGCAAAAGGCTCGTCGTAGAGGATCAGCATGGGATCGAGCGCCACCGCCCTTGCCAGGGCCACCCGTCGCGCCATGCCGCCGGAGAGTTCCGCCGGCATCAGATCGTGCGCGCCACGCAAGCCGACCGCGTGCAATTTCATCATGACCAGATCCCGGATCACGCTTTCGGGAAGGTCGGTGTGCTCGCGCATCTGGAACGCGATATTGTCATACACCGACATGTCGGTGAACAAGGCACCGAACTGGAACAACATGCCCATGCGCCGGCGCAGGGCGTACAAACCGTCGCCATCGAGTTCATGCACCGCTTGCCCACCGACCCTGACCGACCCGGAGGTGGGCTTCAACTGCCCGCCGATCACCCGCAGCGTGGTGGTCTTGCCGCAACCGGAGCTTCCCATCACAGCCACGACCTTGCCCTTCGGAATCGTCATGTTGATTCCGGTAAGGACAGGCCGGCTGTCGTAGGTGAAGTTCAGATCGCGGATTTCGACGAGGGGTTCCTGGGACATGTCTGCACCGGGATCACCGGCTCGATTTCTGCGGCTGGATTTTAGCAGATCGCCCATTCTCCTTTTCCGGGGCAAACCCCGAAGTGCGGGGTAAACCGCATGCACAAACGACATTGCGCCGCCACGGGAATCGGCTAGCATGACCGGATCAAACCAACTTCCGCGGAAACCGACTTGACCGCTTCCGACAGCAAGATCGAATTGCTGATCGTCGATGATGATCCCTTGATCGCCGACGCGCTGGGGTTTTTTCTCGGCCGCGACTATGCAGTCACCACGGCATCGACCCGCGCCGAAGCCGTCCGCCGCCTGCGCGGGGGAAAGCAGGCGCCGGCGCTCGCCCTCATCGATCTGGGGCTCCCGCCCACACCCCACCGGCCGGATGAAGGCTTCGCGCTGATTGCCGACATCCTTGCCCATGCGCCGGGCACGCGCATCGTCGTGCTGTCGGGTCAAAGCGACGAGCTGAACGCCCGCCACGCCAGGGCCCTGGGCGCAACCGAGTTCGTGGCCAAGCCGGCGGATCCGGAGTTCCTGCGCAAACTGATCAGCCGGGTGTTGTCTTTTAGCGACACATCGACTGGAAACGAAGACGGGCTGATCGGGGCCAGCGCGGCAATGCAAAAACTTCGGGCGCAGTTGCGCCAGTTTGCCAATTCACCGTTTCCGGTGCTGATCGAAGGTGAGTCGGGCAGCGGCAAGGAGCTGGCCGCCGCCGCGCTGCACAAGCTCTCGGAACGAAACGCCAGGCCTTACCTGGCGCTCAACTGCGCCGCCATCTCGCAGAACCTGGTCGAGGCGACGCTCTTTGGTCATGCCAAGGGCGCTTTTACCGGGGCCAGCGGCCACCGCTCCGGATACTTCGAGGAGGCGTCGGACGGTACCTTGTTCCTCGACGAAATCGGCGAGCTGCCGCTGGATTTGCAACCCAAGCTGCTGCGGGTGCTGGAGAACGGGGAATTCCAGCGCATCGGCGAAACCACGGCGCGCCGATCATCGGCGCGTGTCGTCGCGGCAAGCAATCGCGATCTCAAAAAGGAGGTTCGCGAAGGCCGCTTCCGGGCCGACCTTTATCATCGCCTTTCGGTATTTACCGTCGCCATTCCCCCGTTGCGCGACCTCGGCGACGACCGCATCCTGCTGCTGGAGCACTTTCGCGCGATTTACGCGGCCCAGGCCAATCTTCCGCAGTTTCGACTCGACGCCACCGCCCTGCAGCGCTTGCTGGCCTACCCGTTTCCGGGGAATGTGCGCGAACTGCGAAACATCGCGATTCGTCTCACGACCAAGTATGCCGGCAAGGATATCGGCATCGGCGAACTGGAAGCCGAACTCGACCCGGCCAACTGCGGCGAAAATGCTGCATCCCTCGCCGCACCAGCCATGGCCAGCCGCACCGAACTGATCACCCATGCGATGAACGAGATCCAGGGTCGCCCCGATTTCAACCTCGACGCCACCTTGCGCCTGTGGGAAGAAGCCTACATCGAAGCGGCCCAGCGGCTGGCGCACGACAACATGAGCCAGGCCGCACGCCTGCTCGGAATCAATCGCACCACGCTTTACAACCGCATCGACACGCTGGCACGCGAAAAGCGGGTCTCCCCCCAGTAGCCCCGAGGCGCACCGACGGACCACGCCCATGTACCTGGAACACTTCGGACTCAACGAACCGCCCTTCCGCATCACGCCCCACACCGACTTTTTCTTCGATGGCGCCAATCGCGGCGCCACCCTGGATGCCCTGATCTATGCCATCACCCATGATGAAGGCATCGTCAAGGTCAGCGGCGAGGTAGGCAGCGGCAAGACCATGCTCTGCCGGGTCTTGATGGAACGGCTGCCGGATACGGTCACCATCGTGTATCTGGCCAATCCGTCCCTGTCGCGCGACGACATACTCTACGCAATCGCCGACGAGCTTCGGCTCGACATCCCCGAGAACTCGCGCACGTCGATGGTGATGAGGGCATTGCAGGATAGCCTGATCCAGTCCTACGGCGAAGGACGCCAGGTCGTGGTCCTGATCGACGAAGCGCACGCCATGCCGGCCGAGACGCTGGAAGAAATTCGCCTGCTCTCCAACCTTGAATCCAATCGCAGCAAATTGCTGCAGCTGGTCCTCTTCGGCCAGCCTGAGCTCAACGACATACTTGCCCGGCCCGACATGCGCCAGCTCAAGGAACGCATCACCCACAACTTCGGCCTGGAACCCTTGGTCCGGGACGACATCGCCAACTACCTGGATTTCCGCATGCGCGCGGCCGGTTACCGCGGACCCAGCGTATTTTCGTTGCCGGCGCTGAAGCTGATCGCGCAAAGCTCCCTGGGATTGACACGTCGCATCAACATCATCGCCGACAAGTCGCTGCTGGCGGCTTTCTCGGATGGCAGCCATCAGATCGGGGCAAAGGAAGCGCAGGCGGCAATCAAGGATTGCGAATTCAGCGACGCAACCTACCGTGGCAAGGGTAGCAACAAAAAGCGTCTGCTCTGGCTGGCGGTGGCGATACTCGCCGCGATCTTGCTGACCCTTTTCGCCGCGGGACTGCCTCAGCACGAAAACCCGCCCTTGCCCCTCCCACCCTCCATTCCCGCAGCCGGCGAAAAACCTTTGGCGACCCTACCCACGCCAGCGCCGCTCCCGGCACAAAGCGCGGTCGAGCCATCAACCGGTTCGACACCGGCGGCGCCGGCGGGGACTTCCCCACCTTCCAGCAATCCGCTTGCGCGAGGAGCCCCGGCGCCGGCAGCTCCCGCACCGTCTGTCGCCGTGTCGCCAGCGCCGACTTCCGCAGCCCCGGCAGCGCCGGCGACATCCGATGCCGAAAAATCACAGCCTGCCAATGTCGGCGCCCCGAGTACGGACGCTCGGCCCTACCCCAGGAAAGCAGGCCGCCTGACCCGCGAACGTATCGAGTCCAGTCGAGCCTGGCTGGAACAATTGCCCAATGACCGCTGGTTCATCCAGATCTTCGCCGCGGATGCCGAGCGCCATGGTGAAGTCGAATCCTTGCTGCGTCGGCTTGCGGCAGGAGGCGAGGACTCCGAACAGTTACGTGTGTATTACTCCGAACTCAGCGGTCGGCCGCGTTACGGAGTAATCTACGGCGACTATCCCAGTCGGGAGAAAGCTGCCACCGCGATACGCAGCCTGTCGGCGCAGTTGCGCGCCAACAAGCCCTACCCGCGACCCGCAGTAAGGTTACGTTAGGCAAATACAACACTTGCAAAACTGGAACGATTCAATCAAATCATTGAGTTGCGCCAATAACATAACGTGATAAGCTAAGTTATGCCTATTCCTTTCGATCGGGGACTCGTTTGCGCCCACCCGTGATCTCACGGCTGCCTGCCGGTCTGGTTGCATGCCTGCTCCTGTCGGCATGCAACACCCTGCCGCAACAGCCTACGTCGGCCGGACACATCCGGGCCGAGGACCAGACCGCGGCCAGTCCCGACATTCCCGCGCCGGTTGCGGCTACTCCGCTGCTGCCACGCCCCCGCGCGGCGGCCAAGACGGAGTCCTACTCGGTATCGGTGCGCAATATCCCGGTGCAGGATCTCCTGTTCGCCCTGGCGCGCGATGCCAAACTCAATGTCGACATCCATCCGGGCATCAACGGCGTGGTCACCATCAATGCCATCGACCAGACGCTCCAGCAAATCCTGACGCGGATCGCCAAGCAAATCGACATGCGCTGGGAGCTCGAAGGCCCCAACCTGCTGGTGATGCCAGATACGCCCTTCCTGCGCAACTACAAGGTCGACTACGTCAACATGTCGCGTGAGTTGTCCGGCTCGGTGTCGATCAACACGCAGATCGCCTCGACCAGCACCAGCGCGGCGGGCGGTGCCTCCGGCGGCGCAGGCAACAATTCGGCGACATCGGTGAAGAGCTCGGCACAGAACAACTTCTGGCAGTCGCTGGAAAAGAACCTGAAGGACATCCTGCGCGAGAGCGACAAGATCCTGCCGGAAGGCTCCAGCGAAACCGTCATCGAGCGTTCCGACCAGCAGGCCACCACGGGTACCGGTGCCCAGGCAACTCAATCCGGCGCCCGCAGCGGGGCTCAATCGGGCGGCATTGCCAACAGCCCCAATCCGGCCAGCGCGCAGCAACAAGGCACCACGGTCGTCAAACGCACCACATTCCGTGAGGCGGCATCCATCATCGTCAATGCCGAGGCAGGAGTGATCGTCGTTCGTGCCACGGCGCGCCAACATGAAAAAGTACAGGAATACCTCGATCTGGTGCTGGCAAACGCCCGGCGCCAGGTAGTGATCGAAGCCACCATCGCCGAAGTCAGCCTGAACGATGCCTTCCAACAGGGCATCAACTGGCAAAGCCTGCGCAGCCTGCGGCCCGGCAATCCCCAGGCCGGATTCTCCATTGCGCAGAACCCGACCACCAACACCAACCCGCTCAACGCCACCTCGGGATCGTTCGCCACCTCCACCACGGCGCCAACCTTTGGCGCATCCCCCGGCACCTTCGCTTTCTTGTTGAACTACGTCGCGCCCGGACTCGGGCTGGCTTCAACCTTGAGCCTGCTGGAGACTTTCGGCAAGGTCAAGGTGCTGTCCAGTCCCAAGCTCAGTGTCCTGAACAACCAGACGGCAATGCTGAAGGTGGTCAACAACCTGGTTTACTTCGAAGTCAAGAACGACTCGACGACGACGACGACCGGAACCACCAACAATTTCACTGCCACGGCCAAGTCCATATCGGTCGGTCTGGTGATGAGCGTAACGCCCCAGATCAGCGAGAACGGCACCATCCTGCTCAACGTCCGACCAACGATTTCCAGCAAGACTGGAGACGTGCAGGATCCGACCCCCAACCTCGGGGCGGTGAACAACGTGCCGGTAATCCAGACGCGCGAAATGGAATCCATGCTGCGCCTTTCGGATGGCGAAGTCGCCGTCATGGGTGGCCTGATGGAAGACAAGATCAGCAACACCTCAAGCCAGGTTCCCGGCCTCGGTGACCTGCCGGCAGTGGGCAATTTCTTCCGCAATCGCAGCGATACCCTCTCGAAAACCGAGCTCGTGATCTTCCTCAAGCCGACGATCATTCGCGATCCGAGCATCAACACCGACTACCAGGCATTCCGCAACCAGTTGCCGGGCAGGAATTTCTTCGGCGCCAAGTCCGCGACCCCGGGCAAAGCTACTGACAAGGACGGAGCCGAGGCCCAATGAGTCTCCTGATGGACGCTCTGAAGAAGGCCGAACTGGCGAAGCGCCAGGGAGGCGGCGATGCCTCGGGCGCGGGCGTTGATGACAATGATGCAACCGGACTGACGCTTGCACCCTTGCCTGATGCCGAATTTCCGCGGGCCTCTGGCGACGAAGCGGCATCGCATTCCGGGTCTTCGCTTTCCCTAGCCACCCATCTCGAAGAACTCGATGCGCAATTTCTGGAAGAAGCCGCCGCCGCCGCGCGCCAGATTCCACCGTCCTCGATCGCGGCAGAGCGAACCGAGCCACCTTCACCTCCACCCCCGGCGCCACCTCCGGCACCGCCTGCCGTCGCCGTCGATCCGCTGCCTCGCACCGAAAGCCCCATCGAAGCGCCGTTGCGACGTGTCCAGCCTGATCCGGACGCGGAAGCCCAGGTCAAGGCCGCCGCGCAGAATTTGTTTGCCGCCAAACAACCCGAAAAGCAGGAGAGCCGCAAGGGCTTCGCAATTGCCATCGGGGTGCTGACCGTGCTATCCGTCGCCGGCATCGGCGGCTATTTCTGGTGGCAGCTCCAGCCCAAGGGAGCGATGGTCGCCAAACCGGCTGTCCCACCCGCGCCCTTGCCAGCCGCGCCCAGCATCGCCGCCGTGTCGCCAGCGCCGACTCCCACGGCTCAGGCAGCGACTACGCCGGCGCTTGGCGCCGCCGCAACCATGGCCGCCAGCGGAACCAAGCCGGCGGCACTTTCCAAGGCAGGAGACGACGATAGCGACGACGACGCAGCCGCGAAGAGCGCGCGACCACCTCCCCGCACGCGTCGCGCCGCCCCCCGCGTCGAACCGGAAGACGACAGTCCGGTTCGCGTCACGCGCGAGCCCTTGCGGGTCGACCCGGCCATCAATCGCGGCTTCGAGGCATTCAACCGGGGTGAGCTGACCATGGCCCAGCTCGAGTACGAGCGCGCCCGCAAGACCGACCCCCGCAATCCGGACGTATTGCATGGCCTGGCCGCGATCGCCCTGCGCCAGGGCCGGTTCGATCAGGCGGAGGCGTATTACCGCCAGGTACTGGAATCCGACCCGCAGGATTCCGTGGCCCTCGCCGCGCTGCTCAATCAGCGCGGCCAGATGGACCCGGGGGCCACGGAAAGCCGATTGAAATCGCTTGCCGCAACGCAGCCCGACCTGGCCGCCCCGCATTTTTCGCTGGGCAACCTGTATGCGCGACAGGCACGCTGGGCCGATGCACAGCAAGCCTATTTCCGCGCCTACAGCGCCGAACCGGACAACCCCGACATCCTTTACAACCTGGCCATCAGTCTTGAGCATTTGCGTCAAAACAAGCTTGCCGCACAGTATTACGCGCAGGCGATCGCCGCCGCAGCCAGTCACCCAGCCGGGTTCGACAAGGCACAGGCCGCGGCCAGACTGAAGTCGCTACAGCCCTGAAGCCTGCTCGCCGGGGCTTGCCCTCACCGGCAGATGCGGGATAATCGCATCAGTATGAACTCGCCCAGTCCGCGCCGACCGATAGGCCAGATCCTCATCACGCAGGGCGTGATCAGCGAGGATCAACTGCGCATTGCCCTGCTGGAGCAGATGAAGTCCAACCAGCCGGTGGGCAAGTTGCTGGTGGCGCTGGGCTTCGTCTCCGAAGCCACGCTGCGCGATGCCCTGGGCGAATCGCTGGGACACAAGGCGGTCGACCTGTCGAAGTCGATCATCGACCCGGATGCCTTGCGCATCGTGCCGCGCGACTTGGCCAAGCGCCACCTGTTCCTTGCCCTCAGCTACTCGCGCCGGGATCAACGGCTGAAAATCGCCATCGCCGATCCCAACGACATCGTCGCGCTGGACAAGCTGCGCACCCTGATCCACCCCGATCTGCTGATCGAAACCCTGATCGCCGGCGAGTCCGAGATCGCCCGCGCCATCGACCAGTATTACGGCCATGAACTGTCGATCGACGGCATCCTGCACGAAATCGAAACCGGCGAAATCGACTATCGCAGCCTGTCCGCTTCCCTCGACGAATACAGCCAGCCGGTGGTGCGCCTGGTCGACGCGCTGCTGACCGATGCCGTCAAGCACGATGCCTCCGACGTACACTTCGAGCCGGAAGCCAGCTTCCTGCGCATCCGTTACCGGATCGACGGCATCCTGCGCCAGATCCGCGCCCTGCACAAAACCTACTGGGCGGCCATGGCGGTGCGCATGAAGGTCATGAGCGGCATGAACATCGCCGAAACCCGTGCGCCGCAGGATGGCCGCATCTCGATCAACATCAGCGGCCGTGCCGTGGATTTCCGCGTCGCTTCACAGCCGACGATCCACGGCGAGAACATCGTGCTGCGCATCCTCGACCGGCAGAAGGGCATCGTGCCGCTCGACAAGCTGGGGCTCGACGACCAGCAGATGAGCCTGATGAAGCTGATGGTGGCGCGCCCCGAAGGCATCATCCTGGTCACCGGCCCCACCGGCAGCGGCAAGACCACCACGCTTTACTCGGTGTTGAACCACATCAACGAAGAAGGCGTCAACATCATGACGCTCGAAGACCCGGTGGAATATCCGATGGCGATGATCCGCCAGACATCCGTCGCGGAATCGGCCAAGCTGGATTTTGCCAACGGCATTCGCTCGATGATGCGCCAGGACCCGGACATCATCCTGGTCGGCGAGATTCGCGACGCCGACACCGCCGAAATGGCGTTCCGCGCGGCAATGACCGGCCACCAGGTGTACTCGACGCTGCACACCAATTCCGCGCTCGGCGCGATTCCGCGCCTGCTCGACATCGGCGTCCTGCCCGACATCATGGCCGGCAACATCATCGGCATCGTCGCCCAGCGCCTGGTGCGTCGCCTGTGCGCGCATTGCCGCAAGCCTTACCCGGCCGAGGCGCATGAATGCAAACTGATCGGCGTCGCCAGCGGACAGCCGGCACCGATCATCTACCGTGCCGCCGGTTGCGACCATTGCGAATACCAGGGCTACCGCGGGCGCATCGCCATCATGGAACTGTTGCGTCTCGACCACGATCTCGACGACCTGATCAGCCGCCGCGCCCCGCTGCGCGAAATACGCAACCAGGCACGGGCCAAGGGTTTCCGTACCCTGGCCGACGACGGCCTGCGGCGGGTGATCGACGGTTCGACTTCGATCGAGGAGGTCGGGCGCGTGATCGACCTCACCGAGCGCATGTAGGCGCGGGACGGCACAAGGCAGCGATGGCTCTCTATGCCTACAAGGCCATGAACAACCAGGGCCGCATGGTGCTCGGTCGCCTTGAGGCGATCAACATCATCGACCTCGAAATGCGCCTCAAGCGCATGGATCTCGACTTCATCAACGGCGACCCGGTGAAACAGGGCGGCCTGTTGAACCGCGGCACCATCTCCCGCCAGGAACTGATCAACTTCTGCTTTCATCTGGAGCAGCTCGCGCGCGCCGGGGTATCGTTGATCGAGAGCCTGACCGACCTGCGCGATACCGTGGAGAACCCGCGTCTCAGGGAAATCCTTGCCGGCATGATCGAAAGCATCGAGGGCGGCAAGACGCTTTCGCAAGCCATGGCCGAACATCCGCAAACCTTCGACGAAGTGGTCGTCAGCCTGATACGCTCCGGCGAGGAAACCGGTGCCCTGCCGCAAGTCCTGGCGAACCTGCTGGAGTCCCTGAAATGGCAGGATGAGCTGGCCGCCCACACCAAGAAACTGGTGATGTATCCCGCCTTCCTCGGCACCGTGGTGGTGGCCATCGTGCTGTTCATGATGATCTACCTGGTGCCAAAGATGGCCGGGTTCATCCGCAGCATGGGCCAGGAAATGCCGGCCCAGACCAAGCTGCTGATAGCGACCTCGGGCTTTTTCGTGAATTACTGGTACGTGGTGCTCGGGCTTCCCTTTGTCATCGCCGGCGTCGTCGCCTTCCTGGTCAAGACCAATTTCAAGGCGCGATACCGCTTCGACCAGGTCAAGCTGAAGCTGCCTTACGTCGGCCAGATCCTGCACAAGATCATACTTTCCCGCTTTGCCTCGGTGTTTGCCATGATGTATTCATCGGGGATCACCATCCTGGATTCGATCAAGGCGACCGAGGACGTGGTTGGCAACCTCGTGGTGAAGGAAGGCCTGCAACGCGTCGGTGCCCTGATCGCGGAAGGCCAGAACGTGACGGTGGCCTTCCAGAACGTGGGAATTTTTCCGCCCCTGGTGTTGCGCATGCTGCGCGTCGGCGAGAATACCGGCGCCCTCGACACCGCCCTGACCAACGTCAGCTACTTCTATAACCGCGACGTGCGTGAATCGATCGAGCGCGTGCAGGCCATGATCGAACCGGTGATGACCGTGACCATCGGCCTCATCCTCGGCTGGATCATGATGGCGGTGCTGGGCCCGATCTACGACATCATCACGAAAATGAAGACCTGATGGCCGCCAAACGCATCCTGCAGGCCGACGGCACCAGCCTCACGGCCCACTGCTGGAAGGCCGGCCGCATCAAGGTCGAAGCCGAGTTCAGCAACGAACCCGCCGGCATCGAGGCGCTCGCGGGTTACCTGAAGAAGCACCGCTCCAGTCTTTTCTACCTGCTCGCGGACACCGCCGAAGAGGGCTTCCAGCTCGAGGACCTGCCCTATGTCCAGGGCGGCGATCGCAATGCGCTGCTGAAGCGGCGCCTGGGCCAGTATTTCTACAACACCCCACTATCCCTGACTGTCTCGCTGGGGCGAGCCAAGGACGGACGCCGGGACGAAAAAATCCTCTTCGCCGCGCTGACCCGGGCCGAAATCTTTACGCCCTGGCTCGATGCCTTGCGCGAAGCCGAAGCCATTCTCGCGGGTGTCTACTCCGTCCCCCTGGTGCTGGCCGAATGCGGCCCGCAACTGTTGGACACCGACGAACCGGTGTTGCTGCTGACGCTCAGCCGTGGCGGTGTAAGACAGACTTTTTTCGACCAGCGAAAGCTTCATTTTTCACGCCTGTCGCAACTTGCCACGCGCTCCATCGATGAGATCGGCCGCGCCTGCGCCAACGATTCGGCGAAGATATTCCAATACCTCGTAGCCCAGCGCCAGCTACCGCGCGGCAGCGCCTTGCGCTCGGTAATACTCGCCGAAGCCTCGCAGATTCCCGCCTTGCAGGGCTATTGCCAGAGCGGCCAGGACATCCATTTCGAATACGCCGATCTTGGCGCCGAGGCACGCAAGTTAAGGCTCAAGGACACCCTGGGCGACAGCAACGCCGAAAAGCTCCTGATCCATTGCCTGGCGAGCAAAACCCCCACAGACCAGTTTGCCCCGGCCAGCGAAACCCGCTTCCATCGCCTGTGGCGCATTCGTTCCGCATTGGCCAGCGCCGGTTGGCTGGTATTTGCCGCCTGCCTGCTGTTCGCCGGCAAGACCGGCTTGCGGGTTGCCGAGTTGCGCGATCAGACAGAACTCACCCGTCTGGCCACGGCCGAGGACGGCAGGCGCTACAACACGATTCTCGAAGGCCTGCCCAAGATCAACCTGAGTCCGGACAACCTGCGCGCGCTGATCGAACGCCACGAAACCCTGCAAAAGCGCATTCCGGCCATGGAGCCGCTGCTGGTTTACCTCAGCCAGGCGCTCAACGAACACCCGCGCATCGAGCTCGCGCGCCTCGTCTGGCGCATGGCGGACAACCCTGATGCCACCGCCAGTGCCGCTCCCGGCCCCCGCCCTGCCGGTGCCCCCGGCTCGGGTTGGGTCGTTGTCGAGATCGAGGCGCAGTTGCCACTGGTCCTGATAAGCGACCAGCGCGCCCAACTCGACCTGATCGACAAATTCGCCGCCCGCTTGCGCACGGCGCAAACCGATGTTCGCATCCTGAACCGGCCCTTCGACATTGAGTCCGACAAGCCGCTGCGCAGTACCGGCGATGCCCGCGCCCAGGGTGCGGACGTGCCGAAGTTCTCCCTGCGCATCACCCGCCCATTGTGAGCACGCAATGATATCCACAGCCTCCGATCTGGGTCGTCTGAAGTGGGCGATAGCCCTCCTGATCATCCTTTGCGCGACCGGCGGCGGAGCAGTGTGGACAACCCTGCAATGGCAGAAGGCCGGGGAAAAGGCCGGCAAGGAATCCACCGCCGCGCGCAATGACATCCGTTCCAGGCTGGCCCGGGCCCGCGACGAGCAGGCCGAACTGCGCGACAAGATCGGGCGCTTCAAGACACTTCAGGAGCGCGGCTTCATCGGCCCCGAACAGCGCCTCGACTGGGTGGAGGCCATGGCCAGGATCAAGGTGGCACGCCGCATCCATCGCCTGGAATACGATTTCGCCCCGCAGCGGCCGGCTGACGCTTCAATACTTCCCGGCGGCGCCGGCGCCGGCGGTTTCGAGTTCATGTCCAGCCAGATGCGCCTGAACGCGCAGTTCCTTCACGAAGGGGAACTGCTGGGCCTGATCGACGAAATTCGCGCCTCGGTGCGGGCCCTGATACAGCTGCGTTCCTGCACCCTGGAACGCATACCGGTAAGCCCGAGCGACCGCGGCAATCCGGCCCAGCTCAAGGCCGAGTGCACCCTGGAGTGGATCACCCTGAGGGAAAGGAAATGAATCGGCTCCGACAATTGCTGGCATGCCTTGCCGCCGGCCTCGGCATCGGTTCGGCCTGGGCCGCCGACGCCGAAGCCCTGGGCCGGCTGTTCTTCACGCCGGAACGGCGGCTTGCCCTGGAACGTCAGCGCACCCATAACGTCCAGCAGGCCCAGGCCTTGCAGGGCACAACCATGAGCCTCGACGGCGTGGTGTATCGCTCCAGCGGAAAATCGACGGTCTGGATCAACCAGCACGCGCAGAACGAAGGCGATGCGCGGCGTACCGGCGTCACCGCCACGCTTTCGCCACGCGACCCGGGACGGGCATTGATCTCGCCCGGCGAGGATGTACCGGCCAGGCTCAAAGTGGGCGAAGCGGTCAATCGCGCCACCGGCGAGCGCAATACCCGCCTCGGTGGCGGCGTGGTGGCGACACCGGCGGATCGGCCGAGGAACAATCCTTAGCCAGGCGCGGCGGACCATGGCAATTTATCGCGCGTCCACGGGAGGGCCGAATGCTTCCCGCGGCTTCGTCCTGATCGCGCTGCTGGCCATGCTGGCGATCGGCGGGCTGTATTTCTTCGTCAGCAATCTTTCGCCTGAACTGCTGCGTGCCAAGGCGCAACAACAAACCGGCGATTCCCTGGCACAGGCGCGCGAAGCCCTCATCGGCTACGCATTGCGACTGCGCGACGATCAGCTCAATACAGGCACTACCGGGGTGGTATACGGTTATCTGCCGATGCCCGACCTGGGCTCGTCGCGCAACAACAATGCCGGATGCCTGCAAGAGGGCTGCGAGGCGGCAAACTTCGACGACAACGCGTCGAATACCACTGTCATTGGTCGCCTTCCGTGGCGAACACTGGGTACCGGCCCCTTGCGTGACAGCAGCGGCGAGTGCCTCTGGTACGCGGTCTCCGGCAGCCATCAACGCGTGCAGCGCGTGACCCCGATGAACTGGGATACGCTCGGTCACCTCGACATCGTCGTCGCCACCGGCACGTCCGCCATGGTCAGCGCGATAAGTTCGGCGCATGACCGCCCGATCGCCGTGATCTTTTCGCCGGGGCCGCCGCTCGCTGGCCAGAACAGGTCGGCCTCGACCACCGATTCGGTCACCGAATGCGGCGGCAATTACGTCGCCACCAACTACCTCGACCCGGTGACAAGCACCCAGCTCGGGGGCACCACGAACTACCTGGCGGGCAGTACCAACAGTGCCAGCGGCAATGCTTCGGCGAGCCCCAAGGGGCTCACCGTTGCCGGCGCGGTATCCACCCGATCCGGCGGAAACCTGTCGGCGGGTTCCTGCCCTCTCGGAAGTTCGGATACATGCAGCGTGGTCGCCAATGACAACGGTGTAACACTGACCAGCGAGCAACTGTTCCGCGTGCTGCGTGGATCGAGCTACTTTCGCGCCGACATCAATTCCATGCTGGACCGGATGACGGACTGCCTGCGCGACCAGATCGCCGCCGGCGGCAGCTTCACGCCGTTGGCACTGACCGGCTTCACCGGGCCGGCCGACAAGGCCGTGGGTCGCATCCCGAGCAGCAGTTGCTATGACGATACGACCAACCCGCTTGGCTATTTCAGTCACTACCAGGATCAGGTGTTCGTGCTCAAGCCGAACTCCGGCACCCTCAGTGTGGCCGTCGATGGAGGCACGGCACAGAATTGCGCAGGCGCGCTGGTGCTGGGAAACCAGCGCGGCAACAAGAGCCCGGCCCCCTCCGACGCGGGCGAATCGGCCATCCAGATGCGAACCGCAACTGCGGTATCGGCAACCAATGCGGTGCTGAACACCAACTGGCCGGCAAACTATCTCGAAGATTCCAACCTGTCCGCCTTCGCCACGTCCTCCACCAGCCTGTCGGGACACAGCATGTTGGCGCTGGTATCGACCAGCCATACGGCAAGTCAGGACATCGTGCGCTGCATTCCCCAGGGCGCCAGCCTGACCCTCGTCGCGCCAACGGTATCCGCCGATGCCGGCGACATCACGCTGGCGCGCTACGCACCGTCAACCGGAGTACTTTCCCTCGGCAGCGCCGATATCAACTCCAACTTCGGCGCGACCGCCGCCGAGCTTTTCGCCTGCGCCTGGAACTCCGAAACGCATGCAGCCGGCACCGGATTTCGCAGCTACTTCCGCTTCCGCGTGCGCCGTGTCGGCGAAAGCTTCACCTTTGCCGTGGTCGATGGCGACCGCAACGGCACCGATGCTTGTGGCGCCTCGCGCCAGCACCTGGGCTATTCAGGCGACAACGGCAACGCCCTGATTCCCGAAATCGCCTGGCCCAAGCTGGCGATCGAGTTCGACACGGCGCGTAACTGCAATTCGGCGGGCTTCGACGGTAGCGGATTGCCGTCCTGCACCTTTACCGAATCCGGGAATTCGCTGTCAAATGGTCGCAACGACCCCTGCTACACGACGAGTTGCTGGTCGGGCAGCCCGCTCTACCCGGGAACCAGTCAGGGTCTCGACAACAGCAGCCACGTTGCG
The DNA here is from genome assembly GCA_016235165.1 of Rhodocyclales bacterium. Lineage (GTDB taxonomy): Bacteria > Pseudomonadota > Gammaproteobacteria > Burkholderiales > Rhodocyclaceae > Sulfuritalea. Next base: position 106,335 of record JACRLX010000046.1, read on the forward strand.
ATCGTGTATTGGGGCTATGGCGCCGCCAATGCCGGAGCGGGCGTTACCCTGCCACTGCTGGACGACAACTACCACGGCTTTCCAACTCCGCCGGACACGTCCGCGAGGCCGGCGCCGCGCAACCCGGCGGCCCAGATGCCCTATCCGACGCCGGCCCCCAGTCCGCCCGGCGGCGTGGCTCCGCTCGACCGCATGGGTGGAACTACCGGCGCTTTCCGTGAGTTCCACGCGCGGCTTGAACTGACGCGCAGTTTTACGGCACCAACCGACGCCAAGAATGGCGTGACCTCCGTGCTGACCAAGTTTTTCATCGAAGCCCAACCGGCCGCCAACATCTCGGCAATGACCTACAACGCAGGCAGCCCGCCGACGCTGAGCGTCACCACGGCCAGCGCGCACAGCCTGGCCACCGGCGACACGGTGGTCATCAAGGACGCCGTTCCCACCGGCTACAACGGCGAATACACCGTGACCGTCTCGGACACCACGCATTTCGTCGCAACCTTGCCGGCGGGCACGGCCAACCCGGGCAAATACATTTCCGCGATCAGTTGGACAGACGTAAGCGGTTCTACCGACCGCGCAACCGTGACCTCGGCCAGCCACGGGCTGGTGACCGGCGACAGCATCAGCATCTCGGGAGCTTTTCCGCCCGAATACAACGTCACGCGCACCATCACCAAAATCGATGACAACTCCTATCGATTCGGACTGGAGCTCGACTACGAACCCGGCGACATGGCACCCGCCATCGCCACGCCGAAGGCCCTGACAGCACGCGCCAAGGCGCTGGCCAATACCACCCGTCCCATGAGCGAATTGGACGCCACGGCAACGCCCTTTGTCCAGGATACCGCCAGCGTTTACGATGAGCAGATGAGCGCCTGCGCCGGTACCGCGCCGCTTTGCCCCACCGGCCAGTCCTGCGGATCGGACAACATGTGTTACAAGCCGTCGTTCCGCAATCTGCGCCTGGGGTTCACGATGTCCGAACGGCCGACGACGAATACCACCACAGCCCGCGGACAGTTGATCGAGATCCGCGACCGCGCGACCACCTGGTTGCAGTAGGCAGCTGTTCCAGTTCCGGACGGGCCTTGTGGCACAATGAGTTTGTTTGCCCCGAATCCGCGCGCTTGCTGAAGGTTCGCCACCACCATGCCATCGAGACACCTGCTGGACTCAAGGTCGGCCTCGACCGAATCCGGCTTCACGCTGATCGAACTGGCGATCGTGATGTTCATCGTCTCACTGTTGCTCGGCGGGATGTTGCTGCCGCTATCGGCCCAACAGGACGTGCGCGCCTACGGTGAAACGCAGAAGGTGCTGACCGAGGCGCGCGATGCCCTGCTTGGCTACGCGATGGCCAATGACCGCCTGCCCTGCCCGGCGTCGAGCACCAGCAATGGCGCGGAGGATCGCAATCCGGATAGCAGCTGCAACCATCCCTACGACGGCTATTTCCCGGCGGCGACCTTGGGACTGACGCCGGTCGACTCCAGCGGTTACCTGGTGGACGGATGGGGCAGCGATTCCGACAATCGGGTGCGCTATGCGTTGACCGCGTCGAACACGAATGCCTTCAGCACCTCGTCGGGAATGAAGACCACTGGCATTACCGTGCTCGCGCCCGACCTCCAGGTCTGCTCCACCAGCACGGGCATGTCCAATGCCGAAACCGCCTCGGCCGCATGCGCGTCAACGGCGGCGCTCGCCTCCGACGCCGTCGCCGTCATTTACTCGCTGGGCAAGAATGCAGGCTCGGCCGGCTCAGGCAGCGAAGAAAACCACAATCCGAACCCCCGCTCGACCCTCACGGCCGACCGCGCCTTTATCAGCGCCCAGCAGGGCAGCGGATATGACGACCAGATGGTCTGGCTGTCGAAGAGCACGCTGTTCAACCGCCTGGTCGCCGCCGGTCGCCTGCCCTGAACAAAAGTCGGCGCTGGCGACACGGCGAATTTGCAGCTGTGGCCGCTGCTTATGTCAGCCATCACAAATCCTGAATCCTGGCCCGGCCATGGCCGGTAGAATCGGCGCACACATTTTCGGGAGTCCGCCGTGGCCAGGAATTTCCGTATCGCCCCCAGCATTCTTTCCGCCAATTTCGCCCGCCTCGGCGAAGAGGTCGACAACGTCCTGCGCGCCGGTGCCGACATCGTCCATTTCGACGTCATGGACAACCATTACGTTCCCAACCTGACGATCGGTCCGCTGGTCTGCGAGGCGCTGAAGAAACACGGCGTCACCGCGCCGATCGACGTGCACCTGATGGTCAAGCCGGTGGACCGCATCATTCCCGACTTCGCCAAGGCCGGCGCCAGCTACATCACCTTCCACCCGGAAGCCTCGGAGCACATCGACCGTACCATCGGCCTGATTCGCGAGTGCGGCTGCAAGCCGGGCCTGGTGTTCAACCCGGCGACGCCGCTCGACGTGCTGGACTACACCCTCGACAAGCTCGACATGGTGCTGCTGATGTCGGTCAACCCCGGCTTCGGCGGGCAGAAGTTCATCCCCTACGTGCTCGACAAGGCACGCAAGGTACGCCAGATGATCGATGCGCGCGGCCTCGACGTCAGCCTGGAGATCGACGGTGGCGTCGGCCCGGCCAACATCCGCGAAGTGGCCCAGGCCGGCGTCGACACCTTCGTCGCCGGCTCGGCCGTGTTCGGCGCCGCGAAGGACAGCGACCCCAACCGCTACGACACGGTGATCGGCGCCCTGCGCGCCGAACTGGCGAAGGCCTGATCAGGCCTTCTTGGTGCGGCGCTTGGCCGCCAGTTCGCGCTTGAACTGCGCGCGCGCCGCCGCCAGTTCGGCCAGCATGTCCTCGATATGGCGTCGGCGCTGGTCGAGCTCGGCCATCGCCTCATCGATGCGGCCGACCAGGTAATCGAGCTGGCGGCCACGCCCTTCGCCATGCTCGCCGTAGAGCGAGAGGATGTGCTCGATCTCGGCCAGCGACATGCCCACCGCCTTGCCGCGCAGGATCAGCCCCAGCCGCACCTTGTCGCGCCGGGTGTAGGCGCGGCCGCCATTGATGCGGCGCGGCGCCAGCAGGCCCTTGTCTTCATAGAAACGTATCGCGCGCAGCGAGATGCCGTACTCGCGCGCCAGCTCGGTGATGCCGTGGAGCGCGTCTTCGGGCGCGGCGGGTGGTGGCACTTGGCGGCGGGCGGCGTTCATGGCGCCATCCTAGCAAGCGCGCATGCCGCGTGCAAGATCATCCTGCCCTTTACTGCCTTTTGTTGACGTTAACGGCACCTGTGTTTAGGATGGATGCCATCGACGCCGGCCAGGCAAGGAGACCCGCATGAGCAGTTCCCCGCCCGACGAAGAAGCTCCCTTCTCGCGCTACGCCAGCGTGCTGCGCCGCGGCCTGTTCGCCGGCGAAGTGCATTGGGTCACTGGCGGCGGCAGCGGCATCGGCCGCTGCGTTGCCCACGAACTGGCGGCGCTGGGCGCCACGGTGGTGCTCACCGGCCGCACCCGCGAGAAGCTCGAAAAGGTCGCCGCCGAGATCCATGAAGACGGCGGCCGTGCCGAGGCCATGCCTTTCGACATCCGTGACGAGGAGGCCGTGCGCGCCGGAGTGAGGGAGGCCGTATCCCGCCACGGCCGCATCCACGGCCTGGTGAACAATGCCGGCGGCCAGTTTCCCGCGCCGCTGACGGCCATCGGCAAGAAGGGCTTCGAGACCGTGCTGGCCAACAACCTGACCGGCGGCTTCCTGATGATGCGCGAGCTCTACCTGCAGTCGATGCAGGCCCACGGCGGCGCCATCGTCAACATGACGGCCGACATGTGGAACGGCATGCCCGGCATGGGCCACTCGGGCGCCGCCCGCGCCGGCATGGCCAACCTGACCAAGACCGCCGCCGTCGAATGGGCGGCCAGCGGCGTGCGCGTCAATGCCGTCGCCCCGGGCTGGATCGCCTCGTCGGGCATGGACACCTACAAGGGCTCGGTGCGCGAGATGATCCCCAGGCTCAAGCGCCACGTGCCGCTGCGGCGGCTGGGCACCGAGTCGGAAGTCAGCGCCGCGATCTGCTTCCTGCTCTCGCCCGGCGCGGCCTTCATCACCGGCGTCACGCTGGCCATCGACGGCGGCGCACCGCTGGAAAGCCCGCTGTTCCCGATCGCCGACCACCGGCGTTCGGTGCCCTTCGACGGCTTTCATCGCAGCGTCACGCCCGACGTGCTGAAGGAAGACTGATGCCGGTGCTCACGTCCCTGATCGATCCCGCGTCGCCGGGCTTCGCGGCCAACGCGGCGTGCATGGCCGAGCGACTGGCCGAAGTGCGCGCCCTCGAAGCCAAAGTGCGCGAGGAGTCGGCATCGAAGCGCGACAAGTTCGAAAAGCGCGGGCAACTCCTGCCACGCGAGCGCGTCGCCCGCCTGATCGACCGCGGCAGCGACTTCATCGAGTTCTGCACGCTGGCCGGGCTGGGCATGCACGACGACGACGGCAAGGACTCGGTGCAGGGCGGCGGCTCGATCATCGGCATCGGCACGGTCGCCGGCAAGCGCTGCGTGGTGCTGGCCAGCGACAGCGCCATCAAAGGCGGCACCATCCCGCCGATGGGCCTGCAGAAGAGCCTGCGCGCCCAGGAAATGGCGCGTGACAACAAGCTGCCGCTGATCTACCTGGTCGAAAGCGGCGGCGCCAACCTGCTTTACCAGGCCGAGATCTTCATCGAGGGTGGGCGCAGCTTCGCCAACCAGGCACGGCTCTCGGCGGCCGGCATCCCGCAGATCGCCGTGGTCCATGGCGCCTCCACCGCCGGCGGCGCCTACCTGCCGGGGCTGTCGGACTACGTGATCCTGGTGCGCGGCCGTTCCAGCATCTACCTCGCCGGTCCGCCGCTGGTGAAAGCCGCCATCGGCGAGGACAGCGACGAGGAGACCCTGGGTGGCGCCGAGACCCACGCTTCGGTCACCGGCCTGGGCGAGTACCTCTGCGAAAACGATGCCCACGCCATCGTCACCGCCAGAGATGTGATGGACAAACTGAACTGGAACGCCGTTGCCTGCCCGCGAAGCGGAATTCCAGGCACGCAGAGCGCAGCCGCGCCGTCCGCAGGGGACGCCGGCCCGCGAAGCGGAATCCCCGGCGCGCAAAGCACCGCCTCCGGCTCCGCCGGGGGCATAACTTTCGTGGCGCCCCGATATTCGCCGGATGAACTCCTCGGCCTCGTCCCCGCCGACGAGCGCGAGCCCTACGACGTGCGCGAAGTCATCGCCCGCCTGGTCGATGCCTCCGACTTCCTCGAGTTCAAGGCCGGCTACGCCCCCGACACCATCTGCGGCCACGCCCGTCTGCACGGCCATGCGGTCGGCATCCTCGGCAACAACGGGCCGATCCAGCCCGCGGGCTCTACCAAGGCCGCGCAATTCATCCAGCTTTGCGACCAGAGCGCGATGCCGCTCATCTTCCTGCAGAACACCACGGGCTATATGGTCGGCGCGGCGGCGGAACGCGCGGGGGCGATCAAGCACGGCTCGAAGATGATCCAGGCCGTGGCCAACGCCCGCGTGCCCAAGCTCACCGTGGTGCTCGGCGGCTCATTCGGCGCAGGCAACTACGGCATGTGCGGGCGCGGCTTCGATCCGCGCTTCATCTTCGCCTGGCCCTCGGCGCGCACCGCCGTGATGGGTGCGGCGCAGGCGGCCAAGGTCATGGAAATCGTCGGCCGCGCCAAGCTCGAACGCGCCGGCCAGCCGGTCAACGAAGCCGCGCTGGCGGCCATGAGTGAAGGCCTGCGGCGCCGGCTGGAGGGCGAATCGACGGCGCTGTTCGGCACCGCCCGGCTGTGGGACGACGGCATCATCGACCCGCGCGACACGCGCCGCATCCTCGGCCTATGCCTCGACGTCTGCGCCGAAGCTGAAGCGCGAACCCTGCGACCCAACACTTTCGGCGTCGCCCGCATGTAAGGAGATCCATCGTGCAACTCAGCACCGAACACCGCCAGCTTGCCGACACCGTTCTGCGCTTCGTGCGCGAGCAACTCAATCCGCATGTCGCCGACTGGGAGGCGGCCGAGCAGTTCCCCTCCCACGAAGTGTTCAAGCAGCTCGGCGAACTGGGCCTGCTCGGGCTCAAGTACGACCCGGCCTACGGCGGCCATGGCCTGGACTTTTCCTACTCGATGGTGATGGCCGAAGCATTGGGCGAATGCGCCTGCGGCGGCGTGCCGATGGCCATCGGCGTGCAGACCGACATGTGCACCCCGGCCCTGGCGCGCTTCGGCAGCGAGGAACTGAAGCGCGAATTCCTCGCTCCGGCCATCGCCGGCGACGTGGTCGGTTGCATCGGCGTCTCCGAGCCCGGCGGCGGCTCGGATGTGGCGGCGGTGAAGACCACGGCGAAGAAGGATGGCGACGACTACGTGATCAACGGCAGCAAGATGTGGATCACCAATGGCATGCAGGCCGACTGGTGCTGCCTGCTCGCCAACACCTCGGCCGAGGGCGGCCCCCACCGCAACAAGTCGCTGATCATGGTGCCGATGAATTCACCGGGCGTCAGCCGGCAGAAGATCATCAAGATCGGCATGGACGCTTCCGACACCGCGCAGATCTTCTTCGACGACGTGCGCGTACCGCAGCGCAATGTCATCGGCCAGGAAGGCATGGGCTTCACCTACCAGATGCTGCAATTCCAGGAGGAACGCCTGTGGGGCGCGGCCAGCAGCCTGCGCATGATGGACAACATGATCGACCAGACCATCGCCTACACGCGCGAGCGCCAGATCTTCGGCAAGCCCATCCTCGACAACCAGGTGGTGCACTATCGCCTGGCCGAACTGCGCACCGAGGTCGAGGCCCTGCGCGCCCTGACCTGGCGCGCCGTCGAGGAATACATCGGCGGCAAGGATGTGACGCGACTGGCCTCGATGGCCAAGCTCAAGTGCGGGCGGCTCGATCGCGAAGTGGCGGATGCCTGCCTGCAGTACTGGGGCGGCATGGGCTACACCTGGGACAATCCGGTCTCGCGTGCCTGGCGCGACGGCCGCCTGGTGTCGATCGGCGGCGGTGCAGACGAGGTGATGCTCGGCATCATCTGCAAGCTGGAAGGAACGCTGCCCCGCTCATGAACAAATCTACTGCGCGTGCCGGATCGGGGCTTGGGCGGTGCTCGCTATCCTCATGTACAAACTCGTACATTCCGGTAGCTGCGCTCCGGCCGCACCCCGCTGCGGCCCGCTCGCTACGATTTTTTCACGAGCGGTGAGATGAGTTTCCGACAGATTCTGGTCGCCAACCGCGGCGAGATCGCCTGCCGCGTGATGCGCACGGCGCGCACGCTGGGCTATCGCACGGTGGCCGTGTACTCCGAATCGCACGGTGGCCGTGTACTCCGACGCGGATGCCGGCGCGCCGCACGTGGTGCAGGCCGACGAGGCGGTGCGAATCGGCCCCGCGCCCGCCGCCGAGTCCTATCTCAACATCGCCGCAATCCTCGATGCCGCGCGGCGTACGGGCGCCGATGCAATCCATCCCGGCTACGGCTTCCTCAGCGAGAACGCGACCTTCGCCCAGGCCTGCGCCGATGCCGGGCTGGTGTTCATCGGCCCGCCGCCCGTGGCCATCGCCGCGATGGGCGACAAGGCCGGCGCCAAGCGGCGCATCATCGCCGCCGGCGTGCCGACGGTGCCGGGCTATCTCGGCGAGCAACAAAACGACGAGCGCCTGATGGCCGAAGCCGAAGCACTGGGCTTCCCGCTGCTGGTCAAGGCCGTCGCCGGCGGCGGCGGACGCGGCATGCGCCAGGCCAACTCGGTGGCTGAACTCCCCGAGGCCCTGGCGGGCGCACGGCGCGAAGCGATGGCGGCCTTCGGCGACGCCACGCTGTTGCTGGAGCGCCTGATCCCGCAGGCGCGCCACATCGAGATCCAGGTCTTCGCCGACGCCCACGGCAACGCCGTGCACCTGGCCGAGCGCGACTGCACCGCCCAACGCCGCCGGCAGAAGGTGATCGAGGAAGCGCCCTCGCCCATCGTCACGCCGGCCATGCGCGAGGCCATGGGGCGCGATGCCGTGGCCGCCGCGCTGGCGGTCGGCTATCGCGGCGCCGGCACCGTCGAGTTCATCGTCGGCCGAGACTTGAAGCACTACTTTCTCGAAATGAACACGCGGCTCCAGGTCGAGCATCCGGTCACGGAAATGATCACCGGACTGGACCTCGTCGAATGGCAGTTGCGCGTCGCCGCCGGCGAGCCGCTTCCCCTGCTCCAGGAAGACATCCGTTGCGAAGGCCATGCCATCGAAGCGCGCCTGTATGCCGAAGATCCCTACGTCGGCTTTGCACCGCAGACCGGTACCGTGCTGCATTTCCGCCCCGACGACGCGCTGCGGCCAGGGGTTCGCATCGATGCCGGGATCGTCGAAGGCGGAAAGGTGACGCCGTACTACGACCCGATGTTGGCGAAAGTGATCGCTCACGGGCGCGACCGCGACGACGCCATCCGGCGCCTGATCGCCGCGCTCGAGGATGCGCCGCTGCTGGGCGTAACGACCAACGGCCGCTTCCTGCGCGAGCTGCTCGACCACCCGCGCTTTCGCAGCGCGACCATGCACACGGCGCTGCTCGACGAATGGGCGGCTGGCGACGAGCCGGTCCTGAAGCGACCGCAGCCGACCGAAGCGGACTGGCAGTTGGCAGCCGCCCTGTTTGCCGGACAGTCGGGCTGGCGGTCAGATAGTGTTGCGAGCTTCGATTTGACGCTAAGTTGCGGTGATGAAAGCCGAAAGCTAAGAGTTATGCCTCCGGCGAAGCCGGGGGCGGTATCCCTTGCGGACGGCGCTGGTAGTACGGCGATCGAATGGACAATCAACGCCCACGGCCACTTGCGTTACACCCGCGACGGAATCACCCGCCAGGCGGTCATCCACCGCGACGGCGACACGCTCTGCCTCGCTCGCGACGCAGCGGTCTTCGTCTTCCGCGAAGCCTCGCCGCTGCCTGCCACGGAAAACCGCAACGACCCCGCCATCGCCCGCGCCGGCGTGGCCGGCACCGTCACACGCCTGGAGGTCGGCGCTGGCGACACGGTGATCGCCGGCCAGACACTGGCCGTGATCGAGGCCATGAAGATGGAAATGCGCGTCACCGCCGGTGCGGCCGGGACCGTGGCCGCCGTGCGCGTGCTGGCCGGCACCCAGGTGGAAGCCGGCACGCTACTGATGGAACTCGACATCGAGGAATCCCCATGCCTGCCAACGACAAAGCCATCCTGACCTGCGCCCTGACCGGCGTACTGACCGACCCGCAGCAGCACCCGGTGCCGGTGACGCCGGAGCAGATGGCGGCCTCGGCACGCGAAGCGTTTGGGGCCGGCGCCAGCATAATGCACGTGCATCTGCGCCGGCAGGAGCCCGGAAAAGGCCACCTGCCCTCCTGGGACCCGGGGGTCGCCGCCGAAATAGTCGATGCCATCCGCGGTGCCTGCCCCGGCGTCATCATCAACCTCACCACCGGCGTGATCGGCGCCGACATTTCCGGCCCCACCGCCTGCATCCGCCGCGTGAAACCCGAGATCGCCGCCTGCAATGCCGGCACGTTGAACTACCTGAAGCTGAAGGACGACGGCCGCTGGGCCTGGCCGCCGATGGTCTTCGACAATCCGGTGGAGAAGGTACAGGCCTTTCTCGACGTAATGGACGAAACCGGCACGCGACCCGAATTCGAATGCTTCGACGTCGGCATTGTCCGCTCCGTCGCCATGTACCGCAGGGCTGGAATGACGAGCCACGCCGAGTACAACTTCGTCATGGGCGTGGCCTCGGGCATGCCCGTCGATGCCGACCTGCTGCAACTGCTGCTGCGCTGGATCGAACCCGGCTCGCCCTGGCAAACCACGCTGATCGGCCGCGCCGAAATCTGGCCGCTGCACCAGCGCACAGCCGAACTCGGCGGCATGCTGCGCACGGGCCTCGAAGACACGTTTTACCTGCCGGACGGCAAGCGCGCGGGCGGCAATGGCGCGCTGATCGAGGCGCTGGCGGCCTGCGCGCGCATGGCCGGGCGCGAAGTCGCCAGTCCGGCCGAGGCGCGCACATTGCTGGGACTGGCCGAAAGCTGAGCAGTGGCCAGCCCGTTGCCCTCGCGAATCCGCGGCTCCTGTGCTTCAATGTTGACGATGACGCGATATTCCAAACAGGGAGAAGAATCGTGAAAGCAATCGTCTGGAGCAAGATACTCAGCGTCGGATTCGAGGAAATCGACGAGGACCATCGCAAGCTGGTCGGCATCTTCAATGAACTCAACCATGCGGTAACGGCCGGCGATGCCACCGACTACCTCGAGGCCACACTGGAAGAGCTGATCAACTGCACGGTCTGGCACTTCAGTCACGAGGAGAGGCTGATGCTCAAGCACCGCTATGACGGCATCGATGAGCACAAGGCGCAACACCGCGAACTCATCGAGAGCGCCAGGGACTTGCAACAGCAGTTGCTTCAAGCGGGGCAGGACGTGGCCGAGGAGCAGATCATCTACCTTGAGCGCTGGCTGACCGGACACATCCTCACCACCGACCAGCGGCTGGGGATGTATCTTTCACAGGTCGTCTAAGTCCGGCAATTTGCCTGCCCGTGGCGGTGGTCAAGACATTGACCCCAAACAGGGGGCGAAATCGAAATCGGGGTTGCCGGTACGCGCGAAGTCCGATTGGCTGCGCGTGGGGCCCCCGTTGTTCTCGAACCATGAATTCCGCCGCCGACATCGACGCCGCAACCGCCAACGCCACTCGTGCCTTCATCGAGCAGGTGGCGAGCAGATACGACTATGCGGGTACCATCCTGTTCGGCAGCCGGGCGCGCAAATCGCATCATCCGGAGAGCGATGCCGACGTCGCGGTTTTACTGCACGGGCGCCCGGGGAAATTCGTCGCTACCAAACTGGACATGGCCGACCTTGCCTACGACGTGCTCCTGGAGACCGGCATCCACATCCAGCCGCTGCCGATCTGGAACGAGGAATGGAAGCACCCCGAAACCTATTCCAATCCACGCCTGCTGCATAACATCGAGCGCGAAGGAATACGGCTTTGAAGGCGACCGACCTGATGGCAATGGCGATCAAGGCGGGCGCGTCGGCCGCTATTGCTAGACGCGGGGGATCTGGATGGGGCCTGCAATCGAGCCTACTATTCAATGTTCGATGCGGCCCGTGTGGCCTTGCTGGCTTCCGGCGCGCCGGTCGAAGCCGAAATCGCGAGAACGCATGGCGGCCTGATCGCCGCGTTCAGCCTTCATCTGGTCAGGAGTCGGCGCGGACAGGACGGCGATCCCTCCGCATACAGGCGCTAGACCTCAGCAAATAGTGATTCTGACAATTCGGCGAATCACTTCCCTGCAAACAGGTACTCCTCGCCTGTCAGCGAGGCAATGTGGAGCATGACAGTGTCAGTGGCCTGTCGGAGTATCTCTTCATCCAGATCCCTGTCATCTACTTTTTCGAATCGCAGCGGCTCACCAATGTGAATGCTTGCCTTGCAAAGCTTTGGCCGTTTGTCACGCACCGACATTATTTCCCACGTCCCACGCATTCCGACGGGCACCACCGGCAACCCGGATTTGATCGCCAAAAGGGCAACGCCCTTTTTTGCTTTCATCAGTCTGCCATCCGGTGAGCGTGTTCCTTCCGGGAAGATACCGATTAGGCGGCCCTGTTTTACCGCCCTGGCAATCTCCCTGTAAGCCCTCACATTTGCATCGCTGTAGCGGTCAACGCGAATGCACCCCATGAACGCCATAAACCACTTCCAGATTGGATGGACAAAGAATTTTTCCGCCGCCAGGTAGTGAATTTTTCGATCAACCACTGCAATGAACAAAATGAAGTCAAAGTAGCTCTCGTGGTTCGAGGCCACCAAACACGGGCCTTGCGCGGGAAGATTCTCCAGGCCATGAACATCCGCAATCCAGAGCTTCCGCACCACGGGAGAAAATAGCTTAAAAAATAGCTTAATGAACGGATATCCAAACCGTGTCATCAAGGATTCATTCATATCTTTCAAGTTGCCACGATCTCCCAGTTACGGGCAGTTGCAATCGAATGCAACTTGCGGCAGGGATTAACTGCCACCGGTCGAGCCGCCATCTCTAGCACCGGCAAGTCGGAGATGTGATCGGCGTACGCGCTACTGTCGGAGAGAGACAAGCCGTTTTTCTCAGCATATTCCCGCACCAGACGCACCTTCGCCTCCCCATATACCATTGCGCCATCGATCTGCCCTGTGCATCGGCCATTCTTGGTTTCCAGCCGGGTGGAGACATAGCCGTCAAAGCCGAGAAATCTTGCAACCGCACCGGCCAGCGGATCAATCGAGTTGGACACCAACACCATGTTCCGTCCAGCATTGCGTTCTGCTTCTACCCGCTTGGTAACGGCCAGGCAGAGGTACGGTAGGAGATTGCTCCTAAAGCATTCTTCAGCCTCCTGTTCAAGCCGTGCCATTGACCAGCCTTCGGCGAATCGATAGGCATATTCCATCGCACGGCGCGGTTCGCTCAGAATGCCGGCCTTGTACAGCCCGAACCAACACAACAGCTTCCACCTTGTTACATTTCCGATGTAGCGCCGCTCGCTGCAATATTCCAGAAAAATGCGCTGGGTCTGGCAACGCACCAAGGTGCCGTCCAAGTCGAAAATCGCCAAAGATTGCGTCATCAACTACCCCAGGCGCAGCTCATATCGAAGTAGACGCCGTCGACCTCAAATTTGCCGTTAAAGGGAAGGTGTTCGTCATGCGTCGCCATAGGGCACATTGACCGGTGATGTGCTCGCAAGACTCTCTTTGCGAGTCAATATGGTGTTGTGTTGCGTGATGGACCTGCTGCGGATACAAGGTCACGAATGTGGCGCATTCTCAGCTCCGGCATGTCGATTAAGCTCGATAGCGGCCAGGAAAGTACTTATCGCGGCCATCGGACCCAAGATCCCACAGAGAAACAGTAGCGAGCACAGGAGTAGGCCCTGCCAACCTTGAAGGGCGTCTCGCGAATCAAACAACCCGCCTAGCTTGGCGCGCTTCCAAAATGCCCAAAGACCGCACGCTAAGTGAAATGCCAAATACATCAACATATCTTCCATACCTACGCCCTAATTGCGCTCTCACGTCCCGTCCGCCGGTACTTCCTAACAAATAGACGCGTAAGTCTCGTGCATTCGACTAGAAGGAGCCCTAGCCACAGCTGGATGCCATACAGCATAACCCGTGTTGGGATATCCCGCAACAGGTTATTGCTGTTCGGGAATGCCGAATCCCATGCATGCTCCTCGCTACATCTTGTTCCGCGAATTTCTTGTCGAAATGCGCGAACGTGGCGGGCTGACGCAAACTGATGTGGCCAATAGGCTGGGAAAGCCGCAGAGCTATGTATCGAAATACGAGCGCGGCGAAAGACGCCTTGATTTTGTCGAATTCATTGACGTCGCCAAAGCGCTTCGCATCGACACTATCGAATCGCTTCTCTACTTGCTCGAAAAGATCCGATAAAAAGGCAATATCGCCTTATCGAGACCGCTTGCGACTGCATGAGCCGGCCATGCTATCGTCGCCCCATGAATACCATCCGCTCCGTCACCGTCGATCTCGACGGCACCCTGCTCGACACCATTCCCGACCTTGCCGCCGCCGCCAATGCCATGCTGCGCGAACTGGGCCGGCCCGAACTTCCGCTGGACACCATCGCCACCTACGTCGGCCGCGGCATTCCGAAACTGGTGGCGCGCTGCCTGCCCGAGCTCGACGAGGCCGCGGTGGAAGCCGCCCAGGCCATCTTCCGCCGCCATTACGCGATCGAGAACGGACGCCGCTCGACCGTCTTCCCCGGCGTGCTCGACGGCCTGCAGGCCATGCGCGATGCCGGCCTGCGCCTGGCCGTGATCACCAACAAGGCGGCGGCCTTCACCGAGCCGCTGCTGGTCGCCAGCGGCCTTGCGCCCTGGTTCGAATTCGCCGTCTCCGGCGACAGCCTCGCGCACAAGAAACCGCATCCGGCACAGTTGCTGCACGCCTGCCAGCGCATGGGCACCCGGCCCGGCGAAAACCTGCACATCGGCGACTCGCACCACGACGCCGTCGCGGCGCGCGCCGCCGGCTGCCCGGTGTTCATCGTCCCCTACGGCTACAACGAGGGCATGGACGTGCAGGGAATCGACTGCGATGCTATAGTCGCGTCGCTGGCCGAGGCCTATCGCCGTGTTGCCAGCGCCGACTTTCGAAAGAGCGCTTGAACCCATCATGCTCCACCGCAACCTGCAACTGACAAGGAAACACGCCCTCGGGGCGGAGGCCTGGCCCTGGCGGCCCTGGCACTGATTCTTCCACTTGTCCCGGCGCGAGCCTGATCACGCGCCCCGTCGTTGCAGTACCGTTCTTCCGGAGCATCCCATGACTGAAATCGAATTCAACCGCCTGGCGGCGGAGGGCTACAACCGCATCCCGGTGACGCTCGAAACCTTTGCCGACCTCGACACGCCGCTGTCGATCTACCTCAAGCTGGCCAACGACCCTTACTCCTACCTGCTCGAATCGGTGCAGGGCGGCGAGCGCTTCGGCCGCTATTCCTTCATCGGCCTGGCCGCCGGCACACGCATCGCCGTGGTCGATGGCGCGATCATGGTGTTGAGCGGAAACCGCGTCGCCGAACGACGCGACCATACCAACCCGATGAGCTTCATCTCGGAATTCATGGCGCGCTTCAAGGTGCCCGACCTGCCCGGCCTGCCGCGCTTCTGCGGCGGCCTGGTCGGCGTCTTCGGCTACGACACGGTGCGCTTCGTCGAGCCCAAGCTGGCGAAGAACCACAAGCCGGAAGCCGCCGGCATGGAGGGCGTGCCCGACATCCTGCTGCTGCTCTCCGAAGAGATCGCGATCATCGACAACCTCTCCGGCAAGCTGAGCCTGGTGGTGTATGCCGAGCCGGGCTTTCCCGGTGCCTGGAAGCAGGCGCAGGCGCGGCTGAAGGAACTGCTCGGCCGCCTGCGCGCGCCGGTGGCGATTCCGGAGGACGTGCGCAGGCCGTCGGCACCGGCGGTATCGGAATTCGGCGAAGATGAATTCAAGGCCGCCGTGCGCCGCGCCAAGCAGTACATCGTCGATGGCGACATCATGCAGGTGGTGCTCTCGCAGCGCATGAAGAAGCCCTTCGCCGCCAGCCCGATGGCGCTCTACCGCGCGCTGCGCACGCTGAACCCCTCGCCCTACATGTTCTATTTCAACTTCCAGGATTTCCACGTGGTCGGCGCCTCGCCCGAGATCCTGGTGCGCCTCGAAGACGCGGGTGAAGAGCGGACCGTCACCGTGCGCCCCATAGCCGGCACGCGCAAGCGCGGCGCCACGCCCGCCGAAGACGAAGCCCTGGCCGCCGACCTGCTGGCCGACCCGAAGGAGCGCGCCGAACACCTGATGCTGCTCGACCTCGGCCGCAACGACGCCGGCCGCGTGGCCAAGACCGGCACGGTGCGCGTCACCGACCAGTTCAGCATCGAGCGCTATTCGCACGTGATGCACATCGTCTCCAACGTCGAAGCGACGCTCAAGGACGACGAGGGCGCGACCAGCGTGCTCAAGGCCACCTTCCCCGCCGGTACCGTGTCGGGCGCGCCAAAGGTGCGGGCGATGGAAATCATCGACGAACTTGAGCCCAGCGCACCGCCGTGGTCAAGGACGGCCACATCTTCGTCCAGGCCGGCGCCGGCATCGTCGCCGACTCCGACCCCGACAGCGAATGGCAGGAGACGCTGAACAAGGCACGCGCCCAGTTGCGCGCCGCCGAGATGGCCGAGTCCGGCCTCGATACGAGGCTGGAATAGATGAACACCATTCACCACAGAGACACAGAGACACGGAGAGATGCCCTTACAGAAGAAATCATTGGGGCGGCCATTGAAGTCCATCGAACCCTTGGCCCTGGCCTGCTCGAATCGGCATATGAGGAGTGCCTGTGTGTCGAACTAGGCTTGCGCAGCGTGCAGTTCAAGAGCCAGGTGGAATTGCCCTTGGTCTACAAAGATCGCCGCCTGGACGCGGGTTATCGCCTCGACCTGATCGTCAATGACGAAGTCGTTGTCGAATTGAAGTCAGTCGACCAACTCTCCAACCTCCACCAAGCTCAGCTTCTCACGTATATGCGCTTGGGTGGATATCGAACTGGTTTACTCCTGAACTTCAACGTACCAGTGCTCAGAGATGGGATACGGAGAATGAAACTATGAATTCTCTTTGGCTTTTCTCTGTGACTCTGTGTCTCTGTGGTGAAAGGTTTTCATCATGCTGCTGATGATCGACAACTACGACAGCTTCACCTACAACCTGGTGCAGTACTTCGGCGAACTCGGCGAGGACGTGCGCGTGTATCGCAACGACGCGATCACGCTGAAGGAAATCGCCGCCATGCAGCCGGAGCGCATCGTCATTTCGCCCGGGCCCTGCTCGCCGGCCGAAGCCGGCATCTCGGTGGCGGCGATCCGCGAGTTCGCCGGCAAGGTCCCGCTGCTCGGCGTCTGCCTCGGCCACCAGAGCATAGGCGCGGCCTTCGGCGGCGACATCGTCCATGCCAAGACCTTGATGCATGGCAAGACCTCGCCGGTGCATCACGAGGGCAAGGGCGTCTTTGCCGGCCTGCCCAATCCGCTGACCGTGGTGCGCTACCACTCGCTGGCGATCCGCCGCGAGACCCTGCCCGCCTGCCTCGAAGTCACGGCCTGGACCGAGGACGGCGAAATCATGGGCGTGCGCCACAGGGAATACGCGCTGGAAGGCGTGCAGTTCCATCCCGAATCGATCGCCACCGAAGCCGGCCACGAATTGCTACGGAATTTCCTGAAAGGAAGCCAATCATGATCACTCCCCAGGAAGCGCTCCAGCGCACCATCGAACACCGCGAAATCTTCCACGACGAAATGCTGCACCTGATGCGGCAGATCATGAAAGGCGAGATCTCGCCGCTGATGGTCGCGGCGATACTGACTGGCCTGCGCGTGAAGAAGGAAACCATCGGCGAAATCTCTGCCGCCGCGACGGTGATGCGCGAGCTGTCGACCAAGGTCGACACGCCGCACAACCCGCACTTCGTCGACATCGTCGGCACCGGCGGCGACGGCGCGCACACCTTCAACATTTCCACCACCACCATGTTCGTCGCCGCGGCGGCGGGTGCCACGGTGGCCAAGCACGGCAACCGCAGCGTGTCGTCGAAGTCCGGCGCCGCCGACGTGCTGGAAGCGCTGGGCGCCAACATCATGCTGACACCGGCCCAGGTCGGCGAATGCATCGAGGCCATCGGTTGCGGCTTCATGTTCGCGCCCAACCACCACCCGGCGATGAAGAACGTCGCCCCGGTGCGGCGCGAAATGGGCGTGCGCACCATCTTCAACATCCTGGGGCCCCTGACCAACCCCGCCGGCGCGCCGAACACGCTGATGGGCGTGTTCCACCCCGATCTGGTCGGCATCCAGGTGCGCGTCATGCAGCAGCTTGGCGCCGACCACGTCATGGTGGTCTGGGGCAAGGACGGCATGGACGAAATTTCGCTGGGCGCCGCCACCCTGGTCGGCGAACTCAAGGACGGCAAGATCACCGAGTACGAGATCCATCCCGAGGACTATGGACTGTCCATGGTCTCCAATCGCGGCCTGCGCGTCGCCGACGCGGCGGAATCGAAGGCCATGATGTTCGAAGCGCTGGAGAACAAGCCCGGCACGCCGCGCGAGATCGTCACCCTCAATGCCGGTGCGGCGCTGTATACCGCGAACCTGGCAGACTCGATAGCCGACGGCATCGTCAAGGCGCGCGAAGCCATCGCCAGCGGCGCGGCGCGCAAGAAGCTCGACGACTTTGTCGGCTTCAGCAAGAAGTTCGGCTGATGGCGGCGGATATCCTCGAAAGAATCCTCGCGGTAAAGCGCGAGGAAGTCGCTGCCGGGAAAGCCGTGAAATCGCTCGCGGCCGTTCGTGCCGAGGCCGAGGCACAGGCGCCGGCAAGAAGCTTTGCTGGAGCGATACGGTCAAGAGTTATGCCCCGTGCGAAGCAGGGGGCGGTATCCCTTGCGGACGGCGCTGGTAGTACGGCGGTCATCGCCGAAATCAAGAAGGCCAGTCCATCCAAGGGCGTCATCCGCGCCGACTTCCGCCCGGCCGAAATCGCCGCCGATTACGAGAAGTACGGCGCCGCATGTCTTTCCGTGCTGACCGACCGTCAGTTCTTCCAGGGCTCTCCGGAGTACCTGCAGCAAGCGCGCACCGCTTGCGCGCTGCCGGTGCTGCGCAAGGACTTCCTGGTCGATCCCTGGCAGGTCTATGAAGCGCGCGCCATGGGCGCCGACGCCATCCTGCTGATCGTCGATGCACTCTCGCTGGCACAGATGCAGGAGATGGAAGCCATCGCCTTTGCTCTCGGCATGTCGGTGCTGGTCGAATGCCACGACGCGGCAGAACTCGACATCGCGCTGCAACTCAAGACACCGCTGGTCGGCATCAACAACCGCAACCTGCGGAGCTTCGAGGTCGATCTCGACACCACTTTGGCGCAGCTCGGCCGCATCCCGGCCGACCGCATCGTGGTCACCGAATCGGGCATCCTCGCCCCGGCCGACGTGGCCTTGATGAACTCGCACGGCGTGCATGCCTTCCTCGTCGGCGAAGCCTTCATGCGCGCGCCCTCGCCCGGCGAAGAGCTGGCGCGCTTGTTTGCCTGAAATCCAAAACTGCCAAGGCGTCCCCGGACAAAGATCAGGGACGTTGCCGCATGTCCTCGCCGCAATCCAGGCGCCCTGTCGTCGCCCAGTTCTCGAGCCGTTCCCAGACCAGTTGCACACCGTCTCCCCGTCGGCCCTGCAAGCCATGGTCCGCCCCGTCCAGGCGCCAATCGCAGACTGACAAGCCATTGGCAGCAGGTAGCGAGCGGAGCCTGTCATAGGCCTGCTGCGGAAGCAAGGCATCGTCGCCGCCCCAGACACGAAGTACGGGCAGCTTGGCCTCCACCAGCGCTGCCGTGAGTTTCCAGCCGAACATGTCGCGCCAGTAACGCAGGCTGCGCCCTTCGACAATCATGTCGTCCGCCTGGCTGGACGCGGCTGTTTCC
This sequence comes from Rhodocyclales bacterium, assembly GCA_016235165.1. Classification (GTDB taxonomy): domain Bacteria; phylum Pseudomonadota; class Gammaproteobacteria; order Burkholderiales; family Rhodocyclaceae; genus Sulfuritalea. The sequence continues at coordinate 125,435 of JACRLX010000046.1, forward strand.
TTGAGCTTTTTCCAAGCCTGCCCCTGGCCCAGCTTCTCGGCTTGCATTTCGCCGGCGACGGCCGGGTCGAGCCCGGTTGCCGATAGCAACACCATGCCAAGTGGATTGGGAATCGCCGGGAGCAGATAGGGAACAAGCTCGGCCCCCTCGGAAATCCCGAGCACGATAGTCGGCAAGGGAACGGCATCGCCTGCATTCACCTGCCTCAACGCCGCGAGTGCGTCATCGCGCCACGTGCCGAGCGCGTCATGGCGCAGGAACTCAGGCTGGCATTCGGCCGGCGCCGGCCCGGCGGACAAATCCGCATGAGGCTTGTGCAGCACAATCACCTGCGCCTTCGCCAGACCGCTGAAATACTTGGCAGCAAACGGCGTGAAGCCGGTACATCCCGAACCGGGAATGACCACCAGACGGAATAGCACAGGGCCCTGCGCTGCCTCGCGCCGCAAGGCCTGTATCCGCGACGTCGGGGCAAGGCCGGAAAAAACCTCGACGCGCCAGCCAGATGGTATTCCCGGCGGGCCGGATGGGCTGGAAGCGGATTTCCAGGCGCCACAGGAGGATGCAAGAAGCATGACAAGCGCCAGGCTAGCCCGCCCGCCGGGAAACATCGCCAAGCGCAGAGATTACTTCAGGACTTGCACCTGTTCGTTTGCGGGCTGAACCGCCTGGGGAGCAGCGTAGGACCCACCGCTTCCCGTTTGCGGACGAACCCGGTTGCCCATTGACGGGTCGGCGAGTGCGAGCTGATCCACCAGTTGTTCAAAAACATTCTTCGCCAGCGTTTGGGAAGTCTCGCGCATCACCTTGGAACGGTTTGGCGGGATCACGTCGCCGCGATTGGAAAAAATCTTGGTTTCGCTGCCAGCGCCCTGGGCCGAAAACGCCGCCTTGATCTCATAGTTCTTGGTATTGATCAGCGAAAAATCCGCCAGCAGGTCGAGGCTGAACTGGCGCGTGGTGGTGCTGGTGCCTTGCAGCGGAGACAGTTCATTGCGGAATTCCACGTTCGACAATACGCCGAACAGCACATAGTCGGCACCGGGGAACTCGCCCTTCTTGATGCGGGCAATGATGTCCTTGACGTCGGGCTGCTTCACCGGCTTGGCGATCTTGCCGGTCTGCAGCTGGTTCAAGGCCTGCTCGGCCTTGGTCGGCTGGGGCTCGCCGCTGTCGAAACGCTTGCCCTGCACCAGGCGGAAGCTCGTGCCGCGCAACAGGGCGCCCTTGATGTCATTGGAAAACGATCCCAGTTCACGATGATCGATGTAGTTGTGGGTTCCTGCAACGTAGCTGCCGGTCGTCTGGCTGTCGGTGGTCAGCGTCGATTTGTTGGCATGAACATTCGAGCTCGACTTGATGCTTGCCGCCTCGAAGTATTCGGCGACGGTTTGGGAATAGGCCAGATCCGTGACGGCGATCTTGGGCACGGCCTGGGCGAACGCAAACGAAGCAATCACGGTCGCGCCGACGACAGGCAGGATGCGAAATAGTCCATACAGTTTCATGATTGCCTCCAATCAGCGCTTGCTGGTCTTGCGGATTTCTTTTTCGTCCTGCCATTCGATGGTGCCTTCTTCGACGTCGAACAGTTTCAGGGTGAATTTGTAAAAGACATCCTTGGTGCTGCTGTTCTGCTTGACGATGCTGGTCAGTTCGCCTTCCATGCTGTACTTGGCGGCCGTCATCTGCCCCACCTTGGCGGTAGTCTTGCTCTTGTAGAGGCCGCTCTGGTTCTGCCGCTGCAGTTCATCGACACCGGCCTGCATCTCGTTGATGGAACGGGTGAAGCGGACCTTGCCCGACTTGACCAGCGCGGTCTGGATCGAATTCATGACATTGGTCGTATCGATGTATTCGCTGGTCTTGTTCTTGACCGTCGAAATGGTCACGGTCGGACGCCCCTGGAAGATACCGGTTTCAAGCAGGCTACCGACCATTTTCTCCGCGATCATCTGCAAGTCCGAGGAACCGAACTCGTTGGTTACCAGTTCCACTGCCTTGGCATCGCCATAGTTGACTTGCCGGTCAAAGCGCACCACTGGCGACTGGACGCCAGTAGCGCAGGCCGATAGTGCGACGGATGCCAGGAGTGCAAGGATCAGGGATAGCTTGGGCATGGGGATCTCCGCTTACTGGGTCTCTACGTTCATTTCAATACGAAAATCGACCGCCGACGAATGCAGGGCGACGCTTTTCACGGTCAGTATCTGATGGCCGAGAACGGTCATCTGCTTCCAGGACTCACCATCACCAACTTGGCTTCCGCTGCTGTCGAGCCAGCGAAAGCGGTAGAACACGGTGCGATTCGAATCCGTGGTGCTTTTCATGTCGGCCTGCACCACCATCACGTCATTGCGCCGGACGATGCGGATTTCCGGAATCACGATGTCATTGGCGTCGCCGCGCAACTGGATCTTTGCCGCCACGGCGGCCGGCGTCCCCGTCGGGACGCCCGATTGCGCCATCGCCGTCCCGGCCATCGCGGCAAGTACAAGGGGCAACAGAAAGTTCCTGAGTTTCATTGCTTGCTCCAATCTCATTTACTCTTGGTCGAGGCTTCGGGCTTCTTGGTGCTGGCCTGGGTCTTCTTCGTGCTCTTCACCGAAACCGCCTTGGATTTGACCGGAGCGGCGGCAGGCGGAGGCGGCGGTTCCTGTTCCGGCAGTTTGCCAATGCTGCCGACTTCACCGACCAGGGCCACGGACTCATAGAAGCGCAAAGGCACGACGGCATACTGGCCATCAATCTTGATAGGTCCGAATTCCCGGCCATTGACCATTACCTTGTGCTCGCCCGGTGGCAAATGGGCACGCGCCACATACACCCGCTCCGGCAACATCCGCCAGATACGATCATCAGCCTGCTCGGTAACCACCGAGGCAACGCTGCCAATCAATGAACCAAACATGCCTGCATTCTTCGATAGCTCGTCCTGCAATACACCCTTGGCGATGGCACGCGTCATGCCCCGCAGGACCATGCCAGGCATCTCGTCCTTCAAGACCCGGCGCGCCATCAGGTTGAGATCGACGACATTACCCAAGGGAAATGTTTTGTCCCCAACGATCAGAGACGAAAGCTGTGGCGAGGTCGAGGGGTCGATCGTCGGGTAGGAAATGCTGACGGTGCGAATACCGCTACGAACCGGGACCGGGATCGTGAATGCCTTTGGCACTCGCGCCGGCGCGGTACCGTACTCGACCAGGAACAGGACGTCGGTCTGGCGCTGCTTCCGCTTCCAGGTCAGGCTGGTGCGGTCATCCAGACCGCTCAGGCCATCCTCCAACACGCCGACGCCGGGACGCAATTCAATGGCCTTGCGGTAGCCCGGCGCAGCCAGGCCGCTCTCGTTGAGGGCCTCGTAAAGGAAGCCGGCGAGGTAGTGACTCAGCGCGTTCTGGTAGCCATTCTTGAGCGAGAGCACCTCCGGATCGTTGAGGGTCTCGACCGGATAGCCGTTCAGTTCCGTGTTGGTGGTTTGCGCACCCTTGGCCTTGGCTTCCGCTTCGGCCTCCGAAGTCTCCTTTGAACGAAACTCCGCAATGATCGCCTCACGCTCATGGGTGCGCTTGACGTCAACACGGGCCTTGTCAAAGTCAGACACGCCAATCCGGTTCATGGCAAGCCGGGTTGTCAGCCATACCTTTTCGTAGTCCTGACCCTCGTATTCCTTCAGACGCTCGCTGATCAGCGACGCACCCACCATGCCCAGGAGTCGCTGCGGGTCGGTCTTCGCCGCTTCTTCCCACGCGGTGACTTTTGCATCGGCAGCCAGGAATGCCTCGGTACTCTGCCCGTATTGACGGTCAAGGCGCAGCAATTCGCCGCGCTCCATGTTGTACAGCAACTCTTTCTTGTTGTCCGCCGACGGATTCCGCTGATCGAGCTGCGCGATGGCGGCCTTGAAATCACCGGCTGCACCACTGGCCTTGACCATGGTGGCGGTTTCGTTGTGGCTTTGCATGGCAACGCACCCGCCCAGTATCAACGGGGCAAGCAAAGCCAGCGGGGAAAAATACCTGTTTCTCATGGAGGGGCCCATTCGCGAAGGCAATCAAGAAATGAAAATTGCAATGAATCCTCAAAGCAGCGCAGCATCCTGCCTTGAAACAACGCGAATTTCAATACCCGCGCGCGCGCGCCTCGCCCGGAACTACGCCAAATGGCATAGCCCCTCCGCGACGCGGCGCGTCAGGCACAGCTGTTGCCGGTCGATTCCGGCACGCCCAGCTTTTTCAGGATCGAATCCAGCGGGCAGAACTTCGTGAAACCGCTCTGGAACAGGTTGGCGCCGACGAAGGCGGTGAACCACAGCCACGAGAGCTTGCTCATATCCACCTGACCCATGGCGTGGGCGAGGACCAGCGAAATCATGATGAAGAATCCGGCGACGATGCGAACGATCTGATTGACGGTCATTTTGAAAGCTCCTTGGGTGAAATGTGAAACGGGAAACGTGAAACGATGAAGGCGACGCGGGTTCCCACGTTTCACTTTTCACTTTTCACGGCGTAGTACAGAACCGGGATCACCACCAGGGTCAGCAAGGTGGAGACGAAGATGCCGAAGATCAGCGACAGCGCCAGGCCGGCGAAGATCGGGTCATCGACGATGAACAGCGCGCCGAGCATGGCGGCGAGGCCAGTCAGCACGATGGGCTTGGCGCGGATCGCAGCGGCCTGGATCACGGCTTCGGCGAAGTCCATGCCGCCGGCCACCTGCTCGTTGATGAAGTCCACCAGCAGGATGGAGTTGCGCACGATGATGCCGGCCAGGGCGATCATGCCGATCATCGAGGTCGCCGTGTATTGCGCGCCGAACAGCGCATGACCGGGCATGACGCCGATGATGGTGAGCGGGATCGGTGCCATGATGATCAGCGGAACGAGGTAGGACTTGAACTGCGCCACCACCAGCAGGTAGATCAGGATCAGGCCGACGGCATAGGCGGCGCCCATGTCGCGGAAGGTCTCGTAGGTGACCTGCCATTCGCCGTCCCATTTGATCGAGTACTGGGCGTAGGGGTCTTTCGGCTGCTTGAAGAAATACTCGCCGAGCGTGCCGCCCTGGGGCAGTTTCATGTCGGCCAGCCTGCCGCGGATGTCGAACATGCCATACAGCGGACTGTCCAGCTTGCCGCCCATGTCGCCGGTGACGAAGACCACCGGCAGCAGGTCCTTGTGGTAGATGAGCTTCTCGCGCAGCATGCGCCTGACCTCGACCACTTCCGACACCGGCACCAGCGCGCCGCCATTCTGAACATTGCCGCGCAGCTTGAGCTTGAGCAACTGGTCGATGCTGTTCTGGCGCTCGGCCGGCAGCACGATACGCACCGGGATTTCGTACTTGGCATCGCCGTCGTGCACCGGCGTCACGTCCTCGCCGGACAGTCCCATGCGCACCACCTCGACGATGTCCTTCTGCGCCACGCCGAGCAGGGCCGCCTTGGCCTGATTGACGCGCAGGACCAGCTTCTCGGCATCCTCATCGACCGTGTCGTCGACGCCGATGATGTCGGTCGTGCCCTCGAAGGCGGCGCGTACCTGTTTCGCCACCGCAATCTGGCCGGCGTAATCGGGACCATAGACCTCGGCCACAATCGGCGACATCACCGGCGGGCCGGGCGGGACTTCGACCACCTTGGCATTGCCGCCATGCTTGAGCGCCACGGCGACGACACGATCGCGCACCGAGACGGCAATTTCGTGGCTCTGGCGATGGCGGTGCTTCTTGTCCACCAGGTTCACCTGGATGTCGCCCATCTCCGGCGCACTGCGCAGGTAGTACTGGCGTACCAGTCCGTTGAAGTTGATCGGCGCGGCGGTGCCGGCGTAGGCCTGGTAGTCGGCGACTTCCGGCACCTGGGCGATCTCGGCGGAGATTTCGCGCAGCACTTTTGCCGTTTCTTCGAGCGGCGTGCCGACCGGCATGTCGAGCACGACCTGAAACTCGCTCTTGTTGTCGAAGGGCAGCATCTTCAGCACCACCAGCTTGAAGAAGCCCAGGCTCACCGAGGCGAGGATTGCCACCAGGATGCCGATCCACAGTTTGCGCCGCGCCGCCTTTCCGGTGCGGGGATCGAGCAGCGGCGACATGATGCGGCGGAACAGGCGGTCGAGCCTTTCGGTGGTGGCATCGCCGCCGTGGGCTTGGTTTCCGTGCTGCGCCGGCTTCATCAGCTTGAGCGCCAGCCAGGGCGTGATGACGAAGGCGATGGCCAGCGAGATGAACATGCCCATCGAGGCATTGATCGGGATCGGGCTCATGTAGGGGCCCATCAGGCCGGTGACGAAGGCCATCGGCAGCAGCGCCGCGATCACCGTGAAGGTGGCGAGTATGGTCGGCCCGCCGACTTCATCTACGGCCGGCGGGATGATCTCCCACAGCGGCTTGTCGGGATGCAGCAGGCTCCATCGATGGATGTTCTCCACCACGACGATGGCATCGTCGACCAGGATGCCGATGGAGAAGATCAGGGCGAACAGCGAGACGCGGTTGAGCGTGAAGCCCCAGGCCCAGGAGGCGAACAGCGTGGCGGCCAGGGTCAGCGTCACCGCCGCGCCGACGATCAGCGCCTCGCGCCGGCCCAGGGCGAACAGCACCAGCAGCACGACGAAGGCCGTGGCAAAGACCAGCTTGCCGATCAGCTTCTGCGCCTTGTCGGTTGCCGTGGCGCCGTAGTTGCGCGTCACCGTGAATTCAACGCCGTCCGGGATCACCGTGCCGCGCAGGGCCTCGGCGCGTGCGATCACCGCCTCGGCGACGTCGGCGGCATTGACGCCGGGCTTTTTCGACACCGAGAGCGTCACCGCCGGCGATTCACCCTGCTTCGTGCCGTGCCAGACGTAGCGCGAGGGCTGGTCGGGGCCGTCGACCACCTGCGCGACATCGGCCAGGTACACCGGCTTGCGCTCGTACACGCCGACCACCAGGCGCCTTACGTCGGCGGCCGACTCGATGTAGGTGCCGGTCTGCACCAGCAGCTCGCGGTTGCTGGAGACCAGTGCGCCTGCCGGCTGCGAAGCATTCGACACCTGCAGCGCGGCCTTCAGGTCCTGCGCCGTGACGCCGTGCGCGTTCATGCGGTCGGCATCCATGACGACGCGGATCACATGGCCCGGCCCGCCGATGGTGGCCACATCGCGCGTGCCGGGAATGCGCTTCAAGTCGATCTCGGTCGCGCGCGCCACCTGCTGCATCTCGAAGGCCGACTTCATCGGGTCGGCGCTATGGAAGCTCAGCGTGACGATGGGCACGTCGTCGATGCCCTTGGGTTTGACGACGGGGTCGAGCACGCCGAGGTTGGGCGAGAGCCAGTCCTTGTGCGAATTGATCGTGTCGTAAAGGCGCACCAGGGCCTGGATCGGGTCCTCGCCGACCTGGTACTGCACGGTGATCACGGCCATGCCGGGGCGCGACACCGAATACACATGCTCGATGCCGGCAATGCGCGACAGCACCTGCTCGGCCGGCCGTGCCACAAGGGCCTCGACATCCCTCGCCGACGCGCCCGGAAAGGGCACGAAGACATTGGCCATGGTGACGTTGATCTGCGGCTCTTCCTCGCGCGGCGTGATCAGCGTCGCGCCGATGCCCAGCAACAGCGCGATCAGCGCGATCAGCGGAGTCAGGGAGTTCCTGAGGAAATACTCGGCGACGCGACCAGATATACCCAAACCCGTGCCCATGGGCGGCTCCGGCTTAACGCGCGGCGGCGGGTACGGCCGCCCTGGCTTCGATGCCGGTCTTCTGCGGCGAGAGACTCACGCGCTCGCCCGCGTTCAGGCCGGCCAGCACTTCGAGTTCGCCTCCGGCCACGGCCTCGCCGAGGCGCACCTGGCGCAGGCGGGCAGCGCCCTTGTCGTCGAGCACATAGACGGCAGTGACCTCGCCCCGGCGCAGCACGGCAATCGGCGGTACGGTGAGCTTCTTCGCCTGGCCGACGGTGAAATGGGCGCGGGCATAGACGCCGGGCACCACGCCCTCGGTGTTGTCCGGCAGGTAGAGGCGCGCTGTGGCGGTATGGCTGCGCGGGTCAACGGTGGGCAGGATTTCGATCTTCGCAACCTCGATCCAGCGCCCGGATTCAGGCAGCTCGATGCGCGCACGCGCCGACTTTTTCAGCTCCCCGAGCTTGTACTGCGGCAGGCTGGCGATCACACGCAGGCCCTTGGGATCGTAGATGGTGACGAGCGGCTTGCCCGGCGTGGCCATTTCGCCGGCCTCGGTGTGGCGCTGGGCGACCAAGCCGGAGATCGGCGCCGTCACCGTGCCGTGCGAGAGGCCGGCGCCGGAACTCGCCGCCGCTCCTTCGGCGGCCTTGTACGCGGCCTCGGCCTGGTCGAGCGCGGCCTTGCTGACGAATTTCTGCGCATGCAAATTCTTGGTCCGCTCGAAAGCGGCACGCGCCTGGGCCAGCGAGGCCTTGGCCGCGGCATCCGAGCCGGCCGCCTCGCGGGCATCGACGCGCATCAGCAACTCCCCCTGCCTTACCCGCTGGCCGGCGTCGACGCGCACGTCGAGCACGCGGCCCGGCACCTGGGCCGCGACCGTGGCCTGGCGCACGGCTTCCACCGTAGCTTCGACCGGAAAGGCAAGGTCGACCTCGCGCAGTTGCACGACCACGTTGGCGGGTGCAGGAGTCACGATATCGGCGGCAACAGAAAAGCTCGCCGGCACAAGGCCGGCGAGGGAAGCAAGGGCGGAGAGGAGGAGAGTGCCCTTGCGGAGGAGACGATTGGCTTCGTTCATGTATATCAGTATATGCTTATATTCAAGAAATTCAAGTCCCTTGGCGCAAGGAAAGTCTGCCAGACGAGTGTCCGTATTTGCCAGCACATTTTTCCTGGATTGACCGGAGTCAACGATTCGCAAATTTGTTGGGGGCATCGTGCGGCCTCGAACAAGCTTCGATTTCGTTTAAATATCAACTACATACATTGGGGAGATCATGAGAGTATTGCACCGTTCGACACGACTGGCGGCCGTCCTGGCCCTGGGTCTGGCCTTGCCGCCAGCCGCCTACGCCCAGGACCGCGCCAAGCCCGGCGTCACCGACACCGAGATGAAATACCAGGCCGGCGATTCACCATTGGGCAAAGTGGAAATGCACCAGAACATCAACCCCAAGGCGCCGCCAATGACCAAGGCCGAATTCGAGCAGGCCAAGGAAATCTACTTCCAGCGCTGCGCCGGATGCCATGGGGTGCTGCGCAAGGGTGCCACCGGCAAGCCCTTGACCACCGACAAGACGCTGGCCTCGGGTACGGAATACCTCAAGGTCTTCATCAAGTACGGCTCACCCGCCGGCATGCCGAACTGGGGCACCTCGGGCGAACTGAGTGACGAGCAGGTCGACCTGATGGCGCGCTATGTGCAGCAGGAACCACCGACACCTCCGGAATGGGGCATGAAGGAAATGATGGGCTCGCTCAAGGTCATCGTGCCGCCCAGCCAGCGACCAACGAAGAAGATGAACAATCTGGACCTCGCCAACCTGTTCTCGGTCACGCTACGTGACGCCGGCGAGATCGCGCTGATCGACGGCGCCAGCAAGAAGATCGTCAAGATCCTCAAGACCGGCTATGCGGTGCATATCTCGCGCATGTCGAAGTCCGGCCGCTACCTCTACGTGATCGGCCGCGACGCGCGCATCAATTTGATCGACCTGTGGATGGCGGAGCCGGCCAACGTCGCCGAAATCAAGGTCGGCCTCGAAGCGCGCTCGGTGGAGACCTCCAAGTACAAGGGCTTTGAGGACAAGTACGCGATCGCCGGCACCTACTGGCCGCCGCAGTTCGTGATCATGGAAGGCGAGACGCTGAAGCCGCTGAAGATCGAATCGACGCGCGGCATGACGGTGGATGCCCAGGAATACCATCCGGAACCGCGCGTCGCCGCCATCGTCGGCTCGCACTACAACCCGGAATTCATCGTCAACGCCAAGGAAACCGGCAAGATCCTGGTGGTGAATTACAAGGACTTGAACAACCTCAAGATCACCAGCATCAACGCGGCGCGCTTCCTGCACGACGGCGGCTTCGATTCGACCGGTCGCTACTTCATGGTCGCCGCCAATGCCTCGAACAAGATCGGCGTGGTTGATACCAAGGAAGACAAGCTGGCGGCGCTGATCGATGTCGGCAAGATCCCGCATCCGGGACGCGGCGCCAATTTCGTGCATCCGAAGTTCGGCCCGGTCTGGGCCACCAGCCACCTCGGCGACGAAACGGTCAGCCTGATCGGCACCGATCCGAACAAGCACAAGGAGCATGCCTGGAAGGTGGTGCAGACGATCAAGGCCCAGGGCGGCGGCTCGCTGTTCATCAAGACCCATCCGAAGTCGAAGAACCTCTGGGTCGATACGCCGCTGAACCCCGAGGCCAATGTCAGCCAGTCGATTGCCGTGTTCGACATCAACAATCTGGAGAAGGGCTTCGAGGCCCTGCCGATCGGCGAGTGGGCCGGCATCAAGGACGACGGCGCCAAGCGCATTGTGCAGCCGGAGTACAACAAGGCGGGAGATGAAGTCTGGTTCTCGGTATGGAGCGCCAAGGACAAGACTTCCGCACTCGTGGTGGTGGACGACAAGACGCGCAAGCTGAAAGCGGTGATAAAGGATCCGAAGCTGATTACACCCACGGGCAAGTTCAACGTGCACAATACGCAGCACGACGTGTATTGACGCGGCGGCCGGCGTCGCCGGGACGGAGGCACGCGGTCCGTCCCGGCATTCCCGAAACCGAACAATGATTCAGTCGACACCATGAGGGATCCGCTTTCCAACCAGATCGGCCGCAACCTCAGGCGCGCCCTGAGCGAATCGCCCCTGTTCGCCGAGCTCGCACCATCGCACCTGGACGAGTTGGCGCAGGGGACTTGTTACGTGATCTACCAGAAAGGCCAGGCCATCTTTCATGCCGGCGACCAGGCCACCCAGCTGCATGTGCTGGTCAAGGGGCAGGTCAAACTCTCGCTTAGCTGCCGCAATGGCAACGAACGCATCCTCGAATTGCTGGAACCCGGCCACAGCTTTGGTCAGGCCGAACTCTTCGTCCCCGGACAGTATGTGGTTTCCGCCTTTGCGGTGAAGCCTTCCGATGTGCTCGCCATCCGCCGCGACACCCTGTTCCGGGTCATGGCGCTGGATGCGCGCATTGCCCGTCGCGTGATCGAAGTACTGGCGCAACGCCAGCTGGAGACCGAGGCCGACCTGGTGGCGCAGAATTCCTGGTCGCCCGGCCAGCGCCTGCTCGGCTACCTGATCGAACTCGCCGGCCCGCTGCGCCAGGCGCAGGGCGAAACCACGGTCACCCTGGACACCAGCAAGAAACTGCTGGCCTCGCGCTTCGACATGCAACCGGAAACCCTGTCGCGCAACCTGCGCGACCTGAGCGAGGCCGGCTTGATCGTGGTCGACCACAAGCAGGTACGTCTGCGCAACAGCGAAATCGAACGCTACCTGGTGGCGCGCGGCGACCCCACCCTGAGCGATCGCGGCAGCTTGCGCCGCGCATGCAGCCGCACGCCTGGCCCGGGCAGCGAAGCCGGCAACGACGCGTGGTCGCGGGCAGGATGGGTCAATGGCGCCGGACGCCAGCGCGCGCTGTCGCAACGCATGGCCAAATCATGGCTGATGCTGGAACAGGGCCTGCTCTCGCGCCAATCGCGCACCATCCTCAGGCAGTCGGTGAATCTCTTCGACAGCCGCCTGCGCGAACTGGAGATCCAGGCCACCGACGCCGACAATGCGGCAACCTGCGCCGAACTGGCCCGCCTCTGGTCGCGCTACCGCTGCCTGATCGAGGCACCGCCCTCCCCGGGCGACGCCGAAAAGCTGTTTGGCATCACCGAGGACGTGCTCGAAGTCGCCGACCTGCTGGCGCGCGGCTTCGCGCGCTCGGAGGGGACGGCCAAAGGCCAGTTGGTGAACCGGGCGGGGCGCGGCCGCATGCTGACCCAGCGCGCAGCCAAGCTGTTCATGTTCAGCCAGCTTGGCATTCGGGTCGACAACTGCCGCTCCCGCCTCGACGAAGCCAATGACGAATTCCTTGCCACCCTGCAAGGGCTCAAGGCCGATACGCTGGCCGTGCCGGGACTTGCGCCAAGACTGGATTCTTCGGTCGACGTCTGGAAACTGTTTCAGTCCGCGATGAGCCTGCGTTCCGCCGGCGAGTTTCCCCAGGCGGCGCGCAAGGTGTTCCGCATCAGCGAGGACCTGCTCAATCGCATGGATGCAATCATCGAGATCTGCGTCGGCCTGCCCGGCGGCAGCCCGCCGAACGTGGGCTATCCGACCAGCGGCCCGGCCCTCATCGCATAGTCGGCCATCGCCGCCAGTACCGACTCGGCTTCGCCCACCGGCGCAGCGAGTTCGATCAGCAGGCCGGCGTGGCGATCCATGGCATCCGCCGCCAGGCGCGGCAAATCCTTCTTCACGTGGCTGCCGGCGGCCATGAAGATCGGCACCACCATGATGTGGGTCGCGCCCTGATCCACGAGACAGGCGACGCCTTCTTCGAAGCTGGGACGCATCAGTTCGAGGAAACCCGGCTCCACCAGCGCCTTTGGATCGCGCGCCTTGATCGCATCGCGGATGCGATGAAAGGGTTGCGCCCATTCCGGATTGCGCGCGCCGTGGCCGTAAAGCAGGATGGCTTTCATGACTTGATCTCGCGATAAATATTGCGGCAGCCGGTTTCGCGCACGAAAAGCACCGCGATCCAGCCGGCCACCGCCGATGCCGTCATCAGCAGCAGGCCATTGTGCCAGTCCGCCGCCGAATAGATGCGCACCCCGGCCTCGACGCGGCCATCCCAGCTGCGTTCCATGAGCCAGCCGACCGCCGGTTGCAGGATCGCCGGACCGAAGAAGACGCCGACATTGACCACACTGGTGGCCATGCCCGAAAGCAGCGGCGGATTGACTTCCTTGGCCGCCGCCCAGGACAGCGTCAGCCCGGCCGTGGCCAGCCCCATCGCCGCACACAGCCCGTAGGTCATCCAGCCGGCGTGAACGGCGCCGGAGAGCCACAGCCCCCAGCCCAGCGCATGAGCGCCGGAGACCGTCAGCATCACCGGCTTGCGCCGCCCGATGCGATCCGAAACATTGCCCCACAGCATCGATCCGATGGCGAAGCCGACGAAGTAAATGCTCACATGGTTGGATGCGTCGGCGCGGTTCATGCCGTGCATCTGGGTCAGGTAGGGCACCGCCCACAAGCCGGCGAAGGCGAAGAAGGCACCGGCCAGCCCGGCATTGGCAAAAAAGCCGGGCCAGGTGGCACGGTTCTTCATCACCGTCAGCAGGCCCGTCAGCCAGGCCGTCCGATCGACCTTGCCCGCCGGGGTGTCGAGCACCCAGGCGCGCGCGGCAAAGGCCATCAGCACGGAAAGAATGCCCACCACCACGAACACCGGGCGCCAGCCCGCCGCCTGCGTGGCCCAGGCCAGCGGCGCGCCGGCGAGGATGGACCCCAGGTTGCCGATCAGCATGCACAGCCCGGTGACGGAGGCGAAGCGCCGCTCCTCGAAGCCCAGCGCGATCAGCTTGAGCATGGCGATGAAAGCCACGCTGACGCCCAGGCCGATCAGGCTGCGGCCAACGAAGGCCAACTCGAAGCTCGGCGCGAGGCCGAACACGATGGCGCCGATGCCGGCCACCAGCCCGCCCCAGAACAGGATGCGGCGCGGACCCAGCGTGTCCGACAGCACGCCGGTCGGAATCTGCATCACGGTATAGACGTAGAAATAGGTCGCGGCCAGCGTGCCCAACTGGGCACCGCCAATGGCAAACGTGGCTTGCAGGTCGCCTGAAATCGCCGCCGGCGCGACGCGGTGGAAGAAGGACAGCAGGTAGGCGGCCAGCGCTACGCCGAGGCCGAGCAGCACGCCCTGGCGCGAGACCGCATGACTCATCGCCAGACTTCGGGATTGACCAGGTTGGGCGGGCGCTGGCCCGACAGCGCGGCGATCAGGTTGTCGGCCGCGGTCATCGCCATTGCCATGCGCGTGGCGCGCGAGCTGGAACCGATATGCGGCGTCAACGTGACGTTGTCGAGTTCGAGGAAGCCGGGGTTGAGCCTGGGCTCGCCCTCGAACACATCGAGCGCGGCACCCGAAAGTCGGCGCTGGCGCAACGCCGAAATCAGCGCCGCATCGTCCACGATACCGCCGCGGGCGACGTTGATCAGGTGTGCCGTCGGCTTCATCAAGGCCAGCTCGGCGGCACCGATGATGTGGTGGCTCTCGGCCGAATAGGGCAGCAGCAGGACCAGGAAATCGGCTTCGCGCAACAGGGTCGCCTTGTCCACCCAGGTGGCGTGGCAGGCGGCCTCCTTGTCGGCCGGCAGGCGGCTGCGGTTGTGGTAGATCACCTTCATCTCGAAGCCCAGCGCGCGCCGCGCCACGGCCTGGCCGATGCGGCCCATGCCGAGGATGCCGAGCGCCGCGTGGTGCACGTCGCTGCCCAGCCAGTCGGTCATCTTGAAACCCTGCCAGTGCCCGGCGCGCAGCCAGTGCTCGGAGCTCTGGATATGGCGCGCGGTGGCCATCAACAAGGCCCAGGCCAGGTCGGCCGTGGTCTCGTCGAGCACCCCCGGCGTATTGGTGGCGAGGATGCCGGCGCGGGTGCAGGCGACAAGGTCGATGTTGTTGTAGCCGACGGCGAAATTGCACACCGCCTTGAGCCGCGGCGCGGCGGCGATCACCTCGGCGGTGATGGGGTCGCTGACCGCGCTCATGACGCCGGCCTTGTCGGCCAGCCGCAGCTTGAGACCTTCGACCCCGAGGATGACGTCGGCCCGGTTGTCGTCGACCTCGAAATGTGGACGCAGATAATCGATGACTTCGGGAAACACTTCGCGGGCGACGAGGATCCTTGGTTTAGTTGCCATACAGCACCCTGGGCAGCCACATGCCGATATCGGGGAAGACATAGAGCAGCGCCAGCGCCACCACCTGGATGCCCATGAAGGGCATCATGCCGGCGAAGATCTGGTTCAGCGTCACGTGCGGCGGCGACACGCCCTTGAGGTAGAAGGCCGCCATCGCCACCGGCGGCGAGAGGAAGGCGGTTTGCAGGTTGAGCGCCACCAGCAGGCCGAAGAACAGCGGATCGATGTGAAAGTGCGCCAGCAGCGGGATGAAGATCGGCATGAAGATGACGATGATCTCGGTCCATTCCAGCGGCCAGCCGAGGATGAAAATGATGAACTGCGACAGCAGCATGAATTGCAGCGGCGTCAGGTCCATCGACAGCACCCACTTCTCCACCAGTTCCTGGCCGCCGAGCAGGGCGAAGGCGGCGGAGAAGATCGAGGAGCCGACGAACAGCCAGCAGACCATGGCCGAGGTCTTCGCCGTGAGGAACACCGATTCCTTGATCACGCCCAGGTTGAGCTGCTTGTAGGCGGCGGCCAGGACGAAGCCGCCGGCAGAGCCGATGGCCGCGGCCTCGGTCGGCGTCGCCAGGCCGAAGACGATACTGCCCAGCACGGCGAGGATCATGATCGCCAGCGGGAAGAACGACGCCAGCAGCATCTTGAAGATTTCGAGCCGGACGAAGGTGAAGATGGCGTAGAAGCCGACCGCGGCGACGAGACTGACGCCGGCCAGGATCCAGTACCAGGGAGGAACCGGCAGGCGCTCCTGCTCTTCGGCAGTTATGCCTCCGGCAGTGCCGGAGGCGGTATCCCCTGCGGACTGCGCTGGTGGTACGGCGACCGCGACCGGCGCTGCCTGTGCCGGAGCCTGTGCCGCCTCAGTCGGCGGCTCCTTGGCCCCTTCCTGCGGCGGCTCCTTGACACCATCGGCTGGCGGCTCCTTGACGCCCTCCTCGTCCCCTGCCGGCGGTTCCTTGACGCCCTCGGCTTCTTCTTCCGGTTCGGCGACACCCTCGGCCTTGGGCTCCTGCGCACTGCCCTCGGCAGGCGCCGACGCCTGATCGGCGCCGCCGCCGCCCATTTCCACCAGGCCGGCAGTCTCGACCTTGACCTCGGGCTTGGTCGCCACGTGCCACATGAAGCCGAGGAACAAGGCCAGGGTGATCGCCGGCAGCAGCGCGATGAAGCCCTGTCTGGCGATTTCGCCACCACCCAGCCCGAGCCTGCGCGAACCCTTGAGCGCGCCGATCAGGCCCGGAACCACGCGGTGGCTGACCGCGTCGCGAATTTTGGCCGTTGCCGGCGGCAGGTCGATGTGGCGTTCCTCCATCGACAGCGGCGGCGCCAGATGTGGCTTCAGCTTGGCAAGCAGGACCACGTAAATGATGTACAGGCCGGCCAGCATGATGCCGGGGAAGAAGGCGCCGGCATACAGCTGCACCACCGAGACGCCAGCCGTGGCGCCATACACGATCAGCATCACCGAGGGCGGGATCAGGATGCCGAGGCAGCCGCCGGCGGTGATCACGCCGGCCGAGATCTTGATGTCATAGCCCGATTTCAGCATCGCCGGAAAGGCCAGCAGGCCCATCAGCGTCACCACGGCACCGACGATGCCGGTGGCGGTGGCGAAGATGGCGCAGGTCACCAGCGTCGCCACCGCCAGCGAGCCCGGCACCCGCGCCAGCGCCAGTTCGAGGGAACGGAACAATTTGGCGATCAGGTTGGCGCGCTCCACCAGGTAGCCCATGAAGACGAACAGCGGGATCGAAATCAGCACGTCGTTGCTCATCACCGCATAGGCGCGCTGCACCATCAGGTCCAGGGTCTGGCGCACGGCGATCTCGGGGTTGCCGCTGCGGTAAGCGAACCAGGCGAAGATCACGCCCATGCCCATCAGGGTGAAGGCGGTGGGGAAGCCGAGCATGATCGCCACCACCACCAGCGACAGCATCAGCAGGCCGAGGTGGCCGTTGGAGAGGTTGCCCCAGGGCATGAAGATCGCCGTGACGACGAGAATCACCGCCATCAGGCTGAAGCCGAAATACAAGTCCTTCTTGATCTTCATTTCGCCGCCCCGTCGTGTGGCTGGTGGCCAGCCTCCCGGGCAACGACGAACTTGTCCAGCGCGGCGATGTCCTCGTCCTTGACGTGTACCATCTCCTTAAGCTTCTCGACGTCGACTTCCTCGACGTCCTGCTCGCGCGAAGGCCATGCGCCGTCGCGGATGCAGATCACGCAGCGGATGATCTCGACCATGCCTTGCAGCAGCAGGCCGAAGCCGGCGGCGGGGATCACGAACTTGAAGGGGTAAAGCGGCAACGGCTCCGGCGAGAAAGTCTGCTCGCGGATCGCCAGCGATTCATTGGCGTAGATCCAGCCGGCATAGGAGAGGGCGAAGATGCCGGGCAGGAAGAACACGATGTAAAGCACCAGGTCCCAGATCGCCTGGGTACGCGGCTCGAAAAAGCTGTAGAGCACGTCGCCGCGGACGTGGCCCTCCTTGGACAGGGTGTAGGCGCCGGCCATCATGAACAGCAAGCCGTAGAGCATGATCTGGGCATCCTGCACCCAGGCGTGCGGGGTGTTGAACACGTAGCGCGAAAAGACCTCCCAGGAGATCAGCGCGGTGAGTACCACGATGGACCAGGAAAAAACCTGGCCGGCCAACGTGGACGCCCGATCCACCCACAACAATGCCTTTTGCATCGATGCTCCCCGTCAAATGAAAAAGCGGCCGCCGGCTGTCCGCCCGGCGGCCGCGCTTGCCTGCCGATCAGCCCTTCTTCGCCGGTGCCTTCCTGGCCGCGAAGAAGTGGTTATAGGCCATCTTGTAATCGACGCTGGTGTCGTTCTGCCAGCGGCAGGAACGCTGGGCAAAACTGCGCATCGAGTCGAGCACCTTCTTGAACGAGGGATTCTCGGCGCTCTTGGCGGCGATGATCTTGTCCCAGGAAGCCAGTTGGGCGCGCAGGATCGGATCGGGCGTCTTCCAGAACTTGATGCCCTGCTTCTCCTGCATTTCGATGTAGTCCTTCGAGTAACGGTCGATCGCCTTCCAGCTCATGTCAGCCGAGGCGGCCTGTACGGCGTAGTCGATGATGGACTTCATGTCGGCCGGCAGCGCGTCATAGCGCTTCTTGTTAAACAGGATCTCGAACTGCTCCGAGCACTGGTGGAAGCTTTGCAGCATGCAGTGCTTGGTCACGTCGGGGAAGCCGAGCAGGCGGTCGGACGAGGCGTTGTTGAACTCGGCAGCGTCGATCAGGCCGCGATCCAGGGCGGGAACGATCTCGCCGCCGGGCAGCGGATTCACCGCCAGGCCCATGTCCTTGTACATGTCGACGGCAAGGCCGACGGTACGGAACTTCATGCCCTTGACATCAGCCACCTTGGTGATCGGCTTTTTGAACCAGCCGAAGGGCTGGGTCGGCATCGGGCCGTAGAGGAAGGACTGCACGTCGAGGTTGAGGCCCTTGTAGATCTCGGCCAGCAACTCCCTGCCGCCACCGTAGTTGTGCCAGGCCAACAGCATGTTCGGGTCCATGCCGAAGGCCGGGCCGGAGCCCCACAGCGCCACGGCCGAATTCTTGCCATACCAGTAGGCGACCACGCCGTGGCCGCCGTCCAGGGTGCCCTTGGACACGGCGTCGAGCAGTTCGAAGGCCTTGACCACGGCGCCGGCCGGCAGCACTTCGATCTTGAGGCGGCCGCCCGACATGTCGTTCACCTTCTTGGCGAAGTCGAGCGCGTATTCGTGAAAGATGTCCTTGGCCGGCCAGGTCGATTGCCAGCGCATGCTGATCGGCGACTGCGCCACCGAGATCATCGGGAAGCCGGCGGCGACGGCACCGGCGGTACCGGTAGCGGCGGCGGCAAGGAACTTGCGGCGGGAAGGCTGCGTCTGTTTGGTGTCGGTCATGGTATCTCCTCCAGTAGTTATGGGTTTGTCCGCCGCCGGGTTCTGGCTTCCGTGCGGCTGGCTGTCCTGGTGTCCGTCCAGGGGCACCGATATTGACCCGGCCACTTTACCAGAATCGGAATTTGTCTGACAATAAGACAACACGATCCCGCCCGCCATGCCCGCCACCACCCCAAGTCCTGCCGAAGCCAGTGGAGAATTGAGCCGGATCGCCCGACCGCTGCGGCTTTCCGAGGAGGTCTCCGGCGACTTGCAGCGCCGCATTGCACGTGGCGACCTGCGTCCCGGCAACCGGCTGCCGACCGAGAAAGCGCTCGGCGAAGCCTTCGGCGTCAGCCGCGCCGTGGTGCGCGAAGCCATTGCCCGGCTCAAGGCCGACGGCCTGATCGAAACCCGCCAGGGCTCGGGCGCCTTCGTCGTCGAAACCCCAAAGGCGATCAATCTCCGCTTCTGGAAAGGCGCCGGACCGGAACTCACTGAACTGCGCGACATCTTCGAGCTGCGCGTGATGGTCGAAAGTGCAGTCGCCGCGCTCGCCGCGCGGCGCCGCAAGGCCGCCGACCTCAAGGCCATGGCCGCGCACCTCGACGCCATGGACGAAGCAATCCAGACCGGGAGCGACGGCGCCGAAGCCGACGACAACTTCCATATCGCCATGGCGCGCGCGACGCGCAACGCCTACATCGGGCGCCTGGTCGAGTTCCTCGGCCGCCACTTCTCGGATTCGCGCAAACTGGCCTGGCACGGCACGCGCCGCCAGTTGGCGCATCCCGAGGAAGCGCAACGCGAGCATCGCGCCCTGTTCGACGCGATCGCCAAGGCCGACCCCGAGGCGGCGCGGCACTGCGCACAGGAGCACCTGCGCGGCACCGCCGGCCGGCTCGGCATCAAGCTGGCGCTCGACCTCGATCGCGCCCCGGCTGCGTCACCCGGGCCGCGCCGTTCGCGCAAGGGTTAAACTCCGACCCCCGACACCTACCCGGTCGCCACCATGCTGGACATCTCCACCGCAGCCTTCTGGATCGCCGTTGCCCAGATCATCCTGATCGACATCCTGCTCGGCGGTGACAATGCCGTAGTCATCGCCCTGGCCTGTCGCAAGCTGCCGGACGAGCAGCGCAACAAGGGCATCTTCTGGGGCGTGGTGGGCGCCATCGGCCTGCGCATCGTGCTGATCTTCTTCGCCCTGCAACTGCTGGCGATCCCCTGGCTCAAGGTGGTCGGCGCCCTGCTGCTGTTCTGGATCGGCGTCAAGCTGCTGCTGCCCGAGGACGAGGGCCATGGCAACGTCGAGGCCTCGACCTCGCTGGCCGGGGCGATCAAGACCATCATCGTCGCCGACGCGGTGATGAGCCTGGACAACGTGATCGCCGTCGCCGGCGCTGCCAACGGCAGCATGCTGCTGGTGGTGTTCGGCATCCTGGTCTCGATCCCGATCGTGGTCTGGGGCAGCCAGCTGGTATTGAAGCTGATGGACCGCTACCCCATCGTCATCACCGCCGGCGGCGCCCTGCTGGGCTGGATCGGCGGTGGCATGATCGTTACCGACCCGGCGTTACCCAAGGAATTGCTGGCTGGCATTCCCTATGCCAAGACCATCGCCGCCGTGCTTGGTGCCATCCTCGTGGTGGCCATCGGCAAGTGGCTCGCCGCGCGCGCCACGCCGCCGGCCGCCGTCGAAATCACGGATTCATCGAAAGGCTGAACATGACCCAAAAATGGCTGCTGCCGATCGACGGCTCTGAAAACTCGCTGAATGCAGCACAATGGGTGGCGACTCATGCCCAGACCCAGCGCGAGTTGCCCGCAATCCACCTGATCAACGTCCAGGCTGTGCTGCCCAGCGACATCGGCCGCTTCATCAACGCCGAGACGATCAAGGAATTCCACCTCGAAAACGGCATGCAGGCACTCGCCGCCGCGCGCGACACACTTTCCGCCGCGGGCCTGGCGCCGACGATCCACGTCCTGATCGGCGACGCGGCAAGCGCCATCACCGAATTCGCCACCAGCCATGCCTGCGACCAGATCGTGATCGGCACCCGCGGCCACAGCGGCCTTGCCGGCACCCTGCTCGGCTCGGTCGCGATGAAAGTGGTGCATCACGCCAGGGTCCCGGTGCTGCTGGTGCGCTGAATCGCCGTAGCACCAGCGCCGACTTTCAGTTTTCCTCTGCCGCCGCAGGCGGCCAAGCTTTGTCGCCCCCTTCCCTGGGACGTAGGCGGGGTTTCGTGGAGCACTGCTCCGCGCCGCCGTAGCCGGCCGGCTGTGCAAAGCCGGCCGTGGGGCGGGGTTGGGGGGAAGGCTCATCAGATCCCCACCAATCGCTCCGCGATTGGTGGGAAGTCCGCCGATAAGCCGGGTTCTGTCGTGGGCAACCATTCCTCTGGGACCATTGTTGCCAATGGCCTCTAGCAGCCTACCCGGGAGCGACGCGGGCCGCGCCCATGCTCCCCTATTTGGCCTTGCTCCGGATGGGGTTTGCCGTGCCGTCCGTGTTGCCACGTCCGCGGTGAGCTCTTACCTCGCCATTTCACCCTTGCCGGTCCTTGCGGACTTAGGCGGTATCTTTCTGTTGCACTTTCCGTCGCCTTCATCGTCCGACTGGCGTCTTTCGACTTATAGCGCCCGGCCGTTAGCCGGCATCCTGCCCTGTGGAGCCCGGACTTTCCTCCCATCGCTTGCGCGATCAGCGGTTGCCTGGCGAACTTCCCGCGCGCATTCTACGCGGCGGGCGGAACTGCCGCGTATCTTCGTAGTAGGCGGGATCCTCATTGTCCGGCGTGGCGCCGGGAATGCCGAGCAGCGGCAGGGGTTGCCAGTCGCGCGGCGCGAAATCCCTCTCCCCGAGTTGCGCCGCAAGGCGCGCATCGAGTTCCGCCATCGCGGGCTCGGCCGACAGCTTCAGCCACGCGACATCGACCTCGATGAACAAGGCCTTGCCGCACAGGCCGACAAAGGGCGCGCCGAGGGCATCGTGGCTGGCGTGACCGAAGACGACAAAACGCGTCGTGCGCAGCAGTTCCGCACGCCGCTCGACGAAAACTTCGCGCCAGCGGTGGTCACACAGCCCCTGCCACAGCTCGGGCGCCGTGCCGGCGACGATGACGCCGCATTCGTCGAACTGAGTCAGCGCGTCGCGCAAGGGGCCGCGCGCTTCATTTCCCGCGATACGCGCCGCCCGCAGCGCCTGGTGATGACGCCGGTTCATCGCCGCCTTGCTGCGAGGGAAGGCCAGCCAGATCAGCGCGTTGAAAAGGTCGTGGCGGTTGTCGGCACGGGTCGCGACCTCGCCGCAGCGGTACGCGCGCTCTTCATAGCCCTCGCCATCATCGGGTGGCACGACGAAGCGGAGCCGTGCGCCACCACCGGTCAGAATGCCGCGCGCGGCGGCGACGTTATTCAGTACATCGAGATCGGGAACGCCTTCCTGCAGCCAGGGCGCGAGGAAGGCCGACAGCGGATGCACTGTCAGAGAGTCGGCGCTCACGCCACGGCGATCAGGCCAGCCGCCAGGCGACGCTCTCCCCGGCACGCAGCGGCACCAGCCGGTCGCCCGGCAGGTAGTCGAGGCTGGCGGGCACGGCCTGTGCCTCGCGCTTCAGCGTGATCGTTCCGGCATTGCGCGGCAGGCCGTAGAAATCCGGGCCATGAAAGCTGGCAAAGCCTTCCAGCTTGTCGAGCGCGCCCTCCGCATCGAAGACCTCGGCATACAGCTCGATGCCGGCATTCGCCGTGTAGCAGCCGGCACAACCGCAGGCGGCTTCCTTGGTGCTTTGCGCGTGCGGCGCGGAATCCGTGCCGAGGAAGAACTTCGGGCTGCCCGAGATCGCCGCCGCGACCAGTGCCCGGCGATGGGTTTCGCGCTTCAGCACCGGCAGGCAGTAGTGGTGCGGCCGGATGCCGCCGGCGAAGATCGCATTGCGGTTGAGCAAGAGGTGATGCGCGGTCAGCGTGCCGGCGACATTGGCGCCGCCGGCATTGACGAAGTCGATGCCGTTCCTGGAAGTGATGTGCTCCAGCACCAGTTTCAAGCCGGGGAAGTCGCGCAGCAGCGGCACCAGCACGGTATCGATGAACACCGCCTCGCGGTCGAAGACATCGACCGCCGGATCGGTGACCTCGCCATGCACCAGCAATGGCAGGCCGAGCTTTTCCATGCGCGTCAGCGTGGCGGCACAGCGCTTGAGCTCGCTGACGCCGGCGTCGGAATTGGTGGTGGCGCCGGCCGGATAAAGCTTCACCGCATGGACGAAGCCGCTCGCCCGGGCGGCGTCGATCTCCGCAGGGGCCATGTTGTCGGTGAGATACAGCGTCATCAGCGGCTGGAAGTCCATGCCCGCCGGCAATGCAGCGAGGATGCGCTCGCGGTAGGCGGCGGCCAGCGCCACCGTGGTCACCGGCGGCTTCAGGTTGGGCATGACGATGGCACGGGCGAAGCGGCGCGCGGTGTCGGGCAAAACGGCGGCCATGGCCGCACCGTCGCGCAGGTGCAGGTGCCAGTCGTCGGGACGGGTGAGGGTGATCGAGTTCATCGCCGGATTATACGAGCCGGCCTGCTTCAACCTTCAGTCGCCCTTCATCTCCAGGGCTCTCGCATACAGGGCATTCTTAGGCTGGCCGGTGATCTCGGCGGCGAGCTTCGCCGCCTGCTTCACCGGCAGCTCGGCCAGCAGGGCCGCCAGCACGCGCTCGGCCTCGGCGTTCATGCCCTCACGCGGCGGTGGCGCCGATACCAGCAGCACGAATTCGCCGCGCTCGCGGTTGGCATCGGCCGCCAGCCACGCAGGTGCCTCGGCCAGCGGCATGGCTGCGATCTGCTCGAAAAGTTTGGTCAGCTCGCGGGCAAAGACGATGCGGCGCGCACCGTCGAGCAAGTCGACGAGGTCGGCGACGGTCTCGCGCACGCGGTGCGGCGCTTCGTAGAACACCAGCGTGGCCTCGACCGCCGCCAGCGCCGAAATCGCCGTCCTGCGGGCGCCGACTTTTGCCGGCAGGAAGCCGACGAAGAGGAAGCGCGGATCGGTCAGTCCCGCGGCCGACAGGGCCGTGATCGCGGCATTCGGCCCGGGGATGGGGATCACCTTGAAGCCGGCGCCACGCACGGCGGCCACGGCACGCGCGCCGGGATCGGAAACGCCTGGCGTGCCCGCATCGGTGATCAGGGCAACGCGCCTGCCGGCAGCCAGTTGGGCGAGCAGCTTTGCGGCGGCCTCGTTCTCGTTGTGCTGGTGCAGCGCAAGGGTCTGCACCTTGATGCCGTGATGGTCGAGCAACTGGCGTGCATGGCGCGTGTCCTCGCAGGCCACCAGGTCGACGCCGCGCAGGGTTTCCAGGGCGCGCAGCGTGATGTCGCCGAGGTTTCCGATCGGTGTGCCGACGACATACAATGCGCTTTCCATGTCCGGCATTCTTGCACAGTCCAAAGGCGCCGCCGGCGAGCAGCTCGCCGCCGATTACCTGCAGCGCCAGGGCCTGAAACTGATCGAGCGCAACTTCCGCGTGCGCGGCGGCGAGATCGACCTGATCTGCCAGGACGGTACGACGACGGTGTTCGTCGAAGTCCGGAGCCGCGCCGGTGCCGACTACGGCGGCGCCGGCGCCAGCATCACCGCCGCCAAGCGCGCCCGGCTGGTCCTGGCGGCCCGCCACTGGCTGGTCCGTCACGGCGAGCGCCCCTGCCGCTTCGACTGCGTGCTGATCGACGGCCCGCAGGGTGAAAAACTCGAGTGGCTGCGCGATGCGTTTGCGGCCGATTGAGCTTCTTGCCCTGCTCTGCGCGCTCTGGCTGAGCGCTGCAAACGCCGGCGAGGTGCGCATCCTGGTGCAAAGCTCGCCGCTGGCGGGCTTCAAGTACCACGCCGGCGAAGACCTGTGGCCCGAGTTGCGCGAAGGCGACCGGCTGGACCTGGTGCGCGAACCGGATAACGACTACGACGCAAATGCGGTGCGCGTCGAATGGCGCGGCAACAAGCTGGGCTACCTGCCGCGCGCCGAAAACCGCGCCGTGGCGGCGGCGATGGATAATGGTGACAAAGTTGACGCCCGGATCGCGAAACTTCGCCAGCATCGGAACCCCTGGCAGAGAATGCTGATCGAAGTATTTGTCGTCCTCTAAGCCTCTTATTCACGGCTCGCCGGGCCGGTTCGGGAGGCTATCCTTTTGCCCACAATCCCTTTTCTGGAAGTTTCATGACTCTCGCCTTACGCATCCAGCAGCAATTCACCGACAGCGCCCAAACCAAGCAGGCCGCGCTCACCGCCATGGCCGGCCCGATCGAAACCGCCGTGCGCGCCATGGTCGCCAGCCTCAAGGCCGGTGGCAAAGTCATGGCCTGCGGCAATGGCGGTTCGGCCGCCGATTCGCAGCACTTCGCCGCCGAATTGCTCAACCGCTTCGAGAAAGAGCGCCCGCCGCTGGCGGCCGTCGCCCTGACCACCGATACCTCGACCCTGACCTCGATCGCCAACGACTACCGCTACGAAGACGTCTTCGCCAAGCAGGTGCAGGCGCTGGGCAAACCGGGCGACGTGTTGCTGGCGATCTCGACCTCGGGCAATTCGCCCAACGTGATCGAGGCGATCCACGCGGCTCATGCGAAAGGCATCACCGTGGTTGCGCTCACCGGCAAGCAGGGCGGCAAGATGACGGCACTGCTCGCCCCGACCGACATTCACCTCTGCGTGCCGGCCGACCGCACGGCGCGCATCCAGGAAGTCCATCTGCTCACCATCCACTGCCTGTGCGACGGCATCGATGCCCTGATACTGGGAGAAACCGCATGAACATGAAATCCGTTTTCAGCCATCCGGCGCGCAACCTGATCGCGATCGCGTTGGCCGTGCCGGTACTGGCCGGCTGCTTCGGCGCCGCCGCCGTCGGCGTCGGTGCCGGCGCCCTGGCGCTGACCGATCGCCGCAATCTGGAAACCAATGCCACCGACCAGGGCATCGAGCTGCGCGCCGGCAACCGGATCGACGAAAAGTACCGCGACAAGGTGCATGTCAATGTCACCAGCTACAACCGCATGCTGTTGCTGACGGGCGAGGCGCCCAGCGCCGAGATCAAGGCCGATATCGAAAAACTCGCCTCCGGCGTGCCCAACGTCAAGTCGATCAGCAACGAGCTCGCCATTGCCGGGCCTTCCAGCCTGGGCGGGCGCAGCAACGACACCTACCTGACCTCCAAGGTCAAGGCGCGCTTCGTCGATGCCGACAAGTTTGCGGCCAACCATGTCAAGGTCGTCACCGAGGCCGGCGTGGTATTCCTGCTCGGCATCGTGACCCAGACCGAAGCCAACGACGCGGTGGAAATCGCGCGTACCACCGGCGGCGTGCAGAAGGTCGTGCGGGTCTTGGAGATCATCAGCCCGGAGCAGGCCAGATCGCTCGACAATCGCCCGGCACCGGCACCCGAGGCCAAGCCGGCGTCGGGCAAGTAGGGACAGGTCTCCTTGTCCTACGCGCCACCGGCCTTCGAGGCCAAGATCGCCGACCCGGTCGGACTCGCCGCACGCATCGCCGTGCTGCCGCGCCCGCTGGTGTTCACCAACGGTTGTTTCGACATCCTGCACCGCGGCCACGCCACCTACCTCGCGCAGGCCAGGTCGCTTGGCGCGTCGCTGGTGGTCGCCGCCAATTCCGACGCCTCGGTGCGCCGCCTGGGCAAGGGCGGGGACAGGCCGGTGAATGCCCTGGCCGATCGCATGGCGCTGCTGGCGGCGCTGGAATGCGTTTCCCTGGTGACCTGGTTCGACGAGGACACGCCGCTGGCCCGCATCCACGATTGCCGGCCCGATGTGCTGGTCAAGGGCGGCGACTGGCCGGTGGAAAGGATCGTCGGCTACCGTGAAGTCACGGACTGGGGCGGCAGCGTGCATTCCATCCCCTTCATCCACCAGCGCTCGACCACGGCCCTGCTGGAAAAGATCCGCCGGCTCTGAAAGTCGGCGCCAGCGACACGGCGCCGCGATTTTCTCAGGCCTGCGTCTTGCGCAGAATAGCCTCGCGCACCAGATCGATGTGCGCGCGCAGCGTGTACAGCATGTCGGAAAAGGTCAGCGGCGTGCGGATGCGGCTGGCATCGCGCTCGATGACTTCCAGGCGCCCCAGCCACTCGGCGCGGCTGTGCGCCGCCGGATTCTCGCCCACCTGGTTTTCGAGGAACTTCAGTTCGCCGTAGCGCCGGTAGATGCGCGAACGCACCCGCCAGCCATAGATCATCGGCGCAAACTTGAACAAGGGCACCAGCACCGCCAGCAGCGGCACGATCATCACCACCATGCGGTCGATCAGGGTCGCCGCCCAGAAGGGCAGGTAGCGTTGCAGGAAGGGCTTGCCGGACTTGTAGTAACGCTCCGCCTCCCTGG
Source organism: Rhodocyclales bacterium (assembly GCA_016235165.1). Taxonomy (GTDB): domain Bacteria; phylum Pseudomonadota; class Gammaproteobacteria; order Burkholderiales; family Rhodocyclaceae; genus Sulfuritalea. The sequence continues at coordinate 152,610 of JACRLX010000046.1, forward strand.
AAAGCGGAAAATCGCTATGCCCCGACCGGGGGAATTCCCGCGGTCGCTGGAAAGCACCCGCCTCGCCGTGCACCTCGGCGGCGGCCTGCATCAGCAGGTCGATCAATGCCGGATGGGTTTCTTCGCGCACCAGCAGCGTGGCCATCGGCGAAACCAGGTGTGTGTCCTGGGTCGGGATCTCCTGCGTCAGGTCGATGGCGCCACGCGGCAACACCAGATGAGCCAGGTATGGCAGTCGTCGCGTATAGGCCTCGGCATGGGCCAGGCTCATCAGGCGGATGCCGGGCGTATACAACAAGGACCAGACCAGCGAGGACTGGGTCGGGCCAACCACGAAAGCGGCGTCGATCTCGCCCTTTTCGAAACGCTCCAGCACGGCCATGCCACCAATCTGGACCAGGCGTGCATTTTTGTCATCGATTTCGTTGGCGGCGAGCAAGGCCGTGGCCAGATGGTTGGTGCCGCTGCCGGGACCGCCCACGGCGATGCGCTTGCCCTTGAGGTCCAGCAGCTTGTCCGCACCACGCAACACGGACTCGCGATAGAAGATCCACAGCGGCTCGTGGTAGATGTCGCCGAGGGTATATAGGCTGTCGTCGGCCATCGGGCGCGCGGTGCCGCCTTGTATGAAAGCAACATCGATCGCGAAATTCGGATCGCGCAAACGGGCCAGGTTCTCGGTGGAACCGGCCGATGGCTTTTCCACCAGCTTGATGCCGTAGCGCTCCAACACATCGCGGTAGCGGGCGGCAAAGCTCTGATACGCCCCACCCTCGCCGCCGGTACCTATCACCAGGGAATCGGGTGGCGCCGGCTTGACGAACTGCGCGGCCAGCCAGAAGGCGCCGATCAGGAGCAGCAGCGACGGCAGCGCGACGGTGAGGATGTCGCGCCAGGACAGCAGCTTGAGCTTTTCAGGCATGCGGATCACCTGGCCCGCGGCGTGGCATTATCGGCCAGCCCGTCACCGCGGGGACAAGCTCAGAACGGAATGTCGTCCTCGAAGTCGTTGAAATTGCTGCTCGCCGGCTGCGCAGCCGGCGCCGGGCGGCTGGCGCTGCCCGCACCGCCGCCGCTGTCCCGCGCCGGCGCCTCGCCCATGCCCTGGCGGCCACCCAGCATCTGCATGCGGTCGCCGCGAATCTCGGTCGAATAGCGGTCCTGGCCTTCCTTGTCCTGCCACTTGCGGGTACGGATCGAGCCTTCGACGTAGATCTGCGAACCTTTCTTCAGGTATTGGCCGCAAACTTCGGCCTGGCGACCGAAGAAGCTGACACGATGCCACTCGGTGGCTTCCTGCTTGTTGCCGTCCTTGTCCTTCCAGGTGTCGGTGGTCGCCAGACGCAGATTTGCCACGGCCTCGCCGCTCGGCAGGTAGCGGATTTCCGGGTCCGCGCCGAGATTGCCCACCAGGATCACCTTGTTTACCGAAGCCATTGTCGTTTCTCCCCTCAGGATTTAGGTTCAAGTATGCCATGCCCGGACGATGCCGATGCCATTGCCGCACTTCGCCGCGCCGGCAGCGGCGGCATGGTCAGTGCCGCCACCAGCCAGACCAGCACCATGGCCACATCGCAGAGAAAAACGGCCGCGGCGTCGAAGTGTTGTACCAGCCAGCCACCGAGGGCGCCGCCAACGAACAGGCCGAGCGCCTGGGTGGTGTTGTAGATGCCCAGCGCCGCGCCCTTGGCCCGCGCCGGCGCGATGCGCGAAATCAGCGAGGGCAGCATGGCTTCGAGAATGTTGAAGGCGACGAAGAAGCTCAGCAGGCCACTGGTGACGATCGCGAAGCTGGTACTTCCCAGCCACATCGCCAGCAGCGTCAGAAGCAGCAGCAAGACGGCGCCGACGAAGACCGGCTGTACCTTGTTGCGCTTCTCGGCGACCACGATCGCCGGCACCATCAGCACGAAGGAGGCCAGCACTGCCGGCAGATAAACCTTCCAGTGGCTGGCCACCGGCATGTCGCCGTTACGGACCAGCAAACCGGGGATGACCACGAACATGGCCATCTGCACCGAGTGCAATGTAAATATCCCGAGATTCAGGCGCAACAGGCTGGGGTTGAACATCACTTCGCGAAAGGCCGGCTTCGGCCCCGGTGGCAGGGGCGGTGCCGGCGGTACGACATGGGTCACCAGGCCGATCGCGGCCAGCGCGAGAAAAGCCGTCAGCCAGAAAATGCCGGCCATGCCGATCGCCGCGTAGAGCGCCGGCGCGGCAACCAGCGAGAACGCGAACATCAGCCCGATCGAGGAGCCGATCATGGCCATGACCTTGGTGCGGTGCTGTTCGCGCGTCAGATCGGCGGCCAGCGCGGTGACCGCCGCCGAAATGGCGCCGGCGCCCTGCAACACGCGACCGATGATGGACCACCAGATGTCCGCGGCCAAGGCGGCCACGGCGGAACCAATGGCGAACAGGATCAGGCCGAGGACGATCACCTTCTTGCGCCCGTAGGTGTCGGCCGCCATGCCGAAGGGAATCTGGAACATGGCCTGGGTGAGGCCATAGGCGCCCAGCGCGATGCCGACCAGGGTCAGGTTGTCCCCGCCGGGAATGCCCTGGGCGTGGATGGCGAACACCGGCAGGATCAGGAACAGGCCGAGCATGCGCAACGCAAAAATCGACGCCAGCGAGGCGCCGGCGCGAATTTCTTCGCGGCTCATGGCGTCTGTGGTGGGAGACAGGGTAGTGTTCAGAAATCGCTCCGGAATATCAAATATCGTCGGGAATGATCAGGTCCAGCGGATGATGGCCTTGCCGACGATAGACACGGAAGTCGGTGTCCAGCGTGCATACCGGTCCGGGGTGCATCTCCGCCAGGCGCACCATGCAGGCGTCGGCGAGCGACATCGGCGAGTCGGCATAGCGCTGCATCAATGCCGCGATGGCCGTTGCTTCCCGCTCCACTCCCAGCCCGATGCGGATTACACCCTGCGCCAGTTTGGCCAGAATGCGGGTCGGCGACACGCCGGCACGGGCAAGCAGAAAGCAGCTCTCGGCGAGTACCGGCTCGCAGGTGGTCACCGGCGCCACGAAGCTGGCGAACTGGCTGACCGCCCAGGCGTGATGGCGGTCGGTGGGGCAGAAGTAGGCCACCAGGGGCCCGGTATCGAGCAGGACGGCGCGCTGCATGGCCTTCAGCGACCGAAGCCGTCCAGATGCCTGGGATTGGACGCGTAGTCGGGCGGAGTCGGCTCCGCCACGCCGCAGCAATCCTGCATCAAGTCGTGCAGCGACGCGGGCGGCGGGGATTGCGGCAGGTCCGGCTGGTCGAGCACTCTGCGCAAGCCATCCTCGACCAGATCCTTCAATTTGCGCCCACGCAAGGCCGCCTCCGCTTTGGCACGGCGAAACAGCTCGTCGGAAAGGTCGATGGTAGTGCGCATATAAGCATTAAAGCATAAATATGCGTCGGCGTCGCCTCGGCTCTGCCAGAACCGCGCGCGCATGCCCCGCCGCCAGACGCACCCGGCGACGGAACCCGCCCTTGCCCGGTCCACACTGTCTCAGTCGGCGATCATCGCCGCCAGTTTGCCGGTGAGGACATCCAGCGCGTCGGCCAGATGATGCACCTGTTCGCGCCAATCCTCGTGCTCGACCGCGACGGCCTGTTCGACATGGGCGGCAAAGCCGCCGAAGCGCTCTGCCCCGACATAGGGTGAACTCCCCTTGAGCTTGTGGGCTATCGCCCGCAATCCTTCGCGGTCATTGCCGCGCGCCTGGTCGCGCAGGACTTCCGGCATCTCCCGGTACTGTTCGAGGAAGCGCCGGATCACCGCGATCATGCGTTCCGTTTCGCCCATCGCGTAACGCAAGGCAAGATCCTGGTCGATGTGATCAAGCCCTTCGCGCAGCGTCGCGAAAGTCGGCGCCGGCGACACGGCGCGCCTGGCCAGGGGAGACTTCAGCCAGCGTTCGAGGCGGGTCATGAGCGTGGGGAAATCCACCGGCTTGGTGACGAAATCGTTCATCCCCGCCGCCAGGCAGCGCTCCCTTTCCTCCGCCAGGGCATGCGCGGTCATGGCGATGATGGGCAGTTCATCCGCCGTGCACCGCTTGCGTATGGACCGGCTGGCCTCGATGCCGTCCATTTCAGGCATCTGGATGTCCATCAATACCAGATCCCAGTGTTCGCGCTCCACCGCCGCAATGGCTTCGCGTCCGTTGTTCACGATCACCAGCGTGGCCCCGGTCAGGGAGATCTGGTCGGCAGCGACAAACTGGTTCAATGGATTGTCTTCCGCAAGGAGAATGCGCGCACCTCTGAAGTCGGGCCGCGCGGCGGCAAGTCCGGCATCCGGCAACACGGCCGTGGCGCCGGCCAGAATGCGGGCCAGAGTTTGTTCCAGACTCCGGCGCGTGACCGGCCGATGGAGAACCTGGACACGTGGCGAGGCCATGCCCAGCTCGGCACCGAAAGGCGCAATGAGCAACAGGGGAACCCGGGCGACGGCATCCAGCATTTGCCGGGCTTCGACTTCACTGCCCGCGATCATGAGTTGCGGTGTCTCGCCGACGCCAGCCCGGCGAGCGCCCATGCCGGCGATCAAACCGGATACCAGTGCCGCCAGCCCCGGATCGGCCTCCCCGACCCGAATCGGGACGCCAACCAGCGTGGGCTCCGGCTCGACGGAAGCCCCCCAGGCCGGATCCAGGGTAAAGTGAAATTCGCTGCCCAGTCCCAGCCTGCTGCTGACCCGGACCTCGCCGCCCATCAGCGCCACCAGGCGACGGCAGATCGCAAGGCCCAGCCCGGTGCCCCCATACTTGCGCGTGGAGGACGTATCGGCTTGGGCAAAGGGGTAAAACAGGCGCCCGATCTGCTCCTCGCCGAGCCCGATGCCGGTGTCCCTTACCGAGAAGCGCAGGGCCGTCGCGGAAACCTCGGTCGCCGGCGAGACGGCAAGCACGACTTCGCCGCGCTCGGTGAACTTGATTGCATTGCCAACCAGGTTGCTCAATACTTGGCTCAGGCGCAGTGAATCGCCACGAATGCGGCGCGGCGTTCCACTGTCGAGTTCGACGCGCAGCTCCACGGGCTTGCCGAGCGCCATGGTCGCGCCGAGGCCGACCACGCGCTCGATGACTTCATCGAGATCGAATTCGATGTCTTCCACCACCAGCTTGCCGGCTTCGATCTTGGAAATATCGAGGATGTCATTGATGATGCCCAGCAAATGCTCGGCGGCGGAATGTGCCTTCATCACATAGTCGCGCGGCTTCTCGGGCATCGCCTCGCGCAAGGCCAGCGCGCTCAGTCCAAGCACGGCATTCATCGGCGTGCGGATCTCGTGACTCATGTTGGCGAGGAACTCGCTTTTCGCCTGGGTCGCGGCCTCGGCCGCCGCCAGTGCCGCGGCCAGGCGCCGGGTGTAACCGCGCTGCCGGCGCGCGGCCCGCTCCAGCAGGATGTAGATCAGGATCACCGCCATCGCCGAACCGGCCAGCATCAGGACCAGTATCTGATTCGCATGGAGGCGACCCGCCGCCTCGGCGCTTTCCACATCGAGCGCCAATACCGCCGTCGCGAATGGAATGCCGGCGCCGTCATACAGGTTAACCGCACGCAACTGGTAGCCGGGGATTTCCCCGCGCTCGCTTCCGCTGGCGACGAGTTCCTGTATTCGTTGCCGTTCCATCACGGGAAAATCGCCGGCGGCCACTTCGAGGCTGGGGTTCGATCCCGCCTCGCCGCGCAGGCGGAATATGCCGAAGGCCGTGTCGCCCGGCTGGCCATGCGCCGCATGTTGCTCGGTTTCCAGGCGCAGCAGGGCATTCACCGTATCCAGCTTGGGATTGAGGCTGGTCGACAGCAGCAGATAGGCAATGATGCGGCCCTGGCTTTGTACCGGGCTGACGTGGAATACATGCAAATGCGCATCCTCGTGCATGTCCATCGCGTAGGCCGTACCGCCCTTGCGGCGCGCCATTTCGAACACGGCGGGCAGGCTTCCCCGCATCCCGCCATGGTTGCCGAAAAGCCGCTTGCCCTCGGGGCTGAGGATTTCCACCCCGTCCACCAGGCCCGGCGAGCTTTGTTCGATGGCCAAGGCACGCCGGTCGAGCTGCACGGTCTGGTCTGCCTCGATGGCAGCAACAAGGGAGGGGTCACGCGCGTGGATTTCGCCGACCAGCGCAAGCTTCTCCGCCGCCGCCTGCTCGTGGTCGCGCAGCAAGGACCGCATCATGACGGCGGTATGCTCGGTATTGCGCCAGATCGACGCCCGGGCGTCGTCTTCGATCTGGCGGCTGGTTATCAGCGACCCGAACAGCAACAGCACGGCGAGCAGCAATGCCAGCGAACGATTCCCGCCACCGGCAAAGCTTTCCGGTATGGCTTTCAACATCTTCCCCTCCTTCTCGAGCGCGACGTCTTCTGGCGGAAACCGTCGATCGTTACAAACTCCAGACCGGCAAGTATCCCTACGGCCGGTAATGGCTTCAATCCGTAGAAGCCGCAGCCCGGCATTCCCGAAATCGAGAAAACGAGCGCCCAAGCTGCACCCGACCGCGGGCCCACGCGCGCACCGAGTCTATGTCTCCGGTAAAGCCGGAGACGGTATCCCTTACCAACGGCGCCGACGGCACGGCGATATCTCTCGCCTGAACAGCGGGTTCGCTCTGCCGCGTGCAGCAGGGTATATTTGTTGGTTCCCAACCCGATTCAGTCTCATGGAAAACCTCAAGATTCGCGGCGCGCGAACGCACAACCTCAAGAACATCAACCTCGACCTGCCGAGGAACCGCCTGACGGTGATCACCGGCCTGTCCGGCTCGGGCAAGTCCTCGCTGGCCTTCGACACCTTGTATGCGGAAGGCCAGCGCCGCTATGTCGAATCGCTCTCGGCCTACGCGCGGCAGTTCCTGCAATTGATGGAGAAGCCGGACGTCGACCTGATCGAAGGGCTGAGTCCGGCGATCTCGATCGAGCAGAAGGCGACCAGCCACAACCCGCGCTCGACCGTCGGCACCGTCACCGAAATCCACGACTACCTGCGCCTGCTCTACGCCCGCGCCGGCACGCCGCATTGTCCCGACCACGGCCTGCCGCTCGAAGCGCAAAGCGTGTCGCAGATGGTGGACCACGTGCTGGCCCTGCCGGCCGAAACGAAACTCATGATCCTCGCCCCGGTGGTGGCCAACCGCAAGGGCGAGCAACTCGAACTCTTCGCCGAACTCAAGGCCCAGGGCTTCGTCCGCCTGCGCGTCGACGGCACGGTGCATGACATCGATGCCCTGCCCAGGCTGGCCAAGAGCCAGAAGCACAGCGTCGACGTGGTGGTCGACCGACTCAAGGTACGCGAGGACATGCGCCAGCGCCTGGCCGAGAGCTTCGAGACGGCGCTGATGCATGCCGAAGGCCGGGCGCTCGCCGTCGAGATGGACACTGGCAAGGAGCACCTGTTCTCCTCCAGGTTCGCCTGCCCGGTGTGCAACTACGCCTTGCAGGAACTGGAGCCGCGCCTGTTTTCCTTCAACAACCCGATGGGCGCCTGCCAGGAGTGCGACGGCCTCGGCCAGATCCAGTTCTTCGACCCGGCACGCGTCGTCGCCTACCCCCACCTGAGCCTCGCCGCCGGGGCGATCAAGGGCTGGGACAAGCGCAACCAGTTCTATTTCCAGATGCTCGAATCGCTGGCGGCGCATTACAAATTCAATACCGAGCAGCCTTTTGAAAAGCTGCCGGTGGCGACCTCCAACATCGTGCTCTACGGCTCGGGCAAGGACCTGATCAAGTTCCGCTATCTCAACGAAAAAGGCACCCGCTTCGACCGTAGCCACGCGTTCGAGGGCATCATCCCCAACCTCGAACGCCGCTACCGCGAAACCGACAGCCTGGCCGTGCGTGAGGAACTCTCGAAATACCTCAACAACAAACCCTGCCCCGAATGCGCCGGCGCCCGCCTGCGGCGCGAGGCACGTCACGTCTTCGTCGGCGGCAAGACCGTCACCGAGGTCAGCCGCCTCTCGCTGATCCACTGCCGCGACTTTTTCAATCTGCTGCGACTTGCCGGGCACAAGGCCCAGGTCGGCGAGAAGATCCTCAAGGAAATCACCTCGCGGCTGTCCTTCCTGATCAACGTCGGCCTCGACTACCTGTCGCTCGACCGCTCGGCCGAAACGCTATCGGGCGGCGAGGCGCAGCGTATCCGCCTCGCCTCGCAGATCGGCTCCGGCCTCACCGGCGTGATGTACGTGCTCGACGAGCCCAGCATCGGCCTGCACCAGCGCGACAACACGCGGCTCTTGAAGACCCTGTTCCACCTGCGCGACCTCGGCAACACGGTGATCGTGGTCGAACACGACCTCGAAGCCATCGAGTCGGCCGACTACATCGTGGACATGGGCCCCGGTGCCGGCGAGCACGGTGGGCGCATCGTCGCCGAGGGCACGCCGGCCCAGGTGGCGGCCAACTCCGCCTCGGTGACCGGCGCCTTCCTCGCCGGTCGGCGCGAGATCGCCACGCCGGCCCGGCGCACGCCGCCCAACACGCTGCGCGAACTGAAAGTGCGCGAGGCCAGCGGCAACAACCTCAAGCACGTCGATCTCGCCCTGCCGGTCGGGCTGTTCACCTGCATCACCGGCGTCTCCGGCTCGGGCAAGAGCACGCTGATCAACGACACGCTCTACGCCGCCGCCGCGCGCCATCTCTACGGCTCGGCCGTAGAGCCGGCGCCGCACCGCGAGATCGAGGGCCTGGAATTCTTCGACAAGGTGATCAACGTCGACCAGTCGCCGATCGGCCGCACGCCACGCTCCAACCCGGCCACCTACACCGGCCTGCTAACGCCGATCCGCGAGCTTTTTGCCGGCGTGCCCGGCGCGCGCGAGCGCGGCTACTCGCCAGGCCGCTTCAGCTTCAACGTCAAGGGCGGGCGCTGCGAGGCCTGCCAGGGCGACGGCATGATCAAGGTCGAGATGCATTTCCTGCCCGACATCTTCGTCCCCTGCGATGTCTGCCACGGCAAGCGCTACAACCGCGAGACGCTGGAGATCCGCTACAAGGGCAAGACCATCCACGAAGTGCTGGAAATGACCGTGGAGCAGGCACGCGAGTTCTTCGACGCGGTGCCGGTCGTCGCACGCAAATTGCAGACGCTGGTGGATGTCGGCCTATCCTACATCCAGCTCGGCCAGTCGGCGACGACGCTTTCGGGCGGCGAGGCGCAGCGCGTCAAACTGGCGCTGGAACTTTCCAAGCGCGACACCGGGCGCACGCTCTACATCCTCGACGAACCGACCACCGGCCTGCACTTCCAGGACATCGAAATGCTGCTCTCGGTGCTGCATCGCTTGCGCGACCACGGCAACACCATCGTGGTGATAGAGCATAACCTCGACGTGATCAAGACCGCCGACTGGATCGTGGACCTCGGCCCCGAGGGCGGCGACGGCGGTGGCCGCATCCTTGCCACGGGAACGCCGGAAGCGGTGGCAGCCAATGCCGCGAGCCACACCGGACGCTATCTGGCGAAGTTCCTCGCCAGCCGCCCGGCGGTCCAGGCAAAACCGGCGCGTGGCAGAAAGGCAAGCTCATGAGTGCGTTTGAAAACTACGCGCGCGAAGCGCAAAACATCGAGCACGAGATCCTCACCAAGGGCGTGATCCTTGGCATCGACTGGAACGACGAGGCCAAATTGCGCGAGGTGGCGCGCCAGGCGCTCGACTGCCGGCTAGGCGCCGTCGATTGTGAACCCGACGAACCGCGCGACCGTGCCCGGCTCGAACTCTTCGCCCTGATCCAGCTGATGCTGACGGTGATGAAGGAAAGCGCCGACGACCAGATGCACACACATGGCGGGCCGCTATGGAAACGGCTGGCCCGCGCCCTGTGGGCTGAGTACGAGCAACGCCAGACGACTAGGAACTCACGATCCTGAGGTCGAAGGCGCGTTCGACGAACCAGATCAGCGCGATCGTCAGGGTTGCCAGCGAACCACCGATGAAAACCACACGCCGGTAGAACAGGCCGTCGCGCAGCCAGTACGCAAGGGGCAGGAAGGCCGCAACGATGGCCAGCTGGCCAAGCTCGACGCCAAGGTTGAAGCCCAGCAGCGACAGCACCAGGGTCTCCCGCGGCAGCCCGAGTTCCGCCAGCACGCTGGCGAAGCCGAAGCCATGGATCAGGCCAAAGCCGAAGGCCACCATCCAGCGCCGCCGCTCCACCATCGGCTTCAGGTTGTTCGCCGCCGCCAGCACCACCGAGGCGGCGATCGCCGACTCCACCAGGCGCGAAGGCAGCTCGATCAGGCCCAGCGCCGCCAGCGACAGCGTGATCGAATGCGCCAGCGTGAAGGCGGTGACCACCCACAGCACTTCGACCAGTGCCACGCGGAAGCCGGCAACGCCGCGCCAGCCGCCGGATTCGTGCACCAGCACCGCCGGCAGCAGCAGCGAGAGCAAGAACAGGATATGGTCGAAGCCGATCCAGATATGCCAGATGCCTTCCACCAGGTACTGGCCGAACTGGGCCAGGCGCGAGGCCTCGCCGGCGGCAAAGCGCTGCTCGGCGCGCTGCGGCGACAGCACCGCGGTCTGCGTGCCGCCGTCGAGGCCAAGCCGCAACAGGCCGCGATGCAGGGCGTCGAGCTCGAACAGCAAGCGATAGCCCAGCGTCAGTTCGCCGCTGCCGGAGGGACACTCGCCGGCCAGGCGCAGCACGGCATAGGCGCCGTCGGTATGGCTGTCGACCAGGTGCTCGGTCACCATGAGGGCGCAGGCGCCGCCGCGTTGCAGGGCAAGCCGGCCGAGAGCCCAGGCGGCGATCTCGGCGTGCCGGGCACGGACTTCGCCCCAGGTGATCTCGCCATTGCCGTCGCCGTCGAGGCCCAGCGCAAAGTCGATGTCGCGCAGCGCGATGTCCCATTGCCCCGACACCTGGCGGCCTTGGACGTCGAGCATGAGATAACTGTCGCTGGCCTTGTGGGCGAAGACCGGCAGCGACAGCAGCAGCAACAGGCCGAGCAGGCCGCGGCGCAGGTTCATTGCCGTGTCGCCACGGCTGACTTTCGGCCCAGGCTGCGCAGCCGGGCATCCTCGAAGCCGCTGGTCCGCAGCCAGTCGCGCGCCGGCTGGGCGGCGGCGGCATCGCCGGCGGCGATGGCGGCTTCGAGCAGGATGCGCGCGTCGCGCGGTTCGCGCTGCACGCGGTAGTTTTCGCTCGCCAGGCGCAAGGCCTGCACGGCGTCGCCTCTCAGGCGCAAGCGGAAGCGCGCCTCCTCGGCGCGGTGGGTGGTGTCGCCGCGCAGCCGGGCCGCGGCGAAGCGTTCCTCCAGCAGTTGCGCCAGGCGCACCGCGCCGGGCCGCTGCAATGCCGCCTCGGCCTCGGCCAGGCGCAGCAGCAGGCTGTCGGAGGCTTCCCAGCCGGCGAGCTGGTCGAGCATTTCGGCGGGCCGCCCGGCATCGAGCAGGAAATCGGCCCAGGCGGCGAGCAGGTAGCCGTCGTCGCGACCAAGCGCCAGGGCCTCGCGATAATGCTGCTCGGCCAGCGCCGGCTGACCGCGCCAAGCCGCCAGTTCGCCCAGCCGCGTCAACAGCCAGAGCCGCTGTTCCGGCTCGCGGCTGGCGGCCAGCGCCCGTTGCAGCGTGCGATAGCCGGCCTCCAGTTGGCCGCCGTAGGCCTGCACCAGGCCGCGGCAGCCGCCATCGAGGGTGCTGCTGCCCAGGCGCTGCAGCGCAGCGCACTCCTGTTGCGCCGCCGCATAGTCGGCCTGCACCAGGTGGATCGCGGCGCGCCAGGCGTGGGCGGCGGCTAGGCCGGGATCGCCGGCGAGGGCGCCGGCAAAGTCGTCCAGCGCGCCGGCAAAGTCGTGGCGATACTGCCGCAGCAGGCCGCGGACGAAACGCAGGGAGGCCGGCAAGGGCTCCCCGAAGCGAGCCGTCACTGCCTCGGCGTAACCCACGTAGCGCGGATCGCCGCGCGCCATGGCCAGGTCGAAATAGGCCTGGGCGAGGCGCGCCGCGGGATGCGGCGCCTGCGGTGCGGCCAGCATCTCGCGGCGCAGGCTGCCCAGTTCGCGCGCACTGGCGTCGCCGGCGCGCAGCGGCAAACGTTCCAGCACTTCGCCATCATCGGCCGGCTTGCGCGGTGCAGCATGTACGTCCTGCAGCAAGGCGACAACACCGAGCATCAGGATAGTCAGGCGAAATCGTGCGCAGCGGGTCAACTTGGCGAAAGCCATCGGCGTTAAGTGATCTGTGCTCGCCATCCCGGGCGTCACGTTCTTCAACAATAGCCAAGGAGTTTACATGAGCAAGCTACTGTCCATCCTGATCGCTGCCGCTTTCGCCACCGTCTCCGCCGGTTCCTTCGCTGCCTCCCACGGCGGTGCCATGAAGGACGACAAGAAGATGGAAAAGAAGGAAGAGAAAAAGGACATGAAGAAGGAAGACAAGAAGGCCGAGAAGAAGGAAGAAAAGAAGGAGATGAAGAAGGAAGAGAAGAAGGACGCGAAGAAGTAATTCGCTGTTCCGGCTTCGATGAAGGCGGGCTCCGGCCCGCCTTTTCGTTTATGGAACAGGCGGTTATCGGCAGACTTGGCGCTCCCTGAAAATACCCATGAACAAGTTGAAGGAATTTTTGCCTGCGGCGTCAACCTCACAGACCGCGATGGCGTTATGCACGGGTGCGCCATTCGGCGTCACACCCAAAACATTCAAGGAGCTTTAAATGAGCAAGCTGCTGTCCATCCTCGTCGCCGCCCTGTTCGCCACCGTTTCCGCCTCGTCCTTCGCCGCCGACGCGCCGAAGAAGGAAGAGAAGAAGGTAGAAAAGAAGGAAGAGAAGAAGGAAGCCAAGGCCGAGAAGAAGGAAGAGAAGAAGGAAGCCAAGGCCGAGAAGAAGGAAGAGAAGAAGGAAGCCAAGAAGTAATCGCGGCTTCCCGGCAAAAAGCGGGCTGCGGCCCGCTTTTTTGTTGCCCGATCACCAGGACCCAGGCACTGCGGCGCCGCGCCGCCTACGCCCGGCGCCAGACGCGCGATGGAAGCATCCCCGGGCAGCGTCCGCCCCGCGCCCGAAAAAAAGCCACGGCACGCCGTGGCTTTTTGCGGCGCCAGGCCTCCTGGCCTTCAGCTCTTCAGCGCCACCAGCACCTCGTCCAGCATCTTCTTCGCGTCGCCGAACAGCATGCGGTTGTTTTCCTTGTAGAAGAGCGGATTGTCGACCCCGGCGTAACCCGATGCCATCGAGCGCTTCATCACGATCGAAGTCTTGGCCTTCCACACTTCCAGCACCGGCATGCCAGCGATGGGACTCGTCGGATCGTCCTGCGCCGCCGGGTTGACGATGTCGTTGGCGCCGATCACCATGGCGACGTCGGTCTCGGGGAAGTCCTCGTTCAACTCGTCCATTTCCATCACGATGTCGTAGGGCACCTTGGCCTCGGCCAGCAGCACGTTCATGTGGCCGGGCATGCGCCCCGCCACCGGATGGATGCCGAAGCGGATGTTCACGCCCTTCTCGCGCAGGTGTTTGGTGATCTCATACACGGTGTGCTGGGCCTGTGCCACCGCCATGCCGTAGCCGGGAACGATGATCACGCTCTTGGCGTCCTTGAGCAGTTCGGCGGTCTCGGTCGCGCTGACCGGCACCACCTCGCCGGCCGGTGCCGCGGCATCACCCTTGGGCGCCGGCGTACCGCCGCCGGTGCCGAAGCCGCCGGCGATGACGCTGATGAAGTTGCGGTTCATCGCGCGGCACATGATGTAGGACAGGATCGCGCCGGAGGAACCGACCAGGGCGCCGACCACGATCAGCAGATCATTGGAGAGCATGAAGCCGGTCGCCGCCGCCGCCCAGCCCGAGTAGCTGTTGAGCATCGAGACCACCACCGGCATGTCAGCGCCGCCGATCGCCATCACCATGTGGATGCCGAACAGGAGCGCGATCACCGTCATCACGATCAGCGGCATCATGCCGTCGCCGATCGAGTGCGCGCTGATGAACTTGCCGCCGAACCAGATCACCACCAGGAGGCCGGCCAGGTTCAGCCAGTGCCGCGCCGGCAGCAGCAGCGGCGCGCCGCCGATCTTGGCCGAGAGCTTGCCGAAGGCGATCAGCGAGCCGGAGAAGGTTACCGCGCCGATCAGGATGCCGACGTAGATCTCGATCTCGTGGATGGTCTTTTCCGCGCCGGCGAGCGGCGCCGAGGTGTCGATGTAGCTGGCGAAACCGACCAGGCAGGCGGCCAGGCCGACCAGGCTGTGCATCAGCGCCACCAGCTCGGGCATCTGCGTCATCTTGACGACTTTTGCCGCGTAGAGGCCGACGGCGCCGCCGACCACCATGGAGCCGACGATCCAGGGAATCCCGGCCGCCGTCACGCGCGGGCCGAACACCGTGGCCAGCACGGCGATGGCCATGCCGATCATACCGAACAGGTTGCCGCGGCGCGAGGTTTCGGGATTCGACAAACCGCCGAGGCTGAGGATGAAAAGAATTGTGGCTCCGATGTAGGAGACAGTCGCGAGATTTCCAGACATTTCTTCTTGTCTCCTACTTACGGAACATGGCCAGCATGCGCTGGGTGACGGCGAAGCCGCCGAACATGTTGACGGCGGTCAGGGCGATGCCGCCCACGGCCAGCCAGCGTATCCACGGCTCGGGCGGCATGCCGCCGGCCAGCGGCGGCGCGATCTGCACCAGGGCGCCGATGCAGATGATGCTGGAAATGGCATTGGTCACGCTCATCAGCGGCGTGTGCAGGGCCGGCGTCACGTTCCATACCACCATGTAGCCGACGAAGCAGGCCAGCACGAAGACCGTGAAGTGGGCAAGGAAGGCCTGCGGCGCATTGGCGCCGACGAACCAGAACAGAACGGCGGCGACGGCGAACATCGTTGCCAACGGGCCGGCAGCCATGGGTTCGGAAGCGGCGCCGTGGCCGTGGCCACCCTTCTTGGCCGCGGGAGCGGCAGCGGCCGGTTTGGCCGGTGCCGCCGCGGGCAGCTTGGGCGGCGGCGCCGGCCAGGTGACCTCACCCTCCTTGATCACGGTGAGTCCGCGGATCGCGTCGTCTTCCATATTGACATTGACCACGCCGTCCTTGGTCTTGCACAGCTCCTCCATCAGGCGGAACAGGTTGGTGGCGTAGAGCGCCGAGGACTGCTTGGCCAGGCGCGAATTCAGGTCGCTGTAGCCGACGATGGTGACGCCGTGCTTGACCACCGCCTTGCCCGACTCGGTCAGCTCGCAGTTGCCGCCACGCTCGGCCGCCATGTCGACGATCACGCTGCCCGGTTTCATGCTCTGCACCATCTCGGCGGTGATCAGCCGCGGCGCGGGCTTGCCGGGAATCAGCGCGGTAGTGATGATGATGTCGACTTCGCGCGCCTGCTTGGCGTACATCTCGCGCTGCGCCGCCTGGAAGCCCTCGGACATGACTTTGGCGTAGCCGCCGCCGCCGGAACCTTCCTCCTCGTAATCGACCTTGACGAATTCGCCACCCAGCGAGACGACCTGGTCGGCCACTTCGGCGCGCGTGTCGTTGGCGCGCACGATGGCACCCAGGCCCGCCGCCGTGCCGATCGCGGCAAGGCCGGCGACGCCGGCGCCGGCGATGAAAACCTTGGCCGGCGGAACCTTGCCGGCGGCGGTAATCTGGCCGTTGAAGAAGCGGCCGAAGGCATTGGCCGCCTCGATCACTGCGCGGTAGCCGGCGACGCCGGCCTGCGAAGTCAGGGCATCCATCTTCTGCGCGCGCGAAAGCTGGCGCGGCAAGGCATCGATCGCCAGCACGGTGGCCTTTTTTGCCGCCAGTTGCTGCATCAGTTCGGGGTTCTGCGCCGGCCAGATGAAGCCGATCAGCGTGCCGCCTTCGCGCAACAGGCCGACTTCTTCGGGCGTCGGCACCGCCACCTTGAACACGATGTCGGACGCGGCCCACAACGCGGCGGCGCCGTCGATGACCGTGGCGCCGGCAGCGCGATAGCTGGCGTCGTCGCAGTTCGCGGCATCGCCCGCGCCGGATTCGACGGCCACGGCAAAGCCAAGCTTGACCAGTTTTTCAACGACCTCCGGTACCGTGGCGACACGCTTCTCGCCGGCCAAGCTTTCCCGGGGAACTCCAATTGTCAGCGCCATGATTCTCCCAATCACATCCGGTTTGATTTTGTTCGCGGACATGCCGCCGGACTGGCGGCCATCCCTGCCCATTCCCGCCATCGCGGCGGATGGGACTTGCCGCCGGTATCATACCGTCTTTCCCACACCACCGAGCCGCCCGCCATGCCGAATTCCAAGCCGAATCGCGCCCGCGCGCGCGCCGCCCGGCGCCTGTCCAATGCCGCCAAAGTTGGCATGGCGCCGGGCGCCCTGGTCCACCTTGGCGAGCGCAAGATGGAGCAGGCGTCGATCTCGCTGATCGAATTCGGCCCCGACGAAGTCATCGAGCACCAGTTCACCTCGCTGGCAGAGTCACAAACCTATCAGCCGCGCCTACCGGTACTCTGGCTCAATGTGCACGGGCTGCACGAACCCGAGGTAATGGCCGAGATAGGCCGGCGTTTCAAGCTGCACCCCCTGGTGCTGGAAGACATCCTCAACACCGATCAGCGGCCCAAGGTCGACGATTACGGCGATTACCTGTTCATCGTGGCCCGCTTGTTCGAGATCGACACCGAAGCCGGCCACATCGGCTCCGACCAGGTCAGCCTGATCCTCGGCCCCGATTACGTATTGAGTTTCCAGGAACGCCCCAGCGGCCGCTTCGACCCCTTGCGCGAGCGCCTGCGCCAGGATCGTGGCCAGATCCGCAAGCTGGGCGCCGACTACCTCGCCTATTCATTGCTCGACAGCGTGGTCGACCGTTATTTCACGATTCTCGAATACATCGGCGAACGCACCGAGGAACTCGAAGACATGATGCTGGAGCGGCCCCGTCCCGGCGCGCTGCAAACCGTGCATCGACTGAAGCGCGAAACCCTGACCCTGCGCCGATCGATCTGGCCGCTGCGCGAAGTCATCAATAGCCTGACCCGCGCCGACGAACGCTTCTTCCGCCCGGAAACCCGCCCCTACCTGCGCGACGTTTACGACCACACGGTGCATGCGATCGAATCGCTGGAGACCAACCGCGACGTAATCGCCGGCCTGCTGGACGTATATTTGTCCTCCGTCAGCAATCGGGTCAATCAGGAAGTCAGGGCACTCACCGTGGTCGCCATCATCTTCATGCCGGCGACCCTGATCTCGGGCATCTTCGGCATGAACTTCAAGTCCATGCCCCTGCTCGACCTGCCCGATGGCTTCCTGATCGCGATCGGCCTGATGGCAACCGTGGCCACCACGCTGTCGATCGTCTTCTGGCGCAGGCGCTGGCTGAAATAGTCGGCACTCAGGGCGCCGGGGGCCCGCCGCCGTGGAAAACCCGTTTCGCCGCCGCCACGAGGACGAACACCTCTTGCGCCGCCAGGCCGGGAAACTGCTCGTGCAGGGCGCGATAGGCCAGGTGCTCGTGGCTTTGTCCGCCCCAGTCGTTGGCCGGGTCGAAGAAGGGCTTGAGCACGTCGTAGGCCTCGACGAAGACCTTGCGCAGATGGAGATTGGCGCGGCGCTCGGCGCCGCTGACGGGATCGGTCATGATTTGCCTGCCTTGGTTTCGTCACGTTGGCGCAACACGCGCCGCTGTACCTTGCCGGTGGTGGTCATCGGCAGGGCGTCGATGAATTCAATGATCTTGGGATACTCGTAGGGCGCCAGGTACTTGCGCACATGGTCTTGCAGCGAGGCTTCCAGTTCGCTTGACCGCGCCTGCCCCGCTTGCAGCACGATGAAGGCCTTGACCACCGTGCCGCGCGTTTCGTCGGGCACGCCGATCACGGCGGCATTGGCCACCGCCGGATGCTTGACCAGGCAGTTTTCGATCTCGCCCGGACCGATGCGATAGCCGGCGCTCTTGAACATGTCGTCGGCGCGGCCCTGGTACCAGAGCACGCCGTCCCCGTCCATCTTCGCCAGGTCGCCGGTGCGGCCCCAGGCCTGCGGATCGGCTATGCCGCCGCCGAAGAATTTCTCCGCCGTGGCTTCCGGGTTTTTCCAGTAGCCAAGCATGAACACCGGGTCCAGCTCGCCATTGCAGGCGCGCTGCACGCAGACCTCGCCCATCTCGCCGGGCGCCACCGGCTTGCCTTCGTCGTCGAGCACGGCGAGGCGATGGCCCGGATAGCCGCGCCCCATGGCACCGAACTTGGGCGGAGTCACGGTCGCGCAGTTGCCGACGATGTAGTTGATCTCGGTCTGGCCATACATCTCGTTAATGGTAACGCCGAGCGCCTCCCTGGTCCATTCGCATACCGCCTCGCCCACTGTCTCGCCAGCGCTCATGATCGAGCGCAGGGCAAGGTCGTACTTTTCCGCCGGCTGCGGCACCGCCTTCATCATCATCTTCAGCGCCGTGGGGAAGAGGAAGGAATTGCGGATGCCGTACTTTTCCATCAGCCAGAAGGCCTTCTCCGGATCGAAGCGGCCACGGTAGCCAAGTATCGGCTGGCCGCAGGCCCAACTCGGCAGCAGGGCGTCGAACAGGCCGCCGGTCCAGGCCCAGTCGGCCGGCGACCAGAACATGTCGCCCTGCTGCGGGTAGAAATCGTGCGAACAGACGAAGCCCGAGAGATTGCCGATCAGGCTTCGCTGGGCAATCAGCGCGCCCTTGGGATTGCCGGTGGTGCCGCTGGTATAGATGATCAGCGCCGGATCATCGGCCGCTGTGTCGCGCGGCGTGTAGCGCGACGAGGCCAGCGGCAGCAGGGCATCCCATTCGCGTACCCAGGATTCGCGCGCGCCATCGACGCCGATCACGTGCCTGAGACCGGGCAGCTTGTCGCGCACGGCGCCTAGCTTTTCCAGGCCGCCCTGGTCGATGATGGCGACGCGCACCTCGGCATGCGACAAACGGTATTCGAGGGCATCGGCGCCGAAAAGATGGGAAATGGGCAACGCGATCACCCCCATCTGGTAGCAGGCCATGTGCGCAATGCCGGTTTCGGGACGCTGCGGCAGGATGATGGCGACGCGGTCGCCGGCCATCACGCCCATGGCGCCGAGCACGTTGGATAGGCGGTTGGCCGCCTGCTGGATGTCCCAAAAGGACCACGCCTCGGTGTGCCCCGCTTCGTCCTCATAGTAGAGCGCCAGGCGCGAGCGATCCGCCGCCCAGCGCCCGCAGCAGGCCTGAGCGATGTTGTAGCGCGCCGGCACGTTCCAGCGGAAGCCCGAATGCAGCGTGTTCCAGTCGCGCGCCGTGGCGTCGAGAACGATGTCGCTCATGTCAGGCGGACAGGCGTGCGTCGATCAACTCGATCCAGTGCCGCACCGGAACATCCGCGCCGCTGCCGATGTGGCCGATGCAGCCGACATTGGCGCTGGCGATCGCCGCCGGCCGGCCCGCCGTCAGGGCATGGACCTTGTTGGCCAGCAGGCGCTGCGAGATTTCCGGTTGCAGCACGGAATAAGTACCGGCCGAACCGCAGCACAGGTGCGAGTCGGCCACCGGCGTCAGGACATAACCGGCGGCGGCAAGCAGGCTTTCAACCGTGCCGCGGATCTTCAGCCCGTGTTGCAGGCTGCACGGGCTGTGGAAGGCCAGCAGGCGCTCGCTTTCGGGCAGCGGCGGGCAGGCCGCGAGCAGGGCTTGCAGTGCCTTGGCCTCGGCGGCGATGACTTCGCTGACGTCGCGTGTCGCCAGCACCACACGCGCCGACTTCGTCGCATAGTCGGGATCGTCCTGCAACAGGTGGGCGTAGTCGACCACCTGGGTGCCGCAACCCGAGGCCGTGATCACCACCTGCTCGGCGCCGGCTTCGAGCAGCGGCCACCAGGCATCGATGTTGCGCCGTGCATCCTCGCGCGCACCTTCGTGCTCGTTGAGGTGCAGGCGCACGGCGCCGCAGCAGCCGGCGCCCCTGGCCTCGATCATTTCGATGCCGAGCCTGTCCAGCACGCGCCGGGTGGCACCGTTGATGTTGGGAAACATCGAGGGCTGCACGCAGCCGGCCAGCGCGATCATCTGCCGCGCATGGCGGCGCGAGGGATGGGGCCCGGCCGAGGTGAGCGGCGGCAGCTTGGCGCGCAAGGCGCCGGGCAGGGCCAGACGCACCGACTGGCCCAGCTTCATCGCCGTGCCGAACAGCACGGGACGCGGCAGCAGGCTGCGCAGTGCGCCGCGCATCACGCCGTCCATGCCGCTGCGCGGCACCTTCTTCTCCACCACCTCGCGGCCGATGTCCAGCAGGCGCGAGTAATGCACGCCGGAAGGGCATGTGCTTTCGCAGGAACGGCAGGTCAGGCAACGATCGAGGTGCAGTCGTGTCTTCTCCGTCGGCTCGGCGCCTTCGAGCACCTGCTTGATCAGGTAGATGCGGCCACGCGGTCCATCGAGCTCGTCGCCGAATAGCTGGTAGGTCGGGCAGGTCGCGGTGCAGAAACCGCAGTGCACGCAGCGGCGCAGAATTTCATCAGCCTCGCGGCCGGCCGTGGTGTCGCGGATGAATGCTGCGAGGTGGGTTTCCATGGCGGCGATTCAGAACTCGGGGTACAGGCGGCCGGGATTGAACACGCCATAGGGATCGAAGCGCTGCTTCAGGCGTCGATGGATTTCCATCAGCGCCGGGGCCAAGGGCGTGAATACGCCGCCGGCCCGCTGTTCCGCTCGGCCGCCACGGAACAGTGTGGCATGGCCGCCGGCACGCGTGGCCGCGTCGCGCAGGGTGCCTGCCGCGGCGTCGATCCGAAGCCAGCGCTGCGCACCACCCCACTCGATCAGCGTTGCGCCAGGCAGATCCAGCGGCGGCGCCACCGAAGGCAGCGACAGGCGCCACAGCGGCCCCTGGTCATCCGCCGCAAAAAAAGCAGCCGTCTGCTCGCGTAGCCCCTGCCAGAAGTCGGTCGCCGCCGTTTCGCCCATCACTTCACCACCGAGCGCGGTGCAAGCCGCGTTTACCGCCGCCTGTGCGCCCGACAGACGGATGCTCAGCACGCCGTCCTCCCAGACGCTGGCGACCAGCGGCAGCGGCCGGCCAGCCCAGCGGTTTAGCGCCTCCAGCGCCTTGTCCTGCGGCAGATCGAAACGCAGACTGGCGTCTCCCGGCGGCACCGGCAGCACCTTGAGCGAGACATCGAGGATCAGCCCCAGCGTGCCGAGGCTGCCAACCATCAGGCGCGAGACATCGAAACCCGCCACGTTCTTGATCACTTCGCCGCCGAACTTGAGCACACGGCCTTCGCCATCCATGATCCTCACGCCCAGCACGAAGTCGCGCAGGCTGCCCGCCGTCGCCCGGCGCGGTCCGGAGAGGCCGGCGGCGACCGCGCCGCCGACGGTGGCGCCACCAAAGTCCGGCGGCTCGCAGGCAAGGCACTGGCGCCGTTCCGCCAGCGCCGACTCCAGTTCCGCCAGCGACGTTCCGCAGCGGGCGGTGATCACCAGCTCGCTTGGCTCGTAACTGATGATGCCGTTGTAGGCCCGGGTCTCCAGCACCTGACCGGCCAGCGGCCCGCCGTAGAAATCCTTGCTGCCGCCGCCACGCGGGCGCAATGGCTTGCGCTCCATGATGCGGGCACGGAATTCGTCGAGCATGCCCTGGACCATTACAGCCGCTCCAGTTCCGGGAAGGGAATGTCGCCGCCATGCACATGCATGCGCCCCGATTCGGCGCAGCGATACAGGGTCGGGATGGCCTTCTCCGGATTGAGCAGGCCCTCGGGATCGAAGGAACGCTTGACGGCGTGGAAGGCGCGCAGTTCGTCGGCGCAGAACTGGTCGCACATCGAATTGATCTTTTCATAACCGACGCCATGCTCGCCCGTGATGGTGCCGCCGAGGTCCACCGAGAGCTTGAGGATCTCGGCGCCGAAGGCCTCGGTGCGCTCCAGCTCGCCGGGCACGTTGGCGTCGTAGAGGATCAGCGGGTGCATGTTGCCGTCGCCGGCATGGAAAACGTTGATGCAGCGCAGGCCGTATTTTTTCTCCATGGCATAGATCGCCAGCAGCATTTCGCCGAGGCGCTTCCTCGGGATGGTGCCGTCCATGCAGTAGTAGTCGGGCGAAATGCGCCCCGCGGCGGGAAAGGCCGCCTTGCGCCCGGCCCAGAACAGCAGGCGCTCGGACTCCGACTGCGAAACGCGGATGCGGGTGGCGCCGCTGTTTTCCAGCACGGACTGCATGCGCCCGATTTCCTCCGCCACTTCCTCCGCGGTGCCGTCGGATTCGCACAGCAGGATCGCCGCCGCGTCCAGATCGTAACCGGCCTTGACGAAGGGCTCGACCGCGGCGGTGGCCGGCTTGTCCATCATTTCCAGCCCGGCCGGGATGATGCCTGCCGCAATCACGTCGGCCACGGCATTGCCCGCCGTCACCACGTCGGCGAAACTGGCGATGATGACTTGGGCATGGTCCGGCTTCGGCACCAGCCTGACCGTCACCTCGGTGACGATCGCCAGCAGGCCCTCGGAGCCGATGGACAGCGCCAACAGGTCGTAACCCGGTGCGTCGAGCGCATGGTTGCCGAATTCGACTATCTCGCCGCTGATCAGCACGGCGCGCACCCGCAGTACGTTGTGCAGCGTCAGGCCGTATTTGAGGCAATGCACACCGCCGGAGTTCTCGGCCACGTTGCCGCCGATGGAACAGGCGATCTGCGAGCTCGGGTCCGGCGCGTAGTAGAGCCCGAAGGCCGCTGCCGCTTCGGATATCGCCAGGTTGCGCACGCCCGGCTGCACCACGGCGAGGCGCGCCACCGGATCGACATGGAGGATGCGCTTCATCTTCGCCAGGCTCAGCACCACGCCCTGCGGATGCGGCAGGGCGCCAGCCGACAGCCCGGTGCCGGCGCCACGGGGCACCAGCGGCACCCCGGCAGCGCGACAGGCCTTGATCACCGCTACCACCTGCGCCTCGGTCTCGGGCAGGGCGACCGCCATCGGAACCTGGCGGTAGGCGGAAAGGCCGTCGCATTCGTAGGGCTTCACATCCTCATGCACCGCGAGCAGCGAATCCTTTGGCAGGAGTCGCTCCAGTTCAGCCAGCAGCGCGGCACGATCGATCCCGGAAAAATCCTGGGCCTGTTCGGCAGAGTGTGCTCGCTGGTTCATGGCTGGTCTACCGCTTCGATCAGGATGGCCCTGAAATCATTGACGTTGGTGCGCGTCGGCCCGGTGACGACAAGGTCGCCGAGCGCGGAGAACACGCCGTAGGCATCATTGTCGGCGAGCCGGGCACGCAAATCAATTCCTTCCGCCGCCGCGCGCGACGCAGTATCGGGCAGCAGCAGCGCGCCGGCATTGTCTTCCGAACCGTCGATGCCGTCGGTGTCGCCGGCAATGGCATGGATGCGGCCATGGCCATTCAGGGTCAGCGCCAGGCCGAGCAGGAACTCCAGGTTGCGTCCGCCGCGCCCGCCGCCCTTGACCGTGACCGTGGTCTCGCCGCCGGAAAGCAGCACGCATGGCCCCGCCAGCGGCACGCCATGGGCGGCACAGGACAGCGCGATGCCGCCGAGTACACGGGCGACTTCACGCGCCTCGCCTTCGATCGTGTCGCCCAGCACCAGCGGCATCACGCCGCGCTGGCGGGCAAGCTCGGCGGCGGCGGCCAGCGAGCGCTGCGCCGTGGCGATGACATGCGATTCGCAACGAATGAAGCGGGGATCGTCGGCCTTCGGCGATTCCGCCGCGCCGCCGGCCAAGGCGCGACGCGCGGCGTCGGGCAAGCCTATGCCGTAGCGTTCGACGATTTCCAGGGCCTCGGCGCAGGTGGTCGGATCGGGCACGGTCGGCCCCGAGGCGATGGTGGTCAGCTCGTCTCCCGGCACGTCGGAAATCGCCAGCGTGACCACGCGCGCCGGCGCAGCCGCCAGCGCAAGTCGCCCGCCCTTGATCGCCGAAAGATGTTTGCGCAGGCAATTGATCTCGGCGATGCTGGCGCCGCAGGCCAGCAGCGCACGGGTCACGGCGCGCTTGTCGTCGAGCCTGATGCCGGCCATCGGCGCCGCCAGCAAGGCCGAACCGCCGCCGGACAGCAGCACCAGCACCAGGTCGTCCGCCGTCAGCCCCTGCACCGACTGCAACAGGCGCGCGGCGGCCTGCTGGCCGGCCGCGTCGGGCGTCGGATGGGAGGCCTCGACCACCTCGATGTGCCGGGTCGACATGCCATGGCCATAGCGGGTGACGACCAGCCCCGACAGTTGCCCGAAGTTGCCACGCCAGTGCGTCTCGACGGCATGCGCCATGGCCGCCGCCGCCTTGCCGGCGCCGACTACCACGGTGCGGCCCCTGGGCGGATCGGGCAGCCAGCCGGCGATGCAATGCGCCGGATCGGCGGCGGCAACGGCGGCGTCGAACAGATCGCGCAGCAGCGCGCGCTGGTGCAGGTAGTTCACCGCGGGGCTTTCATCCAGCCAAAGCTGTCCCCGGTCGCCGCGCTGGGCCGGTACTCGCAACCTATCCAGCCGGAATATCCGAGGCGATCGAGGTGGGCGAAGAGGAAGGGGAAATTGATTTCGCCGGTGCCTGGCTCGTGGCGTCCGGGGTTGTCGGCAAGCTGGATATGGCCAATGCGGGGCAGATTCTCCTCCAGCCGCCGCGCCAGATCGCCCTCCATGACCTGGGCATGGTAGATGTCGTACTGGAGCCGGAGATTCTCATGTCCCGCAGCAGCGATCAGCGCCAGACCGGCGTCGCTGGTGCTGACCAGGAAACCTGGCGTGTCGCGCGTATTGAGCGGTTCCAGCAGCAGCCCGATGCCGGCGCGGCGCGTCACGGCGGCGGCGAAGCGCAGGTTCTCGACCAGGGTCTCGCGCGCCTTCTCGGGGCTTACGCCCGGCGGCGGGATCCCGGCCAGGCAATTCAGGCGCGGGCAGCCCAGCAGCCTGGCGTATTCGATGGCCAGGCCGACGCCATCCTGGAATTCGGCAATGCGGCGCGGATGACAGGCTATCCCTCGCTCCCCCGCCGCCCAGTCGCCCGCCGGCAGGTTGAACAGCACCACGTCGAGGCCGGACGTTAGCACCACCTCGGCCAGTGCCGCGCGATCGAACTGGTAGGGAAAATGGAACTCGACGGCGGCAAAACCCGCCGCCCGTGCCGCCGAAAAGCGCTCCAGGAAAGGGCGCTCCGTGAACAGGAAAGAAAGGTTCGCGGAAAAACGGGGCATCGCCCGATTCTATATGTCCCCGACTATGTCGGGGACGGTATCCCTCTTGTGGATATGTCCCCGACTATGTCGGGGACGGTGTCCCTCTTGTGGATATGTCCCCGACTATGTCGGGGACGGTGTCCCTTTTGCGGATATGTCCCAATGAGTTGCGGACATTTACCCTCCGCCGAAAGTTCCGCGGAAACCGCCAATTTATTGTTGCCGACAGCGCAGCAATCAATTGAAGTCGCACGTATTTCCCCGCTCCTCCGATCCGCGTAAAGTCCGGCTCTCGCAAACAGCATACGTGCAACGATCCGCCATGCCCGCTTCGACATTCCAGCCAGCATCCGCCTACACCCGCACCGCCATCGGCCTGCACTGGCTGATCGCCATTGCCTTGGCGGGTACGTTTGCGCTGGGCATCTACATGCCCGACCTGCCGCTCTCGCCGCAGAAGCTCAAGCTCTATTCCTGGCACAAATGGGCCGGGGTGAGCATTTTCCTGTTCGTGATCCTGCGCTTGGTGTGGCGCTTCGGCCATCGTCCGCCGGCCCTGCCGGCAGGAATGCCCCGCTGGCAGGTACGGCTGGCGGAAGGAACCCACCACCTGCTCTACCTGCTGATGTTCGCCGTGCCCTTGTCGGGCTGGCTGATGAGCTCGGCCAAGGGCTTCCAGACCGTCTGGTTCGGCGTGCTGCCGCTGCCCGACCTGTTGAACAAGGACAAAGAACTTGGCGACGCGTTGCGGCAACTGCACATGCTGCTCAACTTCAGCATGGCTGGCCTCGTCCTGGTCCACGCCGCTGCCGCCGTCAAGCATCACCTGATCGACCGCGACGACATCCTGGCGCGCATGCTGCCCTTCCTAGCCCACAGCGGAGCCAAAAAATGAAATCCAACCTCACCCTGTCCTGCCTCGCACTGATCGCCAGCCTGCTGCATGCCCCGGCAGCACAGGCCGTCGAGTTCAAGCAGTTTCAGGCGGCGAAGAGTTCGCTGTCCTTCGTGTACAAGCAGATGAATGTGCCGGTCGATGGCCAGTTCAAGAACTTCCGCGCCAGGATCGCCTTCGACCCCGCCAAGCCGACCGCCGCCAAGGCCGAATTCGAAATCGACCTGGCCAGCATCGACGCCGGCTCCAAGGACGCCAACGACGAAGTCGCCGGCAAGGCCTGGTTCGACACCAAACAGTTTCCGGTTGCGAAGTTCGTCGCCAGCTCGGTCAAGCCCTTGGGCAACAACCGCTACGAGGTCGCCGGCAAGATGAGCATCAAGGGCAAGACCCAGGATCTCGCCACGCCGGTTACCGTAAGCCAGCAAGGCGACGGCGCCAGTTTCGACGGCAGCCTGGTGTTGAAGCGCGCCGACTATGCCATCGGCGACGGCGTCTGGGCCGACTTCGGCACCGTCGCCAACGAAATCCAGATCAAGTTCCACCTCGTTGCCACCAGCAAGTAATCCAACCACCCAGGAGAAACCCATGAACAAGCTCGTCCTCGCCGCTGCCCTTGCCAGCTTTTCCGCCACCGGCTTCGCCGCGCCGGAAACCTTCGGCGTCGAATCCACCCACACCTTTCCGCGCTTCGAGTACAGCCATTTCGGCTATTCGAACCAGGTCCAGCGCTTCGACAAGACCAGCGGCAAGATCGTCCTGGATCGTGCCGCCAAAACGGGATCGGTCGATGTGAGCATCGACGCCAGGTCGGTGAATACCGGCTATGCCCTGTTCAACCAGCACATCCAGGCCGAGGATTACTTCCACACCGAGAAATTTCCCAGCATCAGCTTCAAGTCGACCGCCGTCAAGTTCGATGGCGACAAGCCGGTCGCCATCGAAGGCAACCTGACCATCAAGGGTGTGAGCAAGCCGGTGACCTTGACCGTGACCAGCTTTCACGCCATGCCGCACCCGATGCTGAAAAAGGACGCCATCGGCGCCAATGCCTCGACCACCGTCAAGCGCTCCGAATTCAACATGGGCAAGAACGTGCCCTACGTCAGCGACGAAGTGAAAATCAGCATCGCCGTCGAAGCCGTCAAGGAATAAGCCGGCCTTTCCGGCGGCGGCGCCTACAGGGCAATGCTGCCGACTTCGTGCGAGAGCGCCTCGATGGCGCTCTCGTCCATTTCGAGCAGGCGCTTGCCCAGCGCGGCAAAATGCTCCTGCCCGGCGCTGGCGGCCAACAACATCGCCGTCACCTGCCCGCGAAGCGGAGTCCCAGGTGCGCAGAGCGCGTCAGCGCCGTCCCGCAAGGGGATACCGCTTCGCATAACTCTTGCCGCGTAGGCTGACTGCAGGCGCGGAAACATCTCGCGCCGCAAGCCTTCGAAGGTGGCGAACCAGAAGTGCAGCGAATCCGTGGATTCGCGGCGCAGCAGGCCCGGCAGCGTCACCAGGCAATCCGCCAGGTTGTCCTTGACGGCGCGGGCAAAGATTTCCGCGCGCTTGCCGCCCAGGCTGGCGAGCTTGGCCTGCCAGCCGGCGCCGAGCACGCGGGCGGCGGCAAGTTCGCCCTCCTCGTGCAGCACCAGGGTTTCGATCTCGCCTTCGGTCATGCGTTCGATCGCGGCCTGCGGATCGATGTCGTAGCCATACGCCAGCAGAGCCGACTTGAGCGCGCCGTCCTGCTGTTTCTGGTCCCAGCCCTCGGCCTTCTCCCACAGCCACTGGTGCAGCGCCTCGCGCCGCACGATCAGCGTCGCGCCCTGCGAAGCGGCCGGAATGGCGGCGACGTCGCGCGCATATTCGCAGCCGCAGACCAGCAGGCGGGCATCGCCGCGCCGCTCGTCGCGCGCCAGTTCGCCAAGGAAGAAATGCGGCTTGCGGAAGCGGCCGATGCCGGCGCCATAGACCAGGCCGCTGCCGGCCAGTGCGGCGTTCACCGCGTCGGCGTCAAACGGATCGATCGCGCTCCCGGCGACCGGAACGGCAACAAAGTCATCGCTGGCAATGCTTTCCCAACGCTGCTCGCGCGCGGCGATCCAGAGCCCCACCTCCTCGCGCGGCGGCATCACGCCATGGGGCAGCTGGTGTTCCCAACGATAGAACTCGCGCATGCCGAGCAGGTAGGTGCACAGGCTGACGTCACGCGCATGGCGCGCGTCGGCGATGTCGCAGTTGGTCTGCACCGCGCCCACCAGGGCGGCCATGCCGGCGATCACGGCGCCGGCCCGCCGAGGCGCCGGCGCGGTTTCCAGGCGGCGACGCCCTTGACGATCTCGGAGAAGGGCAGCGCCTCCAGCTCGCCATGTTGCTCGCGCGCCAGGCGCAGCAGACGCCGCACATTCGGCGCCAGCGCTTCCGGATCGAACACCGACTTCATGCCCAGCAGCCCGCCGCACTGGATTTTCATCAGCATGGCGTGCGGCAGGATGCGCTGCGTATCGGTAATGCCCAGGGCGAAGGCCGACTTCTGGCGCAGCAACTCGGCCAGCTGCCGGCATTCGAGGTGCGCCGCAGACTGCGAGCAGGCAAAGGTTTCCCGCTCGCCGATCTGATGCGCCATCGCCAGCTCGCACACCGCGCTTCGCGCCAGCAAGGCGCGCTCAAACACACAGGGCAGGCGATTGATCTCGCCCTTCGCGTTGCGGTAGGCGGTTTCGTCCACGACCGGACCTAGTAATCCTCGCCCGTGGTGAGGTCTTCCTTCGGCGGCTGGTTGAGCAGTTCCTCCGCTTCCAGCTCGTTGGCGGCGAACATGGTCTTGATCGCCTCGCCGGGGGACAGGTCGGCTTCGCGGCGCAGGCGCTTGGCCTCGTTGGAAGCTTCCTTGAATACCTCGAACTGGGCCAGTTTGCTCAATTGCCGGATCGGCCCCAGGGGCGTGACGCGGTAGATGTAATAGGGCATCGCGGATGGTTCCTTATTCGACGTAGCGTTTGCTGGCCTTGCGCCGGCCCGGCCGTGATTTCTGGATGATGACGCCCTTGATGGGTGCGAGATCAACAATATCTGCCGGCGGATAGGCCGGATTCAAGGCCTGCAGGCGCCAGGCCTCGCCATGACGCACCAGTTGGCGGAAGATCCATTCGCCCGCAAGCTGGGCCAGGACATAGGAACCGTCGGTGGCCAGGCCCTCGGGTTCGATCAGGATGATTTCACCTTCGACGAACTCGGGCGCCATGCTGTCGCCAAGCACCATCAGGGCAAACGCTTCGGCGCCGGCACAGGCCTCCAGCGCCGGATCCTCGCCCTGCGCCAGGATGGGAATGCTGCGTCGTGGCGTGGTCATGGGCTACAAGGCCTCGACGTGCAACTGCGCCGCCGGCAGGCCGCGTTGGCGCAACCCCAACGCGACAGCGTCAAGCTCCCCGGCCGGGCCGGCAAGATAGACCTCGGCATCCGTCACGCCCGCATCCGCAGCCAGCGCGGCATCGAGCGCGGCGAGATCGAGCGGTCGGTAATGGAACTCGTCGAGCGCCGCCGCCCAGGCCCGGCACTGGTTCGGCAGGTATTGGCCGCCAAGGCGCGAGGCCGCCCAGTACAGCGTAATCGACTCCGCGGCATCGACCGCGATGGCGTGCTCGATCAGGCTGTTGATCGGCGCAAAGCCGGTGTCGACAGCAACGAAGACCAGGGGGCGCGTCGATTCGCGCTCCAGCACGAAG
Source organism: Rhodocyclales bacterium (assembly GCA_016235165.1). Classification (GTDB taxonomy): domain Bacteria; phylum Pseudomonadota; class Gammaproteobacteria; order Burkholderiales; family Rhodocyclaceae; genus Sulfuritalea. The sequence goes on from JACRLX010000046.1 coordinate 182,354, forward strand.
CGGCCCCAGGGGCCCCAGACCGAAACCTCGGCGCCGGGCTGGATGCGGCCGGCAAACAGGCCGGCGGCGAAATCCCCGGAACCACCATCTTGAAAGTCGGCGCTGGCGGGACGGCGAACATGAAAAATCAGATTGCGGTCATCGCAGGGGCAACTGGCCACCGGCAACTCGGCATGCAGGTCGCTGGTGTTGGCCACGCCGGCGGTAAGCCCCAGGGTCACCCGCTGGCCGGCAAGGAAACGCAGGCGGTTGCTGCGCGGCGTTTGCAGGTGCAGGCGCAGGATGTCCTCGGTCAGGACGTCGACGGCACGCAGCTTGGTCACGATGCGCTGCTCGGGAATATCCTCGGGCAGCCCGGCTTCCAGCACCTCGATCACGAGATCGGAACTGTGTGCGGTGCAAGAACACATCAGGACGTGGTTCTGCGCCTTTTCGGCCTCGGAAAACCGGTAGTCCGACGGCGCCACGGCCCGCGCCTCGCCCGCCACCACACGCGCCTTGCATAGGCCGCAATTGCCATTGCCGCAACCGTAGTTGGGCGCCAGGCCGGCGCGCAGCGCCGCCTTGAGCAGGGTTTCCGAGCCTTCGACGAAGAACTCGCGACCGGAAGGCTTGACCGTGACGTGGGCCGACATGACCCTCAGCATAGCATCGAGCGCGCGCAGATCGTCCGCCGGTGGCGGCACCGAGATCGCCTCTGCCAGACCCTCGTCGAGCAGGCGCCCGAGCTCCCCGGCAAGCGCGGGCGGCAGGCTTTCCAGGCGAAGGCGCAGGTCCTCGATCAGCCGATGGTAACGGGTCAGCGTGCGTTGCAGCTCGGCCAATTCCTGGCCCTGGGCGAACAGCCGTTGCGCCAGGGCCTCCTGCGACGGCAGCACCCGCTCGCGCAAGCGTTTGGCAAAGGCGTCCTCGCGGATGGCACGGGTCTTCTCGAAACTGCCGGAGTCATCGAGATCGAGCTGCGGCCAGGCGCGTTGCAGCACCTCGGCATCCACCATGCCGTCAAAGGACGGCAACTCCTCGTCGCGGATGCGCTTTTGCAGCGCCACGCGCGAAATTCCAAGCAGGTGCGCCGCGCGGGAAAGGGTCAGCCATTGGGTCATGGCGGGAAATATAGCGAAGCCGCCCCGACCAGCGATTCCAATATTTTTATGGGTCTCGATCAACTCGACGAAACAAGTCCTGGTCGAGACGGTGGATTAATCGCTGAGTTCGTCCCGCTCAGCGGTAGGGCACCACGATTTCGGCTTGCATCTCGTATCCCGCGGTACCCCAATCAGTCCGTGTTCGCTTTCGAAAAATGACGCCGTGTGCCGCTACCCGCGTCATAAGGCGCAAACCCCGCAACAAGGAGTTGCTTTTCACTATGACCATCTGGCTTGCGGCAGGCGGGGGAGTATGTATGCAACTTCCGAAAAACGGGACAAGGAGAAACTCGCGAATGGCATCTCCTTCAGTCTTCAATGGAATGACGAAGCCGGACAATCGGATACGCGTTCCATGAACTGCCGGATTGCTTGGCGCGAGTTCCAGTTCTCTCTTCAGTCTTTCGAACAGGACTTTTGTCTTGGGATCGGAGTCCGCCAAGTCGTCGAGTTTCTGCGGAGTCCCCGTTCGGTCCGGGCTCCAGTTCGGTGCCAATAAATCTGGCCATTCGACAGGTCGATAAGTTGTCTCTGCCAACACGCCAGCAGCCATGAAGAACGATAAAAGCATATGCGAGGCACGTCTCGACGCTGCTGCGCGCCCAGCCGAACGTGGAACCCCTTTGAAGCCGCCAGAATCGGCGCGGGCACGCCCTACGCAGCCAATGAAAGCTCGAATTGTGCGTAGTTGAAACTCTACACATTTCAGGCAAGCCTGATGGCAAGCCGCCATCGGAATCACCAGACTGGCATTCAACAGACGCACTTGCCGCCTCACCTCACCGAATGAACGCGAATAAGAATACCGTCCGGAAGTCGAATTGCCAAACAGGCTTTACCCTGGTCGAGCTTTTGATCGCGATCGCGGTTCTGGGAATTCTTATGAGCATCGCCTTACCCAACCTTTCCCAGATGCTCAGGCGAATCCAGGTCAACAGCCTGACCGGCGAACTCAGCACCTCTTTCCAGCAAGCGCGCAATGAAGCGATCACCAAGAACGCCCGCGTGCTCACTTGCGCCTCCAATTCGGGCGGAACCGGCTGCGCAAGCAGCACCGACTGGAATACCAATGGCTGGCTGGTATGCCTGGCGATCGGCAGCGCAACAGCCTGCGATGCGAGCACTGCGGAGATTCCCAATCCGATATCGCGCCATGAGTCAGTCCCCACATCCACGGCAGTGGTGGCCGGGCCATCGACCCCGGTCGCGTTCACCAGCAATGGCGGTCTCGCACTCGGCAGTGCGACGATCACGGTTACGATCACCGGCCCCGACTCGACGTCGACGACGGTGACCATCCAGCCTACCGGTTTTGTCAGGGCGACGAGGCTATGAGGTACTCAGGATTGCAACGGTCGCAGATGCTTCGGTCCGAACGCGGCTTTTCGATGATCGAAGTTCTGATCTCGCTCGTGGTGATTGCAATCGCGTTGCTCGGAGCGGCGGCTCTTCAACTTCAGGCCTTGAAAATGGGAAAAGGTGCGGCGACGCGCATGCATGCAGTCACTCTGGCCGTTGAAATTGCCGAGCGCATGGAGGCCAACAAGTCCGCAGCCGTTTCGGGTAGTTACGCCGTGGCTTTGTCCACCACGGCCAGAACGGTCGCCAAGGACTGCGTCAGCTCCACCTGTTCCGCGACCGAACTCGCGACCGCCGACCTCGGCGCCTGGGAAGCCAGACTCATAGCAGCTCTGCCAAGCGCTTCGTGGGCCATCACGAACACCACGACCGGCAATCCATCCACCTACCAGATCGTCGTCAACTGGCAGGACCGCCGCGAAAACACAACCTACTCGACGACCGGCACGTCCGAGACGTACAGCTACACCTCCACGAAAACGGTCTCCCAATAGGCGCCAACATGGACAACAAGGCAGTTCGCAACCACCTACCGGCAAGCCAGCGTGGCTTTTCGATCACCGAGCTGATGATCGCCAGCACCATTTCGCTCATGATCCTGGCCGGCGTCAGCGGCTTGTTTGTGGCGGGCGCGACCAGCGAGCGGACCAATGCAACCGTCAACGAGCTCACGGTCAATGGCCGCTACGCAATTGACACCCTGCGCCGCGAGCTCATGGCGGCGGGCTTCAGGGGAATATCCTGGTCGGAGCCCATTGCGCCGACCACGTCGTTCACTATCAGCAATGATTGCGCTACCGGGTTCAGCAGCAACCTGCGGCAGGGCATCTGGGCCAGCAATGACAGCAATCCGTTCTCGGCGAGCTGCCTGCCAACAGCGAGCTATTCCCGTGGTGACCTGCTCGTGGTCCGCTACGTTTCGCCCAGTGCGGCCAATTCCTACGCTGCAGCAACTGCCCTCAGCACCACCACGCTCTACCTGCGATCTGCTTACGAGCAAAGTGAGCTCTTCGTGGGTAGCACGCCTCCCAGCGGCACCGCCGCCTATTCGCCGACCCGCGAACCCTGGTTCGATTATTCCTACCAGGTGAGTACTTACTATGTCAGTCCGTTCACGACCAGCGCATCCGAATCGCCGCTGGTCCCGGCCCTGTACCGGCTTTCACTCGGTGCGGGGCCCGCCCTGGCGGCACAACTCGTCGCGCCAAATGTTGAAGACATGCAATTGCAGTTCGAACGGCTGACCACCGATCTAAACAGCCGCTTCTACGATCCCGACGACGTCAGCTCCACCGCCACCAGCACGACAACAACCGTTACTGAATGGGACGACGTGGTCGCCGTTCGCGTGTGGCTGTTGATGCGTGCCAGCCGCACCGAAAACGGCTACACGAATACCAACACCTACACCCTGGGCGACCAGACACGCGGCCCATTCAACGATGGATACCGGCGAGAAGTATTCAGCACCCTGATCCAGCTAAGGAACTCCTGAGTCATGCGGCTCCACCAGCACAAGCGCCCCCAGGCACCGAAGCGGCAACGCGGCATCACGCTCATTACAACGGCCGTAATGCTGATATTGGTCATGATTCTTGGCGTCTCCGCCGTGTCCCTGTCGCGTTCCGAATTTCGCCTCGCCGGCAACATGCAATTTCGAAATGCCGCGCTCAATGACGCCGAGGCTGCGGTGATTTCGGCGGAACGCTGGCTCACAACCGGCACCAACTACCTCAATGCCGGGTTCACCACCTACGACTCCGCCGGCACGCCGCATCTTTTTCCTGCCAACGCCATGGCGGCGCTCACCCCGCCCGATAACGATCCCCTGACGATGACCTGGGGCAACGACAACTCGCTAGCGGTCGGAAACTCAAGGTATTTCATCGAACAGCTCGCGTCGAACAAGAAGCTTATTCCCACCAGTCTGAACGTTGGAGGTCGCGCAGCCGCAGGCTGCAATCAAGTCAATATCTACCGTATCGTCACGCGCGGCGAAAGCGCCCGCGGCACGACGCGGTTCGTTCAGTCCGTATACAGCGTCCTGAACTGCTAGCCAGGGAGATTCGCATGAACACCCGCAAATTGCTTATAGCCGCACTCATCGTCGGCGCCACGACCGCGGTTGGATACCTGATCGCGGCGACGAGCTTTCTTCCCACGCCAACGGCGGACCAGCAGCCAGTTGGATATGTCGGGCAACTCGAGATCACCAACTTCGCCGTACCCAATGGCGGGTCGACGGTATTCCGAACCGAGTACGAGCGGGAGTACTGGAGCGGCAACGTCTACGCTTATCCGGTCGACTCCTATGGAAACATCAATACCGCCTCGGAGTGGTGGACCGGTGGCGCGGCGGCTCACATCATTTCCCAGAACTACGATACCGGCCGCCTGATCGGCACGATGAAGGACGACGGAACCAAGATCGCGTTCCGCTGGGCGAGCCTTTCCGCGACGCAACAAACGTCAATTGGCGACGTCACCGAAGGGCCGAAAATTCTCAACTACGTCAGGGGCGAACGCAACAACGAGCTGACCAACGGCGGAACCTACCGCAACCGCAACCCGCTCACCGTGTTTGGCGACGTCATTCATTCACGACCCTATTACCTGACCCATACCGTTTCGGGCGTCAGCCGTCCGGTGCTCTTCGTCGGCGCCAATGACGGCATGCTGCACGCGATCGACGCGAGAACGGACAGCAATGGAGGCAACGAACTCTGGGCCTATGTCCCATCCATGCTGATCGGCCAGCTCAACAAGCTGACAGTCAACCCCTACGTGCACACCTATTTTGTCGACGGCGGCCTCAATGTAGCCGAAGTCGTGATCAGCAGCGCCGACAAGAAGGTCCTGGTCAGTGGGCTCGGCGCCGGAGGGAAAGGACTGTTTGCACTGGATGTCACCGACCCCTTGGCGACAACCGAATCCGGCGTTGCCTCCAAACTGCTTTGGGAAATCACGCCGACCAAGATCAACGCAACGGCCTCCGCCTCGTATGCCAACCTCGGCTACACCTATGGAACCCCGTTGATCGTCAAGCTGAACAACGGCAGTTGGGCCGCCATTATCGGCAACGGGTACAACAACTCGGGCAGCTACGGCGGCGTCCTTTACATCATCGACATATCGAATGGCAGCCTGATCAAGGCCCTCAATGCAGGCTCGGGCACATCCGCCAGTCCCAGCGGACTCTCCTCGCCATCCGCCATCGACACCAATAACGACGGCATTGCCGACCGCATCTACGCCGGCGACATCGACGGCAGACTCTACAAGTTCGACATATCCGACGCCGACCCCGCCAACTGGACCAGCACGCTCCTGTATACGACCTCTCCGGCCCAGGCGATCACCATGGCGCCCGCCGTCGCGCTCCATACACAGGGCGGCTACATGGTGAACTTCGGCACCGGGCGGATGTTCACCACGGGTACCGGGAACGACGATACCGATACCTCCACCTTCTATGCCTATGGCGTGTGGGACGGAGCTCCAGTCGCCAATGCCGTCATGCTGACGCAGACCCTGACCGAACAGACCTTCTACCCGAATACCGCATCGGCCACCGCCCTCACCAACGGCACCCGAGTCAGGACAGTCACCAACAACACGCCCAACTGGACGTCCGGTGCCGCCAACCACAAGGGCTGGAAAGTCGCCCTGCCCGCGGGCGAACGCATCGTCGGCGACACGGTCTTCATCGAAAACAGTCGTTTCTACTTCAACTCCCACGATCCGACCAAACTGCACACGACCCCCACCCCCAACGGCGACAACTGGCTGATGGAGCTGAATTACATGAACGGTGGCAGCGCCGAGACCCCCTTCCTCGACCTCAACGGCGACCTGCTGCTGAGCAACAACGACCGGATCAAATACAAAACAGGCGATACCCTGCCGACCTCGCCAACGGCAAAGGCGATTGGAGACGTCGTCGTCAATGGCTCAGGAGCCATCGACTACACCAGCCTTCCCGTAGGCAAATTCACCAGCAATGGGGTCTCCTCCCACCCCATCCTGATCCAGCTCACCTCGCTCAATACCACCCTGCACAACCAGAACCCGGATGTCACCATCCCGACGCCACCCACGGCGCTGGGCGTGGCCGGCGGCCACTTCGACGAGGACGTCTATTACGGCTCGCCCAACATCTGCGCCGGCTCCACGACGGGCGGAAGCTCGGCAACGGCCACCATCACCGTCGGCAGCACCGGCAGCACCTTCCCGGCCACCCTGGGCGGAATCCAGGTCGATGGCACGACCATCGTTCCGGCACTGACCACATCCAACATAACCAATGGCACGGCCACCACGACCAATGCCACGACCATCAAGAATCAGGTCGCGGGCGGCTACACCGCCACGGTGTCGGGCAATGTGATCACCGTGTCCGCGCCCTCCGGAGCGAGCTACAACGGCAAGACCTTCACCATCCTGGCCGGCACCTCGGCGCCCGGCAGCCCAGCCACCACGCCCACTGACGGCGTGCTCAAGATCACCGACGTCACCAAGAACAAGTCCGATGTATCCGTCAAGTGCGGCGGCACCTACGTCACGGGCGCGCCGGGCGACATCACGTCGCTCAACGACAACGACAAATGGGATCGCCTGGATGCCCTGTTCACCAAGATCCACGGCAAGACGGTCAACAGCTATACCACCACCTGCTCCAAGGTGTTGGCGAGTGGCAAGACCGACCGTCTCGACTGTTCCATTGCCGCCCCCGCCGGCCCGTCGGCCTGCGCCACGTTCACCCTGAAGCAGATCACGGCGAGCACCAATACCGGGCCGTCGGGCGGATCGGCCGCCACCGGTTACGACAACCTGGCTCCCTACCTGACCAGTAGCGGCCTGTTCGCCGGTGGCGCGGATGGCAGCTTTGTCGCGACAAGCTGTACCAGCAAGTCCCACACCCACCAGTATGACGACAAGTTCGACCGCACCGGGGTGAACATGCTGAATGCCAGCGTCACGGCACTCAATATTTCCAACGCGATTGCGAGCACCAGCACGGAGTTCAAGGTCCTGGCACAGAACCAGTACCTCAGCCCGGCGGTCAAGTTGCATATCGGGAACTCGAGTTACCTCTACAACGTCGACGCCGGCTACGTCAAACTCAAGGACTACGCCACCTCTGCCACGCTCACCGAAAGCGCGTTCAACGCCCTCCCCAGCTACAACCGCGGCAATGTCGGCAGCCTCGCGATCAACATGCCGGTAGACGCCTTCACGCCGAAGAACTGGTGGGGTGACGGCACGACACCCCGCTCAGGACTGCATCCCACAGTCACCGGTTGCGTGAAGTCATCCGCAGCAGGAACCGTGTTCAACATGTTCCAGCCCGTCATGCCGCCCACCAACGGCACCGATGGGCCCGGCACGAACAAGACCGATGCCACGGGCGTGAGGCACAACGGAGCCCTGGTAATCCAGGTGATCAAGGCGGCCACGCCCTACAGCGCCATCGAGGAAAGCATTCCCGGTCGTCCGGAATACGGCTGGCGGGTCAAGTCCGCGGATTTCGAGACCTACGTCCTCGCGGAGTGGACGACCTTCTGGCACCACCCGAACGGAAAGTGCTATGGAGTGGCCGGCTGGACATATGCACCGACGGAAGATACCGGATCGTCCGTTCCCGTGACTCCGGCGGCAGGTTCGACCGACCCGAAGATCGGTGCCTTCGGGGCCGCCCAGGGAACCGCCATTTCGGTGACCGTCACCGTCTCCGGCAATGTCACCACGACGGTCATCACCTACATCAGCGGCGCCACCACAACCGTCGTAAAGACCCGAAACAGTGACGGCACGGCAACCATCGTCACCACCAACTCGGACGGCACTTCGACCACCGAAAACGTTGCCGACCAGGCAGGAAACGTCGTCAGTGGCGGCGATGAAAAAGGCGGCCAGGCGAAGACCGGCCGCATTTCCTGGACCGAACTTTTCCGATGATTACAACAACCAAGGAACAAGCCATGAAACGATTTTCCCTGTCCCGCGGGCACGCTGGCTTCACGCTGATCGAGCTGATGATCGTTGTCGTCATCGTCGGCATACTCCTCGGCATCGCCGTGCCAAATTACCGTGATTACATCGTCAAGGCGAGCCGGGAGGCGGCGAAGACCGAACTCCTGCAACTGGCCAACCTGCAGGAGAAGATCTTTCTCAACAGCAACAATTACGGATTTTCGGTAACCAGTGCCTATACCGGCCAATCGACTGGCGGCTTGGGCAGGACAAGCGGCAAGACCGAGGACGGCAAGTACGACATTGTCTTGTACGCCTCCGATACCGGCACCACCCTGATGACCGCCGTCGGTCAGTATTACCGTCTGGCTGCGGTACCCGTTGCCGGATCGACCCAGGCCAGCGACGGCACGATCACCATCAGCTCGGATGGCCGCAAGGTTCGCGGCACCGGTTCCTGGTAACCCGCAACCATATAGAAAGAGGAAAAAACCCGTGTTCGCCTTCGTCAAGACCTTACTCAGGAAAGAGCCTGAATTCGACGAACTCTCGTTCGAAGAAATCCACGAGCGCATCGCTCGGCTGCAACCGCGGCGCGACGAGCTCAAGTCGCTGCTCGCTCGCGCCGATGCCGACGAATCCGCCCGGCACCGCTCTGAAGCCTGGCGGGCGCAAATGAAGGCCCGCCTGCTCGAAGCAGATACGAAACGCGACTTGGCGCAAGCAACCCGGATCGAACAGGAACTGGCCGAAGCCAGCAAACGTCGCGAAAAGATCGAAGCGGGCGCCCGTGCGCTGGTTGAAGAACTCAACGGCATCGAGGACCAGATCGAGTTGCTGACCCGCGCTCTCGACAAACTCTCGCGCTGACTGGCAGCCAGCTCACGAGAAAGGTCTGGTGCTTTCCTAACGGAAAAACCACGCCCTAGTACAATCGCCCGTCCCGGTCCTTTGATCCATCGAGGTCAAGCCTTGGTTTCGCGACGGCTTAATTCGTGAACGTCCATGCCCCAACGCTTTTCGCGTTCGCGCTGGCATTTCTGCTGCTCGTCGCGATCACGGCATTTGCCCTCTGGTCCTGGCGGAGCAGGGAAAGCCTGGCACAACGCAGGCGCGCGGCGGAGCAGGCCCTGCGCACTTCCGAGGACAGGGTCAAGCTCATCTCGGGCCAGTTGCCGGTGGCGATGTTCGAATACGTCGCCGCTCCGATCCCTGCCTTCCGCTCGATCAGCGACGGCGTCTCCCGCCTGCTCCCAGTCTCCGCCAACGAGATCCTCGCCGAGTCAGCCGCCTTCTTCGAGGGCATCGATCCCGATGACCGCGCCGGGCTGACCTGGCGCGATGCCGCCACGCCGCCACCACGCGATTTCGCCTGGGTGGGCCGCAGCCACGACTCCGGTTCCGGGCAGCGCTGGCTACAGATCCGTGCCACCACGGGACTTACCGCCTCGGGAGAACTCGCCGTGCACGGTGTCATGCTCGATGTGTCCGCCCTGATGGAAACACAGCACGCGCTCGAACGGTCCCGCGCCGAACTGCGCCAGCTCGCTAGCCACCGCGAGGAACGCGTGGAACAGGAGCGCGCGCGCCTGGCGCGCGAATTCCACGACGAGCTGGGGCAGGTGCTGACCACCGCGCGGATGCAGGCGCAGCTGCTGGTCCGCCAGTTGCCGGACGACGCCGAGGCGGCGCGCGGCGCGGCGCGCGACATCGAAACCATGATTGGCGACGCCAGCCGCAGCGTCAAGGCGATCGCTTCGGATCTGCGTCCGGCGGCGCTCAACCTTGGCCTCGCCGCCGCCGTCGAATGGCTGGCGGGGCGCGTGCTCGGCCCAGCCGGCGTCGGCTACCAGGTTTCGATCGCGGCGGCGGCGGACCGCCTCGACGACGGCCATGCCATCGGCCTGTTTCGTATCGTCCAGGAATCGCTGAACAACATCGTGCGCCACGCCGGGGCGAGTCGGGTGCATATCACGCTGGGGCGGATCGACGCCGAGTTGCACCTGCTGGTGGAGGACGACGGCAAGGGATTCGATGCCGCGGGAGTCGACCACGCCACCCACTTTGGCTTGCTCGGCATCTCCGAACGCGTTACCGCGCTGGGAGGAAGTCTGGAGATCGACAGCAGTCCGGGCGGCGGGACCCGGCTCTCCGTCTGCCTGCCGCTAGCCACGCCGGAGTCCGGCGCGACAGACGGAGCCACCCCGTGATCCGGATCATCACCGCCGACGACCATACCCTGTTCCGCCTCGGTTTGCGCCAGATGCTGCATTCCTTCGCCGGGCTGGAAGTGGTCAAGGAAGCCACCGACGCAAGCGAGGCGCTAGCGGCAGCCAGGCGCGGTGGCGCCGATGTCGTCATCCTCGACCTGACCATGCCGGGTGCCACCGGCACCAGCCTGATCGAGCAGATCCGCCTGTCCTGCCCGGCCCTGCCGATACTGGTGCTGAGCATGCACGACGAGCCGGGCACGGTCAGGCGGGCGCTGCAAGCCGGCGCCTCCGGCTACATCACCAAAGGATCGAGTCCCGACGTACTGTTCATGGCGGTTACCCGTGTCGCCGGCGGCGAACGCTTCGTCGATCCCACCCTGGCCGAATCCATGGCGCTGGAATCCATCGCGCTCGAGCGCGACGATCCGCAAAAACTGCTGAGTCCGCGCGAATGGCAGGTACTGGGATTGATCGCGAAAGGCGTGGCGCTGGCGCAGATCGCAGAGCAACTGCACCTGAGCCCGAAAACCGTAACCACGCACAAGGCCCACCTGATGGAAAAGCTGGGCATCGAGAACAATGCCGACCTGATCCGCTATGCGGTCGAACACAAGCTCGCCGACTAGGCGCGACGCAACGGAGGACCGCCCATGAACCCCGACGACACCCGCGGCCTCGGCCTCGTCCCCGCCACCGCCGCCGATTACCGCGAGCTGGCGCGGCGACGCCTGCCGCGCCACCTGTTCGACTACATGGATGGCGCCGCCTATGACGAAGTCACCGCCGGCGACAACCTGCGCGGCTTGCAGCGCCTGAGGCTGCGCCAGCGCGTATTGCGCGACGTCTCCACGCTCGGCCTGGCGACTCGGGTAGTGGGTCAGGAACTTGCCTTGCCGCTTGCGCTGGCCCCGATCGGCATCGCCGGCGCCTTCGCCCGCCGCGCCGAGGTGCAGGCCGCGCGCGCCGCCGAGTCCGCCGGCATCCCGTTCTGCGAATCGACGGTGTCGATCTGCTCGATCGAAGAAGTCCGCGCCGCCACCAAGGCGCCCTTTTGGTACCAGCTCTATGTCATGCGCGACCGCGGCTTTGCCCGCGAACTGATGCACAGGGCACAGGCCGCCGGCTGCCCGGTGCTGGTGCTGACGGTCGACCTCGCGGTGATGGGTGCGCGTTACCGTGACATCCGCAACGGCATGGCCGGCGGCCTCGCCTTGGGCGGCAAGCTGCGCAAGGCCTGGGACATCCTTTCCCATCCCGGCTGGCTGCTCGATGTAGCGGTCAAGGGAAAGCCGCTGACCTTCGGCAACCTTACCCGCGCCGTGCCGGATGCGCGCAGCCTGCCGCAGTTCAAGGCCTGGGTGGACAGCCAGTTCGATCCCGCGGTGACCTGGAACGACATCGCCTGGGTGCGCGAGAACTGGCCGGGCAAGATCCTGCTCAAGGGCGTGCTCGATGTCGAGGATGCACGGCAGGCAGCCGCCGTCGGCGCCGACGGCATCGTCGTCTCCAACCACGGTGGGCGCCAGCTCGATGGCGTCGAGGCGAGCATCGCCGCCCTGCCCCGCATCGCCGATGCGGTCGGTGACCGACTGGAGTTGCTGATGGACGGTGGCGTCCGGAGCGGCCTCGACGTGGTCAAGGCGCTGGCGCTGGGGGCCAAGGCCTGCCTGATCGGCCGCGCCTGGGCCTATGCCGTCGCCGCGCATGGCGAAGCCGGCGTAGCCCATGTGCTGGCGACGATGAAGAAGGAAATCGAGGTGGCGCTGGCGCTGACCGGCGTCACCAACCTTGCCGCGCTCGACCGCAAGGCCCTGCTGGACTGAAAATCGCCGTCCCCCGGGCGCCGACTTTTGCGGCGGCGCGCCCTACTTCGCCGCGCCTACCGCCGCGAGTATGCCCTGCATCATCGCCAGCGGCGTCGGCGGGCAGCCGGGCACGCGCACATCGACCGGCAGCACCTCGCTGACGGCGCCGCAACTGGCGTAGCTCTTGCCGAAGACGCCGGCATTGCAGCCGCAATCGCCGATCGCCACCACCAGCTTGGGATCGGGCGTGCACTCATAGGCGCGCAGCAGCGCGTTCTCCATGTTTTTCGTCACCGGCCCGCTGACCAGCAGCATGTCGGCATGGCGCGGGCTGGCGACGAACTTGATCCCCTTGCCTTCGAGGTTGTAGTAGGGATTGTTCATCGCATGCACTTCCAGCTCGCAGGCATTGCAAGAGCCGGCATCGACTTCGCGGATGGTCAGGGCGCGGCCGAGGATGGCCAGCAGTTCGTCATGCAGGCGGCCGATCTCGCGCTCGATGCCGTCGGCGTCGGTGGCGGCGGCTGCCGGCTCGGTGAGGATGCCGGTGCGGAAGATATGCCTGAGCAGCGGGATCACAGATCCACCCCCGAATACGACAGATTGAAGGACTTGTTGATCAGCGGGAAGTCCGGAACGATGTCCTTCAGCACCGCGAACTCCAGCGCCAGCCAGGCCTGCCAGGAGGGATCGTGGGGATGGACGCGGGCCAGGCGGCCCTCCCCGTCCAGTTCGACACCGACGATCACCTCGCCGCGCCAGCCCTCGATCACACCCAGCCCCCGACCGCCCGGCAGCGGCGCCGGTTCGACGCGCGTTTCGCCCGCCGGCATGCCCACCGCCAGCAGGCGCAGCAGGCGCAGGGATTCGAAGACCTCGTCGAAGCGCACGGCGACGCGGGCGGCGACATCGCCGCGCTCGTCGGTAGCCGGGCGCACGCCCAGCGCCGCGTAGGGCGGCGGCGGCGTATAGCCCTGGCGATGGGCTCGGCCGTCGAGCAGCACGCCAGTGGCGCGCGCCGCCATGCCGGAGAGCGACAGCTCCTGCGCCAGATCGCGATCGATGGTGCCGGTGGTGACGAAACGGTCCTGCAAACCGGCGTGTTCGTCGTACAGCGCGCGCAAGGCCTTTACCGCCGGCTCCATGGCCGCGCACTGCTCAACGATGGCGTTCAGGGCCGCCGCATCGACGTCGACCGCCACGCCGCCCGGGACGATGCGATCGAACAGGAAACGGTGGCCGAAAACCTTTGCATTGAGCCGCACCCAGTCTTCCTTGAGGCGCAGGAACTGGGTCAGGCCGAAGGCGAAGGCGGCATCGTTGCCCAGCGCACCCAGATCGCCCAGGTGATTGGCGACGCGCTCGCGCTCCAGCATCAGGGCGCGCAAGGCCAGCGCGCGCGGCGGCGGCGCGGCGCCGCAGGCGGACTCCACCGCATCGGCATAGGCCCAGGCATAGGCGCAGCTCGAATCGCCCGAAACGCGGCCGACCAGTTGCGCGCCGCGCGCCAAGTCGGCGCCGCCGAACAGGCGCTCGACGCCCTTGTGCTGGTAGCCCAGGCGTTGTTCCAGCTTGAGCACACGCTCGCCCACCACGGAAAAGCGGAAATGCCCCGGCTCGATGATGCCGGCATGGATGGGCCCAACCGGAATTTCGTGCGCGCCTTCGCCACCGAGCTTGACGAAATCGTAGTCGGTCGGCCGGTTGGCGAACTCGGGCGGATCGCCGGCATCATGGCGCAAGGGATACCAGCCGGCCGGCCAACCGCCGTGACGCAGCCAGGGCCGCTGGTCGCCACCCTCGGTGGCGATGCCGACCATGTCGCGCGTGGTGCGCTGCATGCGGTTCGCCGCCGCGAACAGTTCGGCGAGATCGGGATAATGTGGTGCGTCAGCGGGCAGGTCGAGACCCACCCAGAGGTGGCCGGGATCGCAGCCGAACACGCAGTGCAGGTGGAAGCCTTCGCCAGTCCGGCGGCAGTCGGTACCCCAGATCGCCGCAATGCGCCCGCCGCCACGTCGCACCGATTCGGCGAAGTGGCGCAGGGCGAATCCGCTCGGCGCCTCGCCGCACCAAATCGGCGCACCCTGGCCCGGCTGCGGCGCGAAATCGATGTGCGGATCGTCGAAGAAATGCATGGTTCAGCCAAGCATGCGCGCGGCCTCGTGGAACCAGCGCGTGAGATACGGTGGAATCCACAGCCCGAGCATCAGCACGATGCCGAGATGCAGGAAGACCGGCGTGATCGCCGGGGCATGCGGCAGGCGCCTGGCCGTGGTTTGGCCAAAGACCATCGGCTGCACCTTGCCGAAAATCGAGGCGAAGGCCACGCCCAGCGCCAGCAGCAGGATGGGGATGGCCCAGGGGTAGTGGCGCATGGCATGCGTCAGGATCATGAACTCGCTGGCGAAGACGCCGAAGGGCGGCATGCCGAGGATGGCCAGGGTACCCAGCATCAGGCCCCAGCCGATCAGCGGATTGATGCGGATCAGGCCGCTGATGTTCTCGATCAACTGGGTGCCGGTTTTTTGCGAGGCGTGGCCGACGGCGAAGAAGATCGCCGACTTGGTCAGCGAATGCATGGTCATGTGCAGCAGGCCGGCGAAGTTGGCGATCGGCCCGCCCATGCCGAAGGCAAAGGTGATCAGGCCCATGTGCTCGATCGACGAGTAGGCGAACATGCGCTTGACATCCTTCTGCCGCGACAGGAAGAAGGCCGCAACCAGCAGCGTGAACAGGCCAAAGCCGATCATCAGGTTCCCGGCATAGCCTTCCGGCAGGGCGCCGTCGGCCAGCACCTTGCAACGCAGGATGGCGTACAGCGCGACATTCAGCAACAGCCCGGAAAGCACCGCGGAAACCGGCGTCGGGCCTTCGGCATGGGCATCCGGCAGCCAGTTGTGCAGGGGTGCGAGGCCGACCTTGGTGCCATAGCCGACCAGCAGGAAGATGAAGGCCAGCGCCATGATCGCCGGTTCGAGCTGGGCCTTGACGCCGACCAGATGGGTCCACAACAGGGCGTTGCCGGTGGCGCCAAGCACGCGCTCGGCAGCGAAATAGAGCAGCACGGTGCCGAACAGGGCCTGGGCGATGCCGACGCCGCAGAGGATGAAATACTTCCACGCCGCTTCCAGGCTGGCCGGGGTGCGGTAAAGCGACACCAACAGCACCGTGGTCAGCGTCGCCGCCTCCATCGCCACCCAGAGGATGCCGAGGTTGTTGGTGGTCAGCGCCGCCAGCATGGTGAACATGAAGAGCTGGTACATGCTCTTGTAGAGGCGCAGGCGCGGCTTCGAAAGGCGGCCGTGGTCGCGCTCGTTCCGCATGTAGGGCCCGGAGAAGATGCTGGTGGTGAGGCCGACGAAGGCTGTCAGGGTAACGAAGAAGACGTTCAGCGAGTCGATGAAGAACTGCTCGCCGAAGGCAAAGCGCGGGCCGTTGGCGACGATCTCGACGGTCAGCCCGGCGGCGGCGAGGAAGGTGCCGAGGCTGGCCAGCACGTTAATGTTGGGCGCCCAGTCGCGCTCGCCCACCACGGTCAACAGCGCGCCGCTGACGAGGGGGATGGCAAGCATGAGGACGAAGAAATCCATCAGTTGTCCTTCAGCTTTTCCATGTGGCGGATGTCCAGGCTGTCGAACTGGTCGCGGATCTGGAAGAAGAACACGCCGAGGATGATCATGCCGACCAGCACGTCGAGCGCGATGCCGAGCTCGACCACCATCGGCATACCGTAGGTGGCGCTGGTGGCGGCGAGGAACAGCCCGTTTTCCATGGAAAGGAAGCCAACCACCTGGCTGATCGCCTTCTGCCGCGTGATCATCATCAGGAAGGCCAGCATCACCACCGCCAGCGCGATGCCCAGCGTGCCGCGCGTGATGGTCTGCGACAGCTCGGAAATCGGCAGCGCGACGTTGAAGGCGATCATCACCAGCACGATGCCGACCAGCATGGTAGTCGGGATGTTGATCAGGGCTTCGGCTTCGCCGCCGACATTGAGCTGACGCACCAGGCGGTAAAGAATCCAGGGCAGGGCGACCACCTTGAGCGCCAGGGTCAGCCCCGCCGAGTAGAACAGATGCGTCTGGCCGGTGGAAATCGCCGTGGTCAGCGTCGCCAGGCAAAGGCAGAGACCCTGGAAGGCAAACAGGTTGACCAGGGCCAGGTTGCGCCGCTGCGCCAGCATGGCGAAGCCGAGCAGCAGGATCGCCGCCGCGAACAGGTTGATCAGTTGCGCCGAAAACGGAATGCTGCTCATACCCTGGCCTCCAGTAGCAGGCGCACCAGCAGGCCCAGCACGGCGAGCATGAAGGCGGTGCCGAGAAACTCCGGCGCGCGAAAGATGCGCATCTTGGCGTTCACGGTCTCGATGCCGGCCAGCAGGAAGCCGCCGATCGCAAGCTTCAGCACCAGCAGCGGGATCGCCGCGACGAGGGCCAGGAAGTCGTCGCCCGGCGCGATTCCCCAGGGGAAGAACAGCGCCAGGCCGAGGCAGGAGTAAGCATACAGCTTGAGGCTGGCAGCCCACTCGATCAGCGCCAGGTGGCGCCCCGAGTATTCCAGGATCATCGCCTCGTGGATCATCGTCAGTTCGAGGTGGGTGGCCGGGTTGTCCACCGGCACGCGGGCGTTCTCGGCCAGCGAAACGAAGGTGAATGCAACCCCGGCGAAGGCCAGGCTGGGATAGATCACGAGCTCGCGATGGGCCAGGGTCTCGACGATGGTCGGCAGCGATGTGGACTGGGCGATCATCGCCAAGGTAAAGAAGACCATCAGCAGCGCCGGCTCGGCGAGGAAGCCGACCAGCATTTCACGCCGGCCGCCCAGGGTGCCGAAGGACGTGCCGACGTCCATGCCGGCCAGCGCGATGAAAATCCGCGCCAGGCCGAAAACGCCGACCAGCGCCAGGGCGTCGGCCGCCGGGGCGAAGGGCAGGTCGGTGGACAGCGTGGGTACGATGGCGCAGGCCAGCACCATGCAGCCGAAGATGATGAAGGGCGCGGCACGGAACAGCGAGGAAGCGCCGTGCGCCAGCACCACGTCCTTGTTGAACAGCTTGTGCAGCATGTAATAGGGCAGCAGCAAGGGAGGTGCGCTGCGGCTTTGCAGCCAGGCCCGGCATTGCCCGACCCAGCCGGCAAGCAGCGGCGCCAGCAGCAGCGCCAGCGCGATGGCGAAAACCTGGCCGATGAGTCCCGACACGCTGATCATGGCCGCGCCACCAGAAGCAGCAACAGCAGGGTGATGAAGCTGTACATCAGGTACACCGCGATGCGCCCGCCCTGCAAGGCCACGATCATGGCCGAAATCGAGTTTGCCAGGCGCGCGATCGGCAGGTAGCACCAGTGCCAGAAGTGGTCCTCGACCTTGACGCTGTAATAGGGCTGCTTGTCGCGCGCAGCGGGGAAGTGGCGCTCCATGCGGAACATCGGCTCGAAGATGCGGCGGATCGGCTGGCTGAAGCCTTCCGCCGTGTCCTGGGCGCGCGGCCCTTCGAAATGGTAGCCGCAATCCCAGGGCGAGCCACGCCGCACCCGACCATGGTAAAGCGCCCGCACCAGCCAGCGCGTGACCATCAGCACCACGGCAATGGTGGCCAGCACCAGCAGCGGCTCGTAGCTGGCGCGCTCGGCCGAAATCGGCGCCAGCATCCACCAGCCCTGCTCCCTCAGGGTGTCGGCCAGGCCGGCACCAAGCAGTTGGCGCGTGGCGGCATCGAGGCGCAGGATCACGGGTGAAGGCAACACGCCGAGCAACACGGTGACCAGGGTCAGCCAGACCAGGCCTGCCTTTTCCCATGGGCCGGCGTCGTGGGCATCCTTCAGCGCCGGCTCGCGCATCTGGCCGAGGAAGATGATGCCGTAGAACTTGACCATGGCGAAGCCGGCCAGCGCCGCCACCAGCACCACCAGCGCCGCGGCGACCGGGACGATCATGTTGAGCCACGGATGCGGCAGGCTTGGCGAGAACAGGAAGCCCTGCAACAGCAGCCATTCCGAGACAAAACCGGACAGCGGCGGCAGGCCGGCGCCGGCGATGATGCCGGCCAGTGCCAGCCAGGCCACCCAGGGCATGCGATGGATCAGTCCGCCCAGCTTGCCCAGGCTGCGTTCCTTGGTCGCGTGCAGCACCGAGCCGGTGCACAGGAACAGCAGGCTCTTGAAGCCGGCATGGGCCAGGCAGTGGTAGAGCACGGCGGTCAGCGCCAGGGCCGCCAGCGCCTCCATGCGGTAGGCATGAAACACCAGGGTCAGGCCGATGCCGACCGCGATCAGCCCGATGTTCTCGATCGAGGAATAGGCCAGCAGCCGCTTCATGTCGCTTTGCACCGTGCTGTAGAGCACGCCGAACAGGGCGGTGGCGAGGCCGACCGCCAGCGCCACCACGCCCCACCACCAGATCGTGGTGTGCACCAGGTCGAAGCTCACGCGCAGCAGGCCGTAGATCGCGGTCTTCAGCATCACGCCGGACATCAGCGCCGACACCGGCGAGGGTGCCGCCGGGTGGGCCTCGGGTAGCCAGACATGCAGCGGCACCAGGCCGGCCTTGGCGCCGAAGCCGGCCAGCGCCAGCAGGAAGGCGGCCGAGCTCCAGGCCGGCGTCAGTTCCATCGCCCGCATTGCGGCAAAGCGGTAGTCGCCGGCGCCCCCGGTCATCACCCCGAAGCAGAGCAGGATGCCGATGGCGCCGATATGGGCGATCAGCAGGTAAAGGAAGCCGGCACGGCGGATTTCGTCGTGCCTGTGGTCGGTGGTGACGAGGAAGAAGGACGACAGCGCCATGCATTCCCAGGCCACCATGAAGGCATAGGCGTCGTCGGCCAGCAGCACCATCAGCATGCTGGCGAGAAAAAGGTGGTACTCGACGCAGAGCAGGCCTGGCGCCGTACCCTTGCCTTCGCGGAAATAGCCGGCCGAATACACCGAAATGCCGGCACTGGCGAAACCGAGCAACAGCGCGAACACGGCGGAGAGATTGTCCAGCCGCAAGTGGAAGGGCAGGTCGGGCAGGCCGATCGCCAGCACTGCCGTTTCGGCCGGCGCGCCGAGGGCAGCGATCCCGATCAGTCCGACACCAATGCCGATCGCCGCGCCGACGGGAAACAGCAGCTGCGCAATGAAACGCGTGTTGCCGGGCGCCAGGAGCCCCGCCACGCCGATCACCAGCCATGCCACGGCGGCGATCAACAACAGGTCGAGGGACAGGAAGCCGAACATCGGATCAGTGGGTTACGCGGGGTTTCCGGTCTTGGAGCCGGGCTACCGATCGCGGCAAGGAAGAGTGCGAAGTCGATATATTAATGGCCGAAAGCCCCGCTGTGCGCACGGATTCAGCCAAAACGCTTCTGCGGCACCGGCCGCAGCGGGCTGTCCGCGTGGTCCTCGCCACGCGCCGCCGCCTCGGCATGGATCGCTTCCAGCGCGGTGTCGGCGGTCGGGAACAGGCGTGACTCGCCGATGAAAGCCAGCAGGCCGGTGGCCCGCATCACATCCACCACCTGCTTCTTCAAACCGGAGAAGGCAGGCTCGATGCCGGCATCGCGCAGGTGCTGAACGACGTGATGCATGACCTCCTCGCCCGAGGCGTCGATTTCGTTGATGCCCTCGCCGACCACCAGCAGCGCGCGCGCCTCCGGGTTGGCGGCCACGGCTTCGAGGATGGCATCCTCGAAGTAGGCCACGTTGGCAAAGTAAAGGCGGCCGTCGAAGCGCACGGCGGTAACGACCTTCGACGGCGGCAGGTCGTGCACCTTGGCGTCGCGCAGCGTGCCGTCGGCGTGGCGACCGAGGATCGCCACGCGCGGCGTCATGGTGCGGTAGAGGTACAGGCCGATCGCCAGCCCGGCGCCGACCATGATGCCCTTGTCGAGGTGGGGCGCAAATGCGAGCGTGGCGACGAAGGTCACCACGGCGGCGACGCCGTCGTGACGGTTGGCCTGCCAGGCGTGCTTGACCGCGCCGAAGTTAACCAGGCCGATCACGGCCATGATGATCACCGCCGCCAGCACCGCCTGCGGCAGGTGGTACAGCAGCGGAGTGAGGAACAGCAGGGTCAGCAGCACGAAGGCCGCGGTGATCACCGAGGACATGCCGGTCTTCGCCCCGGCATTGATGTTCACCGCCGAGCGTGAAAAGGAGCCGGACACCGGAAAGGCCTGGGTCGCCGCACCGACAAGATTTGCGAGGCCCTGCCCGATCAGTTCCTGGTTGGGGTCGATCTTCTGCTTGGTCTTGGCGGCAATCGCCTTGGCAATCGAAATCGCCTCCATGAAGCCGACCAGCGAAATTACGAGCGCCGCCGCCAGCAGGCCGCCGACCATATCCCAGGAAAATTTCGGCAGGCCGATCGACGGCAGGCCCTCCGGCACCTTGCCCACCACCTCGCCGCCACCGACAAGACGCAGGCTGCCGCCCGTGGCCCGGCTGATGCGCCAGTGCCGGCCGTCGGATTGCACCCCGGCCGGCAGGCGGCCGGCGGCGTGGAATTTCGGCGCTTCACCCGGATTGCCCGCCGCCTGCTCGAAGACCACGCTGCGAATGGCGCGATTGCGCCGGCGGTTCTCGTCCTCTCGATCCTTGAGCTGCAAGCGCAGCAGCTCGATTTCGTAATTCAGCGTAGTGCCCTCGTGTCCCTTGTCGCCGCCCGCCTTCCGCAGCTTGGCGAGCTCGCCGCTCCTGCCCATGATCTGTTCGTTGATCTCGCGAATGCGCACCTCGGTGCGCACGAACTCGTCGAGCAGGCCGCGCGCCTCGGGGTCAACAATCTGTTCCAGCGCGGCCGTGGCGTTGCGCTCGTAGCCGACCTGCCAGGAGGCCACCGTGGTCAGCGCCACGGCAATCAGCACGCCGGGCAGTTTCGGCGCCTTCTTGCGGATCACCCAGATCAGGAAAATCGCCGCGAGGCCCATGGCCAGCGTCGGCGGATGGGTGTCGCCCGCCAGTTGCAGCACCCCCCAGATGTCGACGATGAAGGATTCGGAACGTCCCATGGGCACGCCCATCAACTTGTTCACCTGGGACAAGGCGATGATGATGGCCGCCGCGTTGGTGAAACCGACGATCACCGGGTGGGAGAGGAAATTCACCACCACGCCGAGCTTGAACACACCCAGCGCCAACTGTATGACGCCGACCAGCAGGGCAAGCATGATCGCCAGGGCAACGAAGGACTCCGATCCAGGCGCTGCCAGCGGCGTAAGGGCGGAAGCGGTAAGCAGCGAAGCCACCGCCACCGGGCCGGTGCCGAGCTGGTTCGACGAGCCCCACAACGCCGCCACCGCCACCGGCAGGAAGGCGGCATACAAGCCGTAGTAGGCCGGCATGCCAGCCAGTTGCGCATAGGCCATGGACTGCGGCACCAGTACCAGGGCGACGGTCAGGCCGGCAAGGAAATCGGCGCGCAATGTCGCGCCCCCATAGGGGAACCAGCGCAGGAAGGGGAAAAGCGTGCGGAGTGAAAGCTTCATGAA
The DNA here is from genome assembly GCA_016235165.1 of Rhodocyclales bacterium. Classification (GTDB taxonomy): domain Bacteria; phylum Pseudomonadota; class Gammaproteobacteria; order Burkholderiales; family Rhodocyclaceae; genus Sulfuritalea. The sequence continues at coordinate 204,318 of JACRLX010000046.1, forward strand.
GTCCTGTTTCCGTCCGGCTTCCTGGGCGGGGCGGCAGTCACCAGCGGACAGGCCAGACGCGCCCAGGGATCGCTGGCGCGGTCGGCGGCGATGGTTTCCCAGCCCTCCAGCGAATCGATCACCACGCTGGAGATGCACTCGTGGCTGTTGGCGTAATCGACGATGTCGCGCCGGCGCAGCTCGGGCTTCTGGCTCAGGCTGTAGGGCAGGCCGGCGTCGCGCAGTTCGCGGATAAACCGTGCAAGCTCGGCGGGCAGGTTTTCGCCACCGGCGCGCACCAGTATGTCCAGCTCGGCGTCCATGCGCTGGCACAGGCTGCGTGCCGAGGCCAGCAGGCGGGCATCGACGCAGCCCTCGCGCACGGCGAGGAGGATTTTCCGGGGTGACTTGCGGGAGTCCATGGTCAAGGGCTCTCGCAGCATTCGTGCCACGACCGGCGCCGAACCCGCAGCCCACCGAATCAACGGCTTGCGGATTCACAAGCGCTTCGGCCGGGAAGTGGCATTTCAACTTGCAACAGTACCATGCCCGACTGCCGCGGCATGCCGCCGGCACGCGAAGCCCGCAATGTTGCAGCCGGTCACGGCATGGTTGCATAATGCAACTCATGGGAATCCTCCGACTCCGCATGGATTCGCTGCGCCGCAAGATCGTCATCGGCTACGGCGCGGTGGCTACGCTGGTGATCGCGCTTTCGGCATTTTCACTGATCGAGACGCGCCTGCTGGCCGAACAGATCACCAATGGCGAACGGGTGCACCAGTTCTTCGGCATCGCCCTGGAAATCCGCCGTTTCGAGAAAAACCATTTCCTCTACGCCCAGGAAGCGGATCGCGACGAGAACCGCGCCTATGTCGCCCAAGGCCGCCGCCTGCTGGCCGAGCACGGCACCAGCTTCGCCGCCGTGGCAAGCCCGCAGCACATCGGCGCCATGCTCCTGGCCCTGGAAAACTACGACCGCCTGATGAGCGCGCGAGCTCCGGGCAAACGCGATGCAGTAGGCGATGCGCGCCTGCGCCAGGCCGGCAAGGAGATCGTCACCATCGCCGAGGAATGGTCGCGCACCGAACGCGGTATCCTCCAGCAACAACTGGACAGCCACCGTCGCTGGCTGCTGGGCTCGATCGCCGCGCTGGTCATCCTGGTCGTCGCCGTCGGCCAGATGCTGGCCTGGCGCGTGGCGCGACCGCTGCGCGAACTGGAGGACAACATGGCGGCGGTGGCCGAAGGCCGCCTCGCCAAGCTCGACCTCGGCCTGCAGGACCGTGAGATCGCTTCGCTGACAACCGCCTTCAACCATGTCCTGGAACAGCTCGAAACCCGCCAGGGCCAGTTGCTGCGCTCGGAAAAGCTCGCCGCGCTGGGCACCCTGCTCTCCGGCGTGGCCCACGAGTTGAACAACCCGCTGTCGAACATCTCGACCTCCTGCGAGATCCTCGCCGAGGAAATTGCCGCGGCGAAAGTCGGCGCTTGCCTGCCCGCGGAGCGGAATCCCAGGCAGACAGAGTCCGGGACGGCGTTCCACAAGGAACTGCTCGAGCAGATCGACGCCGAAACCTGGCGCGCCCGGCGCATCGTGCGCTCCCTGCTCGACTATGCCCGCGACCGCACCTTCCGCCGCGAGGCCGTGCCGCTGGCACCACTGATCGAGGAGAGCCTGCGCCTGGTGCGCGGCCGGATTCCCGCCCTGGTCAGCGTCGATGTCGACGTCGGCAGCGGGTTCGTGCTCGCCGGCGACAAGCAGCGCCTGCAGCAGGCGATCTTCAACCTCGTCGGCAATGCCATCGACGCACTCGAAGGCGCGGGGGAACTGCGCATCGCGGCGCGGCCGGCGCGCGGCGCCTATCCCGCCGACGCGCTGGTCTTCGGCGCCGACGACGCCCGCGAGCCGCGCATCGAGATAGAAATCTCCGACAACGGCCACGGCATCGATGCCGCGACGCTGCCGCGCATTTTCGACCCGTTCTTCACCACCAAGGAAGTCGGCCACGGCCTCGGCCTGGGCCTCTTCATCGTCTATGAAATCGTCGAGGAACACGGCGGCAGCGTCGCCGTGAAAAGCCTGCCCGGCAAGGGAACGAGCTTCATCCTCCGACTCCCAGCAGAGGACATCGCAGCATGAGCACGACACCCGGCAGGCTACTCATCGTCGATGACGAAAAGGTTGCCCTGCGCAACCTCGAACACGTGATGAAGAAGGAGGGCTACGCGGTGGTCGCCACCCAAAGCGGCGGCAACGCGCTGGCCCATCTCGACAAGCAGGAATTCGACCTGGTGCTGACCGACCTGCGCATGGAGAAGGTCGATGGCATGCAGATCCTGCAGAAGTGCCGCGCCAGCCACCCGGACACCGAGGTGATCCTGATCACCGGCTACGCCACGCTGGAGTCCGCCGTCGAGGCCATGAAGCACGGCGCCTACTACTACATCGCCAAGCCCTACCGGCTCGACGAGGTGCGCAAGGTGGTCGCCGAGGCCCTGGCCAAGGTCCGCCTGCGCCGCGAAAACCAGGCCCTGCGCGAGCAGGTCGAGAGTTACCAGGGCAAGGTGCGCATCATCACCCAGAACGCCGACATGCAGGGCCTGCTGGACATGGCGCGGCAGGTCGCGCCGACCGACTGCAACGTCCTGATCACCGGCGAATCCGGCACCGGCAAGGAATTGTTCGCCCGCTACCTGCACCACCACAGCAAACGTGACGGCGGTCCCTTCGTCGCCATCAACTGCGGCGCCTTCAACGAGGAACTGCTGGCCAACGAACTGTTCGGCCACGTCAAGGGTGCCTTCACCGGCGCGCAGGGCGACAAGCCGGGCCTGATCGCCGCCGCCCACGGCGGCACACTGTTCCTCGACGAAATCACCGAAATGTCGCCGGCGATGCAGGTCAAGCTGCTACGCGTGCTGCAGGAGCGCGAAGTGCTGCCGCTGGGCGCGACGCGGCCGCAGGCGGTCGATGTCCGCGTCGTTGCCGCCACCAATCGCAACGTGATCGAGATGGTCAAGGACGGCGGCTTCCGCCAGGACCTCTACTTCCGCCTCAACGTGGTGAACCTGCTGATCCCGCCCCTGTCACGACGCCGCGAGGACATTCCGCTGCTGGCCTACCACTTCCTCAAGAAGTGCGCGGCGCGGATGGCCAAGCCGGTCACCGAAATTTCCGCCGAGGCACTGGAACTGCTCAAGGCCTACGATTTCCCGGGCAATGTGCGCGAACTGGAAAACATCATCGAGCGCGGCGTCGCCATCTGCAACGGAGTTCGCATCGAGGTGACCCAGCTTCCCGACGACCTGCGCGAGCTGGCGATCCGCACCTTCCGCAAGAAAGAGGGCCGCCTGCCCTCGCTGGAGGAGCAGGAGCGCGACTACATCCGCTGGGTGCTCGCCGAAGCCGGCGGCAACCAGACGCTGGCGGCGCAGATCCTCGGCATCGATCGCGTTTCACTGTGGCGCAAGCTCAAGCGCTACGATCCGTAGCGGCGCGGTCAGCGTTTTCTGCTGGCCCGCCTGCTACGCAGGGGCTTCATCACATGGAATGAGCGTGCCGCGGACATAGATCACCGTGATCACGGGATAACCCGGTTCTCTGAACCGCGCCGCCAGCAGGGATAAAATGCTGCATTCTGCAATGCCGGCGATGCGCGATGCAGCGGTCTTTCCGAGACCCCGCCGGCCGCCGGCCACGAGGTCCCGATGTTTACCAATCCGCTGCTGCTGCGCCTGTTTCCCTTCCTTACCTGGTTTCCGATCAATGCCGCGATCCTGCGCGGCGACCTGATCGCCGGCATCACCGGTGCCCTGGTGCTGGTCCCGAAGGCGATGGCCTATGCGCAGCTTTCCGGCCTGCCGGTGTATTACGGCCTCTACGTCGCCCTGGTACCCGCCATCCTTGGCGCCCTGTGGGGTTCCTCGCGCCAGCTCGCGACCGGCCCGGTGGCTATCATCTCGCTGATGACGGCGGCGGCGATCACGCCGCTGGCGGTGCCGTTCAGCGACGAATTCGTCGGCCTGGCGCTATTGCTGGCGTTACTGGTGGGCATCATCCAGTTGCTGCTGGGCGTGCTCAAGCTCGGCACCATCGTCAATTTCGTTTCCCACCCGGTGATCCTCGGCTTCATGAATGCCGCGGCGATCATCATCGCGCTGTCGCAGCTCGACATGCTGCTCGGCATTCCCAAGGGCCGCAGCGGCTCCTTCCTCGGGGACATCTGGGAGATGCTGGGCTACCTGCCGCAGACCCACCTGCCGACCCTGGCCATGTCGCTGTTCGCGCTGGCGCTGATGCTGGGCCTGAAGAAGGTCGCGGCGCTGTCCAAGCCCAGCGTGCTGATCGCCGTGGTGATCACCACCCTGGTGAGCTACTGGGTCGGTTTCGAGCAGAAGGCCACGGCGCGGATCGAGCACATCGCCACCCCCGACGCCCGCCAACTGGTGTCCGAGTACGCCAGCGCCGACCAGGAAATCAAGAAGGCCATGGCCGAGTCCACCGCCAAGGGCTCGGCCCTGCGCGCCGCGGAGAAATCCGGCGACGTGCGCCTGGCCGCCGACCTGCGGCACCAGATCGACCTGCTCGGCATTTCCGCGCGCGCGCTGGAAGTGCAGAACCGAGCCCGCCTGGCGCAGATCAATCGCCTGAATTTCGAGCGCTCCAAAACGGACGGCGATGCGCCGGCGACGCTCTACGTTGCCGGCCGCACGCCGATCGGCGTGGAAACCGATGGCCGCGCCTGGCATATCAAGAAGCTGGAGAAGGGCGAGCTGCGCCTGATGGGTGGCGGCGACGTGGTCGGCAACATTCCCGCCGGCCTGCCATCGCTGAAGGTGCCCACGCTCGGCCTCGACGCCATCATGTCCCTGCTCGCGGCCGCGCTGGTCATCGCCCTGGTGGCCTTCATGGAATCCATCTCGATGGCCAAGGCGCTGGCGGCCCAGACCAAGCAGCGCCTGGACCCGAACCAGGAACTGATCGGCCAGGGGCTGGCCAACATCGGCGGCGCCTTCTTCCAGTCCTATCCGGCCACCGGGTCCTTTACCGGCTCGGCGATCAACCTGCAGGCCGGCGCGAAGACCGGCTTCGCCATGGTCTTCAACGGCCTCTTCGTCGCCGTCACCCTGCTGTTCCTGACCGCCTACCTCTACCACCTGCCGAAGGCCGTGCTGGCGGTGATCATCCTGCTTGCCGTGACCAGCCTGATCACGCCGGCGGCGCTCAAGCACACCTGGCAGGCCAGTCGCGCCGATGGCATGGTCGCCGCGGTGACCTTCTTCGTCACGCTGATCGCCGCGCCCCATCTGGATAAGGGCATCATCGTCGGCGCCGGCCTGGCCCTGGTGCTCTTCCTCTACCAGACCATGAAGCCACGCGTCGCCATCCTCGGCCGCTTTGATGACGGCACGCTGCGCGACGCCAAGCTGCACAAGCTGCCGGCCTCGAAGGTCGTCACGGTGGTGCGCTTCGACGGCCGGCTCTACTTCGCCAACGTGTCGTATTTCGAGGACGCGGTGCTCAACGCCGTGGCCGAGAACCCCGAGGCGCCCTATGTGCTGATCGTCGGCGACGGCATCAACGACATCGACGCCTCGGGCGAGGAGGTGATTCACCATCTTGTCGAGCGGCTCAATGACAACGGCACGGTGGTGCTGTTTTCCGGCCTGAAGAAGCAGGTGATCGACGTCATGCGCGCCACCGGGCTATGGGAAATCATCGGCGCGGGACGCTTCCACTCGACCACCGACCAGGCCCTGGGATCCATCTTTGCGCGCCCCGAATACGCGGGCGAAGATGATCCGTTGAAACCGGCATTGCGACCGGTAGCGAGCTGAACGCCGGCGCCTACGCAACGGCGATCTGCCGGAGCATGTTGCACTTAGCAACACGCTGATGCGTACCCGCGATCCAGCAACAAGAATAAGTCCTTCAATTTCATTGAGTTGGCCTGCCACCATGGCGTGGCACGGCATCTGCGTAGCAAGCCTTGACGGCATAGACAAGGCAGGCACACATGAAATCTCTATTGCAGGCGCTGACGCTCGCGATCACCCGCGTCGCTCGCAAGGACATCGGCAGCGGCATCCTGACGCGCGAAAAGGAACGGCGGCTCAGGGCCTTCCTCTCCGGTCACTGACGCAGCAGCGCGGGCGCCAACAGGCGCGAGCCGCCGCGCGAAGCGGAGGGCGCGCATGACGCCGCACACCCGGCTCGTGTTGAGCAGACTCTTCCCTTTCCTGTCCTGGTGGCCGCTGGTCAAGCGCCGCACGCTGCGCGACGACCTGCTCGCCGGACTCACCGGCGCCCTGATCGTCCTGCCGCAGGGCGTCGCCTTCGCCACCATCGCCGGCCTGCCGCCGCAGTACGGCCTGTACGCGGCCATGGTGCCGGCCGTCGTCGCCGCCTTGTTCGGTTCGAGCTGGCACCTGGTCTCCGGGCCGACGACGGCAATCTCGATCGCCATTTACGGCGCCATCCACCACCTCGCCGAACCCGGCACCCCGCAGTACGTCGGCCTGATCCTCACCCTGACGCTGCAAGTCGGGATTTTCCAGGTGGCACTGGGCATGGCGCGCATGGGTGCGCTGGTGAATTTCATTTCCCATACCGTGGTCATCGGCTTCACCACCGGCGCCGCAGTGCTGATCGCGGCGAGCCAGATCCGCGCCTTCTTCGGCGTCGAGATCGCGCGCGGCCTGCCCTTCTACGAAGTCCTCCACCAGTTCGCGCTGCAGCTCGATCACATCAACCCCTGGGTCACCGGGGTCGGCATCGCCACGCTGGCGGCCGGCGTGGCCACCCGCCGCTGGTGGAAGAAATTCCCCTACATGATCGCGGCGATGCTGGCCGGCAGCCTCGTCGCCGTCGCCATCAACGCCCTGATCGGGCAGGGGACGACCGGCATCCGCACCGTCGGCGCGCTGCCGGCGGGCCTGCCGCCGCTGTCGCTGCCGGATTTCTCGCTAGCCGCGCTGAAGAAGACCTTCGGCCCGGCGCTGGTGATCACCATGCTGGCGCTGACCGAGGCCGTGTCGATCGCCCGTGCCATCGCCGTGCGTTCGGAACAGCGCTTCGACGGCAACCAGGAGTTCATCGGCCAGGGGCTGTCGAACATCGCCGGCGCCTTTTTCTCGGGCTATGCGTCTTCGGGATCGTTCAACCGTTCGGGGGTCAATTTCGAAGCCGGCGCGCGCACGCCCATGGCGACGATCTTCGCGTCGATCTTCCTGCTGCTGATCCTGCTCGCCGTCGCGCCGCTGGCCGCCTACCTGCCCCACGCGGCAATGGCAGGCATCCTGTTCCTGGTCGCCTGGGGCCTGATCGACTTCCACCATATCCGCTCGATCTGGCGCACCAGCAGGCAGGAGGCGGCGGTGCTGTGGGTCACCATCACAGGCACGCTGCTCAATCTCGAAGCCGGCATCGTCGCCGGCGTGCTGCTCTCCTTGCTGCTCTACCTGAACCGCACCTCGAAGCCGGGCATCGAACCCATGGTGCCGATCGAGGATGGCGGCGGCTACCACTTCGTCGACGCGCGCGGCAAGGCCGAATGCCCGCAACTGCGCATCGTGCGCATCAACGGCTCGGCCTACTTCGGCGCCGTCGACCACATCCAGAATGCCCTGCAGCAGATCGACGTCGACAATCCGCGGCAGAAGTCGGTACTGGTCGTTTCGCTGGGGATGAACTTCATCGACGTCGCCGGTGCCGAGATGTTCGCCCAGGAGGCCAGGCGGCGCAAGCGCCTCGGCGGCGGACTTTACTTCTATCGACTCAAGGATGAGCCCTACCGGTTGCTGCGCCAGGGCAACTACGTGCACGAAATCGGCGAAGGCGCCTTCTTCCCGGTGAAGTCGAAACCCACCGAAGCGCTCTACTGGACGCTCGACCCCGATGTCTGCCGTCATTGCAGAAGCCGGATTTTCGCCGCCTGCCATGGCGGCCGTTTGCCCGATGGCGAACGCCGCCTGCGCCTGCTGCTCGCCGCCGGCGGCGACACGGCAGGCTATCCGACGGCCACCGCGATAGCCCTCGCCCGAGCCCTGGGCGTGGCACTCGACGTCGTCGCCCTGCGCGAAGCCGGGGAAGACGAGGACAGTTTCGGCGAACGATTGTCGGCGGTTCAGCGACTGGCCATCGCCGCCGACGTGCCGACGGACTTCCACCGCCGCCACGGCAAGGGCCTCGCGGCCGGAATCCACGAAGTTGCGATCGAAACCGACGCGCAGCTCCTGGTGGTCGGGCGCAGCGCAGGGGCGAAGGCGGCGGGGGCCGGCGATGCCGACACGCGGCGCATCGTCGCCGAGGCGCCCTGCAATGTCCTGGTGATCCCCGAGCACGGCGTACTCTGCTCGCGTCGCATCCTGGTTGCCTTCGACGGCAGCCCGGCGGCGCATTATGCCGTCGGATTCGCACTGCAACTGGCGAAGCCGATGCGCCTGCCGCTGACGCTGCTCTCCGCCGTCGACCGCGCAGGGGACCTGCCGACAGCGATTGCCGAGGATGTCGAACTCGCACTGGCCACGGCCAGGATGGAGGGCGTGGCTGCCGAACACTTCGTTCGCCGCGGACGCATCGCCGATTCGATTCTCGCCGCCGCCGCCGAGCATGACGCCGACCTGATCGTGCTCTACCGCCATGCCCGCAGCCGTCTCGGCCGCACACTGATGGGCAGCGTCAGCAACGAGGTTCTGGAGCGCGCCACGGTTCCGGTGCTGCTCTGCGGCGGCGAGAAGCGCGTCGGCAGTGAAACCGGCTAACCCGGATATTTCACAGGCCCGTGAAGGAGTGGCCGGGAGATATGGGTAACGGATAGAGTTGGGTGCCGCCAAGGCGAGCTGATCGAATTTTGATCAATCTGGCGAATTCTGGACGGACCACCCCCAACCCCCGATGATCA
>JACRLX010000047.1 GCA_016235165.1 Rhodocyclales bacterium
CAAAGCCGACCTCTCCGGCGTCGAATCCCTGCTGCAAGACGGTCTCGCCACCGACCCCGCACAGGGCACCGCCCAACTCGCCGACTTCGCCCGCGCCATCAAAGGCCTCGGCGCCCAGGACAGCGTCAACTACCTCGCCCTGCGCGAAACCTTCCTGGAGCAAGACGCACAAAACGGCACCGACCTCGCCTGGGCCATGGACAGCGCCGGCATGAAGGTCTACGACCGCCGCAACATGGGCCAGCGATTGGGGAGCCCGCACATCGAAGGCACCGACGGCAGTGACGCCGTGCGCGGCAGCCTGTATGAGGGCGACGGTTACCTCAACAGCCTCTACGGCCACGACACCATCCGCGGCACCGAACGATACGAAACCCTCATCAACGAAGCCGGCGACAGCCTGCTCTACGGCGCCGGCGGCAACGACACCCTGCTCGCCGGCGACGGCGACGACACGCTCGACGGCGGCAGCGGCGACGACGACACTCTGATGGGCGAAGCCGGCAACGACACCTACCTCTTCCGCAAAGGCGGCGGCATCGACCGCATCCGCGGCTGGAACACGGGTGACCGGGTGTGGCTCGCCGCCAATCCCGAAGACGTTGTCTTCAAACGCCGCAAGAACGACCTCGTCATCGGCTTCACCGACGCCGGCGACAAACTCATCGTCGAGAACTACTACCTCGTCGCCGGCACGAGCACCGACAGCGGCACGCTGATCACCTTCCGCGACGGCAGCACCTGGACCGCCGCCGCGCTGGACGCCTGGCTCGCCCAACCGCACAACGTCGGCGGCGGCAACGACATACTCAACGGCGGCGCCGACGCCGACACCCTCAACGGCTACGGCGGTGCCGACCAGATCGCCGGCAACGGCGGCAGCGATGTCATCGACGGCGGCAGCGGCGATGATTTCCTGCTCGGCGCCGGCGACTACGACGCCTATGCCGACCAGCTGCTCCCCGCATTGCGCGCCAATGGCGACGACAGCTACCTGTTCCGCCGCGGCGACGGCAACGACACCCTCGTCGACCTCGACTCGACACAAAACACGGACACCCTCAAGCTCCTCGGCATCACCCCCGACGAACTGAGCCTGAGCATCGTCGATGTCCGCTGGGAGCGCACCGGCGCCACCTGGAGCACGGTGGCCGATATCGTCATCGACCTGGGGCAGGGGGACAGCGTCACCCTGCGCCAGGCGCTGAACCAGGATGGCGCGGCCGCTGGCCGGGAGCGCCGGTTATGACAGCATTCAGGGCTGGGGCGAGGTCGATACGATCGAGGGCGGGGCGGGCAAGGGGAGTCGGCGCTGGCGGAACGGCGGGCCCGTCGATACCTGCGGGGCGGCCAATGATGATGTGTTTGAGATTAGGAGGACAGCTTGAGAACCGAATGTGATGCTGACCCCAATAGCTGCTTCCGTCCGCTGCAAATGTTTGTGTTAGTGGTTCTTGCCGAGGCGCTCCTATCTCAATTTGATGTGTCACAGATAGCAGCGCTATCGACGGCAATTGATCGATGGGGGAAAGTAGTTCCCGTGCTCGCTATAGCCGCAGGAAAAGTGAATGGCGCCGAGGTGAGCACATATATTGCGGCGACGTTCTTCACCTTTCCGCTCAAAGTCTACTTGGGTTTTCGATGGCTTTCAGGCGTTAACGTCTCTGAAAGAAGCCTTGTATTTATTTCGCCGAAGGCTCTGGATGTCTCGGTGAGCCGACGAATACTCCATACAGTGATTTTGGGATGTCTATGTATCGGGATCACGACATACGCATTGTTCGGTCTTGGTGATGTGGGTCAGCTATTTGCAACCGCCAGAATGAAGGTTGATATGGTGTATGCAGGAGGCATTTTAACCTGGCTGGGATGGGATGTATTTCATTTGACAGTTGTTTCGCTATTGTGGGCCGCTACAGTGCTCTTCCTAGTCGAGTGGTCTGAGGTGTTATTTCAGAATAATGCTTGAGTTGAATCAATTTCTTGAGGGGAATCTATATGGCTGACAACGCAAATCTTCCGGTTGATGAGAGTCCACTGTTTGATAGTGGTGTCGGGGCGGTTATTGATGGAGCGGGCTCCGCGATCGGCAAGGCAATCGAAAAAGGTGTGAACGAAATAATCACCAAGACGTCGGAAGCTCTGCTGCAAGCAGAAGGTGCGATTGCTCGCGCAGCCGTGTTGGAGAATATGGCGACGCTCGCAAGATACAGAGTCACCGAACAAATCGCTAAGGAATATGCCGAAAGGGCATCTGCCGCTGTTACTCCTCGGGCACAAGAGATATTGACGCGGATCGGCTCGGAATTCGGAAAAGCAGCGCAGTCTGCTGAAGCCAGCCTGGTCGCTGCGGCACAGTCAGCAGTCGGTTCGAGTAGCGCCAATGCGGCAGCGGCAGCCGTCGCATTGCTTGGACCAACAGCTATTACCGTGCTTGGGCAAGTGCCATCGGTCGCAATAGCCGTTGCGAAAATTGACGCGGCTTTGACTAAGGCAGAGCAAAGTGGCGCGAGTTCTGACGCCGCCTTGCTTGCAGTAACGAAGGAAGTGGTTAGTGCAGGTGTCTCCACTGCTGCCGGATTTACCAGTCCTGTTGTTTCCGCGTTAGCGGGTGGTCTATCGCTAAGATCTTTGTTGGTGCGCGCTTCCGGCATGGGAATCGCACTGAGCCTTTCGTTTGAGGCCGGTTGGTGGCTGGGAACAAAGCTTAACGATGTAATCAATGGAGCCATTGGAAACTCCGCAACCCCCACCCGCCGCGACCCCCTGATTCTCGACCTCGATTCCAACGGCATCGCCACCACCAACGCCACCACCAACGCCATCCACTTCGACCACGACGCCAACGGCTTCGCTGAAGCCACCGGCTGGCTCAATCCCGACGACGCCTTCCTCGCCGTCGACCGCAACGGCAACGGCACCATCGACAGCGGTCTCGAACTCTTTGGCGACCAGACCCTATTGCGCTCCGGCGCCAAAGCCACATCAGGCCTGCAAGCCCTCGGTGAGTGGGACTCGAACCGCGACGGCCAGATCAGCGCCACCGACACCCGCTACACCGACCTGCGTGTCTGGACGGATACCAACCAGGACGGCATCAGCCAAGCCGACGAACTGCACACCCTGACGGATGCCGGCATCGCAAGCATCAGCCTCACCGGCACCGCCACCCACACCGCTGCCGATGCCAACGGCAACACCGTCACTCGCACCGGCACATTCACCCGCACCGACGGCATCTCCGGCCTCGCCGGCGAAGTCACCTTCAAACGCGACACCGCGCTGTCCATCCCTGTCGCCACCTACACCGTCACCGACGCCATCGCCGCCCAGCCCGACCTCTCCGGCTACGGCAACCTGCTCGACCTGCACCAGGCGCTGGCCAAAGAAGTCGGCGCTGGCGGCACGGCGCTCGCCAGTGCCTTGGGCGCCTACCTCACCGCCTCAACAGTCGGCGCCGGCGACACGGCGATTCGCGACACCGCCCTCGACCAATTCCTCTACACCTGGGCCAACGCCGCCAGCGTACTTCCCGCCTCACGCGGCGCGGCCCTGGACGCGCGCCAGATTGCCTTCCTCGAAGCCGCTTTCGGCCAAAGCCTGGGCAACCCCGACAGCAACGCCGCCGTGCAATGGC
>JACRLX010000025.1 GCA_016235165.1 Rhodocyclales bacterium
ACGCCCAAGGCGCCCAAACCACATCTGATCAGCGGTACACTTTGGCATCGGCGGAACCTCGTTAATTTCGGCTTAGACACCTGTATTAACGCGCCTCACGGCTGTTCCGCCGACCTCCCCTATGAAATATCCGGGCTAGGCGCTGGCGAGGCCGGCGCGGATCGCCAGGCGGGTCAGCTCGGCGGTGTTTGCGACACCGAGCTTGGCCTTGATCCGGGTCAGGTGGTTGCGTACGGTTTTTTCGCTCAGGTTCAGGGTACGCGCGCTATGTTCGACCGTATGGCCCTGTGCCGTGAGCAGCAGGATCTGGAACTCACGGTCGCCCAGCAAGGACAGGCGGGATTGTTCGGGAGCGGCTTGCCGCTGCACCATGGCCGGAATCAGGTCGGGGCTGACGAAGCCGCGCCGCGCCGCGACTTCGCGAACGCCGGCAATCAGGACTTCGGTGCTGCTGGCCTTGGTCACGTAGCCCAGCGCGCCCAGGGCCAGGGCGCGACTGAGCACGATCTCGGTGGCATGTACCGAATACACCAGGATGCCGATTCGCGGGTCGAACTGTGCCAGGCGACGGATCGCTTCCATGCCGCCGTAGCCTTCCATCGATAGATCCATTACCACCACGTCGGTTGCGTGGTTGCGATACCAGGCGTTGGCTTCCTCGCCGCTGGCGAGGTCGGCGACGACATGCATGCCCGGTTCGGCGCAGAGCAGGCTGCGCAGTCCGGCACGCAAGGCCGGGTGATCGTCGACCAGCAGCACGCGGATGGCGGTAGCCTCGCCGGCGCGTCGGGAACTCATGTCCGGCCTGCTGCCTGGCCAGCCTTCACCACCGCGACATACGCCGCATCCACGGTCAGGACGTGCTGGTAGAACCAGCCGTTGAGAATCTGGTCGCCATCGCCGCGAAACGAGGCGGCGAGGTCGAACAATTGCTTGCACTGGGCATCGATGTCGGGCAGGCCGGTTTCGATGGCGGGCGACCATGTCGCCAGCGGCGTATTCACGCCGATTCCCGCGGCGCGATCAGCGCGCGATAGGCATGCCAGGTGGCGTGCCCGACCAGCGGCATGGTGACGATCAGGCCAATGAAGGCCGTGGCGATGCCGATGGCGGTGAGCAGCACGATCAGCACCGCCCATAGCAGCATCATCGGCAGGTTGCGCACCAGCGCCAGGAAGCTGGCCAGCATGGCGGTGACGGTATCCTGGTTGCGGTCCAGCATCATCGGGATCGAGACCACGGAAAAGGCGAACACCAGCCCGGCAAACAGGGCGCCGACCAGCACATAGGCGACCAGGAATTCGATGTTGTCGAACTTCAGGATCTGCGCCATGAAGCTTTCCATGCTCGGCATGCCGCCCTGGTAGAAGAGGGCGAACATCACCAGCGAGGCGCGCGCCCAGAGCAGGTAAAGCACGATCAGGATCAACGAATAGATGCCGATCGCGGCAAGGTTGCGGCGCCAGACGGCGAGCGTCGGGGCCAGCGCCAGCGCCTCGCCGGTTTCGCGGCGGCGCGAGAGTTCATACAGGCCGATGGCGAAGAAGGGGCCGACCAGCATGAAGCCGGTGGTGACGGCGGTAACCAGCTGCACGGCATGACGCAGGGCCAGCAGCAGCAACAGGCCGGTTGCGGCGAAGCACAGGCCGTAGAACAGGCTGGCCATGCCGCAGGCGCGCAGGTCGGCGGCGCCGCGCCGAAGCCAGTCGAAGGGCGCCGCCAGCGGCAGGCCGCTGTTGACCACAGGAAAGGGGTTTTGCGGCCGCTCGGTGCCGGATGGGGTCACGCGGTAATGAAGCTGCGCAGGGCGTCGAGCACGGCATCGGGCTGCTCGGCCATCAATGCGTGCCCGGCACCGTCGAGCGTCACGCTGCGCGCGCCGGGAATCGCGGCGACGAGTTTCGCCGCCGCCTTGGGGTGGGTCATCATGTCCCTGCTGCCGCTGATCACCAGCGTCGCGCAACCCAGTGCGGCGGCGGCTTCCATGCCATGGGTATAGGCAGTGCACGCCGCCAGGTCGTTGGCCAGTACGCCCACGGGCTGGCGCTCGGCCAGCCGTTTCGCCGCGCCCATCATCCAGATGCCGGGCACCGTGTTGCCGCCCAGCGCGCCGCGCGGCGAATGCGACCAATTGTTGATCATGTCGATGGCCTTGGCCTCGTTGCTGCGGGCGGCGCTCAACAGGCCATCGGAAACCGGCATCGGCACGGCGGTGCCGACCAGGGCAATGCGGCCGATGCGGGCCGGGTGGCGCGCGGCGCATTCGAGCGCGGTCAGCGAGCCCATGCTGTGGCCGACCAGGGAGACGGATTTCGCCGCCTCGCCAGCGCCGTCCGCCTGGATACCGCTACGCATAACTTTCTCCAGCAACAATTCGATCCAGTCGGCCAGATCCTCGATCGAGGGCAGCGGTGCGCCGCCGCTGCGGCCGTGGCCGGGCAGGTCGACCGCCAGCACGCCGAAGCCATGGTGGGCGAACCAGCGGCTTTGCAGCAGCCAGACACTGTGGTCGTTCTGGGCGCCGTGGATGAAGACGACCGTGGGCAGGCTCGCATCGAAGGGCTTGCCACCGGTATAGGCGTAGGCGGCGTGGCCGTTGAGTGCCAGCTCCATGCTCAGGTCTTGGCAGCGGCGGCCAGGCCGCGATTCAGGTCTTCGAGCAGGTCGCCGGCGTCTTCGAGTCCGATCGACAGGCGAATGGTGCCGGGGTGGATGCCGGCGGCGACCAGCGCGTCGTCGGACATGCGGAAATGCGTGGTCGATGCCGGATGGATCACCAGCGATTTGGCGTCGCCGACGTTGGCCAGATGCGAGAACACACGCAGCGCCTCGATGAATTTGCGTCCCGCCGCACGGCCGCCCTTGAGCGTGAAGCTGAATACCGAGCCGGCCCCGCGCGGCAGCAGTTTTTGCGCCAGCGCGTGGTCGGGATGGGATTCGAGTTCCGGGTAGGCGACACCGGCTACCGCCTCGCTTCCGACCAGATGCGCGACCGCCTGCCGTGTGTTGGCGATGTGGCGCTCCATGCGCAGGGGCAGGGTTTCCACGCCTTGCAACAGCTGGAAGGCGGTGAGCGGGCTCATGCAGGCGCCGAAGTCGCGCAGGCCCTCGCGACGCGCGCGCATGAGGAAGGCGGCGATCGGGGATTCCTCGCCGAAATCCATGCCGTGGAAACCCTCGTAAGCTTCCGTCAGCGTCGGAAACTTGCCGGACCTGTCCCAATCGAAGGCGCCGCTGTCCACCAGCAGACCACCGATGGCGACGCCATGGCCACCGAGGAACTTGGTGGCGGAATGGAAGATCAGGTCGGCGCCGTGCTCGAAGGGCTGCATCAGCCAGGGCGTGGTGAAGGTGCTGTCCACCAGCAGCGGCAGGCCGTGTTCATGCGCCAGCGCGGATACCGCCGGAATGTCGAGCACGTCGAGGCCGGGATTGCCCAGTGTCTCGCCGAATAGCAGACGCGTCTCGGGACGGATCGCGGCGCGCCAGGCGTCGAGGTCGCGCGGGTCGACGAAGCTGGTCTGGATGCCGAAACGCGGCAGCGTGTAATCGAGCAGGTTGTGCGAACCGCCATACAGCGAGCGGCTGGCGACGATATGGCTGCCGGCGCCCATCAGGGTGACGATCGCCAGGTGCAGCGCGGCCTGGCCGGAGGCCACTGCGATGGCACCGGCACCGCCTTCGAGGGCGGCGATGCGCTCTTCGAGCACGGCGTTGGTCGGGTTGGAAATGCGCGAATAGACGTGGCCGCCGCGCTCCATGTTGAACAGTGCCGCCGCCTGGTCGGCATCCTTGAAGACGAAGGAGGTGGTCAGGTAGATCGGCGCCGCCCGCGCGCCGAAGCGTTCGTCCGGCACCTGTCCCGCATGCAGGGCCAGCGTATCGAAGTTGTATGTCATGCCATTCGCCTAGGCGTATTCGTCGGGATCGAGCAGGCGCTCCAGTGCGGAGATGCGGTCCTTGATCAGCAGCTTGCGCTTTTTCAGGCGCCGCACCATCAGGTCGTCGTCGGGCGGCGTCGTCGTCAGGCGCTCGATGGCCTCATCCAGATCGCGATGTTCGACGCGCAACTCGACCAGCTTGGCGCGCAGGGCCTCGGAAGTCTCGGGAGCGTCGTTGGCGGCCATCGCGCGCGTGTCGTCAACTGGCGATGTACTGTTCCAGTTGCTGGATCAGGAAGCGCTGTTCGGAGATGGTTTCCTTGACCAGATCGCCGATCGAAACCATGCCGATCACCTTCTTCGACGCATCCAGGATGGGCAGGTGCCGTATGCGTTTCTCGGTCATCAGGGCCATGGCCTGATCGACCGTTTGCTCTGGCAGGGCGTAGAGCACTTTTTCGGTCATGATTTCCCGAACCAGGGTCTCCTTCGACGATTTGCCGAGCAGGATGACCTTGCGTGCGTAGTCGCGTTCGCTGAATATGCCGGCCAGCTGGCCATCGCGCATCACCAGCAGGGCGCCGATGTCGTTCCTCGCCATCAGTTCGAGGGCCGAAAACACCGAATCGTCGGGCCCCACCGTCAGCGGCACGCGCGGCGTCGGCCCCAGCAGCTGTTTCATGGACTTCATGGTACGTCCTCCTCTCCGGTCAGGTGGCTGTGTTCAGCCGGTTGTTGTGGTGGATGGCGAAGGCGCCGAATCCGGTCGTCGCGGCCTATTTTGCAGGAAGTTCGCGTCGCGGTGTTTGTCGATGGAGACAGAAATTTCGCTGATGGTCGGGATCATTCCGCCAGGCCGTGTTCGAGGCCGTAGCGGATCAGTTCCGCGGTGCTGCGCAGTCCCATTTTTTCGAGCAGGCGGGCGCGATAGGTGCTCACCGTGGCGACGCCGAGGTTGAGGGTTTCGGCGACCTGGGTCAGGGTCTTGCCGGCGGCGATCAGTTTCAGCACTTGGTATTCGCGGTCGGTGATGCGTTCGTGGGGCGATTTTTCCGTGTCCTCGGAGATCGCGTCGGCGAGTTGCTGTGCCACCGCGGGGCTCAGGTATTTCTTTCCCGACGCCACCTGGCGAATGGCATTCACCAGTTGCTCGGGCGCGCTCTGCTTGGTCAGGTAGCCCGAGGCGCCGGCCTTCAATGCACGCACGGCGTATTGCTCCTCGGGGTGCATGCTGAGGATCAGCACCGGCAGGCGGGGAAATTCCTTTTTCAGTTGCTTGAGGGTATCGATGCCGTTGCGGTTGGGCATCGAAACGTCGAGCAGGAAAACGTCCCAGGGTTGCTGGCGTGCCAGGGCAAGGGCCTCGGCGCCGTCGTCGGCTTCGCCGGTGACCAGCATGTCCTCGGTTTCGGAAAGTATCTGCTTGAGGCCCTGGCGCACGATGGCGTGGTCATCGGCGATCAGGACGTTGATTTTTTCGGCCATGTCAGAACAGCTTGCGCTGCAATTCCTCTTCCGTCGGTGGTTCGCCGGCACTGGCCTCGGGCACGCGCAGCACCAGGTGGGTGCCGCCATGCTCCGCCGCGCCGATGGTGAATTCCCCGCCCAGGCTCGATACCCGCTCGCGAATTCCACGCAGGCCGAACGACCTGGGTTTCTGCATGTCGTGCGGCGAAATGCCGCGGCCGTTGTCCCGGATTTCGAGCAGGATGTTACCGCTTTCGCGGCTCAAGCGCATCACCACCAGCGAGGCGTGGGCATGCTTGGCGACATTGGTCAGGGCTTCCTGGGCGATGCGGAACAGCGCCAGCGAGGTGTCGGGTTCCGGTTCGATGCCGTCCTCGTCGCATTGCACGCGACAGGAAATGCTGAACCGCTGCGTGAAATCTTCCGCCTGGCATTCGATCGCGGCGGGCAGGCCGAATTCCTTGAGGATGCCGGGGCGCAATTCGCGCGCAACCCGGCTGGCGGTACTCATCGCCTGGTTCAGCAGGGTCTCGATGGAGTGCGCCTTGTCGCGCAGCCTGGTGGCGTCGGCCGGTAGCTTGGCGGCCAGTTGCGCCGCCTCGATCTTGAGGAAAACGAGGATAGAGCCGAGTTCGTCGTGGATGTCGCGCGAGATGCGCTCGCGTTCTTCTTCCTTGGCGGCCTCGAGGTGGCTGGACAGCTCGGCCAGCTGCTGGCGCGAGCCGCGCAGCTCGGCTTCGTTTTCCTTGCTCTCGGTGATGTTGGTGGCGATGCCGCGCCACTCGACGACGCCATTGTCGAAACGGTGAGGTGTGGAGCGCAGGTTGATCCATTTCTGCCGGGTGCGGCCCCGGGTGTGGCCCTCCCAGTTGAGCAGGGTGCCGTGCAGCGCGGAATCGCGCAGCGCGCCTTCCAGGCTCCTGCGGCGCTCGTTGTCGAAGGCGTCGAACAGTTTGTCGGCGGAGGCCAGCAGGTGTTGCTGCTTGAAGCCGAACAGCTTCTGGCAGCCTTCGCTGACAAACAGGAAGCGATACTCGCCACCCTCGTCGCGCCGCAAATGAAACAGCATGCCGGGCAAGTTGGAGGCCAGGGCATCGAAGCGCGCCTGGCTTTCATTGAGCATTTCCAGCGCCGCGCGATGGTCGCCGCGATGACGCGCTTCACGCACTTCGCGGTCGATCGCCGGCAGCAGGTGATCCAGCCGGTCGGCGTCGACCACGTCGCGAACGCCCATCGCCATCGCCGCGCCGACGCTCAGCCGGCCGTTCGGCGCCGCAAGCACGATGACCGGCAGATCGTTGCCGGATTCATTGACCAGATCGAGGGCGACAGCAAGGTCGAGCGTGATTGCGTCGTTCAGGTAGAGGGCCAGATCCCATGCCTGGTCGTGCATGGCCTGGCGCAAGGAGTCGGCGCTGGCGACACGGTGAATATGGCAGTCCCGGTCCGGCCCTTCGAGCAATTCGCGCAGTCCGGCCGGCGCGTCGTGGCGACCTGCGATGATCAGCAGGTTCAGGGACTGGCGGGGGGCGGAACTGGCTGTCATGGTCGCGGCTAACTCGGTGATCCGCGAGTTTATAGCGGATCGGCTCCGCTATAATCCGCGCCCGTGCCGGCATAGCTCAGTTGGTAGAGCAACCGCCTTGTAAGCGGTAGGTCGTCAGTTCGATTCCGACTGCCGGCACCATTAAACCAAGTAGTTAACGGCTTTATTGCTACGGACCAATCGAGCAATCGGAGTCTGGGCGTGGCTATTCAAGCATTTTCGATACTTCGGCTATCAGGGAGCCGGCCAGATCACATAACTCCGTGATGGCGGCTTCATCTACTTCCAGAAATCCCTCGTACTCAGCCAGATTCCGTTTCTGATGAGCGGCATCCAGCACTCGCCAGCGGGGCGCAGGCCAATTCAAGGTATACGTGAGACACTGGAACACGGTGTATCGGTTTTCGCTGCGATAGCCATGCCAGCGAAGGGCGGTCAATGCAGCCGCGTGGGCGGCGTTGTAGGCACTGGTGAAGCGACCTTCAATGGAGAGTTTTGTCAGTCGAGCATCTTCCAGACGGGTTCTCGCCATCGCCAACATCCGCCTTGCCTCGGCTTCGTTGCGCGGTTCGGCCTTGAGTTGGCCGATGCGGACCAGGTTATCGAGCGCGGGCAAGCTCACGGGCATCTCCAATCAAAGGAAGAATGGGCTGCGCCAGGACGCGATTCACAAATGAATCGGGTTCGGCACGGCGGCGCTCAAACTCCGCGGGGGTGTAACACGTTGGATTGATTTTCCGTCCTAATTGCGCCTCCAGTGGTACCAGCAATTCGAGGACACTACTCAGCAACAAGTTCTCGCCGATAAGCATCACGTCTATGTCGCTTTGCGCCGTGTCGGTTTGTTTCGCCACGGAGCCGTAAACCCATGCCCCTTGCAGACCGGGGGCCAGAGGTAGTAGCGCTTCGCGCAACAGGGGTTCCACCCCAAGTGTCTTTCGCGTCAGTCCGACCAACTCACTAAAAACCGGGCTTTGTGGATTGGCCTGGAATCGTCTCAGGTTGCCGACTCGCTCGGAACGGACCAGACCCGCATCGGCCAGTCGGTTCAATTCCCTTTGCAGGGAGGCACTTCCCAAGCCCGTTAGGCGACGCAATTCACTCAGGTGATAGCCACGTTCAGGCTGGCCAAAAAGCCATTGAAAGACGCGGGATTGGCTATCAGTGAAAAGAGAAGCGGCGATCGACATAGCCAAATAATAGCATGAACATGCCAAACTTGAGCATGATATGCCGACGATTTCGGATATGTACCGTACGCGCTATATTCCTTGTCTGTAGGTAGGCATGGCGTGGGAGATCCATATTCTGCCACCGGAAATATCTGCTAAAAAATGCTGACCAAAATGCTGACCATCCTACCCTAAAAAGCCCAAAAAAATAGCCAGCAATTGATTGCTGGCTATTATTAACTAATTGATTTAATTAGTTGTTAATGGTGGAGGCGGCGGGAATTGAACCCGCGTCCATAAGCGCGCCACATACAGTTCTACATACTTAGTCTCGCCGTTTGGTTTAACCCGCAGCCCGCCGACGGACAGGCTGGCTGAGGACGATTCGCTGAATTTTCGAACCCTGCGTCGCGACTCCGCAAGGCCTTATCCCGCTGAATGATTCCGATGCAGCTCGCGCTGCCTGGCCCGCGGGATGGCCAGTTCGGAAGCCAGCCGCTATTAGGCGGCTAGAGCGAAACGCTCGTCGTTGGCAGTTAGTGCTTTCCAGATGGATTTACGAGGGACCCGGAATCCTCGGTATGCCCTGCATGCTTTGTCACCCATGTCGAAGCCATGTCGCCCCCTGAGTGTTGCGGATCAACTGGTGGCCGATCCGCGAATTGCAAGTCCGATTCTAGCGCGTTGCAGGCTGGCCGCCGAGGATTTCCTCGGGTACGGCGGCGATCCGGTCGGCCCCCCAGTGCTGCGGGCCGGCACCGTTGCCGAGATAGCCCCAGGCGGCGACCACGGTGAGCATGCCGACGGCGCGGCCGGAGATCACGTCGCGTTCGTCGTCGCCGACGTAGATGCATGCTTCCGTGGCGACGCCGAGCACGGCCCCGGCCAGTTGCAGGGGATAGCCATGAGGCTTGGCGCGGCGGGCGCTGTCACCGCAGACGACGCAGGCGCTGCGCTGCCGCAGGCCCAGCTGCTCGATCAGCGGGATGGCAAAACGCTGCGACTTGTTGGTGACGATGCCCCAGGAAATGCCTTCCGCATCGAGCGCGTCCAGGTGGCGGTCTATGCCGTCGAAGAGGCGGGTGCCGATGCAAAGCGCATCCTGGTAGATGTTCAGGAAACGTTGCTGCAAGGCCGGGTAGCCGGGGTCGGCCGGGGTCAAGCCGAAGCCTGCGCCGATCAGGCCGCGAGCTCCCGAGGATACATGCGGACGCAGCTGTTCCAGGGGCAATGCAGGGCGGCCCCGTTCGCGCAACAGCTGGTTGAGGGCGCCACCAAGGTCGGGCGCTGTGTCGGCGAGCGTACCGTCGAGATCGAAGAGGACGGCGTCAGGCAAGGCGGCGCGCCCGGAGCAGGTAGTTGATGTCGGTATCAGAACCGACCACGCCTTCGCGCTTCAAGGGGTTATAGCGCAGGCCGGTGATTTCGAGGACTTCGAGGCCGGCCTGGCGGCATAGCCGGGCCAGTTCCGCCGGCTTCAGGAAGCGGGTGTATTCATGGGTGCCGCGTGGCAGGAGATTGAGCATGTACTCCGCGCCGAGCACGGCTACGAGATAGGCCTTGGCATTGCGATTCAGGGTGGACAGGAACACCTGACCGCCCGGCTTGACCAGCTTGGCACAGGCAGCGACGGTGCTGGCGGGATCGGGGACATGCTCCAGCATTTCCAGGCAGGTGACATGGTCGAAGCTGCCAGGGGTCTGGTCGGCCATGGCTTCGGCGGCGATCAGCCGGTAGTCGATCTTGTGTCCGCTTTCATAGAGGTGCAGGCGTGCCACACCAAGCGCCTTCTCGGACAGGTCGATGCCGGTGACCTCCGCGCCCAGCGCGGCCATGCCTTCGCTGAGCAGGCCACCGCCACAGCCGACGTCGATCACGTGCTTGCCCCGCAGTTGGGCATGTGAGTCGATCCAGGCCACGCGGGCCGGGTTGATGTCGTGCAGCGGGCGGAAGGACGAGTTCGGATCCCACCAGTGGTGAGCGACCTCGCCGAACTTGTCGAGTTCGGCCTGGTCGGCATTGGCAAGGGTAGTCATTGTGTGCGGTTTCAGATTCAGACGGGGTCCAAATGTCCATGGATACCGTCCGCGCCGTTGGCACGGACATAAAAAAGCCCTGCGGGGCAGGGCTTTTTCCCGGAGTCGGGCAGGATTACTTGGTGCCGATGACTTCGATTTCGACGCGACGATCAGGCTGCAGGCAATCGATGACCTTCTTGCTCTTCGGGCCCTTGCACTGATCGGGCTTGGTCACTGGCTGCTTCTTGCCCTTGCCTTCGGTGTAAACACGGTTCGGCTCGACCCCCTTGCTTACCAGATAGGCCTTGACGGCCTCGGCGCGCTTTTCCGACAGCTTCAGGTTGTAGGCGTCGGTACCAAAACGGTCGGCGTGGCCGACGGCGATGATCACCTCGAGCTTGATGCCCTTGATGTCGGCGGACAACTTGTCCAGCTTGGCCTTGCCTTCGGGACGCAGATCGGCCTTGTTGAAATCGAACAGGGCGTCGGCGGCCAGGGTTACCTTCTGGGCGGCGGGCTTAGGTGCGGCGGCGGCAGGCTTGGCGGCCGGCGCGGCGGGGGCGGGGGCGGCGGCGGGAGCAGCTTTCTTCACCAGATCGGGATCGCAGGCCTCGATGGCCATCGCCGGGGTCCAGTAGCCGGTGCGCCAGCACAGGCCAGTGCCGCTCCTGACGACTTCACCACGCTGGTCGATGGCATAGCCGACCGTGCCCTTCAGGTCGATTCCGGATGTTTGTGCAAACGCAGCGGCGGAAAGGCCGAGCATGGCGGTGAGCAGAAGCGATTTCTTGATCATTAGGTCCCCCCTGGATGGGTTAGATGGTGACGGATTCGGTGTTTCAACCATTCCCTGAGTCTTTGCACTGCGTTCAGGTGATCAACCGAGTATGCCATAAACCCGCGATGTCAAGCAATTCCGAAGCGTCGATCTGTGACGGAATGCCGGCGCTCATCAGGAGTTTACCGGCCACCCAGGTGTGTGTGACCTGCTCCCGTCCGGCGGTGTAAACCAGATGCGAGGCTGGGTCATAGCAGGGCTGTAGCAGCCATTCGTCGAGCTTGACCGCGCACAGATCGGCGGCCTTGCCAGGTAACAGCGAGCCGATTTTGGCCTCAAGGCCCAGCGCCCTGGCTCCCCCCAAGGTGGCCGCATGCAGCACGGCATGGGCGCCAAGGGCTTCCGCATCCAGGCTGGCCACCTTGGCCAGCAGCGCGGCGTGGCGGATTTCATGAAACATGTCGAGGCGATTGTTGGATGCGGCACCGTCGGTGCCGAGACCGAAATTCAGGCCGCGTGCCTGCGCTGCCGCCATGGGCGGAATACCGCTCGCCAGCTTCATGTTGGAGGTCGGACAATGGGCTATATGGCAACCTTCGTGGGCCAGAAGCTCGATCTCCGCGGGTTCCAGGTGGACCGTATGCACAGCGATCATTTGGGGACCGAGCAGCCCCAGGCGGCGCAGCCGTTCGATCGGGCGCACGCCATGCAGTTTCAGGCTTTCTTCGACTTCATGCATGGTTTCGTGCACATGCATGTGGATCGGCACTTCCAGTTGCGCCGCCAGGGTGGCGATCTTTTCGAAAGTCTTGTCGGCCACCGTATAAGGCGCGTGCGGCGCCAGGCAGAAGCTCAGCAAGGGCTTGTCGCTCAGTTTGTCCCGCACCGAGAGGCCCTTGGTAAGGTAGTCATCGGCGTCGACGGCGTAGCGCGTGGGAAACTCGATCGCGATCAGGCCCAGCGCGGCGCGCATGCCGCTTTGCAGCACGGCTTCGGCAGCCGCCTCCGGGAAAAAATACATGTCATTGAAGGTGGTAACGCCGCCACGCAGCATTTCGGCGCAGGCGAGCAGGGTGCCGGCGCGGACGAATCCGGCGTCGGCGTGTTTCGCCTCGGCTGGCCAGATGTGCTCGGAAAGCCAGCGCATCAGCGGCAGATCGTCGGCAAAGCCGCGCAGCAGGCTCATCGCGGCATGGGTGTGGAGGTTCACCAGGCCGGGCAGCAGGACCTGCCCCGGGAGTTCCGTGACCTGGCGCGGCCGATAGCGTTGCAGGGCTTCGGCGTCGGGGAGCAGGGCGACGATGTTTCCCTTGTCGATGGCAAGGGAGTGGTGGGTCAGGGTAATGCCGGCCGGCTCGATGGGAACGATCCAGCTCGGGCGGATCAGATGGTCGATTTCGACCGGCGCAGCAGGAGGGCTAAAGGTGGCATTCATCTTTGGATTCAACCAGATTTGAGTGCCATGGACAACCCGCCCGGGTGAGGTCGGCATGCTAAAATCGCAAGCTTTTACATCGTCGCTTTGACGCGCATCGGCCGAGGCCGCCTAAATGAATTCGTTCGCCAAAGAAACCCTGCCGATCAGCCTCGAAGAGGAGATGCGTCACTCCTACCTCGACTACGCCATGAGCGTGACCGCCGGCCGGGCCCTGCCGGACGTCCGCGACGGCCTGAAACCCGTGCATCGCCGTGTCCTTTTCGCCATGCACGAGCTCAACAACGACTGGAACCGGGCCTACAAGAAGTCCGCCCGCATCGTCGGCGACGTGATCGGTAAATACCACCCGCACGGCGATACCGCCGTCTACGACACCATCGTGCGCATGGCGCAGGATTTTTCGCTGCGCTACATGCTGGTTGATGGCCAGGGCAATTTCGGCTCGGTGGATGGCGATAATGCCGCGGCCATGCGTTATACCGAAGTGCGCATGGCGCGCATCGGCCACGAACTGCTGATCGATATCGACAAGGAAACCGTCGATTTCGGGCCGAACTACGATGGCTCGGAGCAGGAGCCGCTGATCCTGCCTTCGCGCATTCCCAACCTGCTGATCAACGGCTCCTCGGGCATTGCCGTCGGCATGGCGACCAATATTCCGCCGCACAATCTCAATGAGGTGGTGGACGCCTGTTTGCTGCTGCTGAGGAATCCCGAAACCAGCATCGAGCAGCTGATCGAGATCATTCCCGCGCCGGACTTCCCGACCGCCGGACTGATATACGGCGTGGCTGGCGTGCGCGACGGCTATCTGACCGGGCGCGGACGCGTGGTGATGCGCGCGCGTACCCATATCGAGGACTTGCCGCGTAACGGGCGCCAGGCCATCGTGGTCGACGAGCTTCCCTACCAGGTCAACAAGAAGACCTTGCAGGAAAAGATCGCCGAACTGGTCAACGAAAAGAAGATCGAAGGCATCGCCCATATCCAGGACGAGTCGGACAAATCCGGCATGCGCCTGGTGATCGAGCTGAAGAAGGGTGAAGTGCCCGAGGTGGTGCTGAATCACCTCTACAAGCAGACGCAGCTGCAGGATACCTTCGGCATGAACATGGTGGCCCTGGTCGATGGCCGGCCACGCCTGCTCAATCTTAAGGAAATGTTGCAATGTTTCCTCGCGCACCGACGTGAGGTCATCACGCGGCGCACGGTATTCGAGCTGCGCAAGGCGCGCGAGCGGGGACACATCCTCGAAGGCCTGGCCGTCGCCCTCTCCAACGTCGATGAGATCATTGCCCTGATCAAGGCGGCGCCAACGCCGGCCGATGCCAAGCGCGGGCTGATGGCGCGTGCCTGGCGGTCCACGCTGGTGGAGCAGATGCTGGCGCGGGCGTCGGCGGAATCTTCACGCCCCGAAGGCCTGGGGGCCGAATTCGGCCTTGCGGCGCAGGGTTACATGCTGTCGGATGCCCAGGCCCAGGCCATCCTCGAACTGCGCCTGCAACGCCTGACCGGGCTGGAGCAGGACAAGATAGTTGCCGAGTACAAGGATGTCATGGAGCAGATTGCCGACCTGCTCGATATCCTGGCCAAGCCGGAACGCATCACCACCATCATCGGCGAGGAACTGATGGCGGTGAAAGCCCAGTTCGGCGACGTGCGCCGTTCCGAGATCGTGCTCAGCACCGCCGAGATCAATCTCGAAGACCTGATCGTGCGCGAGGACATGGTGGTCACGCTCTCGCATTCCGGTTACATCAAGCGCCAGCCCCTGGCCGACTACCGCGCCCAACGTCGTGGCGGACGCGGCAAGCAGGCGGCCGCGGTCAAGGACGACGACTTCGTCGATCGCCTGTTCGTAGCCAACACCCATGACTACATCCTCTGCTTCTCCAATCGCGGTCGGGTGTACTGGCTCAAGGTGTATGAGGCGCCGGAAGGCACGCGCAACTCGCGCGGCAAGCCGATCGTCAATCTTTTCCCGCTGGAGGACAAGGAAAAAATCACTGCGATCCTTCCGGTCAAGGAATTCGACGAGGAACACTTTGTCTTCATGGCCACGGCCATGGGCACGGTGAAGAAGACGCCGCTGACCAGCTTCGCCAATCCGCGCAAGGCCGGCATCATTGCCGTCGGGCTCGACGACGGAGACCATCTGATCGGCGTCGCCATCACCAACGGCCAATGCGATGTGATGCTGTTCTCGGATTCCGGCAAGGCCGTGCGCTTTGCCGAAGACGATGTGCGCCCGATGGGGCGCGAGGCGCGTGGCGTGCGCGGCATGATGCTGGAAGACGAGCAGCAGGTGATTTCCATGCTGGTGGCCGATAGCGAGGATTACACGGTATTGACGGCCACCGAAAACGGTTTCGGCAAGCGCACCCCGATCGCCGAATACACCCGTCACGGACGCGGCACCAAGGGCATGATCGCAATCCAGACTTCCGAACGCAATGGCAAGGTGGTAGCTGCCGTGCTGGCGGCGCTGGGCGAGACCAGCGAGGAAATCATGCTGATTTCCACTGGTGGCGTGCTGATCCGCACCCGCGTTTCCGATATTCGTGTCATGGGCCGTTCGACCCAGGGCGTCACCCTGATCACGCTGGACGACGGCACCTTCCTTGCCGGGTTGGAGAAAGTGATCGAGACCGAGGAAGACGATCCGGCTGCGGAGCCGTCTCCGGAGGAATAGGTTGTTCGCTCGCATGCTTTGGGATAAGGACAAGCGATAAGTTTTGTGGCAGAAATACAGGGTTTGAATCTGTAATCCGATCTGAACAATATTTCATAGGGAGGCTGGTGATGGCACGTATATTCAATTTCAGCGCAGGACCGGCGGCACTTCCCGAGGAAGTGCTGAAGCAGGCCGCCGACGAAATGCTCGACTGGCATGGCAGCGGCACCTCGGTGATGGAAATGAGCCACCGCGGCAAGGAGTTCATGGGCATCGCCGCCCAGGCCGAGGCGGACCTGCGCGAACTGATGGGCATCCCGGCGAACTACAAGGTGCTCTTCCTCCAGGGCGGCGCCTCGGCGCAGTTCGAGATGATTCCGATCAACCTGCTGCGCGGCAAGCCGGTGGCCGACTACGTACATACCGGCGAGTGGGCGAAGAAGGCGATCAAGGCGGCCAAGCTGTTCTGCAACGTCAATGTGGCTGCCAGCGCCGAGGACAAGAGCTTTACCTATGCTCCGGCCCAGGCCGACTGGAAGCTCAGCAAGGATGCCGCCTACGTGCATTACACCGCCAACGAGACCATCGGTGGCGTCGAGTTCCACTGGACGCCGAACACCGGCGACGTGCCGCTGGTCTGCGACATGTCCTCGAACATCCTGTCGAAGCCGGTCGAGGTCAACAAGTTCGGCCTGATCTACGCCGGCGCACAGAAGAACATCGGCCCGGCCGGTTTGACCATCGTCATCGTGCGGGATGACCTGGTCGGCAAGGCGCAACCGACGCCGCCTGCCATGCTCGACTACAAGACCCACGTCGATGCCGAGTCGATGTACAACACGCCGCCCACCTATGGCATCTACATTGCCGGCCTGGTGTTCCAGTGGCTGAAGAAGAACGGCGGCGTGGCGGCGATGGAGAAGCACAACGTCGAGAAGGCCAACCTGCTGTACGACTATCTGGCGACCACGGATTTCTACCGCAACCCGGTGCGCAAGGAAGATCAATCGCGCATGAACGTCCCGTTCACGCTCAAGGATGCGGCGCTGGATGAAGAGTTCCTCAAAGGTGCCAAGGCACGCGGCATGGCCCAGCTCAAAGGGCATCGCTCGGTCGGCGGCATGCGCGCCTCGATCTACAACGCCATGCCGCGCGCCGGCGTCGAGGCGCTGGTCGAGTACATGAAAGAATTCGCCGCGCAGAAGGCTTGAGATCATGTCCGACCAATTTCAGGCGCAGTTTCAAGTATTGATACTCAACAATGTTTCGCAGAACGGCCTCAAGCGCCTGCCGGCGGAACGCTTCCATTGCGCCAAGGACGTCGCCAAGCCCGATGCAATCCTGCTGCGCTCGGCCGATCTGCACAGCGTCGAGATTGCCAAATCGGTAATGGCGATCGGTCGCGCCGGGTCTGGCACCAACAATATTCCGGTCAGCGAGATGACCAAGCGCGGCGTGCCGGTGTTCAACGCTCCCGGCGCCAACGCCAATGCCGTCAAGGAACTGGTGCTGGCCGGCATGCTGCTCGCGGCTCGCAACATCGGCGGCGCGATGAAGTTCGTCACCGGGCTCGATCCCAAGGACCCGGAAATGGAAAAGAAGGTCGAGGATGGCAAGAAGACCTTCGCCGGCTACGAAATCTCCGGGCATACGCTGGGCGTTGTCGGTCTCGGCAAGATCGGCTGTCTGGTGGCGGATGCCGCGATCAAGCTGGGCATGAACGTGGTCGGTTACGACCCGGAGATCACGGTCGATGCCGCATGGAGTCTGCCGTCGCAGGTCCGTCGTGCCAACTCGCTGGCTGAGGTGTTGAAGAGCTGTAACTTCGTCACCCTGCATGTGCCGCTGGTCGATGCCACGCGCAGGATGATCAATCCCGCCAGCATCGAGCAGATGAAGAACGGTGCGGTGCTGCTCAACTTCTCGCGCGAAGGGGTGGTCGACGAGGCCGCAGTGCTTGCGGCCCTCGATGCGAAGAAGCTTGGCTGCTACGTCTGCGATTTCCCCAGCGCCCACGTCAATACCCACCCGCATGTGGTCGCCTTGCCGCACCTGGGAGCATCCACGCGCGAGGCCGAGGAAAACTGCGCCATCATGGTGGCCGACCAGTTGCGCGACTACATGCTCGACGGCAACATCGTCAATTCGGTTAATTTCCCGAACGTTGTGATGCCGAGGGAGTCCGCCTACCGGCTGGCGATCGCCAACGCAAACGTGCCGAACATGGTCGGCCAGATATCGACGGCGATGGCCGAGGCCAAGCTCAACATCCACAACATGATGAACAAGTCGAAAAAGGATGTGGCCTACACCCTGGTCGACGTGGACAGCAAGGTGCCGAAGAAGCTGGTAGACGAGATTTCCAGGATAGAGGGAGTGCTGGCCGTGCGGTATTTGCCGCAGGAGGGCTGAGGGTGGCGGACGACGCCCAGGAGCTGGGAAAGCTGCGTGACCAGATCGATGCGATCGATGGCGAGCTGTTGCGCCTGATCAACGAGCGCGCCAAGCTCGCCCGCCGCATCGGCGAAATCAAGCAGGGCAATATTTATCGGCCGGAACGCGAGGCCCAGGTGTTGGCCCGCGTGGCCGAGCGCAATCCGGGGCCGCTTCCCGCAGCGGCGGCGCAACGCATCGTGCGTGAGATCATGTCCGCCTGCCTGGCCCTGGAGCAACCGCTGAACATCGCTTTTCTCGGGCCTTCGGGAACTTATTCCGAATCGGCGGCGCGCAAGCATTTCGGTGCTGCACCCAGTCTCCAGGCTTGCAGCGGCATCGACGACGTGTTCCGCGCCGTGGAGTCGGGCAACGCCCATTACGGCGTGGTGCCGATCGAAAACTCGACGGAAGGCGCGATCGGCCGTTCGCTGGATCTGCTGCTGTCCTCACCCTTGCAAATCTGTGGCGAGATCAACCTGCCCATCCATCACCAACTGATGGCGAGTGAAGGGGGGCTGGCGGAGGTGACGCGCATCTACTCGCATGCCCAGTCGCTGGCCCAATGCCACGAATGGCTGAACCGGAACCTGCCGCAGGTGCCAAGGGTTCCCGTCGCGAGCAACGCCGAGGCGGCCCGCCTGGCGTCTGCCGAAACGGGTTCGGCGGCGATTGCCGGCGATGCAGCGGCTGAGTTGTATGGGCTGAAAATCCTTGCCGGCAATATCGAGGACGACCCGAACAACACGACGCGCTTTGCCGTGGTTGCCGGGCACGATGCCGGTCCCTCGGGCAAGGACCGCACCTCGCTGGTATGTTCGGCGCAGAACCGGCCGGGCGGTTTGTACCATCTGCTGGCACCCTTCGCCGACAACGGGGTCTCGATGAGCCGCCTGGAATCGAGGCCGGCCCGCGGCTTTGGCGGCAGCCGTTGGGAGTATGTGTTTTACATCGACATCGAAGGTCATCGCAGCGAGAAGGCTGTCGGTCGTGCCCTGGAACAGTTGCGCGGCATGGCCGGCTTCGTCAAGATTCTCGGCTCCTATCCCAAGGCCGTGTATTGAATGAAAGGGCAATGATGAGCATCGTCGAGCAGGCACCTTCCTACGTCCGCGCCATCTCGCCCTACATTCCGGGCAAGCCGATCACGGAGCTGGCGCGCCAGATGGGCATTCCGGTCGAAAAGATCGTCAAGCTGGCGTCCAACGAAAACCCGCTGGGCATGAGCCCAAGGGCGCGCCTGGCCGTCGAGGCCGCCTTGTCCGGCATCGAACGTTATCCGGATCAGTTCGACCTGATTGCCGCGATCGCCGAGCGTCACGGCGTTGCCCAGCAGCAGGTGGTGCTGGGCAACGGCTCGAACGACGTGCTCGACCTCGCCGCGCGCGTGTTCCTCGCACCCGGCCGCTCAGCAGTGTTCTCGCGCCATGCCTTCGCGGTGTATCCGCTGGCGTCGATGTCCGCCGGGGCCGAGTGCGTCGCTGCACCGGCAAGGAACTACGGCCACGATCCGGTGGCGATGCTGGCCGCGATTCGTCCGGATACCCATGTGGTCTGGATCGCCAATCCGAACAACCCGACCGGCAACTTCCTGCCGCAAGCCGAGGTGCGCGCCTTCATCGAGAAAATTCCCTCGCATGTCTGCGTGGTGCTCGATGAAGCCTATACCGAGTATCTGGCACCTGCCGATCGGGCCGATACCGTGTCCTGGGTCAGGGATTTCCCAAACCTGCTGGTGGTGCGTACCTTCTCCAAGATCTATGGCCTGGCCGGCCTGCGCGTCGGCTACGGCATCGGCCGCGCGGAAATGATCGACCTGCTGAACCGGGTGCGGCAGCCGTTCAACGTAAACAACCTGGCCCTGGCCGGTGCCATCGCCGCGCTCGATGACCACGAATTCCTTGTCCGCAGCTATGAGTCGAATCGCAGCGGCATGGAGCAGATCGTTGCCGGCCTCAAGCGACTCGGGCTGGCGCATATTCCGTCGCACGGCAACTTCGTCACCTTCGAGGTGGCCGATACCCCCGGCGTCAATTCCCGCCTCTTGAAGCAGGGCGTGATCGTGCGTCCGATCGGGGGGTATGGCCTGCCTAATCACTTGCGCGTCACCATCGGTCTGGAGGCGGAAAACCGCATCTTCCTCGATGCCCTGGAGAAAGCCCTGCACGCCTGATGCTTAAGAAACTTGTGGTTTGCGGGGTCGGCCTGATCGGCGGCTCCTTTGCGCTGGGTCTGAAGCAGGCCGGCAGGGTTCAGGAAGTCGTCGGGCTCGGACGGACCCGTGCTGCGCTCGAAGATGCGCTCGCCCTGGGCGCCATCGACCGGATTGCTCTCGACTGGGCGGATGCCCTGCGGGATGCCGATCTGGTGTTGCTGGCGATGCCGGTGGGTCAGATGCAGGCCGTATTTGCGGCGCTCGCGCCCCACCTGGCACCAGGCACGCTGGTGACCGACGGTGGCAGCACCAAGGGCGACGTGGTTGCGGCGGCACGGGCTTCGCTGGGCGGCAAGATTGCGCAATTCATTCCCGGGCATCCGATAGCGGGTGCGGAAAAGAGCGGAGTAGCGGCGGCGAAGCCCGACCTTTATGTCGACAAGCGCGTGGTGCTGACGCCGCTGGCCGAAAATCCGGCAGCCGACGTCGCCCGCTTACAGGCGGTATGGGAAGCCTGTGGTGCCAAGGTGTCGCGCCTGACCGCCGAGGAGCATGACCGCGTGTTCGCCGCGGTGAGCCACTTGCCGCATCTGCTGGCGTTTGCGCTGGTGCATGACTTTGCCCAGCGGTCGAATTCGGATCAGCTGTTTGGCTTTGCCGCCGGCGGCTTTCGCGATTTCACGCGCATCGCCAGCAGCCATCCTGAAATGTGGCGCGACATCTGTGTCGCCAATCGCCACGCCTTGCTGCAGGAGCTAGACGCCTACATGCTGGAACTGATGCGTACCCGCGTGCTGCTGGCCGCGGCCGATGCCGAGCGACTGGAGCAGCTGTTTTCCACGGCCCGTGCCCGGCGCGACGCCTGGCTCGATTCCTTGCTGCCGCCGGGGGAATGATGGAAAACCTGAAACTTCCACCGCTGGCCAAGGCATCCGGCATCGTTCGCCTTCCCGGCTCGAAGAGCATTTCCAATCGCATGCTCTTGCTGGCGGCGCTAGCCGAAGGCCGCACCGAGATTCGCGACCTGCTCGATTCCGACGACACTCGCGTGATGCTCACAGCGCTGGCGAAAGTCGGCGTCGGCGTCACGGCAATCGGATGCAATGCGTATGCCATAGAGGGCTGCTGCGGGCAGTTCCCGATGCGCGAGGCGGATCTGTTCATGGGCAACGCCGGGACGGCGATCCGGCCGCTGACGGCCGCACTGGCGCTGTCGGGTGGGCATTACCGCCTATCCGGCGTGGCACGCATGCATGAGCGTCCGATCGGCGACCTGATCGATGGTCTGCGCCAGATTGGCGCAGACATCCGCTATGCCGGCAACGAAGGTTTTCCGCCGCTGGAGATCCATCCGGCGCACGTTGAACTAAGCGATCCGATACGCCTGCGCGGCGACGTCTCCTCGCAGTTCCTCACCGCGCTGTTGATGGCCCTGCCGCTGACAGGGCAGCGCGTTGTGATCGAGATGAGCACCGAACTCATCTCCAAACCCTACGTCGAGATCACGCTGAACTTGATGGCGCGCTTTGGCGTCGCGGTCGAGCGTGAGGGCTGGGAGCGATTCGTCATCGAGGGCGGCCAGCGGTACCACAGCCCCGGTGTGCTGCATGTCGAAGGCGATGCCTCGGCGGCTTCGTATTTTCTGGCTGCCGGTGCCATAGGCGGCGGGCCGGTACGGGTGGAGGGCGTGGGGTGGGCGAGCATCCAGGGCGACGTCAAATTCGCCGATGCGCTGGCGGCGATGGGGGCGCGCATCGAATGGGGCGATAACCACATCGAGGCGCGCGGCCCGGCTTCTGGCAGGCTCAAGGCCTTCGACCTCGACCTGAACTACATTCCCGATGCGGCAATGACGCTGGCAGTGGCCGCGCTGTTCTCTGACGGTCGCTGCGTCCTGCGCAATATTGCCTCATGGCGCGTCAAGGAGACCGACCGCATCGCGGCGATGGCGACCGAACTCAGGAAGTTCGGCGCGACCGTGGAAGAGGGCAGGGATTACCTCACCGTCAGCCTCCCTCCGTCCTCTGTCCTCTGTCCTCCGTCGTCTGGAATCGATACCTACGACGACCACCGCATGGCGATGTGTTTTTCGCTGGCGGCCCTTGGTGGTGTGGCGGTTACGATCAATGATCCTGCCTGTGTGAACAAGACCTTTCCCGGCTACTTCGACGCCTTTGCCGAAATCGTGGCGCCGGTCATCGCCATCGACGGTCCCTCGGCCTCGGGCAAGGGCACGGTGGCCGAGCGCGTGGCGACCGCCTTTGGCTACCACTACCTCGACAGCGGTTCGCTGTATCGGCTCACGGCGCTGGCCGGCCTGCGCGCCGGCAAGGCCCTGGACGACGAGACGGGATTGGCGGCGGTGGCGACCAGCCTGCCGGCGCGGTTTTCCGGCGGCCGCATCCATCTGGACGAAGCCGATGTTACCGACGCCATCCGTACCGAGGAAATCTCTGTCGGCGCCTCGAAAGTGGCGGCCCTGCCGGCAGTGCGGGCCGCGCTGCTTGACCGCCAGCGAGCCTACCGGCGCTTTCCAGGCCTGGTCGCCGACGGCCGCGATATGGCTTCGGTGGTATTCCCCGGAGCGGTGACCAAGGTGTTTTTGACCGCCTCGGCCGAAGCACGCGCAGAAAGACGCTATAAACAGTTGATCGCAAAGGGGATGCCTGCTAACATGCACGCCCTTTTGCAGGATTTGCAGGAACGGGATGCGCGCGATGCCCAGCGCAGCGTGGCTCCCCTCCGGCAATGCGACGATGCCGAACTCGTGGATACCACGGAAATGGATATCGAAGCCGCAGTCGCTGCCGTCATGGCCATCGCCAAACGTCAGGGGCTCTGATCCGGAAAGTTTTTTGCAGCAAGGCAGTAACGGCGTCATCACGGTCGCCCGGCCGCAATGACAATGTCCAACCAACCCGTCACCCCGGTGACACCCCTCTGTAAGGTCCCTTAATCAATGTCTACAGCAGCTATTGCCGAAGCTTCGCCCATGGAGAGTTTTGCCGCCCTGTTCGAGGAAAGCCTCCAGCGCCAGGAAATGCGTGCCGGCGAAGTCATCACCGCCGAAATTGTCCGTATCGACCAGAACTTCGTGGTCGTCAATGCGGGCCTGAAGTCCGAATCCATGATTCCTGCCGAGGAATTCCAGAACGAGCGCGGCGAAATCGAAGCCAAGGCCGGCGACTTCGTCCTGGTCGCCATCGAAATGCTCGAAGATGGCTACGGCGCCACGCGCCTGTCGCGCGAGAAGGCCAAACGTATCGCCGCCTGGAACGACCTTGACAAGGCCATGACCGACGGCGCCCTGATCAAGGGCCTGGTTACCGGCAAGGTCAAGGGTGGCCTCACCGTCATGGTGAATGGCATCCGCGCCTTCCTCCCCGGTTCGCTGGTCGATACGCGTCCGGTCAAGGACACCACGCCTTTCGAAGGCCGTGAGTTCGAATTCAAGGTCATCAAGCTCGACCGCAAGCGCAACAACGTGGTGGTTTCGCGGCGCGCCGTGCTCGAAGCCAGCATGGGTGAAGAGCGCCAGAAGCTGCTGGAAAACCTCCAGGAAGGCACCGTCATCAAGGGTATCGTCAAGAACATCACCGACTACGGCGCATTCGTCGACCTCGGCGGCATCGACGGCCTGTTGCACATCACCGACCTGGCCTGGCGCCGCGTGCGCCACCCGTCGGAAGTGCTCAACGTCGGTGACGAAGTCACCGCCAAGGTGCTCAAGTTCGACCAGGAAAAGAACCGCGTCAGCCTCGGCATGAAGCAGCTCGGCGAAGATCCGTGGGTGGGAATCGCCCGCCGCTATCCGCAGGGCACGCGCCTGTTCGGCAAGGTCACCAACCTGACCGACTACGGTGCCTTCGTCGAGATCGAGCAGGGCATCGAAGGCCTGGTGCACGTCTCGGAAATGGACTGGACCAACAAGAACATCCACCCGACCAAGGTTGTCCAGCTGGGCGACGAAGTCGAAGTGATGATCCTCGAAATCGACGAAGACCGTCGCCGCATTTCGCTGGGCATGAAGCAGTGCATGGCGAACCCGTGGGACGATTTCGCGATGAACCACAAGAAGGGCGACAAGGTGCGCGGCGCCATCAAGTCGATCAC
The DNA here is from genome assembly GCA_016235165.1 of Rhodocyclales bacterium. Taxonomy (GTDB): domain Bacteria; phylum Pseudomonadota; class Gammaproteobacteria; order Burkholderiales; family Rhodocyclaceae; genus Sulfuritalea. The sequence continues at coordinate 23,676 of JACRLX010000025.1, forward strand.
CGACTTCGGCATTTTCATCGGCCTGCCGGGCGGCATCGACGGCCTGGTGCACCTGTCGGACCTGTCCTGGTCGGTCAGCGGCGAGGAAGCCAAGCAGAACTTCAAGAAGGGCGACGAAGTCGAGGCCGTGGTGCTGTCGATCGATGTCGAGAAGGAGCGCATTTCGCTCGGCGTCAAGCAGCTCGATGGCGATCCCTTCACCAGCTACGTGGCGACGCACGACAAGAACAGCCTGGTCACCGGCACGGTCAAGAGCGTCGATCAGCGCGGCGCTGTGATCGATCTGGGCGCCGAGGTCGAAGGCTACCTGCGTGTCTCCGAGTTCTCGCGCGATCGCATCGAGGACCTGAGCCAGCACCTCAAGGTGGGCGACAGCATCGAGACCCTGATCGTGAACGTCGATCGCAAGACGCGTTCGATCAACCTCTCGGTCAAGGCCAAGGACCAGGTCGAGCAGAACCAGGCGATGCAGAAGCTGGCGGCGGACAATTCCTCGGCCAGCAGCGGCACTACCAACCTGGGCGCCCTGCTCAAGGCCAAGCTCAACCAGCAGTAATTGTCTGACACCATGACCAAATCGGAACTCATCGCCCGGCTGGCGGAGCGTTTTCCCCAGCTCGTGGCGAAGGATGCCGACTTCGCCGTCAAGATGATCCTCGATGCGCTCACCCTGGCCCTGGTCAAGGGGGATCGCATCGAGATCCGCGGCTTCGGCAGCTTTGCCCTGAACTACCGGCCGCCGCGGATCGGGCGCAATCCCAAGTCGGGTGACAAGGTGCAGGTACCGGAAAAGTACGTGCCGCACTTCAAGGCTGGCAAGGAGTTGCGTGAAAGGGTCGATTACGGAACCGGGGCTGGGTAACGCGAGGCAGGCGGCGGCAGTCGTTCCGTTGGCTGCCGGACGTCGCCCGTTTGTTGCCTATCCCCGATCTTCCGCGCCATGACGTTCCTGATCAAGCTGTTGGTCTGGCTGCTGCGCATTCTGGTCTTCATCGGCCTGCTTGGCCTGGCGGTCAAGAATAGCGGTCCGATGGAACTGCGCTTTTTTCTCGACCAGGCCTGGACGGCACCTGTATCGGTGGTGATCCTGGCGGTCTTTGCCGCTGGTGTTGCGGTCGGTTTGACCGCTGCGCTGGGCGTCTTCCTGCGACCCTCGTCGCGCCGCGGGCACTGAGCCGCCATGGAAATCGAACTCTGGTGGCTGCTGGCCCTGCCCGTGTTTTTCGTGCTCGGCTGGGTTGCCGCGCGCATCGACATCAAGCACCTGCTCAAGGAATCGCGCGCCCTGCCGCGATCCTATTTCAAGGGCCTGAATTTCCTGCTCAACGAGCAACCGGATCAGGCCATCGAGGCCTTCATCGAGGCGGCGCGCGTCGATCCGGAAACCATCGAACTGCATTTCGCGCTGGGCAATCTGTTTCGCCGTCGGGGCGAGACCGACAGGGCGATCCGTGTCCATCAGAACCTGATCGAACGCGACGGACTGAGCGAAGCCCAGCGCCTGCATGCACTCTCCGAACTCGGCCAGGATTACCTGAAGGCCGGCCTGCTGGATCGCGCCGAAGAAATCTTTCTCAAACTGCGCTCCACCTCCCGCGATGAGGAAGCGCTGAAGAACCTGCTCGAAATCTACCAGCAGGAAAAGGAATGGGAAAAGGCGATTGCGGTTGCCAACGCCATGCCCAACCATGCCGATCACCTCTGGCAGAAGGAGATCGCCGAGTTCCACTGTGAAATGGCCGCCGCCGAGATACTCAACGGCAAGCACGAGCGGGCTCGCGATCTTTTGGATGCAGCCCTTGCCGCCAACCGCAAATGCGTTCGCGCCTCCCTGCTGCAAGCCGAACTGGCGGCAAAAGTCGGCGCCGGAGATACGGCGATCGAGCACTGGAAACGGGTCGAGCAGCAGAATCCGGTCTATCTTTCCCTGGTCGCCGAAAAGATCATGGCCGTGCATGTGCAGCAGGGGCGCATCGACCAGGGGCGCGAACTGTTGCGGCATTGGCTGGAGCACCACCCGTCCCTCGACATGCTCGATGCCGTATTCCGCGTCGAACTCGATACCCAGGGCGCCGAGGCGGCTTACGGATTGGTCCGCGACGAGTTGCGGCGTACCCCGACGCTGCTGGGTCTCGACAAGCTGCTGGAGGCGCAGATCCTCGTCGCTCCGGCGGAAAAGCGCGCCGACCTGGAACTGATCAAGAACCTGATCCACAACCACACCCGCCGCGTTGCGCGCTATCGTTGCGATGCCTGCGGCTTCAAGGCGCGCCAGTTCTACTGGCGCTGCCCCGGCTGCGGCGGCTGGGAAACCTATCCCCCGCGCCGCACCGAAGAATTCGACATCACCCTCTAGTCCATCATCATGAAAATTACCGTTATCGGCACCGGTTACGTCGGCCTGGTTTCCGGCACCTGCCTGGCCGACGTCGGCAACGACGTACTCTGCCTCGACCTCGACGCCAACAAGATCCGCATCCTCAACGAGGGTGGCATTCCGATCTACGAACCCGGTTTGGAGGCTATGGTGCGCAAGAACGAGGCAGCGGGTCGCCTGCGCTTCACCACCGATGTCGAGGCCGCGGTGGCGCATGGCGTGCTCCAGTTCATCGCCGTCGGCACGCCGCCCGACGAAGATGGATCGGCCGACCTGCAATACGTGGTCGCGGCGGCGCGCAACATCGGTCGCCACATGGACGGCTATCGCGCCGTGATCGACAAATCGACGGTGCCAGTGGGTACAGCGGACAAGGTGCGTGCCGCGATCGCCGAGGAACTGCAAGCGCGTGGCGCCACGCTTGACTACAGCGTCGTCTCGAACCCGGAATTCCTCAAGGAAGGTGCGGCGGTCGAAGACTTCATGAAGCCCGACCGCATCGTCGTCGGTGCCGACGATGCCCGCGCCGTGGAGTTGATGCGGGAACTGTATGCCCCCTTCCAGCGCAATCACGAGCGCCTGATCCTGATGGACGTAAAGAGCGCCGAACTGACCAAGTACGCGGCGAACGCCATGCTGGCCACCCGCATCAGCTTCATGAACGAACTGGCGAACCTGGCGGAAAAGCTGGGCGCCGACATCGAACTGGTCAGGAAGGGCATCGGCTCCGATCCGCGCATCGGTTTCCATTTCCTGTACCCAGGCGTTGGCTACGGTGGCTCCTGCTTCCCGAAGGACGTGCAGGCGCTGATCCGCACCGCCAGCGAGGCAGGGCAGGGACTCAAGGTCTTGCAGGCTGTCGAGGATGCCAACGAAGCGCAGAAGACCGTGCTTGGCGGCAAGATTGCCAAGCGCCTGGGGCAGGATCTCTCCGGCAAGACCTTCGCGCTATGGGGCCTGGCCTTCAAACCAAATACTGACGACATGCGCGAGGCGCCCAGCCTGGTGTTGATCCGGGAATTGCTGGCGCGCGGCGCCTCGCTGCGGGCCTACGACCCGGTGGCGACGCACGAGGCGCAACGCATGCTCGGCGACAACCCGCGTATCGCTTATGCGACATCACCGATGGATGCCCTGGATGGCGCCGATGCGCTGGCCATCGTCACCGAATGGAAGGAGTTCCGCAGTCCCGACTTTGCGGCGATCAAGGCGCGGCTCAAAACCCCGGTGATCTTCGACGGGCGCAACCTCTACGAACCGGCGGCGCCGCGTCGCGCCGGACTCGAGTACTACGCGATCGGCAGGCTATGAACATGCTGCCCGACACCTCGGCCACGCGCATCCTGATCGTCGGCGACGTGATGCTGGACCGTTACTGGTTCGGCGAGGTCTCGCGCATTTCTCCCGAAGCCCCGGTGCCGGTGGTCAAGGTGGATCGTAGCGAAGAACGGCCCGGTGGCGCCGCCAACGTCGCGCGCAACGCCGCCGCCCTGGGCGCCCGGGTGGCCTTGCTCTCGGTGGTCGGCACCGATGATGCCGGACGCAGCCTGGAGCGCCTGCTGGGTGAATCCGGCATCGAATGCAGTTTGCATCAGGACGCCAAGCTGAGTACCACGGTCAAGTTGCGGGTGGTCGCGCGCCAGCAACAATTGCTGCGCATCGATTTCGAGAACGCCCCCGATCACGAGGTGCTGGAGGCCAAGCTGGCGGATTTCGAGTCGCGCCTGGCTGCCTGCGACGTGGTCATCCTTTCCGACTACGGCAAGGGCGGTCTGACGCACATTACCGAAATGATCGCCCGGGCGCGAGCCGCCGGAAAGCAGGTGTTGGTCGACCCCAAGGGCGAGGACTACGCGCGCTATGCCGGGGCGACCTTGCTGACGCCGAATCGCTCGGAACTGCGCCAGGTGGTCGGCAGTTGGCGCGACGAGACGGAGCTGGAGCAGAAGGCCGGTCGCCTGCGCGCCGAGCTGGGCCTTGAGGCCTTGCTGGTGACGCGCAGCGAAGAAGGCATGACCTTGTTTACCGCCTCGGGGCGCGAACATGTGCCGGCCGTGGCGCGCGAGGTTTATGATGTCAGCGGTGCCGGCGATACGGTGATCGCAACCCTGGCGGTGATGCTGGGCAGCGGCCTGTCCCTGCCGGAGGCGATGCGCCAGGCCAATCTTGCCGCCGGCGTGGTAGTCGGAAAACTGGGCACCGCGACATGCAGCCTGCAGGAGCTGCAGGCTGCAGTTGCCTAGGTTGAGTACCTTCCCCCCGCCCCCCTTCCCGGGGAAGGGGGCGATTAAGGTGAGCGGGCTTTGCCCGCATTATTTGGAAGACTGAGGTATTTATGTACTACGTCGTCACCGGCGCCTGCGGCTTCATCGGCGCCAATCTGGTCAAGGCGCTCAACGAGCGCGGTGTCACCGACATCATTGCCGTGGACAATCTGGAAAAGGCCGACAAATTCCACAATCTGACGGATTGCGAAATCGCCGACTACCTCGACAAGCCCGACTTCCTCGAACTGGTCGAGCATGGCCAGCTCGACGGCGGCATCGAGGCCATCCTGCATCAGGGCGCCTGCTCGGATACCATGGAAACCGATGGCCGCTACATGATGGCCAACAATTACCGCTATTCGCTGGCCTTGATGGATTTTTGCGGTGAGCAGGAGATCCCCTTTCTGTATGCCTCGTCGGCCTCGGTCTATGGTGGCGGCAGCGTGTTCCGCGAGCAGCGCGACCACGAGGCGCCGCTCAATGTCTATGGCTATTCGAAATTCCTCTTCGACCAGATCGTGCGTCGCCGTCTCAGCAGCGCCGACTCCCAGATCGCCGGCTTCCGCTACTTCAACGTGTATGGTCCGCGTGAACAGCACAAGGGGCGTATGGCCTCGGTGGCTTTCCATCATTTCAACCAGTTCCGCGCCGAAGGCAAGGTGAAGCTGTTCGAGGGCTACGCCGGCTACGACAATGGCGAGCAACGGCGCGACTTCGTTTATGTCGGTGACGTGGTCAAGGTCAACATGGCCTTTCTTGAGGAACGCGTTTCCGGCATCTACAACCTGGGCACCGGGCGCGCGCAGAGCTTCAACGAGCTGGCGACAGCAACCGTGAACGCCTGCCGTGCGCTGGAAGGCAAGCCGGCGCAGACCCTGGCGGAACTGGTGGCGGCGGGTACCATCGAATACATTCCGTTTCCCGAGGCACTCAAGGGGAAGTACCAGAGCTTCACCCAGGCCGACATTTCCGCCTTGCGCGGCACCGGTTACGGCGAGGAATTCGCCACCGTCGGCCAGGGTGTCGGCGAGTATGTGAAATGGCTGGCGCGATGAACTACCGCTCGATCGAGGAGTTCGTCGGCGAAACGCCGCTGGTACGCTTGCAGCGCCTGCCGGGCGCGGCCAATGCCAAACGCAATAACGTCATCCTCGCCAAGCTCGAAGGCAACAACCCGGCCGGCTCGGTCAAGGACCGCCCGGCCCTGTCGATGATCCGCATGGCCGAGCAGCGCGGGCGGATCAAACCCGGCGACACCCTGATCGAAGCGACCTCGGGCAACACCGGGATCGCGCTGGCAATGGCGGCGGCGATGCGCGGCTACCGGATGATCCTGGTCATGCCGGAGAACCAGAGCCTGGAACGCTGCCAGACCATGCGCGCCTTCGGCGCCGAGCTGATCCTGACGCCCAAGGCGGGCGGCATGGAGGCGGCGCGCGACCTGGCGGACCGCATGATGACCGAAGGCAAGGGCGTGGTGCTCGACCAGTTCGCCAACCCCGACAACCCCCTGGCGCACTACGAGTCGACCGGTCCCGAGATCTGGCGCGATACCGGCGGCGGCATCACGCACTTCATTTCCAGCATGGGCACCACCGGCACCATCATGGGATGTTCGCGCTACTTCAAGGAGAAGAACCCGGCGATCCGGATTATCGGCTGCCAGCCGGAAGAGGGTTCGCAGATTCCCGGTATCCGCAAGTGGCCGGAGGCCTATCTGCCAAAGATCTACGACGCTTCGCGCGTCGACCAGATCGAATACGTGGGCCAGGGCCGGGCCGAGGAAATGGCGCGTCGTCTGGCACGCGAGGAAGGCATTTTTGCCGGCATCTCGTCCGGTGGTGCGATGGCGGTGGCCCTGCGCATCGCGGAGCAAGTGGAGAACGCGGTGATCGTCAGCATCGTCTGCGATCGCGGCGACCGTTACCTGTCGACCGGGGTGTTCCCCGCCTGAATCAGGCCGGCAGGGCAATCCTGCCGTCGGTGCTGAACTGGTAGTCGCGGAAGATGTGTTCCGCGCTGAGCAGTTGGTAGCTGCCGTCCGCGTTGCGCCGCGAGGTGTCCTTCAGCCGGTAGGTGTAGTGGCCGCAGGTCCAGATCTCGAAGTTGCGCATGTGGGTGCACAGGCAGGTCTTGTCCATTACCTTGACCTTCTTCGCTTCCGGATGCAGGGCCACTTCGCGGTTGTAGGCCTCGATGTACTGGCAACTGCCGTTGGCATCGAGCAGGTAGCCGTAGGCCTCGCAGTTGGGGCGGATGCCGTCGCCGATGCCGGGGCTGTTCTTCAGCATGCGCATGGGATAGCCGGTGGGCGAAATGGTATTCACCTCGATGTCGGTTTCGCCGGCCTTGAAGTATTCCTGCTGCACATCTTCCGGCAGGCCGCATTCCTTCGACACCGTGAAGCGCGTCGCTACCTGCACCGCGGCGGCGCCGTTTTCCAGGAAGGACACGGCGTCCGAGCCGGTAAAGATGCCGCCGGCCGGGATCAGCGGAATGTCGAGCTGCTCGGCCTTTAGCCAGTCACGGATTTCGGCGACGATGGTGGCGAGGTTGTATTGCGCCCAGTCCATGCCGAAGCCCAGATGCCCACCCGCCAACGGACCTTCGATGACGACATAGTCGGGCAGGCGCTTGGTGCGGGCGCTCTTCTTGATGAACAATTGCAGCGCGCGCAGGCTGGAAACGATGATGCCCAGCTTGGCGTCGCGAAAGCGCGGATGGTCCTCGATCAGGGCGAAACTGCCCAGGTGCAGGCCCGCCGCCAGGGTAACACCGTCGATACCGGCGTCGAGTGCCGCCTTGATGCGCATGCGCAAGGTGTCCTTGGGCGCATTCATGGTCAGCTTTTCCATGCAGTTGATGAAGATCAGACCGTCGCCACGCTTGGCTTCCATGGTGCGACCGACGTGCAGCGCGGTAGCCTCGGCGAGCAAGCCGAGGTCGAACTTGACCACCGCCTTGTCGGTATTGGCGACGTTGAACTTGTACTGCTTGAGCTTGGTCTTGACGTATTTGGTATTGAAGCGGCGATCCGATACCGTCGGCACCATGGCGTCGGAGATATGGCCGATGCCACCAAGGCGCGCCGCTTCCAGCGAGAGTTCGGCGGTCGAGATATCCACTCCCATGCCGCCGACCATGATGGGCACCAGCTCATGCTTGCCCAACCGCAGGCGAAAATCATCGACGCGCTTCATCGCGGAACTTCCTTGTTTGCAAGCCCATTATTATCGCCTGCCGCAGGCGGGCGCGGATGTGCCAGGGGAGGTTTTTTCTGCGGGGCTCAAGGCATCAGGGCGAGTAGGGCTTCTGCATAGCGATCCACCTTGGCCGCGCCGATGCCGGGTATTTCCAGCAGCTCGTCGCGGTTCAGCGGACGGCGCAGCGCCAGCTCGCGCAGGCTGCGGTCATGCAGGATGACGTAGGCCGGGACTCCCTGGGAGCGCGCCGTTTCGGCACGCCACTGGCGCAAGAGCTCGAAGAGCGCCTGCGAACTGTCGTCGAGCGCGGTTTGCAGGCTGTCGCGCCGTGTCGCCGGCGCCGACTCTTTGCCGTGCCCCCGCCCGGCCGGGCGGCGGCGCCGCAGCCTGAGGGACTGCTCACCCTTGAGCACCGGGCGTGCCGCGTCGGTCAGGCGCAAGGCGCCATGGGCCTCGACATCGGCGCACAGCAGGCCGGTGGCCAGCAACTGGCGGAACACCGAGCGCCAATCCGCCTCATCCAGCTCGGCCCCGGCGGCGAAGGTCGGTAGTTGCTGGTGCCGGAACATCTGAACCTTGTCGGTGAGCTTGCCGCGCAGGATGTCGATCAGATGCCCGGCGCCGAAGCGCTGGCCGGTGCGCAGGGCCGCCGACATGGCTTTCTGTGCGGCGATGGTGCCATCCCAGGCGACGGGCGGTTCAAGGCAGGTGTCGCAGTTGCCGCAGGGGCCGCTTTCCTCGCCGAAGTAGGAAAGCAGGCTGCGGCGCCGGCAATGCATGGTCTCGCACCAGGCCAGCAGGGCGTCGAGCTTGCCGCGCTCGATGCGTTTCTGATCTTCGCCGGCGGTGGATTCCTCGATGCGGCCGCGATGGACCACGACGTCGTTGAGTCCGTATGTCATCCAGGCTTCGGCCGGCTCGCCGTCGCGACCGGCGCGGCCGGTCTCCTGGTAGTAGGCCTCCAGGCTCTTGGGCAGGTCGAGATGGGCGACGAAGCGCACGTCGGGCTTGTCGATGCCCATGCCGAAAGCGATGGTCGCCACCATGACCACGCCGTCCTCGCGCTGAAAGCGCTGCTGGTGTTGCTGGCGGTTCGCGGCATCGAGTCCGGCGTGATAGGGCAGGGCGGCGATGCCCTGCTCGCGCAGCCAGTCGGCAGTCTCGTCAACCTTGCGCCGCGACAGGCAGTAGACGATGCCCGCTTCACCGCGATGGGCGGAAAGAAAATCCAGCAGCTGACGCCGCGGATTATCACGCTCGACCACGCTGTAGCGGATGTTCGGTCGATCGAAACTGGAGACGAAGACCCTGGCGGCATCCAGGCCCAGACGCTCGACGATCTCGCGCCGGGTCAGGGTGTCGGCGGTGGCGGTCAGGGCAATGCGCGGTACGTCCGGCCAACGCTGATGCAGTACGGCCAACTGGATGTATTCGGGACGGAAATCGTGCCCCCACTGTGAAACGCAATGCGCTTCGTCGATGGCGAACAAGGCGATGCCCTGACGCGTCGCGAGGAAATCCAGCAAGGCGAGGAAGCGCGGGTTCAGCAGCCGCTCCGGCGCGACGTAGATCAGGTCCAACTGGCCCTCGCGCAACTGCCGCTCGATTTCCGCCGCTGTCGCGGCATCCAGGGTCGAATTGAGGAAGGCGGCGCGCACGCCGGCCTGTTGCAGGGCGGCAACCTGGTCCTGCATCAGCGCGATCAGGGGCGAAACGACCACGGCCATGCCCGGACGCAGCAGGGCCGGCAATTGGTAGCACAGTGATTTGCCGCCGCCGGTCGGCATCAGTACCAGGGCATCGCCACCGGCGACGACGTGGCCGATGATTTCCGCCTGCGCGCCGCGAAACGAGTCGAAGCCGAAGACGCGGCGCAGGGTTTGCAAGGCGGAAGGCATGGAGCGGGTGGCAGGCAGGCGAAACAGGGGAGCGAATTATGCCGTCTCGCGCCGCAGTCGCGTTGAAAATGCGACACTCCACTTTTCCGGGAAAATCGAAAGCATCACATGGCAGGAACTACCGAAATCATCAGCATGGCGCTGTTCTGCGACTTCGAGAACATCGCCCTGGGCGTGCGCGACGCCAAGTACGCCCAGTTCGACATCAACAAGGTGTTGGAGCGCCTGCTGCTGAAGGGCAGCATCGTGGTCAAGAAGGCCTACTGCGACTGGGCGCGCTACAAGGAATTCAAGGCGCCGATGCACGAAGCCTCCTTCGAGCTGATCGAGATTCCGCATCTGCGCCAGTCCGGCAAGAATTCCGCCGACATCCGCATGGTGGTCGATGCGCTGGATCTTTGCTATACCAAATCCCATGTCGATAGCTTTGTCATCATCAGCGGCGATTCGGATTTCTCGCCGCTGGTGTCCAAGCTGCGCGAGAACAACAAGCGGGTGATCGGCGTCGGTGTCAAGGCGGCGACGTCCGACCTGCTGGCGGCCAATTGCGACGAGTTCATTTTCTACGACGACCTGGTGCGGGAACTGCCCGCGAAGAAACCGCGCACGCCGCGCAAGCCGGCGGCCAAGGCAGCGGTCCCGGGCAAGGCGAACGAAGCCCGGAGCGATGAAAAGCCTGAAGATCTCAAGCGTCAGCAGGCCTTCGATCTGGTGCTGGAAACCATCGAGGCACTGATCGCCGAGCGCGGCGAGGACGAGAAGATCTGGGGCTCGATGGTCAAGCAGACCTTGAAGCGGCGCAAGCCCGGTTTCAGCGAGTCGTATTACGGCTATCGTTCGTTTGGCGAACTGCTGGAAGACGCCATGAAGCACCGGCTGCTGGTGCTGGAACGCGACGAGAAATCCGGGCAGCACATCATTCGCCTTCCCGTCGAAGACTAGGCAAGACGGTGAGCGGCATTCCGGAGATTCGCCCCGGGCAGTCGACCGAACTGCTCAAGGAACTGCACATCCTGACCCGCGACGGGCGGCTGAACCAGGACAGCCGGCGCAAGCTGAAGCAGGTCTATCACCTGTGCCAGTTCATCGAGCCGCTGCTGACGGAAGTCCTCGCTGACGGGGGCGAGCTGACGCTGGTTGACCATGGCGCCGGCAAGTCTTACCTGGGGTTCATCCTCTATGACCTCTACTTGAAAGCCAGGGAGGAGGGGCGCGTTTTCGGCATCGAGACCCGCGCCGGGCTGGTCGACAAGTCACGCGAACTGGCGCGAAGGCTGGAGTTCTCGCGCATGGAGTTCTTGAACCTGGCGGTAGCCGACGCCATCATCTCTCCGAACCTGCCCGGGCAAGTCGACATCGTGACCGCCCTGCATGCCTGCGATACGGCGACCGACGACGCGATCCGCTTCGCCCTGCAGCGCCGGGCCCGATTCATTGTTCTCGCACCTTGCTGCCAGGCCGAAGTGGCCGCGGCCCTGCGTCGGCACAAGGTGGCGTCGCTGGCGCGCACGGCGCTGGCCGAAATCTGGCGCCATCCCATCCACAGCAGGGAATTCGGCAGCCACGTCACCAATGTCCTGCGCTGCCTGTTGCTCGAAGCGAATGGCTACCAGGTCACTGTCACCGAGCTGGTGGGGTGGGAACATTCGATGAAGAACGAACTGATCATCGCCCGCCGCGAAGGCGGCCCGCGGGGCAACGCGCGCGACCGGCAGCTATGGATCCTGCGCGAACTTGGGCTTGACGAGCTGCAGACGCGCTTCGCCTACTGAGCGGGAAGTCGGCGCCTGTGGCACGGCGTCGCTTGACCTGGGCAGCATCGCCGTCGCCGTCCGCGCGACGACGAATCAGTGCCGGGTGCCGTGCCCGTGGCGAGCGAGAATTCGCGCCGACGCAAACAGGCCGATGGCGACGGTGGCGCTGATCGAAGCCAGCGGAATCACTGTGCCGTCGTGGCTGCTTCCTACCCACATGCCGGTGAAAAACGCGCCAAGCATCGAAATGAAACCGAACAGTCCTGCCGCGGCGCCGGCCTTTTCCGGAAACGGCGCCAGCGAGCCGGCCTGGGCGCAGGGAAAGTTGATGCCATGCGCAATCATGACGACGAACTGCGCCACGATCACCATGATCGGGTTGGCCAGTCCGCCGAGCGCCATGGCGAAGAAGCCGAGGCCGCCCGCCAGTCCGACCAGGGTGCCGCTCTCCAGGGTGCGTTGCATGCCGATGCGACTGATCATGCGCCGGCAGAGCAGGGTGCCGCCGAGGTAGCCGAGAACGCCGCAGGCGAAGTAGTAGCCATAGTGCTGCGTCGGCACGCCGAGGACGCGGATCAGAACGAAGGGCGTGCCCGAGATGAACGCGAAGATCGAGGCATACGACAGGGTGCCGGGCAGGGCATAGGCCCAGAAGGCCGGGCTTCGGGCTACCTCCAGATAGCTGCGGCCGAGTCGGCCTGGACGCAGCGCTTCCGGGTCGGGTTGCGCATTCGATTCGCGCATCCGATGCAGGGCGGCGATCCAGACAGTCAGCCCGGCCAGGGCTAGCGCCACGAAGGCGGCGCGCCAACCGTAGGCGATCTGCAGGTAGCCGCCGAGGATGGGCCCGAGGATCGGCGCGATGGACAGCAACGAACTGACCTTGGCCAGCATCCTCGCGCCTTCGGCCGGGGCGTAGGCATCGCGGATCACGGCTCGGGCTACGACGACGCCGGTACAGCAGCCGATGGCCTGGGAAAAGCGGGCCGCCACCAACAGTGGCAGGCTTGGCGCGAAGGCACAGGCGACGCTGGATGCCAAGTAGAGTGTGAGGCCACCGATCATCACCGGCTTGCGCCCGTAGCGGTCGGACAGCGGGCCGCTGATCAGTTGCGCGGTGCCAAAGCCGATCACGAACAGGGACAGTGTATGTTGCACGGCACCGGCGCCGACGCCGAAATCCGCCGCCATCCCGGGCAGGGTGGCGAGATAGAGATCGGTCGACAAGGGCTGGAGCATGAGGCAGCCGGTGACAAGCCAGAGCAGGGTGGCGGGACTCACCGTTCAGCCGCGCCGGTCGCGCATCAGGCGCGCTTTCTCTCGAACCCAGTCACGCTCTTTTTCGGCGTCGCGCTTGTCATGCTGCTTCTTGCCCTTGGCCAGGCCTATGCTCAGCTTGACCCGGCCCTTGCTGTAGTGCAGATCGAGCGGTACCAGGGTATAACCGGCGCGCTCGACCTTGCCGATCAGCTTGTTGATTTCCTCGGCGTGCAGCAGCAGCTTGCGGGTCCGTACCGGATCGGGATGGATGTGCGTCGAGGCCGAAAGCAGCGGGGTGATGTGGGCGCCGATCAGGAAGACCTCGCCGCGCTTGACCACCACATAGGCTTCCTTGAGCTGGGCGCGGCCGGCACGAATGGCCTTGACCTCCCAGCCTTCCAGCACCAGTCCGGCCTCATGGCGATCCTCGATGAAATATTCGTGGAAGGCCTTCTTGTTGTCGACGATGCTCATTGGACCGGGCGCTAAAATTGCAAATTCTACCGTAGCCCCCACCGCGCCTTACCGGCAGACTCCATGGCCCTGGTCGAGAAATCCGTCCTGATCGAACGCACTGCCACGCAGATGTTCGTTCTCGTCGACCGCATCGAGGACTATCCCGCGTTCCTGCCCTGGTGTGGCGGCAGCACGATCCACGAACGGACGCCGGAGCGGACGGCGGCGACGGTATATATCAACTATCACGGCCTCAAGTCGCACTTTTCGACCGAGAACACCAAGCAGGAACCTTTCCTGATGGATATCAAGCTGAGGGATGGGCCCTTCGATCATCTCGACGGCCATTGGCGTTTCACGCCGCTGGGCGATACGGCCTGCAAGGTAGAATTCCGCCTTCACTATGCCTTTTCCAGCCAGTTGCTGGAAAAGGTGCTGGGGCCGGTGTTCCATCACATCGCGAATACTTTCGTCGATTCCTTCGTCAAGCGCGCGCAAACGGTTTATGGCTGATCAGATACAAGTCGAGGTGGTTTACGCCCTGGCCGGAACGCAGGAACTGGCCCGGCTCAGCCTGCCGCAGGGCAGCACGGCCCTGCAGGCCGTCGAGGCGTCGGGCTTGCTGGCGAAGTATCCCGAGATTGACCTGAAGCGGAACAAGATAGGTGTGTATGCCAAGCTGGCCAAGGCGGATACGGTGTTGCGCGACCGCGACCGGGTCGAAATTTACCGTCCGCTGATCGCCGACCCCAAGGAGGTGCGCAAGCAGCGCGCCGCCGAGGGCAAGGCCATGAAAAAGGGCGGCGGCGAAGCCGAGGACTGAAAGTTATGTCTCCGGCTCGGGCCGGAGACGGTATCCCTTGCGGACGGCGCTGGCAGGACGGCGGAAGGGGGCTATGCTCTCGCGTATAATGCGGCTTTGCGATCCAAGGAAAACACCATGCGACTGCTCCAGAAGGCGCTGACGTTCGACGACGTCCTCCTGGTTCCCGCCCACTCGGCGATCCTCCCCCGCGACGTCAGCCTCGCTACCCGTCTTACCCGCAAGATCCAGCTCAACCTGCCGCTGATTTCGGCCGCCATGGACACGGTGACCGAATCGCGTCTGGCCATTGCCCTGGCTCAGGAAGGCGGCATCGGCATCATCCACAAGAACCTGAATTCCAAGGCGCAGGCCGCCGAGGTGGCCAAGGTCAAGCGTTTCGAGTCGGGGGTGCTGAAGGACCCGATCACCATTCCGCCCTCGATGACGGTGCGCGAGGTATTGGCACTGACGCGAAACTATCGCATCTCCGGCCTGCCGGTGGTCGAAAACGGCAAGGTAGTCGGCATCGTCACCAACCGCGACACGCGCTTCGAAACCAATCTGGACCAGCCGGTGCGCGGCATCATGACGCCGCGCGAGCGCCTGGTCACGGTCGCCGAAGGCAGTTCCCCGGAAGAGGCGAAGGCCTTGATGCACAAGCACAGGCTGGAGCGGGTGCTGGTGGTCAATGGCGCTTTCGAGCTGCGCGGGCTGGTGACGGTGAAGGACATCCTCAAGTCGAGCGAGCATCCGTTCGCCGCCAAGGACGACCAGGGCCACCTGCGCGTCGGTGCGGCGGTCGGGGTCGGCGAGGGCACGGAAGAGCGCGTGGCACTGCTGGCCGAGGCCGGTGTCGACCTGATCGTGGTCGATACCGCGCACGGCCATTCCGAAGGCGTATTGAAGCGTGTCGAGTGGGTCAAGAAGAATTTCCCGCAGGTCGAGGTGGTCGGTGGCAACATCGCGACCGCCACTGCCGCGAAGGCGCTGGTCGATCACGGCGCCGATGGCGTCAAGGTCGGCATCGGCCCCGGTTCGATTTGCACCACGCGCATTGTCGCTGGCGTCGGCGTGCCGCAGATCACCGCGGTCGATCTGGTGGCCAATGCGCTGGCGGCAAGCGGCACGCCGCTGATCGCCGACGGTGGCATCCGCTATTCCGGCGACATCGCCAAGGCCATCGCCGCCGGCGCCAACGCCGTGATGCTGGGCGGACTGTTTGCCGGCACCGAAGAGGCGCCCGGCGAGACCGTGCTGTATCAAGGGCGCTCCTACAAGTCCTATCGCGGCATGGGCAGCCTCGGCGCGATGAAGGATGGTGCCGCCGACCGTTACTTCCAGGATTCCGACGCCAACGTCGAAAAGCTGGTGCCGGAAGGCATCGAAGGGCGCGTCCCCTACAAGGGCCCGGTGACCGCGGTAATCCATCAGCTGATGGGCGGCCTGCGTTCTTCGATGGGCTATGTCGGCTGCGCCACCATCGACGACATGCGGGCGAAAGCCGAGTTCGTCGAGATCACCTCCGCCGGCATCCGCGAATCCCATGTGCATGATGTCCAGATCACCAAGGAAGCGCCGAATTACCACGTCGACTGAGTGCCGCATTGCTGCAAAGGCGGCTTCGGCCGCCTTTTTTCTTTAGAGGCCCCGCCATGTCCCACCAGAAGATCCTGATCCTCGATTTCGGTTCCCAGGTTGCCCAGCTGATTGCCCGCCGTGTCCGCGAACAGCAGGTGTATTGCGAATTGCACCCCTTCGATGTCAGCGAGGACTTCATTCGCGACTTCAAGCCGCAAGGCGTGATCCTTTCCGGCGGGCCGAACTCGGTTTACGAGGCCGAGGACTGGAAGGCGCCGGATATCGTCTTCCAGCTCGGGGTGCCGGTGCTGGGCATTTGCTATGGCATGCAGACCATGGCCTCGCAGTTGGGTGGCAAGGTCGAGAGCAGCAGCAAGCGCGAATTCGGCTATGCCGAAATGCGCGCGCGTGGCCATTCGAAACTGTTCGCGGGCATACAGGATCGCAGCAATGCCGATGGCCATGGCCTGCTCGAAGTGTGGATGAGCCACGGCGACAAGGTTACCGAACTGCCGCCCGGCTTCAAGGTGATCGGCGGCAATGAATCGACGCCGATCGCGGCGATGGCCGACGAGGCGCGCGGATTCTACGCCGTGCAATTCCACCCGGAGGTTACGCATACCCTGAAAGGCAGGGAGATCATCGCCCGATTCGTGCATGAGATCTGCGGCTGCGGCCACGACTGGAACATGCCCGACTATGTCGATGAGGCGATCGCCAAGGTACGTGCCCAGGTGGGTGAGGACGAAGTGATACTCGGCCTGTCCGGCGGGGTCGACTCATCGGTGGTCGCGGCGCTGCTGCACCGGGCCATCGGCGACAAGCTGACCTGCGTCTTCGTCGATAACGGACTGCTGCGGCTCAACGAAGGGGCGCAAGTCATGCAGACCTTCGCCCGCAACCTGGGCGTCAAGGTGATCCACGTCGATGCCTCAGCCCAGTTCATGGGGCACCTCAAGGGTGTCACCGATCCAGAACAGAAGCGCAAGATCATCGGCCGCGAATTCGTCGAAGTGTTCCAGGCCGAGGCGAAGAAATTGCCCAAGGCCAAATGGCTGGCGCAAGGCACGATCTACCCGGACGTGATCGAATCGGCCGGCGCCAAGACCAAGAAAGCGCATGCGATCAAGAGCCACCACAATGTCGGCGGCCTGCCGGAAACCCTGAACCTGAAGCTGTGCGAACCCTTGCGCGAACTGTTCAAGGACGAAGTCCGCGAGTTCGGCGTGGCCCTCGGGCTGCCGCACGAGATGGTGTATCGCCATCCTTTCCCCGGCCCCGGCCTGGGGGTGCGCATCCTCGGCGAAGTGAGACAGGACTACGCCGACCTGCTGCGCCGCGCCGACGCCATCTTCATCGACGAGTTGCGTGCCGCCGACTGGTACGACAAGACCAGCCAGGCCTTTGCCGTCTTCCTGCCGGTGAAGAGCGTCGGTGTGATGGGCGATGGCCGCACCTATGAATACGTGGTGGCCTTGCGCGCCGTGCAGACCTCGGACTTCATGACCGCGAAGTGGGCCGAACTGCCCCACGAATTGCTGGGCCGCGTCTCCAACCGCATCATCAACGAAGTACGCGGCATCAATCGGGTGGTCTACGACATTTCGGGCAAACCGCCGGCAACCATCGAGTGGGAATAATTACATAGCGTTTCGGTACTATTCGTACCTATTCAAAAAACACGAAAACCCCTTGGTAAAACAAGGGGTTTTCTGTTTTTTACTATTCCTGACTATTCAGGGTAGCTCACATCTGGAGACGGTATCGGTGACGGTATTGGCATTTCTTGAGAGCTTCAGTAACATCGATACCGTCAACATCAAATGGACGCGTTGACGGTATCGTGAAATGCAAAACCCAGTAACCATGCGGGTTGGCTGGCGAATTTAGGGGGTTTTGCGTTGACGGTATCGGCGACCAGGAAAGGGCCACCATGCTTACCGATACCCAACTGAAGAACCTCAAGGCGACCGGCAAGTTGTACAAGCTGGTCGATCGTGACGGCCTCTATGTCGCGGTTACCCCGTCAGGAGTTGTTTCCTTCCGATACGACTATCGACTGAACGGCCGGCGGGAAACTCTCGTTCTTGGGCAATACGGCCCAGAAGGCCTTACCTTGGGCGAGGCTAGAGAGAAACTGATCGAAGCCAAAAAGGAAATTGCTGCAGGGAAGTCACCCGCCAAGGAAAAGCAGCGTTCAATTCAGAAATCGAAAGCGGCCAAAACTTTCGGCGAGTTCTCGACCCTGTGGCTGAAGGAATATCGCATGGCGGACAGTACCCGGGACATGAGGAAATCTGTCATTGATCGCGATATCGAGCCCGAGTTTGGCCGACGTCTTCTCAAGGAAATCGCGGCTGAAGATTTGCGGGCACTGTGCGAAAGGGTCAAGACTCAGCGCAATGCACCGGCAACGGCCGTTCACATCCGGGACATTGTTGCTCAGGTTTTCAGGTTTGCGATCGAGCGTGGTCACAAGGTCGCAAATCCTGCTGATGATGTCAGGGCATCCTCGATCGCGACCTTCAAGCCCAAAGATCGGGCGCTTTCCCCAGACGAAATCAGGATTTTCTTCCAGGAGTTGGATTTGGTACCGACGCTGCCAACAATCCGGTTGGCGTTGAAGCTTGTTCTTCTTACGCTCATCCGCAAGGGCGAGCTTCTCAATGCGACCTGGGATGAGATGGATTTCGTTGGCGCCAAGTGGATCATCCCCGCGCAGAGAATGAAGGCCAGAAGGCCCCATGTGATTTACTTGCCCGACCAGGCCATGGACATCATGATTGCGCTGAAGACCTGCGCAGGAGGATCCAATTTTATCTTGCCGTCCCGGTATGAAGGTGACAAGGGAATGTCCAACAATACCCTCAATCGCGTTATTACTGTCACGGTCGAGCATGCGAAGAAAAAGGATTTGCCTCTGGACGATTTCACCGTTCATGATCTCCGCAGAACGGGTTCAACGCTTCTGCATGAGGCGGGATTTAATACCGACTGGATTGAGAAATGCCTGGCCCATGAGCAGAAGGGAGTCAGGGCCGTCTACAACAAGGCAGAGTATGCGGATCAGCGCAAGGACATGCTCCAGCAATGGGCAAACATGGTAGATGCGTGGATTGCCGGGAAAGAAATCACGCCCATTCATCGTCCCACCCGCGCGGCGGCGTAGAAATCTGATGCTACCGAGCGGGCTGGTGTCGGCGTCAGGCCTGTTTTCGGACAGGCCTGAATTTGCGTTTTTGGACGTCCGGGGAAAGCTGGGGTTGGATGAGCGCTGAGCGTCTTTCTTGAATCCAGTTCTCCACTTCGTCAAGATCCCAGACAACGCAACGTGGCGTTAGATTGAATCTATTGGGAAACCCCCCCGACTTTTCGAGCCGGTAAATTGCCGAGTCGGAAAGTGGGATTAGACGGAGTAGTTCTTCGCGTCTGATCAAGCGCTTGACCTGTATTGGTTTGCTCATTGTCGATTCCTGACTATTCAGTACTATCGACAATTACAACTTCCCGCAGGTTGGCTGTGTTTTCGAAATCGACCCAAAAAGGGCGCATTTCGGATTTCTATTGGGGAAATTTGGAGCTTGATGTATTCCGTTCTCCTTGGATAGACCGTTGAAGCTGTAAAAATCTCCTCCCAGAATTTTGGTAATGCCATTTGAGTAATGCAGTCACTCAAAACATTCTCTGCGGGTCGATCTCCCGTCGGGTAGTCAAGACCCACACACAATCGAGTCAATCGACCCCTGATGGGTTTTTTCTAAGCCGCCAACTGCTATAATGGCTGCGCCTATGAGACGCTTCCTCGCCATTCTGCTGCTGGTTATGCTACCGCTAAATGCCGCTTTTGCTGCGGCTGCCGGTTATTGCCAGCATCAGAAAGAATCTCCGCAGGCGGCTCATTTCGGGCATCACATGCATCACCACGACAGATCAGTCGATAAATCGACCGATACCGGAGCCCAGCTAGATCCGGATTGTGGATTCTGCCATTTGTCGTTCTCGTCTTTTGTGCCGACCTTGTCGCCAATGCTTGGCGATATCAGCCCACACCAACTGGTTGCGCCACCTGCCGCCGAGTTTTGTTCCGCGACGGTCGATCCCTTCGACCGTCCGCCGCTTACCCGCCTCGCCTGATCCGGCGGGACGCGTCCACTCTTTTTCTCGTCCTTGACGGCAGACTAAGTCCGCGCCAGCGGGCTGTCTGTACGTCCCGTCGGATTCTTCTCATGGTTCAACTCGCTGAGGAATTCGATGAACAAGGCGCTTTTGCTTTCGCTTGTGCTGCTGGCCACACTGCCAGCGCACGCACAGTACCCGCAGGCCCTGACTAGGACGGTCGCGACCAATGGGTCGTCCGGCCTTGCGCCCACGTCTGTTGAGCTTCCGCTGACCTTGGAACAGGCTTGGCAACTTGCCGAGCAGTCCAACCCTGCCCTGAAGAGCGCACAGGCGAGCCTCGCCACCGCCGAAGGACAACTTGCCGATACCCAAGGTTTGCTTTGGAACAACCCGCAGATCGCCGCCGAGCGTCAGCGGCGGACAGTGCCCGATCCGACGCAAAACGATCGCACGCAGCGCGAGTGGAACGTCGGCCTGACGCAGACGCTTGAGATCGCCGGCCAACAAGGCTATCGGCGCACGGCGGCAGAGCAGGAACTGGCGGCGCTGCGCGAAACGATCGAAGAAGCGCGGCGCCAGTTGCGTGCCGAGGTCGAGCAGAAATTCGTCCGCGTCGTCGCCCTGCAATTACGCGCCGAAATGGAAACGGGATTGGTCGACCTGATCCGGGAGAACAGCACTGTCACGCGCAAGCGCTTCGACGCAGGCGAAGACACCAAGCTCGACGCCAATCTCGCCGAAGTCGAGCTCGGACGGGCACGCAACCAGCTCGAAACGGTTGGCGAACAGTTGATCCAGGCTCGCGCGGAACTCGCTACCCTGCTGCAATTGCCGGCGGAAAGGCTTCCAGCGGTCAAAGGTGCGCTCGCCGTCAAACCGGGACTGCCCTATACCCTTGATCAACTGCTCACGGCTGCGGCCAGTCGAGCCCAGCTGCGCGCGCTCGATCACCGTGAGCAGGCGGCGCGCAACCGGCTAGGCCTCGAACGGGCGGCAGCCTACCCGGACATCACTGTCGGCCTGAGTTCCGCCCGCGAAGGTCCCGGCGACGCCCGCGAGAGGATCGTCGGGCTGAGCGTATCGGTTCCCTTGCCGCTCTTCCGGCGGAATAGCGCCGGTATAGGCAAGGCGTCGGCCGAGTTGACCCAGGCCGAGATCGAGAAGCAGGCCGCCGGCCGCGATACCCGCGCCCGTGTCCTGGCCCTGTGGCAAAAGCTCGACAGCCTGCGTCAGCGGACGCAACGGCTCGACCAGTCGGTGCTGCAACGCCTTGAAGAAAACCAGCGCCTGTCGACTGCCGCCTACCGTGCCGGCGAGATCAGCCTCGTCCAGATGCTGCTTGCCACCCGGCAGGTGCTCGACACCCGCCGCGAAGTCCTCGAAGCAATGACCGAATTCGCCTTGACGCGCAGCGAACTGGAGCAAACCGCCGGCTGGAGCGCGAGCCAATGAAGGCCGCACCTGCTGTCACCGGCCAAACCACCCGCATCGGAAAAGACCCCATGAAGACATCCAAAACCGACCTGACGCTCGCCTTGGCCATTGGCCTGGCGACGCTTGCGCTGACCGCTTGCGACAAGCCGGAGCCGACCGCGAAGGCAACGCAACCAGCCGCCGCAGCAAGCAGCGGCACCGACAAGGCCGGCGACAAGCACGGTGAGCACAAGGAAGGCGAAGCCGGTCATGGCGAGGCGGGGTCGTTAAAGCTCAGCGCTGAAGAAATCGAAACCGCCGGAATCAAGGTCGAAGAACTCGCGGCGCAGGAAATCAGCGAGCAGTTGACGGTCACCGCCACCATCCGCCCCAACCAGGATCGCATCACCCATGTCGCACCGCGAGTGCCGGGACGCATCGTCAAGGTCCACGTCAATCTCGGCGACCGGGTGAAGGCCGGACAGGCGCTGGCCGTGCTCGACAGCCTCGATGTGGGCGAAGCGCACTCCAGCTATCTCCAGGCGAAGACCCAGCTCGCGGTGGCCAAGGCCGACTTCGAGCGTGCCGAAAAACTCCACGGCGACCAGATCATCGCCCAGAAGGACCATTTGCGCGCCCACGCCGAGTACGAGAAGGCCAAGGCATCGTTCGCCGCCGCCGGCGACAAGCTGCGCATGCTTGGGGTGGGGACAACGCCAGCCGACGATGGCCGGGCCGTGTCGACCTTCCCACTGACCACGCCGTTTGCCGGCACGGTGATCGAGAAGCACGCCATCCTCGGCGAACTGGCCCAGCCCGACAAGCAGATGTTCACCGTGGCCGACCTCTCGAAACTGTGGATCGAGGCCAACCTGTTCGAGAAGGATCTCGGCCGGGTCAAGACCGGCGCGGAAGCGATGGTCACTGTCGATGCCTATCCCGGCGAATCCTTCCAGGGCACGCTCACCTACATTGCGGCGGTCGTGGACAAGGAGTCGCGCACGGTCCAGGCCCGGGTCGAGGTCGCCAATCCGGGCGGACGGCTCAAACCCGAGATGTTCGCCACCGCAGCTATCCGTACCAGCGGAACGGTCGGCGTCGCGGGCAAAGCCAAGGCGTTGTTGCTGCCGCAGGAAGCCGTGGTGCTGATGCAGGGCCAACCGACGGCCTTCGTCGAGGAACACGGCGGCTTCGAGCCGCGTGCTGTCGAGCTGGGAGAAAAACTGCGTGACCGGGTCGTGATCAAAAACGGATTGCAGGCCGGCGAGCGGGTGGTGACTGCCGGAACGTATGCGCTCAAGGCGCGCCTGCTCAAGTCGCAAATCGGCGATTCGCACTGAGGACCGGCCATGCTCAATTCAATTGTCGATCTCTCGCTGCGCTACAAGGTCCTGGTCCTGGTCGGATTCCTGCTCGTCGTGGTGTTCGGTGTGCAAGCCTTCCGCGCCGTGCCGGTGGACGCCTTTCCGGATGTGACGCCGATTCAGGTCAATGTCTACACCGAGTCGCCCGGCCTCGCCGCCGAGGATGTCGAGAAGCTGCTCACCTTCCCGATGGAAACGGCCATGGCCGGCTTGCCCGGCGTGGAAGAAATCCGTTCTGTGTCGCTGTTCGGGCTGTCCTTCGTCAGCGTCTATTTCAAGGACGACGTCGACATCTACTTCGCCCGCCGCCTGGTCGGCGAGAAGATGCTCGAAGCCAAGGCGCGCATGCCGGAAGGCTACGGCGAACCGACGCTGGGACCGAACTCTTCCGGGCTCGGTCAGGTGTTCTGGTACACGGTCGAATCGGCCGACCAGAAGCTCTCGGCCATGGACCTGCGCACCTTGCAGGACTGGAACGTGCGCCTGTTGCTGCGTACCGCGGCGGGCGTCGACGACGTCATCTCCTGGGGCGGCGACGAGAAGCAGTTCCAGGTGCTGATCCAGCCGCACAAACTGATCAAGTACGGGCTGACCTTCAAGGCAGTCATCGAGGCGCTGGCCGCCAACAATCGCCAGGTCGGCGGGCAGTACGTGAACCTCGGCCGCGAGCAGTACCTGGTGCGCGGGCTGGGACTGGTCACCGGCACGCGCGACATCGGCAATGTGGTGATCACGCAACGCGAAGGCTCGCCGATCTACGTCCGCGACGTGGCCGAGGTGAAGGAAGCGCCCGGCCTGCGTTTTGGTGCGGTGACACGGGACGGCAAAGAAGTCGCGCTAGGCATGGCGCTGGCACGCATCAACGAGAATGCCAAGAACGTCGTCGATGCGGTCAAGGCAAAGCTCAAGCTGGCGCAGCAGGCATTGCCCAAGGGCGCCTCCATCATCCCAGTGTACGACCGCACGGAACTCGTCGACAAGGCGCTCGCGACGGCCGAAAGCGCGCTGCTCGAAGGCTCGATCCTGGTCGCCGTCGTCCTCTTCCTGTTTCTTGGCGAAATCCGCTCCGCCATCGTCGTAGTCGTCACGTTGCCGCTGGCGATGCTCATTGCCTTCATCCTCATGCAATACGTCGGTATGTCGGCCAACCTGATGTCGCTGGCCGGGCTGGCCATCGGTATCGGCATGATGGTGGATGGCGCGGTGGTGATGGTGGAGAACAGCTTCCGCCTGCTCTCGCATCAGGCCGGCAAGACGGTGAACCGCACCCACGTCATCCTGGAAGCGGCGCACGAGGTGATCAACCCGATCGCCTTTGCCATCCTCATCATCATCGTGGTGTTCCTGCCGCTGTTCTCGCTGACCGGGCTGGAGGGCAAGCTATTCAAGCCGATGGCGCTGACGATTACCTTTGCCATGGTCGGCTCGCTGATCCTGACCATGACGCTGGTGCCGGTGCTCGCGGCGCTGATCTTGAAGCCCATGGAAGAGAAGGACACCTTCCTTGTGCGCTGGGCCAAGCAGCTCTATCTGCCGCGCCTTGACTGGGCGCTCGACAACAAGCGCAAGGTCATCGGTGGGGCGCTTGTACTTCTGGTTGCGTCGCTTGCGGTGTTTCCGTTTCTGGGCAAGGAGTTCATGCCGAGCCTGCAGGAAGGCTCGATCATGTTTCGCGTGACCGGCATTCCGTCTACTTCGCTGGACGAAAGCATTGCGGTGTCAAAGCGCTTCGACGCCATGCTGAAGCAGAACTTTCCGCAGGTGAAGTCGACGCTCGCCACCATCGGCCGCGCCGAAAAGGGCGAGACCGCAGACGTCAATTACATGGAGGTCCTGGTCGAGGTCAAGCCGGCGAAAGAATGGCCGAAGAAAATCAGCATGCCCGAACTCTCCGGACAGATGCAGGAGTTCATGGAAAAAGCGATGCCCACGGTGGTGCTGGCTGCCACGCAGCCGATCCAGATGCGCGTCGAAGAGCTGATCTCCGGCGTGCGCGCCACCCTGGCCCTGAAGATCTACGGCGAAGACCTGACCACGCTCGACCGCCTGGCCGGCGAAGCGAAGGCCGTGCTCGACAAGGTGCCCGGCGTCGCCGACCTCGCGCTGGAAGCGAACAAGGGCAAACCGCAACTGGTGATCAAGGTCAATCGTGACGAGGCGGCGCGCTATGGCATCAACGCCGACGAGATTCTCGAGGTGGTCCAGGCCGGAATCGGCGGCAAGAGCGTCAGCACGGTGATCGACGGGGTCAAGCGCTTCGATATCCAGGTGCGGCTCGACGCGGCCTTCCGCGACAGCCCGCAGGCGATCAGCGACATTCCGATTCGCACCCAGTCCGGCGCGCTGGTGCCGCTGTCGCGGGTCGCTACGGTGGAGACCGACGAGGGCTATTCCTTCGTGCGCCGCGAGCAGTTGCAGCGTTATGCCGTGCTGCAACTGGACGTGAAAGGCCGCGACGTGGATGGTTTCGTCAAGGAAGCCGATGCCAGAATCCGTAGCCAAATGAAACTGCCCGAAGGCTATTGGATCGAGTGGGGCGGTGCCTTCGAGAACCAGCAACGGGCTATGGCCCGGCTCGCCGTGATCGTGCCACTGACCATCGGCCTGATCTTCATCCTGCTCTACACCGCCTTCAATTCGCTGAGCCACGCCACGTTAATCATCGCCAACGTGCCTTTCGCCGTGATCGGTGGCGTCTTCGGCCTGGCGATTACCGGGCAGTACGTGTCGGTGCCCTCGGCCATCGGCTTCATCGCCGTGTTCGGCGTCGCCATGCTCAACGGCATCGTCTTGGTGTCCTTTCTGAATGATCGGCGGCGACAGGGATTCAGCATCCGCGAGGCGGTGCGCGAAGGGGCAGCGCTGCGGCTGCGGCCGGTGCTGATGACGGCCTCGGTGGCGATTTTGGGCCTGATCCCGATGCTGCTGTCGCAGGGCGTCGGGGCGGAGACGCAACGGCCGTTGGCGACGGTCGTCGTCGGGGGCTTGTTCACTTCAACGGCACTGACCCTTCTTCTCCTGCCGCTCATGTACGAGTGGTTGGAAATTCGCAGGGAACGCAAGGCGGCATCGGCATGATCAAGGCGAAAAGAAAGGGGGAATCATGAAAGCAAGGACAGCAGTATCGGCTTGTCTGGCAATCCTCGTGCTGACCGCTTGTGCCGGACATTCGCACAGCCTGGTTCGGGAGGAAAGCGACCGGGACATCACGACCGGCATGTTCCGTCACGAAGGGCCAGAGGGATCGTCGATGGCACTGGAATTTCGCGGGATACGTTTCGAGGCGCGTGGCTTCGCCATCGAGCGCAATCAGAACCTGGCGGAGTTGAAGCGACGTTACGGGATCGACCGCAAGCATTGGGACCGGATTTTTTCAGGCATGGATACGGACCACTACGTGTATGCGGCCCAACCCGAGTTACACGCCGGCAATGGCGCGACGCTACGGTGCTCGGCTGTCTGGCGGTCGGGCGGTTCCCCGGCCGGGGAATGCGTTACCACCGACGGATTGCACGTCAATTTCCGCTTCGAGTGAGCGTGACCGAAATCCCGAGGCGCGCTGATAACGAGTGAAAGCTGGAAAATCATGCTGAAAGAGTTTCCTTCGAAAAAGCAGGTGCCCGGCGAAAGAAAGCGTCGCTGGTTTTTCTGCCACGAACTCGACCTGGTGGTCTGGTTCGACGATCAGGACCACCCGGTCGCTTTTCAACTGGCGTATGACAAGTATAGTGATGAGCGGTCGATTACCTGGGACGCGGAAACAGGATACCGCCACTATGCGGTGGATGAAGGAAACCCTTTCCCCGGGAAAACGCAAACGCCGCTCTTGTATGAGGATGGTGCGTTCAGTGCCGGCCGCGTAATTGATTCGTTCAAATCGCTGTCCGCGGAAATGCCCCCGGAGATCGCGACCTTCGTCCTTCACAAATTGTCTGACTACTGCTGATAGTCAGCCAAAAAGCTCATCATGACCGAGAAACTTAAACTGGACTTGCCCCTGGTCTTGCCGGATATCGCCGATGAGCGCGACGCCTGCGTAGGGCGATTGACCGAATTGCTGCAGGCCGAAGGCTTAGAAGCGGCGCACCTGGTCCACGAGGACGGCAACGCCCGCCTGTGCCTGCATTATGACCCGCAGCGACTCAGCGTAAGCCGGGTGCGCGAACTGGCGCAAGCGGCCGGTGCCAAGATCGGAAATCAGTTTCGCCACGAGAACCTGAGCATCGACGGCATGGATTGCCCCACCTGTGCCACCGTAATCGAGCATGCCCTGCAACGCACGGACGGTGTGCTGGAAGCTTCCGTGAGCTATGCCGCCGAGCGCCTGCGCCTGGAATTCGACAGCGAGAAAATCCAGCGGTCGGCAATCGTCGGGCGCATCCAGGCGCTCGGCTATGCCGTGCGCGAGGAAGGCCATGAGGTCGGGTGGTTTGCCGAGCATCGCGAGCTTATTTTCAGCTGCGTAGCCGGCTTGCTGTTGCTGGCCGGCTGGCTTGCAGGTCGCGCCGACGCACCGCGCAGCTTGGCGCTCGGCTTGTTGCTGGGCGCATACGGGGCAGGCGGTTTCTACACCCTGCGCGATGCATGGCAGAGTTTGCGCAGCCGGAGCTTCGACATCGACACCCTGATGATCGTCGCGGCGGCCGGGGCGGCGGCGCTGGGGGCCTGGGAAGAAGGCGCGCTGCTGCTGTTCCTGTTCAGCCTGGGCCATGCCTTGGAACACATGGCCATGGACCGGGCACGCAAGGCCATCGAGGCACTGGCGGAACTGGCCCCCAAGACCGCCATCGTGCAGCGGGATGGCGTGGAGATCGAGGTGCGTGTCGAAGACTTGCAGCGCGGCGACCGGGTGATCGTCAAACCCGGTCAGCGCATCCCCGCCGATGGCCAGGTGGCGACCGGCAACTCGGCGGTGGACCAGTCTCCGGTGACCGGCGAATCCATGCCGGTGGACAAACAGGCGGGCGACAAGGTCTTCGCCGCCACCGTCAATGGCGAGGGCGCGCTCATCATCGAGGTGACCAAGCTGGCGCGCGAAAGCACGCTGGCGCGAATGATGGATATGGTGGCCGAGGCGCAGACACAGAAATCGCCCACGCAACGCTTTACCGACCGCTTCGAGCGAATTTTCGTGCCCGTCGTGCTGGTGGGCGTCGGTTTGCTCATCGTGCTTCCGCCGTTGTTCGGTTTCCCCTTTGCCGAATCCTTTTACCGCGCCATGGCGGTGCTGGTGGCGGCTTCGCCCTGCGCGCTGGCCATCGCTACCCCGTCGGCGGTGTTGTCCGGCATCGCGCGCGCCGCGCGCGGCGGCGTGCTGATCAAGGGCGGCGTGCACCTGGAAAATCTCGGCGTGCTGACGGCCATCGCCTTCGACAAGACCGGCACGTTGACCGTCGGCAAGCCAAAGGTGACTGACGTCGTCGCCGTCAACGCAGACGAGGCAGGTCTGCTGACCGTGGCCGCCGCCGTGGAAAGTCGCAGCGCCCACCCCCTGGCACAGGCGGTAGTGACGGAGGCGAAGCAGCGCGGTTTGAGTTGGAGTGAGGCCGGCGAAGTCGAAGCAGTTACCGGAAAAGGATTGCGCGCCGCAGTCGATGGCAAAAAGGTAGCGATCGGTAACGCTAGACTGTTTGACGGCGAATCCATTCCCGAAGCCATTCGACAGCACTCTGAGCGCCTCCAGACGGAAGGCAAAAGCATCATGCTCATCCAGGCCGACGGGCAGTTCCTCGGCGTCGTGGGCCTGGCCGATACCCCGCGCGACGGAGTGAAGCAGGTGCTGGAACGATTGCAGCAGATCGGCATCAGCAAGACCGTCATGCTGACCGGCGACAACGAACGGGTCGGACGCGCCATTGCCGACGCGGTCGGTCTGGACGAAGTGAAAGCGGGACTGCTGCCGGAAGACAAGGTCACGGCCATGGAAGAACTCGGGCAACGTTACGGTCAGGTGGCCATGATCGGCGACGGAGTCAACGATGCTCCGGCCATGGCACGCGCCACGGTCGGCATTGCGATGGGTGGCGCCGGCACCGATGTGGCGCTGGAAACGGCGGACGTGGCGCTGATGGCGGACGATCTGTCCAAGCTGCCCTTTGCCGTGGCTTTGAGTCGCGCATCGAGGCGCATCATTCGCCAGAACCTTTGGGTCTCGCTAGGCGTGGTGGCACTGCTGATTCCTGCCACCTTGTTTGGCTGGGCTGGCATCGGCCTCGCGGTGTTGGTGCATGAAGGCTCCACGCTCGTGGTAGTGATCAACGCCTTGCGTCTGTTGGCCTATCCCGGCGAAGAAAATACCAAGTAGATGACAGACGAAAGCACACAGGACGGATACGGGCGAGGGCTATTCGTTTGTTCGCGCGAGCAGTTCGAGTGAGCCAAAGACAGATTACAAAGTGAACGAAGGAGAATCGGCATGAAAGAGATCAAGGCATTCATCCGTCAACACCGTATCGCCGACGTGCTTCAGGCGCTGCGGCAATCGGGCCTGTGCGAACTGGCTACCCCCGGTGCCAGCTGCCACAACATCACGGTATCCCAGGTGCAACGGCCACTGGCGAGTACGGACCCGACGCAGCAGCATTACTCCATGGACCTGGCCGAAGCCGTCGTCACCGAATACAAACTGGAACTGATATGCGCTGATGATGTGGCCGACGCGCTGGTCGACGCCATCACCAAGGCGGCGCATACGGGGCAGTCCGAAGCGGGCTGGATCTTCCTGAGTGACATTCAGCGCGCGGTCGAGATTCGCTGAGGCGGGCAATGAAAAACAAGCACCAGCACCCATCGCCTGCTGCGAAGGAAAGAACAAATCCTTCCGCGCAGGCGGCTTGTCTTGCAGCGGTCCAAGGGGGTGCGCTGGAGCGCATGAGCGCCCTTCTGCGGGAAGGCGTAGCCGTGAATTGGCAGGACAGGGACGGCTGCAGTTTGCTGTTCCATGCGATTTTCAGAAGGCATTTCGCCATTGCCGAGGAACTCCTCGCGCGAGGAGCGAACATCGATCTCCCGGACCGGCGTGGCTGGACACCGCTATTCTGGGCGGCTTTCAATGGCCACACCGACATCGTCGGTTTTCTGGTCGCGCACCTCGCTGATGCAAATGCGGGAACCCATGAAGGTGACCGGCCCTTGTTCATGGCTGCTTACAAGGGTCACGCAGAAGTGGCCCGTTTGCTGCTGGCCGGAGGGGCTCAGTGGGATGCGGTCGACCCCGGAGGCCACGATGCACTTTGGGTGGCCCGCATGAATGGTCACCATGCAATCGTAAAGCTACTCGAAACAAGAGCGGCGGCGCCCGATGCGCAGCTTCCAGGTACACATTGACGCCAAGATGAAGTTAGCAATGAAGCCACGATGACAGCGTTGGCAGTTTCGCGTTTCGAGTGGCGAAGGTTTTCGTGACCAATAGCGTTCAGGCCATCCCAATAAAGGCAGTAGTTAGTTATTTATACATACGACATTGACAAATGAAAGGAAATGCCATGCAAACTAAGTTCGTTATGGCCTGTGGAATTTTGTTCGGATTGAGTGCATGCGCTTCGACAGGCACGCTCCAAACTACGAGCTTGGAACAAAAATAACCGGTTCGGTTACCCGAGGGGGCGTTGAACCGCATCGCGTCGAAATCAGTCTCGACGGCAAAATGTATACAGGCGAATGGCGCACCACGGCACCGACACCGGAACAAAAGGCGGCGACGTCATATCCGCACCAAAAGCATATTGGTCAAGTGCGATCCACCCTCAAGGCTAGCGATGGCGGCGTGCTTGACTGTCACTGGGATACCCATGGTGAGACGGCGGAGGGTAGTTGTTCGTCGGGTGAGCGTTCTTATCCGCTCATCCTGAAGTAACCAATCCATTGAGGGCTGACTGAAAGGACAAGAAAAATGACCAAAACGCTATTG
Organism: Rhodocyclales bacterium; assembly: GCA_016235165.1. GTDB lineage: Bacteria > Pseudomonadota > Gammaproteobacteria > Burkholderiales > Rhodocyclaceae > Sulfuritalea. The sequence continues at coordinate 54,079 of JACRLX010000025.1, forward strand.
TCTTTGCTGCTCATTGCCGGTCTTGCTGGCTGTGCCGCTGCACCTGATTTGCCCTCGACGTATACGCTGGATGCCAACCAACCCGAGGGATTGGCCATTGTCTCGTTGACGCTGAGCGGCAAGCCGTTGGATAAGGTCTCGGGCTACGAATATAGAATCAGGGCGAACCTAGCCCGTATGGCGAAACCGAGTACAAGCCGGCTCGTGAATTTGTTTACCGTTTCAGCATCAAGCCCGGTGAGGCAACCTATATCGGCCGCCTGAATCTCCATCTGGGTTCCGGGAATACCGAGCGGATCACGGTCAATGATCGGCAGGTGGAGGACATGCGTTTGCTCGGCCAAAAATACCCCGCGCTTGGTGCAGCAAAAATTGGGGCGGCGGTAGGAGTTCTTCAGCCTTGAGGAATTGATAGCGCACGTCTTTGAAACCAGAATCGTTGTTTGTCGTCGTTCAATCGTTCCAGAGGAGAACTGAAAATGAAGCTGAGAAATGGTGTGGTCATCATGGGGGTGGCAGTGGTGTTGGCGGGGTGTGGCGCGCATTCCCACATGTTGGCCAAAGACTCGGCGCCGCAATTGCTCAAGGGGGAATTCACCCATGGGCAGACCAATCGGCTAACGCTCGAATCGGCGGATCGGCAGTACGAAGCCGCAGGATTCAAGGTCGAGACCCACATGAACTGGGCCGAACTGACGCGCCGCTACCGGGGCACCGATCCCAAGCATTGGGATCGCATCTTTGCCGGCCACGACAAGGACCATGAGACGTATTCGGCAGAAGCTAAAGCGGTCTCCAAGGACGGCGCCGAATTGAACTGCAAGCTGGCGTGGCCGTCGGGCAAGGCTCCGCAGGGCCTGTGTATGGACAAGGCCGGCAAGGAATACGCGGTACGGTTTGACTACTAACCAGGATCGCCGATGGCCAATTGTTGCAATGATGCCTGTCGCACACAGGCTGTCGTCAGCCCACGCTAGTCGAACAAGTCCTTGAAAAATCCACCGCGCTTACCGGAATTGCTGCTATGGCCCCAAGCTTGCTCGTCATCGCATCCATGCCGTCGCTGCTGAGGCTGCTGAGGTTGCGGTGCGCCCCCCTGTTGCGATGCTGCATAAGCGGGGTCGTGCTGACTACGCTCGATGATTTTGTCGAGTTCTCCCCGGTCAAGCCAAACCCCCCGGCATTGCGGACAATAGTCGATCTCGATCCCCTGACGCTCGGTCATGACAAGAGTGGTTTCTATACAGACTGGGCATTTCATGACAGCTCTCCTTGAGTAAAGCCCAACAGTTTCGAGTTCCGAAACTGCCTGACATATTTGATCTCGTCATCAGCAATTGTTGGCCGACTTGCTGGCGACGCCAAACGCAATCTTCTCATCCCAACTTGACAAGTTTCCTTTGATTCCTAGTAGTGCTAAATAGGCAGATCACGCCGAAAGAAATTGCTACGTCCGCGAAATTGAAGGCGGGCCAATGCGCGTGCCGCCAATGTAAGTCGAGGAAATCAACGACCTGTCCACGCAGCACACGATCCGCGACATTGCCGAGCGCACCACCAAGGATCAGGCTGTAGCCCGCCGCTTCGAAGCGTGGCCGTTCCTGGCACAGCATGCGTCCCAGCCAAACAGAAGCGACCAGACCCAGAGTGATGAAGAAGTAACGTTGCCAGCCGCCAGCGTTCGCCAGAAAGCTGAATGCTGCGCCCGGATTCAGGACATGAACGAGGTTAAAGAAAGGGGTGATTTCGATCTGTTCACCGTAGGCAAACGCGCGGGTGATGGCGAACTTCGCGAGCTGATCGATCATGACCGCACCGGCGGCCACTGCGAACCAGGCCCAAACTGACGTACGGCGAAATGATTGCCACATAGGGGCGGCCAGCGGGATCAACCACCCGGCGAGGGCCGTGCAGATCCATCCAAGTCCCCAGCCCGCGAGTATGTCAGCAGGGAAATGCATTCCGGCTGCGACGCGCGACCATCCGACAAATGCAACGTACAACACCATACCGATGCGGCCAAGTCGACCCATCAAAGGCCAGAGCGCGCCGACCACCAGCGCGGTATAGGTGGAGTGTCCGCTGGGCAGGCTGTAGTGACGCTCGATGTTTCCGATCACGCTCACCATGTCGCCAAGGACGGCAGGCGGGCGTGGAAAGTCGAGCCAGAGCTTCAAGACGGTGGCGACCAGTAAAGCCAGCAAGAAGGCCACGCTAAAACCAATGAGGCGGTGCAAAACGACCGCGCCACGCGCCGGGTTGGTGGCCGACTTCGACCACCACCACAGACCCAGCATCGTCAGCGGCGCCGTCCAGTAACTTCCCACGAGGCTGAAGAACCACGCCAGCGGCCCCAGCGCGGCAGGCGTACCCGTGTTGATGGCTTGGAACAACGCGATGTTCAGGCCACCCCAGTCATAGAGAAAGAATTTCCAGCTCATCGGCGCAGCAGCCTCAAGCCATTGCCAACGACGAGCAAGCTGGCCCCCATATCAGCAAACACAGCCATCCACATAGTCGCTTGACCCGTGAAGGTAAGCACCAGAAATACTGCCTTGATGCCAAGGGCCAGCACGATGTTTTGCATCAGCACCTGCGCCGTCGCACGCGACAGGCGCACGAACGTCGGTATCTTGCACAGGTCATCGTCCATCAGCGCCACGTCGGCCGTCTCGATGGCGGTGTCCGTGCCAGCAGCCCCCATTGCAAAGCCGATGTCCGCTCGTGCCAAGGCCGGTGAATCATTGATGCCATCGCCAACCATGCCGACCTTGCCGCTTCGGGCCAATTGCTCAACTTCGCGCAGTTTGTCGTCTGGAAGTAGATTGCCTTCTGCACGGTCGATCCCGGCTTGTGCGGCAATGGCCTTTGCCGTGTGAGGGTTGTCGCCGGTCAGCATCATGGTGTTGATGCCAATTGCATGCAACTCGGCGATGGCTCTCCTGCTACTGTCCTTGATGGTGTCCGCTACGGCGAACAAGGCATGAACCTCCTTTGCGCCGACCAACATCACGACAGTTTTACCTACGGTTTCCAGCGCCGCGATGTGCTGTTCCAGTTCTGGTGTGCATTGCCCCAACTCTTCGAGCATCCGGTGGTTGCCAAGATGGTAGACCTCACCGTTGATTTGGCCTTGCACACCCCGACCGGGCAGCGCGTTGAATTCGGCCACTTCGAGCAAGGCAACCCCGTCCGTCTGCGCGGCCTGTGCCACCGCTTTGGATACAGGATGGTCTGAGCGGGCTGCCAGACTGGCAGCGATGCTGCGACTATCCGAGGCGAGCGCATTGCCCCATGCGACAAAATCGGTTTGTGCTGGCTTGCCGTGCGTGATCGTGCCGGTCTTGTCCAGTGCCAGCCAGCGCAGCTTGCGGCCTTCTTCCAGATAGACGCCGCCCTTGATGAGAATGCCGTGGCGTGCGGCGGCGGCCAAGCCGCTGACAATGGTGACCGGTGTAGAGATCACGAGTGCGCACGGGCAGGCGACAACCAGCAGAACCAATGCACGGTAAATCCAGTCGAGCCATGCCGCACCCATGAACAGCGGCGGCAACAACGCGACGGCGATGGCGACGCAGAAAACGATAGGCGTGTACCAGCGGGCGAACTGATCGACAAAACGTTGAGTCGGCGCGCGACTCCCCTGAGCGGCCTCTACCGCGTGGATGATGCGGGCCAGTGTGGAGTGGCTGGCCACGGCGGTGACGCGGTACTCGAATGAACCGGATTCGTTGATGGTGCCAGCGAACACCGAATCACCGGGGGCTTTCTCGACCGGGAGGCTTTCGCCGGTAATCGGTGCTTGGTTGACGGTGGAGAAGCCTTCCACGACCTGCCCATCCAGCGCAATGCGTTCGCCCGGTCTGACCCGAACCCGGCTTCCAATGGCGACCTGTTTAGCGTTCACTTCGCACCATGTACCGTCCGGCTGCTGTACGGTCGCCTGTTCTGGCGCGAGATCAAGCAGGCCACGGATGGCGTTGCGAGCGCGATCCAGCGACTTGGCCTCAATCACCTCGGCCAGCGCGAAGAGCACCATCACCATCGCCGCTTCGGGCCAGTGACCGATCAACATGGCACCCGTGACGGCAATCGACATCAGGGCGTTCATATTGAGGTTGCGGTTCTTGAGCGCGATCCAACCTTTCTTGTAGGTGGAGAGGCCGCCCGTGAAGATGGCCACCAGAGCCAGAACGACGACCGACCAATGATTGCCATTGTGGAGCCAGTACACCGCCTCGGCCGCCGATGCAGTTACCAAGGAGATGCCCAGCGGCCACCAGTTGGTCGGTGTGGTCAAAGGGGGAACGGATGGCGCGGCCTCGGCCGTGTCCATCACTTGCGCCTCGAATCCAAGCGCTTGCAGGGCCACGAGCACGTCTGGCAGAACCTGGTCAGCATGGCGTACCGACAGCGTGCGCTGCATCAGGTTGAAGTCCAGTCCAGAGACCCCGGCCATTGTGCCGAGCTTGTTGCGGATCAAGGCTTCTTCGGTCGGGCAATCCATTTTGGCAATGGACAGCCTGGTTGTCTGCCCGGCCGACGCCTGATCCATGCGCACGGCTTGCATGCCGATGGCCGTTAACGCCTGCTCAACGGGAGCCAGTGAGGACAGTTCGTGGCGAACGACCAAGGTACGCTGCATCAGGTTGAATTCAAGACCCACCACGCCCACCAGCCCGCCCAGCTTGCTTCGGATCAGCGCCTCTTCCGTGGGGCAATCCATGTTCTCGATGAGATATACCGCTTGATCCGATCCGGTTGTCAGCGGGACTTGTGTCGTGGGTTGGCTTATTGGCCCGGCCGAGCAGCCACACCCCTTTGACGCGCATTCGCTCATGGGTAACATCTCTTTCAAATTATTTATTCAATCCCCATTAGAAACTCCGTAGTCGCTATAGAGTCAAGTGATAAAAGGTGATTGGGGCGAGGAAATCAGAATTGGCGACCTCACAAAGCGCTCTGGATACAAGGTCGTGACCATTCGCTACTACGAGAAGGAATGGCTGCTGCCGAAGCCAACGCAGAATGGTGGCAACTGTCGATTGTACGGTGAGGCAATGACTATGGTGGAGCAATCCTATTTATTTGTGGGGATTGGCTTCACACCCCGTAACGTGCGCGGCACATGGTCAACTTTGACATGCGAACGGGGAGGTATATCGACTGGTTGCGCCAACTCGTTGAGAATTCCACAGTGTCCAGCATCCAGCGAGTCCTGACACAACTTGCGTAGTCCTTTGAGTTGCTGTTCGAGATGCATCAGTTCGCGGATGCGATTGCCTACGGTATCAATGTGTCCATCGAGCAGGTGGTTCACACCCTCACAGTCATCCGCAGGGTGATCTTTGAAGCGAAGCAATTTCCGAATCTCTTCGAGCGTCATGTCCAGGTTACGGCAGTTACGGATGAAGGAAAGACGTTCCAAGTGTGCCTCACCGTAAATGCGGTAGTTGCTGTCGGTTCGGGCAGCTACAGGCAATAGCTCCTCGCGCTCGTAATAGCGAATCGTTTCCACATTCGCGCCCGTGATTCGGGCCAGATCACCAATTTTCACGTTGAACCCTCAAATCCAGAAGTGCAACGCGGAAACGCCGCACCGGACGTAGCCCAAGTCCATCCACGTTTTAGCCGCCTTGATATCAAGGCCATTAAACACTTGACTCTGTACCCACACAAGACTTTATGTTAGCAGACTGAAAGGAGTTGAAATGAGCACATTGCTAACAGAACAAGTGTTGAGCGTCCATCACTGGAACGAAACGTTATTCAGTTTCAAGACGAGCCGCAATCCCGGACTGCGTTTCGCCAATGGCCAGTTCGTGATGGTCGGACTCGACGTAAACGGAAAACCGCTGACCCGGGCCTACAGCATTGCCAGTCCGAATTACGAGGAACATCTCGAATTCTTCAGCATCAAGGTGCAAGACGGTCCATTGACTTCCCGCCTGCAACACCTGCAGCCGGGCGACCCCATCGTCGTCAGTCGCAAACCCACCGGCACCCTGGTGCTGCACGACCTTCTGCCGGGAAAGAACCTTTATCTCCTTGCCACGGGCACCGGTCTTGCCCCCTTCATGAGCCTCATCCAGGATCCGGAAACCTACGAACGGTTCGAGAAAGTGGTCCTCGTTCACGGCGTCCGCCACGTGAGCGAACTGGCCTATGCTGACTTCATCACCACGCAACTTCCGGCAAACGAATTCTTCGGCGAGGAAGTCCGCAACAAACTTGTCTATTACCCGACAGTGACCCGCGAGCCTTTCCGCAACCAAGGGCGGCTGACGGAACTCATCGACAGCGGCAAGCTATTTACGGACATCGGCCTGCCACCACTGGATCCGGTTGTCGATCGGGCGATGATCTGCGGCAGTCCCGCCATGCTGCAGGACTGCTGCGACCTGCTGAATTCACGCGGTTTCCGGATTTCACCGCACATCGGTGCTCCGGCCGACTATGTGATCGAACGGGCGTTCGTCGAGAAATGAAGCGCTCTCGACTGATTCTCCTGTTTGTCCTCGCGATCTGGGGTGCCCAATCGGTCTGGGCGCAAGGCTGGCAATCCGGGCGCCAGGGCGGCGGCTGGAACAAGCTGGAGATGTGTCACGGCTGCCACGACATGGGAATGCGCGGCGGCATGGGAATGGGTAGGCATTTGTCCCGCCAATCGTCTGGCGACGGGCGACGCCGCGCCCGTCATGCCGCGTCGTAGGAGAACAGAAATGACGAATCGATGTTTCGGACTGCTACCACCCGCAATGCTTGCTATATCCGTTCTGATCTGGGGGGGCGCTGGACTTGCCGCCGAGCAGCCGCTACCGCCCGACGAGGCGTTCAAGTTCAAGGCATCATTCAAGCGCCCCGATGTCGTGGTGGCGGAAATCATCCCGGCCAAGAACCACTATTTCTACAAGAGCAAAACCCGCTTCGCGCTGAAGAACGCCAACGGTGTCCTCATCACGCAAGTGGTGCTACCCGCCGGCGAGATGAAGAACGATCCTTTCTTCGGTCTGATTGAGGTGTACAAGGCGCCCATTGCGGTCAGCATTCACCTGGATCGAGCGCCCAAGGCCCAATCGTTCACCCTGTATTCGACGTATCAAGGATGCAACGAGAAACTCGGAATCTGTTATCCGCCGATTGAAAAAACCATCGAAATGAAATTCCCAAAATAGGGCTCTGTTGAGTTTCGAGTGGGTTAAGCGGCATGCGGATTGATCTTCGAGAAGTCGAGCTTGCCGGCGATGAGAAAGACGACGGCGCGAATGGTCGAGAAGCTGCTGTAGCCGCGCGCCTTGCGTTTGGCGGCCTGGAACAGGCCGTTGATGGCTTCGAGGAAACCGTTGGTCTGGCGCGTCTGCGTCCAGGCGACGATGCCCTCCAGATGAGAGCGGATCATTTTTGCCACCTCCTTCATCGGTTCGACCTTCGAGCGCATCACGTTGGTAGTCCATTGCAGCAACATGCTGCGCACGACATTGACCTGCTTGCGCTCCAGAATTTCCCGCAACTGCTCTTTGTAGAGCCAGCAGCGCGCCGTTCGCTTGGTGGTCGCCTGGGCGATCAAGGCATCCAGATCGTTGCGGGCATCCGCCGCCAGATTCGCCCGATCATGCAGCAACTTCCAGCGCAGTCCCTTGAGGCTCGGGTCGGTGCGCTGCTCAATGCGGCGGGTCTTATCGACGGCGGTATTGGCATGAGCGATGACGTGGAACTTGTCGAAGGTGATCTGGGCGCTGGGCAGGTGCTTGGATACGCCGCTGATAAAGGCTGGCGACATGTCGATGGAGATGGAGTCGACCGCCTTGGGATCGCCGCCGTGCGCGGTGAAATCGGCGGCAAAGTCCTTGATGGTCTGGGCATCACGCCCCTCGGTGACGAAGAGCACGCGCCGCTGGTCGGCATCGGCGACCAAGGTGATGTAATCATGTCCGCGCGCCTTCGAGGTTTCGTCGGACGCCAGACGCTTCACTTCGGAGAAGTCGGCCTGCGCCAGGCTCAGATCGACGTAGCGCTTGCAGATGGCCGTCACCTGATGCCAGGAGAGGTTCACCAGTCGAGCGACAGCGGTGAAGGTCATCTCGCGGCACAGCGTCAGGATCAGCGCTTCGAACAGCAGCGTGAAGCCGGCAAGTTTCCCCGCCCAATCGGGTTCGACCTGGCGAACACCGCCATCAGGCAACTTGACCCGCGGCACGCGCACCTCCAACTGACACTCGTGCTGGAAGAAGTTCAGATGCCGGTAGCGCTTCGTCACGGTGTCATGCACCGGATGAAGTCCTTCCACACCAGGAACGGCAAAGCGGCTCCCGGCGACAAAGTCCACAGTAATGGTCAGCTCCTTCTTTGCGGCGTCGAACTCCACGCCGTTGATGAACCACGGATCGGTGATGCCCAGTGCGGCTTCAAACAACTTGGCACTCATGTCTGTCCTGTCACTCTCGTTTCTGTCGGGCGCGCATCCTACCTGCCTCGCCGCTCATCCAATCACCGCTCGGGTCTCTATGGCCGGATGCGTAACAGCGCCGCATCCAGCCATAGACCAGCGTATCGCCCGATTCCAGGCGTCAAGGGTTCGCTGCGCCGGGCTTCGCCCGCCCTTGACCCCCAGCCTCGGGCTACCGTCGTCATGCCCCGTTACCCACTCGAAATTCAAGAGAGGCCAAAATAGCAGCTCGCGCACGTGGCGTACAAGGCCAATCGGCTGGGGGGATAATGACCTGACAGAAGGGAGATTTGCCGTGTCGAGGTACTGGTTGTTGCCGTTGTTCGTTTTCATCATTCTTGTCGGCTTTCTGGGTGCGGGTTTGCGGCTCAACCCGCGCGAAGTACCGTCGCCCCTGATCGATAAGCCGACCCCGGCATTCCGGATCCCACAACTGCATGACGCCGGGAAAACCATCGATCCGCAGGACATGAAAGGCAGGGTTTGGCTGCTCAACGTCTGGGCGTCCTGGTGCGCGGCTTGTCGTCAGGAGCATCCTCTGCTGGTCGAAGTTGCCCGACGCAACATCGTCCCCATCGTCGGACTGAATTACAAGGACACCCGTGACGCTGCGCAGAACTGGCTGCAAGAAATCGGTAATCCTTATGTCCTGTCGGCGTTCGACGCCGACGGACGCGTGGGCATCGACTACGGGGTGTACGGCGTTCCTGAGACGTGTGCGCCGGGCATGGCGCGTTACTTCGTCGGTGAAAGTCCGATGGCCAGGTTTGCAGAGCCGAAGGCAAGGAGAAGGGCAAGGGCGTTGCCGTGAGGCAGGGTCTGAAGGAAGCCCAATCCAAAGCTGCGGGGCGATGAACAAAAACCGGATATGAGGCGTGATGCATTCGGGACGAGCGGGCACGTGACCGCGAAGTCCTCCATCTGCGGCAGTAGGGTGCATTTTGTAAATCCGGCGTCTATGCAGTGAAGGTAACGCGTCTTACCCCGGGAGATCTCTCCGGTGCTTCGGAAAAGTGAAGCTGGGCGTCTGGTAACGGGCGCTGAATACCGTGGAGAAGTCAGCAGAGGGCATAGTAGTTGGAAGGCAGGCAAGGCTAGTGAGGCACTGCAATGTCGAAAGACGCAGCCCCGGATAGGCCGGAGCCGCAAAGCCGCCCAATGAAGGCCCGAACGGTACCCCGCGAGGGGATTGAAAGAGAGGAGAAGTCGCTTGCCAAGGAACAGCGGTATTGCATTCGGCGAGTCCGGAAGGCGCAAGCCTGATGGCTGGAATGAAACCGACGTTGGCGCGGTAGGAGATGAAGCTCCGGTTGAACGGGGTGGTGGTATGCTTTTCACCATGCTGAACGACTTAATCTGCCGAACCGCCGGATACGTGACCCGTACGTCCGGTGGTGTGGGAGGGGGAAGCCGTGAGGCTTTTCCCTATCCCGATTCTTGATCGACCAGCAGGGCATCATTCGTTACAAGCACATTGGCCCCATAACTGCGCGGGCGCTGGAAACCGAACTTCTGCCCCGAATCCGCAAACTCACGGCAAGCTGATGGCAACGAAATCGGCGCGCGCCTGCCCTTGGTCGAAGCTCGGATGGCCACAGGATACTCAGCATTTTTCGGAACAGGAATGAGCAATGGATGACATCAAACGCACGCAAGACTCTCGATGGACCCTCGTTTTCATCGGCTGGCTGATTGCGACCGTGTCCACCCTGGGCGCCCTGTTTCTCGGCGAGGTGATGGGCTATACGCCCTGCGTGCTCTGCTGGTATCAACGAATCGCCATGTTTCCGCTCGTGCTGATCCTGTTCACCGGCCTCTTTCCATTCGACCCGCGCGTGGTTCGCTACGCGCTGCCGCTGGCGGCTTCTGGCTGGCTGCTGGCCGTGTTTCACATAGCGCTGCTTGCCGGCTGGATTCCAGAGAACATCAAGCCCTGCCAGCAGGGGGTACCGTGTTCCGATGTCCAGGTCATCTGGTTCGGTTTTGTCACCATCCCGCTGTTGTCGGTCATGGCGTTTTCAACGGTCGTCGGCCTGCTGCTGGCGACGCTTCGCAAGGATGAGAAATGAATCGAAAAATCTTGGTGATCGCTTCGGCGCTCGGGCTGATGGTCGCTTTCGTCGCAGCGGTGCTGATCTACAACGAAAAACAGGAAGCAGCCGCTCGGCAACTTGCCGAGGTCAATCGCGCAGCATTGATGCGCATGCACGCGCCAACGCTCGGCAAGCAGGATGCGCCGGTCGTCATCGTCGAATTTCTCGATCCCGCCTGTGAAACCTGTCGTGCTTTCTATCCGTTAGTGAAGGAGATGATGGCGGCGAACCCCGACAAGATTCGGCTGGTCCTGCGCTACGCACCCTTCCATAACGGCTCGGACAAGGTTGTCGCGGTGCTCGAAGCGGCCCGCAAGCAAGGCAAGTTCTGGCCGACGCTGGAAGCTCTTCTGGCGAGTCAGGCTGAGTGGGCTCCGCATCACACCCCGCAGGTAGCGCTGGTCTGGAAGCACCTAGAGGGAGTGGGACTGAACATGGAGCAGATGGCGTTTGATCTGACGGCACCGGAAATCGAGCAGGTCATCGCGCAGGATCTTGCAGATGCGCGGGTTCTCAATGTGACAAAAACTCCGGGGTTCTTCGTCAACGACAAGCCGCTGACGACCTTCGGCTACGAACCATTGAAAAAACTGGTCAATGATGCATTGAGCGAAACCTTACGCCGCTGATCGGTCTGAGCGTGGGTTAAGCGCCTTGGTAAGTGGCCGCCGTTCGGTAGAATGATGATTCGTTTGAATGGTATTTCCTTTCATTCGTCAATGCCGTCTAGATAGATAGCTACTTACGGGCGCCGCCGCTCTTGTTTCGAGTAGCTTTACGATTGCATGGTGACCATTCATCCTATTTTCCTCTGTTACCCCGTCGGTATCGGCGCCGCCCTGCTGTACGCCTATCGGGAGGGCGACGCCAATATGCGCTCGGTTTGGCTTTGCAGCCGCAATGACGCGCTCGGCAATGTGGCGGTCATGCTGGCGGCGGTCGGGGTTTTTGGCACCGGGCAGGGCTGGCCAGACCTTGCGGTTGCCGCCATCATGGGTTTGCTTGCCTTGAGCGCGGCCAGGTCAGTCATCGCGCAGGCGCGCGATGAATTGCGTCGTTAGCAGCCTTACTTTTCAAACGAGAGATAGAACAGAATGCCGTTGTCTTTCCTCGACGGACCTACCCCAATCGGGAAACTCACCCCGGAAACCATTTGCCAGCCTGACGCATAGTTCGTGGCGTGGCGCAGGCCCGGATTGAGGAAGGCGGATTTTTCCCAGGTTTTTGAGCCGTCGGCTTGAAGCGCCTGGTTTTCATTCCTGACGTATTCCACCAGGAAGTTCAGGGTTTCCGAATGCAGATACACCAGGCTGGCGCCGTGGTTGGTGCCGCGAAGATTCGCTCTGACGCCGGAGGCCTCGCGGGCCTTGGGCGTGTAGGTGGCGCCTACGTTCCAATGGCTGACCCATTTGTCGGCAAGATCGACGCTGAGCGGGATATTGCCTGGTAGCCCGTGGCGCCATTGCCCAGACCTTTCTTGTACTGACCGGTGGGCAGGATGACCGAGAATCGCGGGGCCAACGCCAGATCATCGTTCTTGATCAGTTGATAGCGGTAGTTGATGCCGATGTCGCCCAGGCCCGATTGAAAAGTGGGGTCGTCGCCCACGCGCGCCAGCGGCACGGTATAGGAAAACTGGTGGGTCTGATTCGGCATCGGAATTTCATTGGTGAAGGTGTAATTCCAATTCTTGGTTTTCTTTGAATACTGATACGCCTGAATGTACTGGATGACGCCTTCTTCCTGGTTGTACGCCTCTTCAAGCAGAAACGAATTGTCCTCAATCCGTTTTTTTTCCTCTGCGGAAGCATTCAAAGACGACAGTAGGCAGGTCGCGATAAGTGCAATGCTGGCAAAACGTGAGTAGTTTATTTTCATGATGGGCGGGCTGAAAATTCGAGTTTGGTTAGGTAGGCGGGATGCTCAACTGGCGCAGATTTTTTGATCTGATGCGAACCTTTGCATTCTACCAACACAAGCCCTACGCCAACAATTACGTGATTCAACGAGCATCAATTCAGGATGGTCATCATCTGCGCAACATTCGAAGTCCGTTCGCCACAACCAGCAGGCTTGCCCCCATGTCGGCAAAGACGGCCATCCACATCGTGGCATTGCCGAACAATGCAAGCGTCAAGAATATAGCCTTGATACCAAGGGCCAGCGTGATGTTCTGCCAGAGCACGGAATGGGTGTACCGCGACAGCCGAATGGCTTCAGGAATCCGCCGCAGATCGTCGTTCATGATCACGATGTCGGCGGCCTCCATCGCGGTATCGGTTCCCGCCGCGCCCATCGCCACGCCGATGTCGGCGCGGGCCAGAGCCGGCGCGTCGTTGATGCCGTCGCCGGTCATGGCGGTTGATCCATAGCGACGTTGCATTTCCTCGATGGCTGCTAGCTTGTCTTCGGGCAGCAGGTTGCCGCGCGCATCGTCGATGCCGGCCTCGCGGGCAATGGTGGCGGCCGTCGCGCTGTTGTCGCCGGTGAGCATCACCGAGATGATGCCGAGTTGATGCAGTTCGGCGATGGCCGTGCGCGAGCTGTCCTTGATCGTGTCGGCGACGGCAAAGATCGCCAGCACCTGCTGTTCCGATGCCAGCAGCGTTACGCTGCGCCCCTGCGATTCATGCACATCCAACCGCGCCTCGATTTCCTTGCTGCACAGACCGCGCTCCTCGATCAAGCGATGATTGCCCAGGGTCAGCCGCTCGCCATCGGTGCGTGCTTCGATGCCTCGCCCGGGAAGCGCGACGAAATCCTGGAGGCCATTTTCGGGCAGGTTGAGTCCGCGCGCGATAGCCTTCGAGACGGGATGATCGGAGTGCCCGGCGAGACTGGCGGCCCAGGCCAACACTCGGGCATCCGGCACGGCTGAAGACAATACCTCGGTCGCCACCAGGCGCGGCTTGCCTTCGGTGATGGTGCCGGTCTTGTCCAGAGCGATTGCGCGCAATTTGCGCGCCTCTTCCAGATAGACGCCCCCCTTGATCAGAATGCCGCGCCGGGCCGCTGCCGCCAATCCGCTCACTACCGTGACCGGCGTGGCGATCACCAGCGCACACGGGCAGGCGATCACCAGCAGCACGAGCGCCTTGTACAACGAGTCGGACCAGTTCCAGCCGAGCAGCCAGGGCGCCAGCAGGGCCACCGCGACGGCCATCGCGAACACCGATGGCGTGTATATCGCGGCAAAGCGGTCAACGAAGCGCTGAGTCGGTGCCTTTGTTCCTTGGGCTTGCTCCACCGCATGGATGATTCGGGCCAGCGTTGTATTGGTGGAGATCGCCGTGACCCGGAATTCAAGCATGCCGGTTTCGTTGATCGTGCCGGCGAACACCATGTCGCCCTCGGCCTTGTCCACCGGGATGCTCTCGCCAGTGACCGGGGACTGGTTGACCGCGCTCGTTCCAGCCGTGACGCGGCCATCGAGCGGGATTCGCGCACCAGGCTTGACGCGCACGAAGGCGTCGAGCGTTACCTGCCCGGCAGGGACTTCCCACCAAGCGCCATCGGCCTGCCGGACCTCAGCTGTGTCGGGTGTCAGATCAAGCAGGCTCTTGATGGCATTGCGCGCCCGATCCACCGAACGCGCTTCGATCAGTTCGGCGATGGCATACAGCGCCATGACCATTGCCGCCTCCGGCCACTGTCCGATCAGGAAGGCGCCGGTCACCGCCACGCCCATCAGCGCGTTCATGTTCAACTGGCCACGGCGCAACGCCGCCAGCCCCTTGGTGTAGGTCGACAACCCGGCGAGCCCGATGGCGATGGCCGCCATCGCCATGCCCAGCCCCATGAACGGCAGCGTATCAGGCGCAATAAAGTGCACCAGTTCGGCGCCCGTGGCCAGGGCCAGCGCCAGCACGGCTTTCCACAAATCTCCCTTTGCGGAACTGCCTTCACTTGCTTCGCTGCCTGCGGCGAGTGTCTTGGTTTCGTAACCGGCTTGCCGAATGGCCTCGACCGCGGCGGGCAATACCGAGTCGGGGGCGTCGATGGACAGCGTCCGTGCTGAAACCTGGAAACTCAAGGAACGAATGCCACCGATACCCGCGAGGGCGCGGCGAATGTCGTTTTCCTCGCTGGGGCAATCCATCGCCGGAATCAGCAGTACGGTTGCGCCAGCCTGACCAGCCGCGACTGGCGGCTCTGACAGGGAAGGCGCTGTCGAGCAACTGTCGCTGCAATCGCAGCCGGAGGATTTGATCGGAATTGAGTGTTCTGATGTGGGTGATGTCATGGGAAATCTCCTTGCTTGCCAACAGTTAAAACCCTGTAGCGGCTAAAGAGTCAAGGGGCTACAATCACGGCATAAATTCGATGCTGTCACACGCACAAGGGAGTGGGTCTCGCGATCATCATGAAAATCGGGGAACTTGCCCGCCATACCGGCACCCAAGTGGAGACCATCCGCTATTACGAACGCGAGGGTCTGCTGCCCGAACCCGCGCGTACCGACGGCAACTACCGCATCTATGGACCCGCGCATGCGGAACGGCTGCGCTTCATCCGCAACTGCCGCAGCCTGGACATGACGCTCGACGAGATTCGCTTGCTATTGCGCTTCAAGGATTCGCCGGCGGAAAATTGCGGCGCGGTCAATGATCTTCTCGATGAACATGTCGGCCACGTAGTGAATCGCATTCGCGAACTGCGGCAGATGGAGTGCCAGCTACGCGATCTGCGAGAACTTTGCAAAGAGGCGCGTGATGCCGGTCAATGCGGCATTCTTAACGAATTGAAGCGGCCAACCCTCAATTCGCCCGACGGCGATACTCACATGGGGGCCTGCAAAGAAAGAAACGTCCATCGTGCAGTCGCGAAGGCCCGGAGAAGTTAATGCCTCAATGCGATGCCGGAATTTTCAGCTCAAACACAGTGACTCCTTCGGACGACCGTACCGATACAGACCCACCATGCGCTTGAATGATCGAGCGCGTAATCGCCAGCCCCAGCCCAACTCCATCGGCAAGACGTTTTCGTGAAGGGTCTGCCCGGTAGAAACGGTCAAAGAGACGCGGTAGATGTTCCGGTGGGATCGTCTCACCGGAGTTCTCGACTTGGATCGTTGCCATTCGATCACCAGTCATGCCGATCCGGACTCGAACGTACCCTCCTTGGGGTGTATGCCCGAAGGCATTCGATAGCAAATTGCCCATCGCCCGGCGCAGCATCAGGCGGTCTCCACGTACAGTCGCGTTGCCGTCGACGGTCAAAGTGACGCCGTTCTCTTCGGCGACGGCTTCGTAAAAGGATGCGAGTCCCTCCGCCTCTGCCCGAATATCAACGGCTTCGAGATTCGGCATCACCAGATCGTTGTCGGCCTTGGCCAGGAACAGCATGTCGGCGATCATTTTCGCCATGCGCTCCAGTTCCTCCACGTTGGACGCGAGCACATCCTGGTATTCATCAATCGTTCGGGCACGTGACAACATGACCTGAGTCTGCGTCAGCAGGTTACTGACCGGCGTTCGTAGTTCGTGGGCGATGTCAGAGGAGAAGTCCGACAAGCGCCGAAAGGAATCCTCCAGACGGGCCAGCATCAGGTTGAGGGTTTCGGCAAGATCCATCAGTTCGACCGGGATCGATTCGGTAGATAATCTGGAACGCAGTCGATTCGCCGTAATGGCCGCCGCCTCCCGCTTGATCGCGTGCAAAGGCGCCAGTCCTCGTCTGACCGCCATCCAGCCGAGAAGCCCTGTTATCAATGCCGCCAGAACGACAACAGACCATAGCGTGGACCGGAACGAACTCATGAAGTGCTCGTGGTGAGATATGTCCGTCGCCACGGCAACGACGGCCGGTTTCGCCCCCTTGATGCCGGTTTGGACTATTTCCGAAATCCCGCGCAGCGGTACGCCATCCTTTGATTTCCAGATCATCGGACGGGAGCTTTCCATCTCGGAATTTCGCGCAAGCAAGGCTTGCGGAAACTCGGCTCCGCTGGTGACAAACAGGGTCTGTCCTGAAGGCGCCACCACCACGACTGCCAGTCCGTGATGTCCCACCAGGGAGTCATCCAGTTGCTGCGGCAAGGCATCCAGATCGCTTTGCGAATGAACCTTTTCCAGCGCGTATCTGGCCAGTTCCAATTTGCCGTTCAGAACCTCCATATCCTGCTCCTCGAAATGGTGCTCGACCGAATTGCCGATCAACAGTCCAAGCACAAGCAGAACTCCGGTAGACACCGACGCAAATAACAGTGTTAGGCGGTAAGTAATCGATTTACGTTTTGGGGACTTCACTCCGTGATCTCCAGCACATACCCCATGCCGCGCACGGTGCGGATCAGCTTGGGTTCGTAAGCATCGTCGACTTTTGCCCGTAGGCGTCGCATCGCGACTTCGATCACGTTGGAATCACTGTCGAAATTCATGTCCCAGATTTGTGAGGCAATCAGCGAGCGCGGTAAAACCTCGCCCTGACGCCGCAACAGCAGTTCCAGCAAGGCGAATTCCTTGGCGGTCAGATCGATGCGCTTGCCTGAGCGTGAGACCCGGCGTCGCATCAGGTCGAGTTCGAGATCGGCGATACGCAGATACTCGGACTCCTTCGCCTTGCTGCCGCGCCGCAGATGGATGCGCACGCGCGCCAACAGTTCAGCGAAGGCGAAGGGTTTCACCATGTAATCGTCGGCCCCTAGTTCCAGGCCATGCACGCGGTCCTGCACCTGGTCGCGGGCCGTCAGAAACAGCACCGGCATGTCCTTGCCGGCTCTGCGAATGCCCTGTAGCACTGCCCAGCCGTCGATGCTGGGTAGCATGACATCAAGTATCGCCAGGTCATAGGCATCCGTCAGCGCGAGATGCAGCCCATCCAGTCCATCGCGCGCCAGGTCGACGATGAACCCGGCCTCGGCCAAACCTTGCTTCAAGTAATCCCCGGTTTTGATCTCGTCTTCGACGACCAGTATTTTCATGAGCACTCTCCCATGTAGCTATTTGCGTCATTGTGCGCTGGCGACATGGGCAATCTCGCTAGATTACCGAAATGTAATCTGGCAGTCAGTATGACGTTAGGTGGGGTTCCGCAGAATGCGCTCATCGTCGAACAGGAGCGATAGCTGTGGAAAACCATCCCCAAAATCATCAGGAAATCGCGATTCGGTGCGAACTTCTGTTTCTCTCTTCGCGGCAGACATGAAACGCATCGTCTCTCGCCAGTTGAGACTGGTCATTTGTTGCACGGCCGGGTTGCTCGCCAGCTTGGCTGTTCCTGCGGCAGAAACGCCGAAATCCGGATTGGCGACAGCCGTGGAAAAGGCCTGGCGCTTGAACCCGCAAGCCGCTGGACTGGATGCCCGCGAAGCCGAAGTACGCGCCGCGCAGGACGTGGCGGCCGGGCTGACGCCCGAGCCAGGCTCGATCAGCATTGGCAGTCTCAACGACCGACTCAATCGCAATCGGGGCAAGCAAGAGTACGAAGCCGAACTGGCAGTGCCCTTGTGGCTGCCCGGCCAGAAGGCGGCGCGCGAAGCCGAGGCGGCAAGCCGGATTGACGAAGCCATCGCCAAGCGTGCCGCCTTGCGCCTGGAGGTCAGCGGTGAACTGCGGGAAGCTTGGTGGGCGTTGGCGGCGGGACGCAGTGCCAAGATACTGGCGGCGCGTCGTCTCGAAACCGCTCGCGCCCTGGAAACTGACGTCATGCGTCGCTACAAGGTCGGGGAACTGTCCCGCATCGACGCCAATCTGGCGCAAACCGAGACCCATGCCGCCAATGCCGAGTTGATCGAGGCGGAGACTGCGCTGCTTCAGGCCGAACAGACCGTGCAGACCCTCACCGGTTCTTCAGCCCCGAAAGACCTGGACGAGGAATCGCCGACAACGCGGCGAATGGCTGGAGAAACGGGGGACTCCGCCGAGCCCCACCCGTTGTTGGTCGCCACGGCCGCCACTGCGCGCAGTGCCCGGGCGCGAGTCCAGGTCGCGGATGAATCGCGTCGTGCCGCGCCGGAACTGGCGTTGCGAGTCGTGCGCGGGCGCGGCGACTTTGCCGAGGACTACTCCAACAGCGTAGGTATCAAGCTCAAGATCCCGTTTTCATCCAGTTCACAGGTGCGCCGTGAAACGTCGGCGGCACAGGTTGAGGCGAACCAGGCCGATGCCGACATGCAGCGTACCCAAACCCGCGTCCGGCTCGACGCGGAGCGCGCGCAGCGCAACCTAAAGTCGGCGGAACGCCAGCTAACCATGGCGCAGGAACGCCGTCAGCTTTCCGCCGAGAACCTGCGTCTCGCCGAGAGAGCCTTCTCGCTGGGCGAATCCGATCTGGCGACCTTGCTGCGCATTCGCGCCGCCGCCTTCGATGCCGATGCCTTCTTCGACCGCCAGCGCGTGGCCCGCGCCGCTGCGATATCGCGTTTGAATCAAGCTCTGGGAGTGTTGCCGTGAGACATGCCGTTGCTATCGTTTTATTTACTGTGACATTTTCGGCCTTCGGCCACGGCGGGGAGGATCACGGCGCACCGCCGCCCCCAGTGGCCCAGGCTATCGATCCGCGTGCCGCCGCAGCGACCGAGGAGTTCGAGGTCGTCACTTCGCTCGAAGGCAAGAAGTTGGTGGTGTATGTGGATCGGTTCGCCAGCAATGAACCCGTGGCGCAGGCCAAGGTGGAGATCGAGGGGGCCGGGCTGAAGGGCGTCGCCAGCGAAATGGCCCCCGGAACCTACGTGCTGGATGTTGCCCCATCCCTTCCACCGGCCAAGCATCCGCTGACCATCAGCATCGAGGCCGGCGATACCGTCGATCTCCTTTCCGCGACGCTGGACACCTCTGCGTCCGTGGCCAATGTGGCGCATTCGCATGGATGGAGCGAGTGGATCGTCTGGGTTTTGGCCGGAGCGCTACTTTTGTTAACCGGGATTCTGTTTGCCGCACGGCGCCGCAAGCGCGCCAAGAAGGGGATTTGATGATGCGCAAAATCAATTTGCATAGGCTGGTGGCCGCGCTGGTGTTGGGCATGGTTGCGGGAACAGCGCTGGCCCATGGTGACGAAGATCACAGCCAGGATGCCAAGAAGACGCCCGCCGCCGTACCGGTGACAGGAACAACGGCGGTGGCAGCTGCGCCGCAACGGCTGGCCGACGGCAGTCTTTTCGTTCCCAAGCCGGTGCAACGCCAGCTTGGACTGCGCACCCAACCGGTGCGCATTGCCGAACTGGCAGCGACGGTCGAACTGAACGGCCTGGTCATCCCCGATCCGGAAACAAGCGGTCGGGTGCAGGCCATGTTTGCCGGCAGCGTCATTCCCGGCCCGAAGGGCATGCCGACGGCGGGAAGAAAGGTCGCCAAGGGGGAAGTCCTGGCTTACCTGCGCCCGATCAGTGGCGCCATCGAGCGTGGCAACCAGCGGGCTAACCTCGCTGAACTTGAGGCGCAACTGGCCATCGCCGAAGGCAAGATGAAACGCTTCGAACAACTCGAAGGCGCCGTGCCACAGAAGGAGATCGATGCCGCGCGGATCGAGTACGCGGCCTTGCAAAAGCGCCGCGCCTATGTCCGGGCCAGCATCGATTCCGCCGAGCCGCTGGTGGCGCCGGCGACGGGCATCGTGAGTGCCTCGCACCATCTGCTGGCCGGACAGGTGGTCGATGCCAAGGAAGTGCTGTTCGAGATCGTCGATCCTTCCCGCCTCGCCGTGGAAGCGCTGGCCTACGATGTCGGCATCGCCAAGACGCTGGTTTCCGCCAGTGCCTTGGCTGATCAAACGGCGCTGGAACTCAAGTTTGTCGGCGGTGGCCAGCAACTGCGTGAACAGGCCTTGCCTCTGCTGTTTCGCATCACCAACCGTAATGCGGCAGTAGCCGTCGGCCAGCCGGTGAAGGTGATCGTCCGTACCGAGCAAGGCATCAAGGGTGCGACTGTCTCCCGGACGGCGCTGACAAAAGTCGGCTCTGGCGAGACGGCGGTCTGGGTCCATACCGAGGCCGAGCGCTTTGTCGCCCGCCGGATTCGTCATCAATCGCTCGATGCCGCCAACATCGCCATCCTCGATGGCCTGCATGACGGCGACCGCGTGGTGACCGTCGGCGCCGGTCTGCTTTCGCAGGTGCGCTAAATGTTCGACTACATCATCCACGCTGCCCTCAAGCAGCGACTGATCGTCCTCGGTATTTCGCTGCTGCTGGTCATCTATGGCGCGATCACCCTGCGGCAGATGCCGGTTGACGTCTTCCCTGACCTCAACAAACCGACGGTGACGCTGATGACCGAGGCCGGCGGCATGGCCCCGGAGGAAGTCGAGCAACTGGTGACCTTCCCCATCGAGTCAAGCATGAACGGCATGCCGGGCGTGACGCGCGTGCGCTCGGTATCGGGTATCGGCCTGTCGATCATCTACGTCGAGTTCGAATGGGGCTCCGAGATCTACCGCAACCGCCAGCAGATCGCCGAACGCCTGAACCTGGTGCGCGAGGCCTTGCCGCCCGGCATCGTGCCGCAGCTCGGGCCGATCTCCTCGATCATGGGCGAGATTTTGCTGATCGCGCTACCCATCAACGCAAATGAGGATCCCGCCAAGATCAGTCCGATGGCGGTCCGTGAATACGCCGACTGGGTAATGCGGCCACGCCTACTGACGATCCCCGGCGTTGCGCAAGTTATCCCGATCGGTGGCGAAGTGCGTCAGTACCGCGTCGAGATCAAGCCGGCACAATTACAGGCGCTCGGCATCGAGCGCGAGAAACTGGAAACCGCCCTGAAGGACTTTGGCGCCAACACCAGCGGCGGTTTTCTTGAAGCCCAGGGCCGCGAATGGCTGATCCGCCAGATCGGCCGCAGCTCACGTATTGAAGACCTGCAAAATCTCGTTGTGGCGACCAAGAAAGGCCAGCCGATCCTGCTCAAGCAGGTGGCGGACGTGAAGCTCGCCCCGGCCATCAAGCGTGGCGACGGCAGTTACAAGGGCAAGCCGGCAGTGATCCTGTCGGTGCAAAAACAGCCAGCTGCCGACAGCGTCCAGCTGACCCGCGAAGTCGAGAAGGCAATGGCCGAACTCGGCAAGAGCCTGCCCAAGGGATTCGATACCCCGTCTTTCCTGTTCAAGCAGGCCGACTTCATCGAGCATTCGGTCAACAACGTTGAAGAGGCGCTGCGCGACGGCGCCATCCTGGTGGCGGTGATCCTCTTCATGTTCCTGCTCAACGTGCGCACCACGCTGATTTCACTGATGGCGATTCCGGTGTCGCTACTGGCCACGGCGCTGGTATTCCATTACTTCGGCCTGTCGATCAACACCATGACGCTGGGCGGTCTGGCCATCGCCATCGGCGAGCTAGTGGATGACGCAGTGGTCGGTGTGGAGAACGTGTTGCGACGACTGAAGTTGAACAGAGCCGCCGATTCGCCGCGCCCGGTGGCGGAAGTTATCGCCGCCGCGACGCTGGAAGTGCGATCTGCCATCGTTTATGCGACCGTGATCATCGTCCTGGTGTTCGTGCCCCTGTTCGTGTTGCCGGGCATCGAGGGGCGGTTGTTCACGCCGCTCGGCATCGCTTACATCGTCTCGATCCTCGCAAGCATGATCGTTTCGGTGACGCTGACGCCGGTGATGGCCTATTACCTCTTGCCACGGATGAAGCAGCTCCACGCCGGCGACAGCCCGCTGGTAATTTGGCTCAAGCGCTGGGATGCGAAGCTACTGCACTGGTCATTCGGTCATGCGCGCAGCCTGCTGGCCGGGGCCGTGGCGCTGGTCTTCATCGTCGCGGCGAGCGTTCCCTTCTTTCCGCGCTCCTTCCTGCCGCCGTTCAACGAAGGCACGCTGACGGTCAATGTCCTGCTCAATCCCGGCACTTCGCTCGCCGAATCCAGCAGCATCGCCACCCTGGCCGAGCAACTGGTGATGCAAGTGCCTGAGGTCACGCAGGTCGGACGCCGTACCGGCCGCGCCGAACTCGATGAACATGCGGAAGGCGTGCACTACACCGAAATGGACGTCGATCTGAAAGCCTCGGCGCGCAGCCGTGACGAAATCATTGCCGACATCCGGCAGCGGCTTGCCAGCCTGCCGGCCGCCTCGAACGTCGGCCAGCCGATTTCGCACCGGCTCGATCACCTGCTCTCCGGCGTGCGGGCCCAGATTGCGCTGAAGATCTACGGCGACGATCTCGATACGCTGCGCGGACTGGCGGCCGAGATGCGCGACCGGCTGGCGCGGATTCCCGGTGTGACCGATCTGCAGATCGAAAAGCAGGTGCTGATCCCGCAGATCAAGATTCGCCTCGACTACGAACAGGCAGCACGCTACGGCGTGGCACCCGGCAACCTGCTGCGCGGGCTGGAGCAAATGATCGAGGGCGAGAAAATCACCCAGATCATCGAAGGCAACCGTCGCTTTGACCTGCTGGTGCGCTTGCCGGAGTCCGCGCGCGGGCCGCAGGCATTGGCCGACCTGCTGATCGAGACGCCGACCGGCTACGTGCCCTTGTCCAAGATTGCCAGCGTCGAGGAAAGCGACGGCCCCAACCAGGTCAGCCGCGAAAATTCCCGCCGCCGCATCGTGCTCTCAGCCAACACCGACGGGCGCGACATGTCGAAGGTAATCGCCGACATCCGCGCCGAGTTGGCCGCCAAGCCGCTGCCCGAGGGCTATTTCACCGCACTCGAAGGCCAGTTCCAGGCGCAGGAGCAGGCTGCCAGGTTGATCACCTTGCTCGCGCTGGTGTCGCTGACAATGATTTTCATGGTGCTCTACAGCCGCTACCGCTCCATGGCGCTGACCTTGATCATCATGGGCAACATTCCGCTGGCGCTGATCGGCAGCGTGATCGCGCTGTGGATTTCCGGGCAGCCGCTGTCGGTGGCGGCGCTAGTCGGCTTCATCACGCTGACGGGCATCGCCACGCGCAACGGCATTCTCAAGATTAGCCATTACATCAACCTCTGCGCCTTCGAGGGCGAAACCTTCGGTCAGCACATGATCGTGCGCGGATCGTTGGAACGGCTGACACCGGTATTGATGACCGCGCTGGTGGCTGCCTTTGCACTGATGCCGCTACTGCTCTCCGCCGACGCGCCGGGCAAGGAAGTGCTGCACCCCGTGGCGGTGGTGATCTTCGGCGGGCTGGTCAGTTCGACCTTGCTCGATACCCTGCTGACTCCGGTGATGTTCTGGCTATGGGGACAGCGCCCGCTGGATCGACTGCTGGCCAGCCAAGAAAAAGAAAGCTTCTGACCCGTTCCACCAACCAAGGAGATGTTTGCAATGAAGAAAACCCTGTTCCTGATTGCCGCCGCCAGCGCATTGGGTCTGGCGAGCCCAGCGCTGTTTGCCCACACCGATGAAGTGCTGGATACCCAGAAAGCGCCCAACGGCGGTCAGCAGCGCATGGCCGGCGTCTATCACTACGAACTGATAGTCGCCAAAGACAGCAAGGAAGCGAAGGACAACGCGGTGGTCGTGTATGTCACCGATCATTCCGGCACCAAACTATCGACGGCCGGTGCGAGCGGCACGGCGACCATTCTCGCTGGCAAGACCAAGGCTACCGCCACACTGGCTCCGGACGGCGACAACCGGCTCAAGGGGGTGGCCAAGTACCTGTCGGCGCCGGACATGAAGGTCGTCGTGTCGATCACATTCCCGGGCAAGGCGGCCGAACAGGCGCGCTTTACCCCGCTGACTGCCGCGAAGGATGGGCATACCGACCATAAACACTGACCCCGATGTTTGTGTGCGGAGACGACAAAGGACAAATCGCAGATAACAAAAATGTAATTTTCGGGTCAGCTTCTTGTCGGGATGCATCGGTCAGACTGTTTCCGTCCAAATAACTTAGGAACCCGGTAATGAAACTCAATCGGTATGCAATTTTGTTGATCTCCCTTCTTGGGTCGTCCGCCGCCATGGCACAAGCGGCGGTGGTCGATGTTTTCAAGAGTCCGCACTGCGGATGCTGCGGGAAGTGGGTCGAGCATCTGCGGCAGAACGGCTTCGAGGTCAAGACGCATGACGTGGATGATGTGTCTGCTGCCAGACAGAAGCTCGGCATGCCGGACCGTCTGGGTTCCTGCCATAGTGCCAAGATCGGCGGGTATGTCGTCGAGGGCCATGTCCCTGCCGCCGACATTCAGCGCCTGCTGAAGGAGAAACCGAAGGCCCTGGGCTTGTCGGTACCCTCCATGCCGCCCGGCTCGCCGGGAATGGAAAGCGCGAAGCCAATGCCCTATCAGACGCTGTTGGTCCAATCCGATGGATCGACACGCGTCTTCGCCCAGCACTGAAATTCATATCATAGGAGAACGTCATGAAAGTCATCGCCGCCATCGCCTTTGTCCTCACTGCCGGATTTTCCATGTCGGGCATCGCTGCATCCGATCATGGAGGCCATGCCGGACATGCCGCAATGTCCGAGAAACCGAACACGGACGTTGCGCTGACCGAGGGATTGGTCAAGAAGGTCGACAAATCTGCCGGCAAGGTCACGGTATCCCATGGCCCCTTGCCGAACGGCATGCCGGCCATGACCATGGTCTTCAAGGTCAAGGACATGATGTGGCTCGACCAGATGAAGGATGGTGGCAAGATCCGTTTCGCGGCCGATCAGATCAACGGAGTGATGACGATCATCCGGTTCGCACTGGCGGAATAGCATGGTGCGCTTGAAATACGGACTCATCACCAGCCCGGTGGCGCTGGGGTTGTCCGCTACTCCCGCGAAGGCGTTTGGCCCCATGATGATGGGCGGTCATCAGCATGACAAAGATACGGGACATGGAGACGGAACGGCGGCGCATGCCAATGTGCCGCACGATCCAGCACATGTGAGACATGAAAGAGTCAACGGAAGAGAGACATTCACTCCAAAATCCGCTATTCCACCGCAATACGTCGACTCGCGTGACGCAAGCCGGACCGATACTGAACACAACCGATGAGCATCCGTATCCACCACATCGAGAATGCGCCTCCGGCGTTACTTGATTACATGATTTACGGCAGTCTCATCGGCGTCGTTGTCGCTTTCGTCATCGTTTTTCATTTCAGCAGGAAGCCGCAGCCAGGTCAGAAAAATCGCAACCAGCGCGAAAACAGGCGCAAGCGAAGTATCAGATAGACAACGTGGATAGAACAAAAATGGACATGCTCTCTCATGCGCTCTGGGCGGATATCGGACGACGGACGATGGTCGCATATCCTGTCGATACCATCCGCATTCGACCGTCTACTACCCCATGCGGACGTTCTATCCAATCAGCGAGTGGAGCTTTGGCGCATGAGCCTGGAATTCCCTTGCATTCATCGCAACCAACTATTTTCTGCTGGGTTCTGTCTATCTTGGGATTGGCATTTCAAAGGCGGTGTAAGCCCATGTATGTTGTTGTCACCCGATGCAGTCAATGTACCGATTTCTGTTCATTTCACAAAGGAGAATCATCATGCGTAAATTCATTCTTCCCCTGCTGATGCTGTTGTCCCTGTCCGCGCTTGCGGCCGAAGAACGGGTCAAGCCAGGGGAGACCATCGAGCTCAATGACGGCGGCAAGATCATGGTCCAGAAGGACGGCACCATGGTCCACATCGATGCCGCGGGCAGTCGTGTCAAGATGCGGGACAACGTGGCCATGGAAGCCAAGGACGGGACCAAGTTCGTGATGAAGAACAACGCCATTTGGAAGACGCTCACCGAAAAGGGTACTCTCAACCCGAAATTCTGAGTTGGTAGCGGACGGCTTGGCGACCGTCCGCCATTATCCGAAGACAAGAATCGATCTTTACCCGTAGTGAAAGGAAGCACCTTGAAGCAATGCTGCGTCAAGTTTGTAGCATTCCGTTTTTGATTGAAACAAAGACAAAACGAACTATCCGATTTGAATGGGAGGTTGTATGCGAAGCGTGACTACCACGCGGACTTTGGCGATGCTGTTGGCCTTGGGGATATTCGGCCCGGCGGTCGCGCAGGACGCGTTACCGGGACGAACCGTCGAGAGCTTGCTCGACTACGCCAAGTCGCGCAATCCCGAGTATGCCGCGATGCGCCTGGAGGCCGAAGCAGCAGGCGAGCGGGTCTATCCGGCAGGAGCCTTGCCCGATCCGGTGTTGCGTACCGAATTGCAGAACGTGACCAATTTCGGTGCCGAGTCCGGCACCAGCTTCAATTTGCTACCGAGCCGTGTCGGCAGCACCAAATACACGGTGATGCAATCGCTGCCGTTCTGGGGCAAGCGCGATCTCAAGCGCGAAGCGGCCGAAGCGGAAGCCCAAGCCGCGCAGGGGAAGGCCGGCCTTACCTGGACGGAGCAGGCGGCCCGCATAAAGGCGGCGTATGGTCAGTATTTCGCCGTGGCGCGGCTGATCCGGCTTAATCAGGAAGTTATCGACCTCATCGACCGCATGGAACGCATCAGTCAGGCGCGCTATGCCGGCGGATTGGCACCGCAACAGGACGCGATCCGCGCTCAGGTCGAACGCACCTCCATGCGCAACGAACTGATCCAGATGGAGACAGAACACCATCACACGCGCGCCCGCCTCAATGCGCTGCTGGCACGTCCCGCCCAGTCGCCACTGGCTGATCCCGAACAACTGCGGCCGGTGCCTAGCCCCGCCAAGCTCGACTATGTGACGCTGGAGGACCGGTTGCGCGGCAAGAATCCGCAGCTATTCACTGACGACGCCAAGATCCGTGCGGCGGAAAAGAACCGCGACCTGACCTACCGCAATCGTTATCCTGATTTCACTGTCGGTGTTTCGCCGATCCAGACCCGAAGCCGGGTCAATGAATGGGAGTTGATGTTCGAACTGAACATCCCGCTGCAACAGGAAAGCCGCCGCAGTCAGGAGCGCGAGGCGGAGAAAATGCTCGATGCGGCGAAGGCGCGCAAGGAAGCCACAGCCAACCAACTGCTGGCTGACCTTTCGGAAAACCTTTCGGGCATCGACGCGGCGCGTCGTCTGGAACAACTGGCGCAGACCAGCCTGCTGCCGCAGGCCGAACTCACCTTCAAGGCGGCGCTGGCCGGCTATGAGACCGGCAAGGTGGACTTCGCCACGCTGCTCGATGCCCAGCGACAGATCCGCAAGGCCAAACAGGATGTCATCAAGGCACAAGCGGAACAACAGGGTCGCCTGGCGGATATAGAACGATTGATCGGAGAAGAACTATGAAACAGGGAGCGGGATGGGTGCTGGCGGCTGTCGTGGCGGTTTCGACGGCGGGAGGCGGTTATTGGATGGGCACGCGCAAGGGCGGCGATCATGGTGCGTCTGCGACACCAACCCAGTCGACAGCAGTGCCTGCCGCCGAAAGCAAGCCGCGCAAACTGCTCTTCTACCGCAACCCGATGGGACTGCCCGATACATCGCCAACGCCGAAGAAGGATCCGATGGGGATGGACTATATTGCGGTCTATGAGGGTGAGCAGGACGACGAACCCGCTGCCGCCAACCAGATCAGGATCAGCACCGACAAGGTCCAGAAGCTCGGCGTCAGGACCGAAACCGCGAAGCTGCGCTCGCTTGACCGCGTCGTCCGCGCCGCCGGCCGCATCGCGCCGGACGAACGACGAGTCTACGCCATCACGCCCAAGTTCGAAGGCTATGTCGAACGTCTGCATGTGAACGTCACCGGACAACCGGTTGGCAAGGGGCAGCCACTATTCGAGGTCTACAGCCCAGAGTTGGTATCCGCCCAGCGCGAATACGCGATTGCCGCGCAAGGTGTCGACTCGTTGAAAGACGCCGGTGGTGAGGCGCAACGCGGGATGCGCCAGCTAGCCGATTCGAGTCTGATGCGCCTGAAAAACTGGGACATCTCCGAAGAGCAGTTGAAGGCACTGGCGAAATCCGGCGAGACCAAGCGCACGCTGACTTTCCGCTCGCCGGTGGCCGGCATCGTTACCGAAAAGAAGGCGCTCCAGGGCATGCGCTTCATGCCGGGCGAAACGCTTTATCAGGTCGCCGACCTTTCCGCTGTCTGGGTGGTGGCCGACGTGTTCGAACAGGACATCGGCCTGATCAAGTCCGGATCCAAGGCAACGGTGCGGATCAACGCCTATCCGGACAAAGCCTTCACCGGCGCTATTACCTACGTCTATCCAACGATGAACGCCGAGACGCGTACTGTCCCTGTTCGCATCGAGGTGGCCAACGCCAGCCAACTTCTCAAACCAGGTATGTTCGCTCAGGTTGAATTGCCGGTGGCTGCCAAGGGCCCAGTGGTGACGATACCCACCTCGGCGGTCATCGATAGCGGAACCCGCCGCATCGTGCTGATCCAGGCCGGCGAGGGGCGTTTTGAACCGCGAGAGGTCAAACTCGGTGCCCGCAGCGACACCTATGTGGAGGTCATCGACGGCGTCAAGGACGGCGAGCCGGTGGTGGTGGCAGCCAATTTCCTGATCGATGCCGAAAGCAACCTCAAGGCGGCAGTTGGTGGCTTTGGTCATGCCTCACATGGCAGCGGTGCTGCGGCGCCGGCACCGGCCGCACCGTCTGCTGCTGCCGGTTCTGAGAGTCGTGAGGGCGCCAAACCAGCCAGCGGCGATCATCGCGGCGAGGGGAAACTTGACGCCATTGATCTCAAGGCCGGGACCGTCACTATTACCCATGGTCCGGTTGCCACGCTCAAATGGCCCGGCATGACGATGGACTTCACGCTGGCCAATTCTGGCCTGATCGGCAATCTCAAGCCGGGGGCAAGCATCGAATTCACCTTTGTCGAACGCAAACCCGGCGAGTGGGTCATCGTCAAACTGGCGGGAACCGGCGCGGCGCGCTCGGCGGCCCATGCTGGCCACTGATCCGCCACGGAAACGGGAAACGTTATGCTAGCCAATATCATCGACTGGTCGGGCCGGAACCGCTTCCTGGTTCTGCTCGCCACGCTGTTCATCATCCTCTGGGGCGTTTTCGCTGTGTTGCGGACGCCGATCGACGCACTGCCGGATCTTTCCGACGTGCAGGTCATCGTCTATACCGAGTACCCCGGCCAGGCGCCGAAGGTGGTTGAGGATCAGGTGACCTATCCCTTGACCACCGCCATGCTGTCGGTGCCGAAATCCAAGGTGGTGCGCGGCTTCTCCTTCTTCGGCGCGTCCTTCGTCTACATCATCTTCGAGGACGGTACCGACATCTACTGGGCACGCTCGCGCGTGCTCGAATATTTGAATTTTGCCTCCAGCCGCATGCCCAAGGGCGTCACGCCGTCGCTCGGACCGGACGCTACCGGGGTTGGCTGGGTCTATCAGTACGCGCTGCTGGCCAAGGACAAGACGCTGGCCGAGCTGCGCACCATCCAGGACTGGTACGTGCGCTACCAACTGACCAAGGCGCACGGCGTCGCCGAAGTCGCTTCCATCGGCGGCTTCGTGCAGACCTATCAGGTCACGGTCGATCCGGTCAAGCTGCGCGCCTACGGCATTCCGCTGATGAAAGTGGCGCAGGTCATCCGCGACTCCAATCGCGATGTCGGCGGCCGCGTGGTCGAGATGGCCGAGACCGAGTACATGGTGCGTGGCGAAGGCTATCTGACGGGCCGTGGCGATATCGAGATGCTGGTCGTTAAGAGCGACAAAGGCACGCCGGTGCTGATCCGCGACATCGCCCGCGTCGAACTGGCGCCGGACGAGCGGCGCGGCCTGACCGAACTTAATGGCGAGGGTGAAGTGGTGTCGGGCATCGCCATGGCCCGCTATGGTCAGAATGCGCTGGAGGTTATCCATAACCTGAAAGCCAAGATCGCGGAAATCGGCCCTGGCCTACCCGAGGGGGTAACGGTGCAGACCGTCTACGACCGCTCGGAACTGATCCACCGCGCCATCGATACCCTCAAGTGGACGCTGTTTGAGGAATCGATCATCGTCGCTCTGGTCTGCTTTGTCTTCCTGCTGCATGTGAGGAGCGCCCTGGTCGCCATTGTGATGTTGCCGGTCGGCGTGTTGATCGCCTTCATCGCCATGCGCTCGCTGGGCATGAATTCCAACCTGATGAGCCTGGGCGGCATCGCCATTGCCATTGGCGCCATGATCGATGCAGCCATCGTCATGATCGAGAACGCGCACAAGCACCTGGAACGCCTGCCGGAAGGCCACACAACCACAGATCGTGCCGATGCCATGCTCGCCGCCTGTAAAGAAGTCGGGCCGGCGCTGTTCTTCTCGCTGCTGATCATCACGGTCTCCTTCCTGCCGGTGTTCAGCCTGGAAGGCCAGGAGGGGCGGCTGTTCTCGCCTCTGGCCTACACCAAGACTTTCTCTATGGCCGGCGCCGCCCTGCTGTCGATCACCCTGGTCCCGGTGCTGATGATGCTGTTCATTCGCGGCAAGATCATGCCGGAGGCCAAGAACCCGGTGAATCGCTTCCTGATCTGGGTCTATCGCCCGATCATCACCGGGGTGATGCGCTGGAAAAAGATGACCATCGCGCTGGCGCTGCTCGCCCTTGGCGTCTCGATCTATCCGGCCACAAAGCTCGGTTCCGAGTTCATGCCGACGTTGAATGAGGGAACCCTGCTCTACATGCCGGCCTCCCTGCCGGGCATGTCGATCACCAAGGCAGCGGAACTCATGCAGACGCAGAACAAGATCATCAAGAGCTTCCCCGAGGTCAGTTCGGTCTACGGCAAGGCCGGTCGCGCCAACACGGCAACCGACCCGGCGCCGACCGAAATGTTCGAGACGGTGATCAACCTCAAGCCGGAATCCGAATGGCGGCCCGGCATGACCACCGACAAGCTGATTGCCGAACTCGACAAGGCCCTGCAATTCCCCGGTGTTGCCAATGCCTGGACCATGCCGATCAAGGCGCGCATCGATATGCTTTCCACTGGCATTCGTACGCCGATCGGCATCAAGGTTTTTGGCAAGAGCCTCGATGAAATGGAGACGCTGGCCAAGCAGATCGAAGCCGTAGTGAAAGCTGTTCCCGGCACCACCAGCGCCTTTGCTGAGCGCATTACCGGCGGCTTCTATATCAACATCAAACCCGACCGCGAGCAGCTGGCTCGCTATGGTCTGGCGATTGGCGACTTGCAGGACGTGATCGGTACCGCCTTGGGCGGTGAAATGGTGACGACTACGGTCGAGGGGAGGGAACGGTTCGGTGTCACCGTTCGTTATCCGCGCGAGCTGCGCTCCGATCCCGAGCAGATCGCCCGCGAGGTACTGGTTCCGACAATGGGGGGAGCAATGATCCCCTTGGGGCAATTGGCGAAAGTGGAGGTGGCCAAGGGTGCGCCGTCGATCCGTACCGAGAACGCACTGCTTTCCGCCTACATCTACGTCGACATCCGCGACCGGGACATCGGTGGCTACGTCGCCGACGCGAAGAAAGCCGTGGCGGAAAACGTCAAGTTCCCGCCCGGGTATTACGTCACCTGGAGTGGTCAGTTCGAGTACATGGAGCGGGCCATCGAAAAAATGAAGATCGTGATCCCTGTGACTCTATTGTCGATCTTCCTGCTGCTCTACCTTAATTTCAGGCGCCTGACCGAAACCTTCATCGTCATGCTCTCGGTACCCTTCGCACTGGTCGGCGGAGTCTGGTTGATGTGGCTGCTCAACTACAACCTGTCGGTAGCGGTGGCGGTGGGTTTTATAGCGCTGGCTGGGGTCGCCGCAGAAACCGGCGTCGTCATGCTGATCTACCTCGACCATGCCTGGGAAGCGGCGAAGCAAAAGTCGGTGCTGGCGGGACGGCAGCCAAACACGGAGGATCTCTATGAGGCCGTGATGGAAGGTGCTGTCGAGCGCGTGCGACCCAAAATGATGACGGTTGTGGCCATCATGGCCGGTCTGCTGCCGATCATGTGGGGCACTGGCACCGGCTCGGAAGTGATGAGCCGCATCGCCGCACCCATGGTCGGCGGCATGATCTCCTCGACGGTGCTGACGCTGGCTGTGATTCCCGCCATCTACGCGCTGGTCAAGCAATGGCGCCTGCAACACGGCCAGGAAGATTTGCCCACTGGAGAGGTTGCATAGGCCGAATGGAATATGTGGTAACGCACTGACCAGCAGGGCGCAGCCCATTAAACTAAAAGTTGCATTCGTCCTTCGCTTGAGTGCAGGTAAAGGACCATAACTAGGAGAGACATCATGAAACACCTGACTTTTGCCGTAGCTGCGATCACCGCCTCACTCGCTTTAGGTTCGCCAGCACTTGCCAATGACGAGCATCACCCGGAAAAGGCTGCTGCGACCAAGCAGTCGGATGGGCTATCAAGCAAGACGATTCAGGGAATGCAGGACAACGTCAGGAAAATGCGTGCCCAGATCGACCGTATTGCCAAGGCAAAGACCGATAGCGAAAAAAAGAAAGCCTTGGCCGAGCACATGCACACCATGCAGAACAGCATGATGATGGCGCACAGCATGGGCGCCGATATGGAAATGGACTGCCCGATGATGGGTAAAAACATGGGTATGGACAAGATGGGAGACAGTACCGCGCCAGGTGTTCCATCCAGTGCCACGTCCGATCGCATGCAGCAGATGGAAAAGCGTATGGACATGATGGAACAGATGATGAAACATCAGGATGGCAGCGCCCCTAAAATGCCGATGAAATAACGGTACGCAGTCGCGTGGGCGCAGGAATCAACTTCCGTTACCTACCGCTAATAACAGTGATGTGATTCGACCGCCCCCTTCCTTATTTCAGGATGTCAAACCGATACCAGACGTCGTCATGAACCACGAGCATTCTTCCCAGAACAATACGCATGACTCCGGTGACCGCGATCCGGTTTGCGGCATGACCGTCAAACCGGAGTCCCCCCACGGGACTGATCTGGGCGGTATTCATTACCGCTTTTGCAGCGCCAAGTGCAAAACCAAGTTCGATGCAGAGCCCGACCACTATCTGACCCCATCGCCGGTGCCGGCTCCCGTGGTTGGCACCGAATACGTCTGTCCGATGCATCCAGAGGTGCGCCAACCCGCACCAGGCACCTGTCCCAAATGCGGCATGGCGCTGGAGCCGGTTTTGCCGTCGCTCGACGACGACGAGGAAAACGCCGAATATCGGGATTTCCATCGCCGCTTCTGGTACAGCCTGCCACTGACGATCATTGTCGTTGCGCTGGCCATGCTGGGACACCAGTTGACGGCCGTGTCGCCGACCCAACGGACCTGGTTGGAACTGCTGCTCAGCATGCCCATCGTGCTGTGGGCTGGCTGGCCTTTCTTTGTGCGGGGCTGGCAATCCGTCGTCTTGCGCAGCCCCAACATGTGGAGCTTGATCGGTCTCGGCACCGGGGCTGCCTTCGCCTACAGCGTGGTCGCCACCTTTGCCCCTGGGCTGTTTCCGGACTCGTTCCAGGCTCACGGCCGCATTGGTGTCTATTACGAGGCCGCCGCCGTCATCATTTCCCTCACGCTGCTCGGGCAGATGCTGGAACTGCGAGCCCGCTCCCAGACCTCGGCGGCGATCAAGTCGCTGCTGGGTCTGGCACCGAAGACGGCCCGCCGGATCAGGGCGGACGGCAGCGAGGAAGATGTTCCCCTGAGTCATGTCCATGTCGGGGATCTGCTGCGGGTCCGGCCCGGCGAGAAAGTGCCGGTGGACGGAGAAGTTACCGAGGGCGGCAGTGCGGTGGATGAGTCGATGCTGACCGGTGAACCCATACCGGTGACAAAGCGCGCGGGCGACAAGGTCATCGGCGCCACCCTCAACACTTCGGGCAGCTTGGTGATCCGTTCCGAAAAGGTAGGCTCCCAAACCGTGTTGGCACAGATTATCCAGATGGTCGCCCAGGCCCAGCGCTCCAAGGCCCCCATGCAACGACTGGCGGATGTGGTGGCGGGCTATTTCGTGGTCGGCGTCGTGCTGATTGCGCTGTTGAGCTTCTTTGCCTGGGGCCTGTTCGGTGGGGAGCGGGGCTGGGTCTTCGGTCTGATCAACAGTGTCTCGGTGTTGATCATCGCCTGTCCCTGCGCCCTGGGCCTGGCCACGCCGATGTCGATC
The DNA here is from genome assembly GCA_016235165.1 of Rhodocyclales bacterium. Taxonomy (GTDB): domain Bacteria; phylum Pseudomonadota; class Gammaproteobacteria; order Burkholderiales; family Rhodocyclaceae; genus Sulfuritalea. Next base: position 88,525 of record JACRLX010000025.1, read on the forward strand.
ATGGTGGCGACCGGCAAAGCGGCCACCCAGGGCATCCTGTTCCGCGACGCGGCGGCCATCGAGCGCCTGCGCGAAGTGGATACGCTGATCGTCGACAAGACGGGCACCCTGACGGAAGGGAAACCCAGTTTTGAGCGAGCCGTCGCCGTTCAGGCGGGGCAAGAGGAGGAAATCCTGCGTCTGGCCGCCAGTCTCGACCAGGGTAGCGAGCACCCCTTGGCCGACGCCATCGTGCAGGCGGCGCGGGCACAAGGGCTGGTGTTGGACAAGGCGGACCAGTTCGAATCATCGAGCGGCATCGGCGTGCGCGGTATCGTCGCTGGACGGCGCGTAGTGCTCGGCAATACCGTGTTGATGACTCAGGAAGGCATCGATGTCGCGGAGCTTGGAACCGCTGCCGAAGCCCTGCGACAAGAAGGCGCCAGCGTAATGTACCTGGCGGCCGATGGCCAGCTGCAGGGATTGCTGGCCGTCTCCGATCCGGTCAAGCAGAGTACCCCCGACGCCCTGGTCGCTTTGCGCCAGGCTGGCATGCGGGTCATCATGGCTACCGGCGACGGTCTCACTACCGCACTGGCAGTCGGCAAGCGATTGGGCATCGACGAGGTGCACGGTGAAGTCAAGCCGGCGGACAAGCTGGCGCTGGTCGAGCGACTGCAGCAGGAAGGACGCGTTGTAGCAATGGCGGGCGACGGCATCAACGATGCCCCGGCACTGGCCAAGGCCGATGTTGGGATCGCCATGGGGACAGGAACGGATGTTGCCATGAACAGTGCGCAGATCACCCTGGTCAAGGGCGATTTGCGCGGCATCGCTCGGGCACGCGAGTTGTCGATGGCCACTGTGGCCAACATGCGCCAAAACCTGATGTTCGCCTTCCTCTACAACGCCCTCGGCGTGCCTATCGCCGCCGGCATCCTGTACCCGGTCTTCGGGCTGGTCCTATCGCCGATCATTGCGGCGGCGGCCATGAGCCTGTCGTCCGTCAGCGTCGTGGGCAATGCCCTGCGTCTACGGCAGGCATCCTGAAGGCATGTTTTCTGGGGTAGCAACTTTGGCTTACGAAAATGTAATCGCGCAGTCATTTTCGCGACAGGAACATGAGCGCAAACTATTAATTGTTTTACGGATGTATCCTTTTCAATCAATTTTGGAGCCTTATCATGAAACTGCACAATCTCTTCGCCGGCCTGCTGCTTGCCACTTCCGTATCCATGTCAGCCGGTGCGCTTGCGGCCGATGGCGACAAGCCAGTCGCCGATGCTCCGGCCGAGAAAGCCACAACTCCCGCCAAGAAAAAAATGAAGCCCCACTCCCACATGGAAGAAAAGGGGGGGATGGCTCCGGCATCCGCGAGTGCGGATGCCGACAAGAAGGCCGATACACCGACAAGCGACAAGCCGAGAGCCGATAAGGACAAGTCGAAACATCTTCATCCCCGGGATGGCAAATAAGCCGAGGATAGAATCGGATGCCCCCTGAAGCCATGCAAATGCTGAAGCGGCATGGGTTGCGTCCTGCAGCGTCGGGTTCTTGCAACGTCGATGAGGCCCGAGGCAGGGTTGCCCGGCTACAGGGGGTCATTTCTTCGAACTGGAATGGCATTGACTTGGTCGTTGAATATGACCTGCGGCAGATCACTCTGAATCGAATTGAGGATGTGGTCGCTGGTGCGAGTCTGGTGCTCAAGGGCGGATGGCATCGACTACAGCGCGATTGGTGGAAGTTCACGGAAACCAACGAATTGTCGAACGCCACCCGCAGCGGTGATGGAGCTTGCTGCAATCGGCCGCCAGCACGGCGGTGATGAGTGCCTGGAGAAATCATGGCCAATGAACAACCGCGACAAGGAGCGGCATCGGAGACAAAGGATCACGATCATCGCCATGCCCGCAGGATGGCGTGGGGTTGGTGGGTTTTTGCCGCCATCGCACTGTTCTATCTGCTGGCCGAACATCGTGCCCATTTGTTCGGGGCCTTGCCGTATTTGATCCTGCTGGCTTGCCCCTTGATGCACTTCTTCATGCATGGCAACCACGGCCAACATGGCGGTGGAAGCGACAAGAACACGGAGCGCGAGCCATGACGCCAGAGAACTACGATTACGGCCTGTGGTCGCTGGTGCTGATCAACTCGGTCTTTTTCATCCTGTTCGCCGCGAGCTTCTTCAAGCCACAATCGAAACAGGACTGGCGAACGCTGGGCATGTTCTCGGCCTTCGTTGTCGCCCTCTTTACCGAGATGTACGGTTTCCCGTTGACGATCTACCTGTTGTCCGGATGGCTGACTGAGCGCTTCCCCGATATCAACTGGCTATCCCATGATGCGGGCCATCTACCGGAAATGATCTTTGGCTGGAAAGGCAATCCCCATTTCGGACCGTTCCACCTGCTTTCCACTGCCTTCATTCTGGGCGGCTTCTGGTTGCTCGCCTCTGCCTGGCCAGTGCTGTATCGCGCGCAGCGTGCCGGCAAGCTGGCCTGCAGCGGCCCATACCATTGGGTCCGGCATCCTCAGTACGCTGCCTTCATGCTGGTGATGATCGGATTTCTGTTCCAGTGGCCGACCTTAATTACCCTGACGCTGTTCCCCATTCTGGTGATCATCTACGTCCGACTGGCTAAGCGGGAAGAGCAGCAGGCCCAAGAAGCATTCGGCGACAGCTACCAGGCCTATGCGAAGGCTACGCCGGGGTGGTGGCCCCGTTGGAGCGGCCTGCGGAACAGCAAACGCAACTAGCCATTCGCCGTTGATCAGGCATGACCGGCGACGGCGATCCATCGGTACGCTCATCAAGCAAAAGTCGGCGCTGGCAGTAGGGCAACCCGGCGTCGAGAATACCGCTGCACACCGCCTGCGCTGTTACTTCTCCTTAGCGAGCCACTGGTCGAACTGGGCGATCTCCTTGTTCTGTGCGGCAATGATCTTGCGTGCCATCTCCTTCATCGCAGGCGATTTGCCGTGCTCAAGCTCCGCTTTTGCCATGTTGACGCCTTGCTGGTGATGCATCTTCATCATCATCACGAAATCCTTATCGTGGTCGCCAGACATCTGCATCTTCTGCATGCCGTCCATATTCATCATCATCGACCGCTTCATGTCGTCCGAACCACCCATGCCTTTTCCCATCTGTGCGTGCGGCATGTCGGTGGATGAGGACACTGGCGGAGCAGTTTGCGCCTGTGCAGCCGAGACAAGGCAAAAGGCCGTTACTGGTGCCAGACACAGCGCCCGAATGGCGTTGAGGGTTTCACGTTTCATGAGTTATTCCTTCCATGTGAGTTGCCGGACTTTCGGCATCTTCATCCTGACCACCTTGGCGCTGTTTGACTGTTCGTTATCGAACATGGCAGTGAAAGAATCATGACGTTGGTGGCGGATCGGATCGTCAGCAGCCGGCAGGACCAGTGCAGTTGCCGGACAAACAACTTATCCTGTAATACATATTTCCTGCGGCGTTCTACGGCAGGAGAGGAATCGCCGATAATTTTGCCAATTTCATACGTTGACCATTGCTTATGACTGACCCCATCGGTACGCTTATCACCCGTTGGAAGGATGATTCCCGCAGCACTTTTTCGACCTGGTTTTTGTGGTCGGAACGTCTCAAAAACTTTCGCTCCATCCGTCGCGGCATTGCCGAAGTCGTCAGGGATATCGAAGCCGGCACCTTTGGCAATGCCTATCGCGGTTCCTCGCTGGAAACGGTTGTGGCATCGATTGCCGAGCAGCGGCAAATCTTCAAGGGGGCAGACCACGCTTTCCTGTGGAAGCCGAAACTGCGGATTCCCGATATCTACGAGCATCCCGAGAACCAGAAAGCCTTCGCCCGCCTGCTGCATACCTGCAATTGCAGCGATACCGAGGAGGCTATCCTCCAGGCCATCAACCAGATTGACTCCCTCGCCATCAAGGGATTGGGGCCTGCGGTCGCAAATCTGCTGTATTTCATTCACCCGACCTTGGTACTGCCGTTCAATACCGCTATCGTCAACGGATATAACGCGCTGACCGGCGCCAAGGTGAAGCTCGGTCGCTGGGATCACTATCTGGCGATGCGGCAGGGAGCCCTCGCTCTGAATGGCCGTTATCGACAGATGCTGTCCAATGATCTTGGTGCCTTGGCCGGCTTGCTGTTCGATGTTGGCAGCAAGCGTTATCCCGTACCGCCGCTTGATGGTGACGAGACTGCCGAACTGGCATGGCGGCAGGACTTGGTGCGAGTCCGGGAAGAATCCGCCGCGCAATCCAAAGCGGCCACGTCCGCATCGGCGGGTGATCAATCCCATACCCAGATTCAAGGCTGTCTTCGCGATATCGGATTGGCGATGGGGTTTAGAGTCTGGATTGCCGCCAACGACCGCAACCGTGCCCACGAGACGGGTGTCCTAGGCGATGGTTGCCTGACTGCGTTGCCGGACCATCTGTCCGCCGTGTCGGGCGCCGAGTCGGTGAGAATGATCGACGTGATCTGGCTGGACAGGACGACTGGCAACGTCATCGCAGCCTTTGAGGTGGAGCATACGACATCCATTTACTCGGGCATCGTCCGTCTTTTGGATTTGGCCTATGGCAATGAACTTCGGACATGCGAAGGTTTGTTCCTGGTGGCACCGGATGGCCGCGAAAACGACGTCTTGCAACAGATTCGCCGACCGGCATTTTCCAAGATCGGAGAGCTGAATTTCCGGTATTTGCCCTATGGCGAGTTGCTCGGCCAACAAGAAGCCATTGTCCGCTTTGGCTCGGGACTGAAGCCAATATTTTCCATCTCAAAATCCCTGTCTCGGTAAGGCGAACCGTTCCGAACCCTGCTCAGGGATTGACGCAGCCATTTTCCTGACATTTCGGTGACAAAGATGTAATCAGGCGGACATGCTCTTGTCAGCCCGCCAATCCTAAGCTCCCAAGAAATTCAGCCAGGTCTGCCGACTCGATGCGAGGGAGGCTGCCTGCGAATACTCTGGATTCATCTATAGGGAGCCCGCCCATGAGGCCCGCAATTGAGCAGCTACGAAACCACTACCAATCCCAGCTTGATCTGATATTTCACATCAGTCGCGCAGGGTTGGGATACTGCGAGAAAACCGTCGAAGCCAACACGGAGACGGCTCGTCAGCTATTGGCGATTCCGATCACGGAACCCCCGAATCAAGGGAATCTTGCCGAGGTGCTTGTCACGGGCGGAAAGATCGCTGTTGCCCACTGGACCGCCTCCGTCTCGCACGGAATCGATTTTCAGCGGCAGGTTTTTGCCAATTTGACGAACAAGTAAAAGTCATGGATACGCGCGCTTCCTCGATCGATAGGAAACACGCCTCGATCTGGCGTTCCGATTGCGGTCGGGCGATCGCCTGCATCGAGAAGATCAAGGTACTGAACGAGAACATCGACGAACTATCGCAGATAGCGCAGGATGCCCTTGACGATGGCATCTTGATGGGCTGCTCGGAGGCGCAACTCCGGCAGGCCTTCCATGAAGTGATAGACCGCCTGATCAACCCTTATTCGCAAGTCAACTTCGACCGCAAGGAGGCATAAATGGGCAAAAACAATTCCGCAGGGCAAACCAGGACTGGTGATCAGCCGCAGCAAGTGACCCAGGTAAGCGATGCTGCCGCCATTCCGCGCGAGCAGTTGATTTCCGAAGCCGCCTATTACAAAGCCGAACAGCGCGGGTTCCAGCCTGGAAGCGAGATGGCCGACTGGTTCGATGCCGAAGCCGACGTGGAACGCATGCTTGGAAATTCCTCGGGTACAGGCGGTTTGTAGCCGATGCCTGCATCTCACGGTCTCGTGGCAACAGCAGCGAAGACGGCCTTCGTGAGCAGTCCCGATTCCTGCCCGTTTTGTGGCAGTGCCCGATCCGCCTTGCAGGAAATCGATCTCGGCGGTTGGATGGTCGAATGCGTCGATTGCCATTCCACCGGTCCTGTGAAGGATTCGGCCACAGCTGCCGTGCAGGCGTGGAATTGTCGAATGGCAAAAGCTGACGCAAATGTAATCCGCGGGTCATGTTGTTGACGGCTACCCAGGAGCAGACTTTGTTTTGTCCGATCTTGCTGGACGCTATGAATTCACCCCGCATTAACCTTTGGAGAAATTGCCATGAAACTGAAATCCATTCTTGCAGCGAGCTTGGTGGCGGCACTAGCCGCTCTTTCCATCAACGCGCAAGCGGCCTCGGATACGAATACGGCGACGGAAGCCAAGACGCCGCCGGCAGACATGCAAGGCGACAAGAAAATGAAGCCGCACTCCCATATGGAAGAGAAGACCGGCGTAGCGCCAAAGGTGGCTTCGGCGGAAGCGAAAAAGCCGGATCCGACCAAGGACAAGAACAGGCACCTGCATCCCCGGGACGGCAAGTAAGCCCGGTATCACGAGGCCCCGCTCCGGGGCCTCGGCATTTTTACGATGAGCGAACACAAACATGTTGATCATGGCAACCGATGTTCGTGTCGTTTGCTGGCCGAGGCCGTTGGATGCAGTCCCAAGACGGTTCGTTACACCTACTGCCATTCGGTTCTGATGAAGCGCTGGATTGTCGAATGCAACCATGGATGTTGCGACGAGGCGGTAGTCGCCGGACGCGATGATAAATGGCATGACGTGGGACCGATGGATCCGGTCAAGGCGATTCTGATCATGAACGAGTAAGGCCAATCATGCATTCCTCTCACGAAATCGGGTATCCATCGGCTGCAACATCAGCCTCCAGTACAGATAAGCTTTCGAACCATCTTTCCGGCATCTCGACGTCGGTTGCCGAGGAATCATTTTCGCGAGCACTTGCGAGCGCAATTGCCCACAACGCCACAATGACGGGTAGCGCCGCGCAAGACACCAATGCACCTGGCGATGGATTGCAGCAGCGGTCGGTGGCGGCAATCGTCACCGGAGCCCACGGGGTTGGCGACAAGGCGTTGGATGCGGATTTCCGGGAGGCGGCACGCATTGCTCGCTGGATAGCCGAGTCACCGATGTTTTCCCTGGCGGCCACGACATCCGGGCATATCCAGGGGCAAGGTCGGGCAGAGGTTCAGGCATCCATGATCGAGGCGCAAGCCAAGCATGGCAGTCGATGGCATCATGAACTGAAGCCAATCGGGCCGGTCGGGGAGACCTGAGCATGGCGCCGGTCCCGGGTGTCGGGGGTGTGCCGCCTACCGCGCCTGTATCCAACGGCGGCGGTGGGCATGGGGATCATTCCGCCGGTCAGTCGTCATCTACCGCGGGACAAACCTTTGCTACCGCGCTATCGCAAGCCATCGGCCAAGCGCCGGCCGGCGGACATGCCGGTCATGGGACTGGCCCAAACACTCCCGCTCTCCCACATGCCAATAGCTCGCAAGCCGCTGCTGGTGGTCAAAGCGGAAGCACTCATTCTCGGCACTTCACCATTGGAGAAAATCATCAAGGTGAAAATCACGGCATTCAGGAAACGGTGCTCGGGGTGCGCGCCTATCGACAAGAGCTGATTGCGTCGAACATCGCCAACGCCGATACCCCGGGATACAAGGCGGTGGATATCGACTTCCAGGAAGCGCTGCGGATTGCTCGGTCCATCGCCAATACGACGCCGCTTTCGCTTGCTACAACGGCCCCCGGTCATGTTCAAGGCCAGGTCCAGAACGGACTTCAGCCATATCCGCTCAAATATCACGTTCCAACGCAGCCCAGCGCCGATGGCAATACCGTGGAAATGGACGTCGAGCGTTCGAAATTCGCCGAGAATGCCGTAATGTGGGAATTTTCGCGTGATCGCGTCAGTGGGCATTTCAAGATGACGATGGAAATGCTCCAGAGCCTGAAGGATTGAAATGCCCATTGCACTGCCCGTAAGTCCTCGGGAACTCCGCTGGATGCTTGCCCGAAGGATGGGGACGGTAGCAGTTGTTATTGGGCTGGTCGCGGGCAGTGCGTCATATCTGGTCGAGAGTCATCAAGCCGAGCAAGGTGCCCTTGATTACGCACTCGATAGCGCCCGTCACTTCGAATCGCCGGCCATGCAATTGGCAATCAGTGTAGGCTCATCTACAGACCACGGAGAACTCAACCGCTTACTGGATCGCAACCGATTTATTGGCGTTCGCATATTCGCCAATAACAAAAAACTGATCTACGAGTCCTGGGAAGACGTTCCCATGGTACTCATCGAAGCGGCAAAATCCCGACAACATGAATGGCCTGGGCGCGGTCAGAGTCACACCAGCTGGATCGAGGCATCCGAAGAACGGCTCATACAAGTCATTCTTCCGTTGTTTGGAACCGACGGAGAGCTTGCAGGGTATCTGGAAGGCGTTAGCCGCCTCGACAGAAAAGCCCTGGAATTGCAAAGAGTGCAAATCCGCAACGGGGCATTGACGGCGTCCATATCCGTCTTGGTTACCGCGCTTCTTCTTTACCCGCTGCTCCTGGCCATGCTGCAACGTTCAGTGGGGCTGTCGCGTCGCCTGCTGGATTCCAATCTGTCTCTGATGCGCTCACTGGGAAACGCGATCGCCAAACGTGACTCCGATACCGACGCCCATAACTATCGGGTAACGTACTATGCGGTTGCACTGGCCGAGGCGATGGAATTGCCAAGACATGAGATATCCGATCTTGTCGCGGGCGCCTTTCTCCATGATGTGGGGAAAATCGGCATTCCTGACAGCATTCTGCTCAAACCGGGAAAGCTGACCGATGATGAGTTCCGGATCATGAAGACCCACGCGCTTCTGGGCATCGAAATCGTGGCGGACAACCCGTGGTTGACCGGCGCGGCATGTACGATACGACATCATCATGAACGATTTGATGGAACCGGTTATCCCGACGGACTGGCCGGCGATGCAATTCCACGTGTCGCCAGGATATTCGCTGTGGTCGACGTTTTCGATGCACTGACCTCGGAGCGTCCCTACAAGAAGCCGATGGGGCTCGCCGAGGCGCTCTCCATCATCGAGCACGATTCGGGCCGACATTTTGATGCTGACGCGGTGGCAAGCTTCAAGGAAATTGCCGCAGACCTGTACGACAAAATGGGCTGCGCCAACGAGCACGACTTGCGGCAAGAGATGCGAAAAGTTCTAGGACGTTACTTCAATACGCAAACAGCCCTCAAATAGAGGGCTGTGCGAAGGCGGTTTCTGGCTTTATCAGCCGCGGTGGCTACCATGGAGAAGTTCTTCAACTCGCCAGATTTCGTTGCCATTCATGATGATCTTTTTGCCATCCTTGGTTTCCATCACGTGGCCGGACTCCATGTAGGTAGAACGCCCGTACTTGTCTTCCATCCCCATCTTGCCGTCCTTGAAGATGTATACGGTCGTACCGTCCTTCAACTCGATCGACTGTTTGACCTGGGACATGTCCACGGCGTACGCCGATGCGGCAGCGGAACTGATTGCAACGATCATTAAGACTTTCTTTAGCATTTTTTTCTCCTAAGTGAAAACATCAGATGCGGAATTCGTCATACACCGCAAATCCATTTTGTTCGCCTCGCCCTAACAGGGAGGTGACCGGGTGATTACATTGATGTAAGCACCCGGTCAGCCGATCAACCGCCGATGTAGGCCGGATTTTCTGCAACGTAGACCGTCACGCCATCAGTTCCAGAAATGATCTTGGACAGCGGGAACGGCGCCGTGCCGAGCGTATCGAACATCCACGTGACAGTCTTCCCGCCGGCCTTGATTTGGACCGTTTCGAGGCGTGTGACATTCAGATACTTGGTACTGCTATCAATGCTCACCGCACGCGCTGCGGCGCCGGTGGATTGATATCCGAAGGGGGCAAGCTGGTTGGCCGTCGGTTGGCTCTTTGATTCCGAAACGTGCTGGAGCCAATGCATGCTTCCAGTTTCGGAATAGTCTTCGTGGGCCAAAGCGCTTGTCGTGCCCATGGCGCCGAGGGAAGCGATCAGGGCGATCTTTGTTAGCGTGGTTTTCATGGTGTTCTCCTAGTGGCATTGGGTTGATCGCGCCGAACATTTCTCGTTCGACGGTGATGCCATCATAGGAATCGCATACCAACGGGAAGGTGACCCGGAAATTACTTTTTTGTCAGGCCGCTGTCTCATGAGCGGTGATCTTGTAAGCGAAGATCACGAATCGCTAGTAGCGGTCATGGTTCTCGGGTCAGTGGTTGGCGTTGCGAACTCCCTTATCGCCGCCGACTCTTTTTCTTCCGCAGCAATCTCCACATTTTCCTTCTTGCGTGCCGCCAGGATGGCGCGGGTTGCCAGCGTCCGTATCTGACCCGCCAATCGGAGAATCCTGCGCTTCCATTGGTATGCTTCGATAGCATAGTGAGTATCGTCAATGAGGCAGGCCAGCCACAAGGTATCCATTGCGGCGATCAACTGATCGAACTCACGGATGATGGCCAGGAACCGTATCGACCGAGGCGAGGTGATCTGGATTTCGACCGTTCTGGCATTGGTATAGCCGATCATCGTCTCGCAGCCATTGGACTCGCTAAGTTCTTTCATGCGTGCAATTTCCTGGCGGATTTCATCCAAGGCCTTATTGAGTAGGTCATCCACCATCGCCTCGACGGCCTGGGCCTGTTCCTCGGTGCCGATGAACCGCAAGACGACGGTCAGCGAGAAAAGACCATTGGCGCACATGTCGTATCCCCGCTCGAATATCTGCTGCGCATGCAGGGAATTGAGGATCGTCTTCTGTGTGATGAAAGGTCGGCTGTTACTCAGCCTGACGGTGGGTATGTTCGATGAAGGCTTGTACTGACGTGTGGCCATGACTGTCTCCCGGTTGAAATAGCCTCGGGAGAGTATTCGGGTCGTCACGGGTTCGGTGGCCGAAATGCGTCCAAAAAGTTTGCATTTCGCCTGCCCATGAAATTTGTCGACAGCCAGAATGCGCCCATCTCATGTCCTCCTTATGGTGGGCACGGTGAAGGTAGCTGGCCTTCCGAAATAAACAGCATTTACTAAACCCCGGCGGGGAAACCCCGTCAGGTACTGACGGCCTTCCTGCCAACTTTTTGTCAGGAGGCAACATGGCATCACTCAACAGAGTCACCCTCATCGGCAACTTGGGTGCCGACCCTGAGGTTCGTTACACGCAGAACCGCGAAGCGATCGCAACGATTCGGATCGCAACGACGGAGACGTACAAGGACAAGTCGTCCGGTGAAAAGAAGGAAATCACCGAATGGCACCGTGTCGTCTTTTTTGGTCGCACGGCGGAGGTCGTCGGCGAGTACCTGAAGAAGGGCTCGCCCGTCTACATCGAAGGTCGCATCCAGACCCGCAAATGGCAGGACAAAGAGGGTCAGGATCGCTATGTCGTCGAAATTCTCGCCAGCGAGATGAAGATGCTCGGCACTCGTCCAGCGGATGACGATGCGCCCGATGCAGGCAAAGGCAAGCGTACCGGCAACGGTAAAGGCAAGCCTGCAGCCGCTTCGGGACCGGCATTCGAGGATGTACCCGACATCGAGCCGTTCTGAGTCGCACGTTTCTTGTTTCCCCACCGGGAGGTCATTCCTCCCCTGGGGGACATGCCTCCATCACTTTTGGAGGTTTGTTCATGGAGCGCGTCATTCTCGTCCTGGCCATGCTGGCAGGACTGCATCTGATCCTTTCGTTTCTTCAGTTTGCGCTGGAAGCCATTCGTGGCTCATTCCTGCGTGTTCCCCTCCAGGCCAAGGTCGAGGAGGTGGTAGCTGAGGTAGATGAAGCACCCGCCGAGGAACCGGTAACGGATTGGCGGCAGTACGACGTACCGGCGTATCTGCGTCGGAGCGGAATCGGCAACGATTCCGGCAGCACGGCAAAGGCTTCCTTCGAAGTCATTGCCTGAAGTTTCAACCCCAGCGGGGGCATCGCCTCCGCTAGGGGAGGGGTGCCCCCTTTTTTTACTTCAGGAGGCATCTCATGGAACTCGTTCTTCTCGCATGCTGCATTTCTGGCTGGATCATCAGCCGTCCGATCGTTCACGCGCTCGGTCTGTAGTTCGCAGTATTGCCTGTGGGGGTCTTCCCCGCAGCACAAAGCGCTTTTCTCGAAGAGCCCTTTGTCCTGCGGGGATCGCTCCATCTTGGATGCGGTTTTCGCCAGGGAATCTCAACAACCTCTGGAGAAAATCATGAAACTCAATCCCTATCTCGTTCGACTGTTCGACCCGCTGCCCATGGCCTTTGCCTGTGATCTCTATCAACGACTGAGGGAAGGAAAGCGGGACATGGAAACCCGCGACATGTTGCTGAAGGCACTCGACATGGCGCGCAAAGCCGGAACCATCGAATGATCCCATCGCCCCGGACTTCCGGGGCTTTCCCGAGGGCGTTCGCCCCGAGCGTCCTGAGGAAAGCCAGATTTGATCGGACGGTTATCCGTTCGGTTGAAAAGCGGTAGCTGGCCGCGCGAAACAAACAGCATTTTCCAACCCAGCCGGGGACAACGCCCCGGTTCGGGTCGGTGCTTCCGGCATTCGCTCTGGAGGCATCATGAAACTCAATCATCCCGGCCTGCTCGTCATGCCGGCTACGCAGTATCACGCGGAGAAAGCCATCGGTCATTCGGGCATCGTCAAGATGCTCAAAAGCCCGGCCCACCTTCGCGAGTATCTGGATCATCCGCATGAACCGACGCCCGCCATGGTGTTCGGAACCGCAGTGCATACCTACGTGCTGGAGCAGGATCGCTTTGCCGAGGAATTCGTGGTGGCGGAGAAATTCGACCGTCGCACGAAGGAAGGCAAGGAAGCGGCGGCACGCTTCGAGGAAGCCAATCAGGGCAAGATCGTGATTACTTCCGAGGAAATGGCTACGCTCACCCTGGTGCAACACGCCGTGTATGCCCATCAAGGGGCGGCACGACTTCTGTCCGTTGGTGACGCCGAGCTCTCGGCGTTCTGGACGGATGCGGAAACGGGCCTCAACTGCAAGTGTCGGCCAGACTGGTTCAACGGTGAAGCTATCGTTGATCTCAAGACCTGCGTCGATGCCAGCAGTAGCGGGTTCTCCAAATCCATTGCGAACTTCGGCTACGACATCCAGGCGGCGTACTACGTCGACGGGATCAAGGCCGTGACCGGAATGGAGCTTCCGTTCCTGTTTGTCGCCGTGGAGAAGGACGCGCCGCACGCGGTAGCGGTGTATCGCGCCGATCCCGACGTGATCGAGATCGGGCGCAAGAAATACCGGGCGGCACTTCAGCTCTTGAAGTGGTGCCAGGCATCAGGCAACTGGCCGGCGTACCAACCGGGTGGCGAGATTGAACTGATCTCCCTGCCACGCTGGGCCGCCAACACAGAAGCCTTCGAGCTGGACGCCGCCTAATCCGCGGCATTTCTTTGTAGGTCATCAACCCCGGCGGGGATACCCATCCCCGTCATGGGAGACAGGTGTCTTCGCCATTCTTCTTTGGAGAAAACCATGTCTCAAACCCTACGCAACATCCAGAAGTCCCGCCAAGGCGTGCAGTCCAACGTGGTGCCGTTCCCGGCCATGCTGGAGCAGTTCAAAGGCGAAATTGCCCGTGCATTGCCCAAGCACTTGAGTCCGGATCGCATGGTGCGCATCGCACTAACCGCATTCCGCATGAACCCGAAACTGGCCCAGACCGATCCCCGCAGCGTCTTTGCGGCGGTGATCCAGTCCAGTCAGCTCGGGCTCGAAGTCGGCCTGATGGGCGAGGCGCACCTAGTGCCATTCGGCAATCAGTGCCAGTTGATCCCCGGTTATCAGGGGCTCATGAAGCTGGCCCGCAATAGCGGCATCGTGCAGGACATCTACGGTCACGAAGTTCGCATCAACGACAAGTTCGACATCGTCCTTGGACTTAACCGGACCCTGATGCACGAACCGTTGAAGAGGAACGGCTTCCCTGCCTCCGACGAGGAGCGGGGAGTGATCGTGGGCTTCTATGCCGTCGCCGTGTTCAAGGACGGTACCCGCACGTTTCACGCCCTGTCGAAGGAACAGATCGAACAGGTGCGCGACAACTCGCGTGGTTACCAGATGGCCAAGAAGTACGGGAAGGAAAGTCCCTGGGATACGCATTTCGTCCCGATGGGCCTCAAGACCGTGATTCGCCGGCTGTGCAACCTGTTGCCGAAGTCGCCGGAACTGGCGATGGCGCTAACGCTCGATGAAGTGACCGAGCGAGGTGAAAGCCAGAACATCGGGATCACCGAGGCAATTGACGGCTCTTGGGCGCCGATCGTCGACGAGGAAACGGGGGAGATCATTCAACCCACGACCGAGTCCGGTGACAAGGGAAGCAAGTCTGACAAGGCTGGGTCGCCCAAAGGTGCCGAGCCTCAAGCCTCCGGCAAGCTGCTGCAGGACACCCTGGCCATCATCGGCAGGGCGGCCACGACCGACGAACTGGATGAAGTCTATGTCCGGGCCGAAGGCTCATTTGAGGGTGGCGAGCTGGAGCAACTGCTCCGTGCTTACCGCAGTCGCAAGGCTGCCTTGGCCAATCCGTCCTCCGCAGACAGTGACATTTTCGGGGAGGAAGGCAAGTGACCATGCTTGGTGACACTGAGTTCGGTGCCATTCGGATCTGTGCCAGGGCAGTGCGTGTGCTCGATAACGTCAGTTTCCTGACGATGAACAAGGAAGATGATGCCGCCGTTGTATTGGCGCGCAATCAGCTTTTGAGCGTCATCCACGGCAACGGATACCAGATCGAGTACGAAACGTACCGCGTAATCAAAGCCGACAACCGCAACTAAGCGCAACGAATCACCGCGTTTATTCAAGGAGGCGGCCATGCACAGGGAAGACGGTCTGGTGCGTCAACTCAACCTGGCAGGCACGGCAGGAAGTGAAGCGAATTTGGGTGGCGAGCCCCCATGGACCGAGGATGAGATCCTGCGGCTACATGGCCTCCTGCTGGAGAAATCGCTGCACGACCTGTTTGATCGCAGGGTGTCTGCCGCAACGCGGTTAGACATCCTCGATTGGATGCAGGCGCCACGGACGGAGTCGAGCGCATTTGCCTATCGGGCGTGTTGCCGTCTGTTTGGCCTCGATGCCGAAGAGATTCGGGATCAGGTGCTGCAACGCTACCGGCAACGTTACACCCATTAGCTTTTTGCATTTCAACCCAGGCGGGACAATCGCATTCCCGTCCGGGGATGCGGTTGCCTGCCATTTTTCATGGAGGCATCATGCAACTGCAAGCATCTATCAAGGTCGGGAACATTCTTCCCGGTCGAAATCCTCGTGGTTACTTCGATCCTGCTGAGATGACGGAGCTGGAAGAGTCCGTCAAATCCAAGGGAGTGCTGCAGGCGATCCTGGTGCGGCCTCGCGATGCGGGACGCTACGAGATCGTCGCCGGCGAACGTCGCTGGCGCGCGGCGAAGAAGGTGTTCGGGGATGAGTATGAAATCCCTGCGCTGGTACGCGACCTGGACGATGGTGAAGCCGACGAGGCGGCGCTGATCGAGAACATCCAGCGTGCCAATATGAGTCCGACCGAAGAAGCTGAAGCGGCCGCCAAGATTCTTGGCCGTTGTCAGGGGGATCGGGACGAGACATCACGCCGGCTGGGCTGGTCGCGCACCACGCTCGACAAACGCCTGGCGCTGATGAACTGTTCGGAACGGGTCCGTCGGGCCTTGTCCGAGCGGCGAATTCAGCTGGGCCATGCCGAGCTGCTGGCCGCAGTCACACGCGACAAGCAGGACGCCGTCCTCGATAAGTTGCTGTCCCAGGCCTGTCTGCCTACCGTGGTCCAGTTTCGCGGACAACTTGAGCAGATATCGCGGGCCTTGGGCAGTGCGATTTTCGACAAGGGCGAGTGCACGTCTTGTCCCCACAATTCAGGGAACCAGCAGGCACTCTTTGGCGAGGCGATTGCAGCGGGTCATTGCACCCACGGTTCGTGCTTCGATAGCAAGACCGATGCGGCGCTGGATGCCAAAAAGGCTTCGCTTGCCGACGACTATCCGACCATTCGGATCGTTCGCCCCGGCGAGAACTTCACGCTGCTGCGACTGGTGGCCGTCGGCGATACCGGAGTAGGCGAGGATCAGGCGAAAGCCTGCCGTGCCTGCAAGAACTTCGGTGCCGCAATTTCGGCCGTGCCAGGCAAGCTGGGCAATGTCTATTCCGATCTGTGCTTCGATGCGAGCTGCAATGCCAAGAAGGTGGCGGCACGCCTCAAGCAGGAAAAGGAAAAGGCGGCGCCGGCAGAGGGTGCCACCAAGGTAGCTACCGGCAAAACGGCCACCAGTGGCAAGTCCATGGGAAAGGCCGAAACCAAGTCTGAAGCCAAGGTCCAGGACTCGCAACGGGTCAAGGACTACCGACTGGAAGTCTGGCGCAAGGCGCTGCGTCGGGAGTTGATGGCCAACCGTGAAAACAATCTCACGGTGCTCATCGCCCTGGCGTTGTCGGGCAATGCCCGGCATATCAGCGATACCAAGCTGGGCAAGGCATTCGCCGCGATCACCAAGCAGGAATTCACCAGCTTCGTGTTCAAGGCGGACGAGGCGGCACGCCTGGTTGCGCAGTCGGAGGAGTCTGTGCGGGACAAGCTGTTCCTCGGACTGGCGGCATCCGCTGCGGACGGCATTGAGGAAAAGACCCTGGTCCAGCTCCTCAACTATCTCGAGATCGATCTCGGGCGGCACTGGAAGCTCTGTGAAGAGTTTCTCAAGCTGCTCACCAAGAGCGAAATCGAGGCGATGTGCGACGAGATCGGCTTGAAGGCAGCGATGGGCGGGGCATTTGCCAAGGCCATGAGCGGCAAGAAGGACGACATCATCAAGGCGCTGTTGAACGTGGCGGCCTTCCCTTATGAGGGCAAGGTGCCGCGGTCGATGCGTTTCAACATCGCGTAAGACAATTTCTTTCCACCCAAGCGGGGACCACGTTCCCCGCAAGGGGCGTGGTGCGCCTGCCATTTTCTCTTTGGAGGTACCACCATGTTTTTTCAGGAACTCAAATCGTTGTTGGATGGCTGCGCGGCACTGGCAGTCACGTTGTCATCTGCGCGGGAAGGATTGATCACCGTCACGGTGCGACCCACCCCGAAAGATGCGAAGGATGCCGAGGCATTGGCGATCCCGTTGGTCCTGACCGGAACGGCGGAGGAGCTGGATGCGCAGTTCGTCGGTCTGCTTCGCAGCTTTGCCGAAGAGCACCAGTCGCTTGCCGAGCAATTGGAGGCGACCCGCAGCATTCTTGAGGCGGCGAAGAAAGACGCCAGCAAGAAAGCGGAAGGTGCACTCAGGAAAGGCACTGCCAAGATAACGGCGGCGGCCGATGACGACGATGACAATGAAGTCGAGAGCGGGACGCCGGCAGTCGCCGATGTTCCGGTCGAAGACAACCTTTTCGCATGAGGAGGCGGTCATGACCATTACCGTTCAGAAGCTTCAGCGTTCGTTTGCCTACAACGGCATTGCCTTGCCCGATCCCGGATGCGAGTTGTCACCGGAGCAGGTGCGGGATGTCTATTCCGCCACCTACCCGGAGATCACGACGGCCTCCATCGAGGGGCCGGAGCAGAAGGGTGATCGATTGATCTACACCTTCCGGCGTGCCGTCGGCACCAAGGGTGCCTTGTCGGCCAATGTATCGCGAACCTCCCGGATCGTGGTGCGGCGGCGCGATGACGGCCTTAGCTATGTCGAACCGCAATCGGCTGTTGTGACACCGGTTGAACGCCTGACGATCGCCTTGGGACGATTGGTCAGGTGGTTGGATCGGCGTTGGCCTGTCGTCCTGCGCAAGGAGTAGGTCATGGTGTCGCTCAAGGAACGGCTGCAAGCCGCTGCCGATGGCGACTTCTCGCACTTTGAAGGCGGAATCCCGAACGGGGTTCCTGCCTTCGATCACGAGGAGATGAAACGATGCGTACAAGCCTTGCAACGCTTGGTGATACGGTCTCAAGCAACCGTCGCACCCGGCGATCGCTGTCAGGTGGCCGCTTCCGTCCAGGCCCTGATCCTCTGAGCCTGCCGCAGTTTGGCAAAGGACTCACGATCAGCCTCAATCCCAGCCTTGATGTTCGTCGCTGGGCGATGCTGGCCTTGCGCTGGCTGGAGGTGGGTGAGCTTCCCGATTCGGCGAATGGTCTGCCGCCTGCGTTGGTGCAACAAGCGTTGGCTTCGTGGATCAACCGCATGGTCGGGCAATTGCAGCACATTGCCTTCGAGGTTCATGCGGCCGCTAGTCCAGCAACATTGGGCTACGGATCGTTGTTTCCCGATGCCAGTGACGACGATGACCGGTGGTACTGGGCCATTCAGTCTGAACAGGTGGTATGGCTGGGCATGAAGGATCGGCTGACCCGGATCGAGACTCACTGTCCCGGTTTGGGTGAGACAGCACTGTATTGGCTGCAACGGGCTTCGGGGCGCACGCTGTATGCCCTGACGCCACAATCGGCGCGCGATCTGTGCGAATACATCCACTGGCAAGGGAGCAGTGACCAAGCCGAATGGCTGGATGAGATGCGTTCGATGGGAATGACCGAAGAGGATCTGGGGGATGCAATTTCTCCGGATTGGTATGACGGTCATTTCCCGGATTGGGTGCTTTGCGCCAAGCCGGTGCTGGATGAGGATGCCCTGTCAGGCATCCAGGCCACTTTGCCTGAAGTCGCTCCGGTGGCTGCCATCGTGCTCGAAATCGGGCAGTTGCTGGCGGACGGCGGGCAGCTTCCCGGCCTGGACGGCATGGAGGTCGAGTGCGTCTATTTCGGGGCCTACCTGAGGTGGGATGTTGATGACCCCATGGATCGGGTGTTCGATGACTTTATCGAATACGCGAACTGCGCCAGCGATGGCTATACCGATCTCTTTGGCGCCGGCCCGGTACCTCTCGATACCGAGGGGTTCCATGTCTGGCTCCACAAGACTGGCCTGGGGTTGCAGTTGTTGTCGTCACTGGATCGGCTGATCGCCCTGATCGCCGAACCGCTGTGAGTTCCATTAACCCGGTGCGGGTGATGTCCTGCCCGCCGGGCTCGACACGCCTGCACCATTTCATTAAGGAGGTCGCGATGGCGATCAATGTCAGTACGTTTTCCAGCGAACAGTCGTACCGGCTGACTCATGCCGTCCTGATCTATCAGGATGCGCAGCGTAAGCCGGCGTTCGTGTCGATTCATGATGTGGGATCGGACGATGGCAATCTTCCGGTGATTCAGGCCGGGGTTCCGGCCAGCAAGGCGGGACTCATGGCGATGATGCGGATTCTCGATCCGGAAACGATGCTCAAGCCGGCCATCAAGCCGGCGCATGTGCTCGCGGACGGATCGGGTTTCTTCGTCTGGTACAGCGCTCCACAGGACAGGCAGGTCTGGTTCGACTGCAAGGAACTCGGTGCGCGAACCGCTCGGGTTCCCTGTCCGGGACTGGTGTTCGTGGTGACCACGAAGGCATGGAAGGTGTTTGCGTTCAAGGGGCGGCAACGTCCCGATGCCGATACGCCGCTGTTCGTCGCGCCATTCTTCAATGTCTGGCAAAACGGCACGATCTGTGTTGGCAGTGCCCGCTTGCCGAAAGGCGATCAGGTACACAACCACCTGGCCTGGGAGGAAGCCTTCTTCCGGTCCTACTTCACGCATCCGAATATCCATACCCCAAGGGGGCTGACCCGTTACCGGGCCGGTCCTTTTGCCTTGTGGCGGGATCTGCTGGATGGTCGCCTGAGTCGCTTTCCAACGCGCACGCTCGTTCCGACGGGTTGGACGCTACGGCAAGCTTTTGAGGCCGCCGTGCTGGAAGGAGACGTGTGATGGATGCGAGAGATGTCGCCTTGCAACACTCGGCACCTGTCGTGACGGTGCCGCGCTATGGCGGATTCACGCCCCTGGTCGAGAATGGTCATCGCTTTTTGGTGACCGGTGACGGACTCTGGCTCGAAGCACGGCGTCCCTGGTTGTATCTCAGGGTGCCGCTGGTCTGCCAGAAAAGCGTCCCCATGCCCTATGGCTGGGTGGGCCGTGAGCTCTCCCTGACCTTTGGCAAGATTCCTCGCCATCTGGTCATCGAGTTCTACCGGTTTGCGCTTGATCGTTGCCCGGAAGAGTGTGTGGGATGGATCGTGTGGCATGCCGGATCCGGCGAGATGCGGCTGGTGTTCCCGACGGAGGAATCGACGGGATGCGCGCATGTACGTTATCGCCGGCCGCTCCTCGATGAGGATGAGCATCTGGTGGTCGACCTGCATTCCCATGGTTGTCTCTCGGCCTTCTTCTCGACGCAGGATGATCGGGATGATCGCGGGGAGTTCAAGATTGCCGGCGTGATCGGCAACTGCAATCGTGGGCAGTGCTCGACGGCGTTCCGCTTATGCGCCAACGGGCTGTTCCTGCCGCTGGCATTCGACGCAACCGGTTTGAACGGTAAGGCAGGAGGGAATGATGTCTATCCATCATCTTGTGCCTGAACTGCTCACGCGGGAGGTACGCGTCACCGTCATCGGGGCCGGCGGGTCGGGTTCCCAGATGCTGATGGGACTGGCCCAGCTGCATACGGCCATGCTTGCCTTGGGTCACCCCGGGGGACTGGATGTGACCGTTGTGGATGCCGACCAGGTGTCGGAAGCAAATGTCGGGCGGCAGATGTTTTATCCGTCCGACGTCGGGCTCTCCAAGGCATCGGTACTCGTCAATCGCATCAACATGGCGATGGGCACCGGCTGGAAGGCGCAGATGCGGCGTCTCACTGCGGGCGAGAGTTTGCGCACCGATCTGGCGATTGGTTGTGTGGACAATCGTCTGGCGCGCAAAGCAATCCTGGAATCGGTGGGACGTGCTGGCGGCGGGTATTGGCTCGATCTGGGCAACCGCCTGCATGATGGTCAGGTCATTCTCGGTGCCGTGCCGGCGCGTTGGGCCAAGCCCGATGTGAACCGGCTGCCTCATGCCGGCGATCTTCTCCCGGAGATCGTCGATGCGTCGCAGGAAGCCGAAGATGACACACCGTCCTGCTCGCTGGCCGATGCCCTCGACAAACAGTCGCTATTCGTCAATCGCGGGGTCTCGCTGTATGCCCTGAATTTGCTGTGGGAGTTGTTCCGCTACGGCCAGATCGCCTATCACGGTGTATTCGTGAATCTCAAAAATGCCCGGACGACACCACTTCCCGTCGATCCAGCAGCATGGTCCCGATTCGGCTATCCCAAGCCTGCGCGCCGTCGTAAGCGCAAAGGTCAAGGGCGCTGATGGCTGAACCATTTTCCCGGTGCATGCGCGTTTGCGTGTGCCGGGCTTTCCAGAACGGGTTGCGCATGTCCGTAGCCCGCTGTGGAAAACCCGAGTTTGGCCGTTCCCATAAGGGAATGACTGAAAAGCGGTAGCTGGCCGCCGGAAACAAACAGCATTTCTCAACCCTGTGGGGGCTTGCTCCCGACAGGGTCGCTGCCTCCCGATTATTTACTGGAGGCACCATGAAGCACGATGTACGAATGCTGCGCGAAGCGATTCGCGTGGCAAGGGGATGGTCATGATGTTCGATCGCTATCCCCGCTATGAAGGTTTTCGGGATACCCCGAGAAAGCGTTCAGCCGTTTTGCGCAAGCAGAAGGCCGAGCGCGATGCCTTGCCGCTTTTCGCGGATCAGGTCGCCGCGTTGCAGCCATCGGTGGATGAAGTCATGTCCCGCCGTGCGCAGCGTGCAGACGTTGTAGAGATCGAGCACCGCAAATTCACCGCCAAATGGTGGCGGATCGCCCGATCAACCTACTTCAGTCTGCCGGTTGAGCAGAAAACCAAAGTGCATGCCCGCTGGCATCGATGGTGGGGACCGCGCAATTCGAGCTGTCTGCTGTATCTCTGTTCGCAAGCCAAGGCGGAACAGTTGTAATTTCTTTCGGCCTTACGGCCATTACCCGAGCGGGGAACCCACCCGCGCGGGAATGGGTGTCTCCGCCTTTTATTTGGAGAGCACCATGGGCGTAGGTAATTGGCTTCCGAATCGGGAGCATCGCTTGTTTTATGTGGATATCGATTCCTGCTTGGACGAAAGCGAGTTCTCAAGACTTGTTCAATCCGGAGAAATCGATGCCTGTACGCGCTACGGAGATTTTCTGCAGGAATCCTACGATTCCGAGCTGGAGATGATTACCAGTGCGCTGGAATCGATAGCAGGGCTGCTACGGCAGAACGGTATCCCGATCGAGTCATTCCACTATGCCAAGCGTTCAGAAATGAACGCGATCGAACGCGCGGAATGGATGTATCCATTGCTGGAGTGCGGTTGGGTACGTGTGGCAGTCAAGGAGATTGAAATATCCAAGCTGGCAGTCGTGACGTACCCACTTCAGCATCAGGATGACGATAGTGATTTGGCCAATCTGCCCCGTGCGGAGTTTGTTACCGAGCATGGAGTGACACCGGAGCGCTGCATCACGGCTACTTCATTACAGATGAATGCCCTTGATCAGTTGCTGGTTGCGGTCATCGAAGCTGAGATCAATGCGGTCAGCGCCAAGACAGTTACGCGTCGAGGCTGTGCCTGGACAAGTCGTCTTGTGGATGAGTCGATGCCGGTAAAGACAGCTTTATCGAAATTCCGCAATACATACCGATACGGCTTGTCGAGACGTCACCAGAAGCAGGCGGCATAACCGATGTTTGCGCTGTTTGAAATATCGCGGTTCCGTTCTGTTCATTTGTAGCGCAGCACTTAGTACTCAAAAAGCATCACGAGGTCATCTGACGGGTGGCGAAAGCTGAACGTCCATGACGAGTAATCGATTTTCAACCCTTCCGGGGACACACCCCGGAAGGGGACACGTGTCTCCGGCATTTTCAGGAGATAAACGTGAAACTCAAGAAACTGGCGGAAGTCACCATGTGGCTGCCGGGGTTCGCTCCGGACGATCCGCTTCCGATGATTTCCCACGTCGTACCGTCGGCGGAAATCATCGCGTTCCCCTTGGTGGTACCGGTACAGGTCACCGTACCGGCGGGCAGTAACGAAGTCGAATTTGTGTCTCCCGCGCTGATCGGGGAGACGCAACCTCAACGGCCACCGCGGGTGTTGTGGCCCAGCCTGGATGGCACCGTGCATTCGATGCTGCGAGGCGACGTCACCAAGTTCGATGCGAACCTGGCTGCTGTCTCGCTGTTGTCGTGTCTGGAAGCGGAGAACCGTCCGCCGACTGAAGACGAGCGCAATGTCCTCAACTGCTATACCGGGTGGGGTGGCATTTCCAAAGCGTTCAATCCCGATCAGGACGATCCTGCGTGGAGGGCGAGAGCTGAATCCTTGCCTGACTTGCTTGGCGAGGATTACGAAAGCGCCAAGGGGAGCGTCGTCAATGCCCACTTCACGGAAGTTTTCGTGATTGAAGCACTCTGGGCGGCGGTGCGTCGCATGGGATTCCAGGGTGGTCGTGTGCTGGAGCCTTCTGCCGGCATCGGGTATTTCATCGGTGCCATGCCGAAGGATCTCGCGGAAGCGTCGGAAATCACCGCCATCGAGATCGACCGTCTGTCGTCGCGCATCCTGCAGCGCCAGTACGGGCATCAAGGTGTTCGGACACTACCGATCGGTTTTGAAAAGGCACGGCTACCCAAGGACTGGTTCGATCTGGTGATCTCGAATGTTCCCTTCGGGAACTATCAGGTGCCGGACGATCGGAATGTGCCCTACGCCGATTTTCTGATCCATGACTACTTCTTCGGGCGAGCCCTGGAAGTGACCCGTCCGGGTGGTCTGGTGGCGCTTATTACGTCGGCCGGAACGCTGGACAAATGGGAAGACCGGGCGCGGAGATACATTGCGTCGCAGGCACGACTGGTGGGTGCAATTCGTTTGCCGTCGGGGACGTTTTCACCGCTGGCCAATACCGACGTCACGACCGATATCGTCTTCCTGCAGAAGTTGGCAGCAGGCGAGAAGGCCGCAGACGATTGGCTGAGTGTGGTGGAAGCACCGTATGGCCTCTGTGATGGGCATCGCCGCCTGTTCGTCTCGAACTGGTATGTCCAGAACCCGGACATGCTGATCGGACGCTTGAGCCAGAAGTCGAATGGCTATGGCCTCGCCAATGCAGCCATTTTTAATGGCGATGTGAAGGGGGCGTTGCACGATCGGGTAGCCGGTTTGCCCGAAGGGATCTATGTGCCACGTCTGACCAGCAAGGCTGATCGGTCGGCGCAGGTGCAGCGGGACATTCGTGTCGCAGCGCCTGAGTTCGTCAAACCCGGTGCGTACTGCTTCACTGAGGATGGCCGACTGGCTGTTTCCGAGGGGCAGGAACTGCTGGTCATTGAGGGGGCGGTATCGGCAACGGTTGCCAAGCGCATTGTCGGCTTGATGGCCATCCGGGACGCAGCACGCCGGCTACTCCATGTTCAGCATGTCACGGCGGACGATAGTCGGTTGGGCAGTTACCGGCTGGCACTCAACATGGCCTATGACGGCTTTGTGGCACGGCATGGCTATCTGCATGCCAAGGCCAACAAGCTGGCCTTCAAAGGCGATCCGGATTTGCCACTGCTTCTGTCTTTGGAGAACTTTGATCCGGAAAGCGGCACGGCAGAGAAGTCGGACATTTTCTACCGCAGAACGGTGGGGGTGGTTCGCAAGGTGGATCGGTGTGAGTCAGCCGAAGAAGCGCTGCTCGTCTCTTTGCACGAGCGTGGGCGCATCGACGTTCCGTTGATGGAGTCCTTGCTGGGGCGGGAGAGGGCGCAGTTCCTCCCGGATATGGCGGATCGCGGTCTGATCTTCCTGAATCCGGAAAGTGCGCTTTGGGAAACCGCGGATGCCTATCTGTCGGGCAATGTGCGCCATAAGCTCGACATGGCGGACGTCGCGGGTGATGACTATGCCCGTAACGTCGTGGCGCTCAAGGCGGTCATTCCGGCGGATCTGGGGCCGGGCGAAATCGATGCCCGGATAGGTTCAACGTGGATTCCGTCGCGTGACTATGCAGCATTCCTCGATCATCTTCTGGAATGCGAAGGTTGCACGGTGGAGTTCAGTGCCGAGGCCGGCGCATGGAACATCGATGTGCCGTGGCAGGGCGAACGGTCGGTAGCATCGACCCAAACCCACGGTACGGGTCGCATGACGGCGGGCGAGCTGTTTGTGGTTACGCTCAATCAGATGGTGCCAACGATACGGGATCGCGATCCGGTCACTGACCGGTATTTCGTGAACACGGAGGAAACCATTGCCGCACGGGAAAAGCAGCAGGCACTCAAGGACGCATTTCGCTCCTGGGTGTTCGCCGATCCCGAACGGTGCGAGCGTCTGGTCAGGATGTACAACGACCAGTTCAATGCCGTCAGGCTCAGGGAGTTCGATGGGTCAAGGCTTTCCTTGCCGGGATTTTCGGAGGTGTACAACCTCCATCGGCATCAGAAAGACGCTATCTGGCGAATCGTCTCCGGTGGGGTGAATACCTTGCTGGCCCATGTGGTCGGCGCCGGTAAAACCCTGACGATGATTTGCGGCGGAATGGAGTTGCGGCGTTTTGGCATCGCGGGCAAGCCCTGCTATGTCGTGCCCAACCACATGCTGGAGCAGTTTGCCGCCGAGTTTTTGCGAGCCTATCCAGGTGCCAACATCCTGATGGCCAGCAAGGACGACCTGGTAGGAGACAAGCGCCGGACGTTGTTGTCACGGATTGCCACCGGTGACTGGGATGGCGTACTGATTACCCATGCCTCTTTCGAGAGGATCAAGATGAGCGATGACGCAATGGCGTCGTTCATCAAAGAGCGAGTTTACGAAATCGAGTGCGCCATCCGGGCCTCGACCACGAACAAGCGGGGAAATCGTATCGTCAAGGAGTTGGAGCGGGCCAAGAAGAGCTGGCTCGCCCGGCTGGAGAAACTGTCAGCCAAGTCGAAAAAGGATGACATGCTCACGTTCGAGGAGCTGGGCATCGACTTTCTGTTCATCGATGAGGCGCACTACTTCAAGAACCTGTACCGCTTCACCAAAATGACGCGGGTGGCAGGTTTGCCGAATTCCAACTCGGAACGCGCCTTCGATATGTTTGTGAAGACGCGTCATGTGATGGAAAGGCAGGGGGGCTCCTCGGGTGTGGTATTCGCGACCGGAACACCGGTTTCGAACTCGATGGCCGAGATGTGGACCATGCAACGTTTCCTGCAGCCGACAACGCTGCGTGCCAACCATGTAGCGCAATTTGATACGTGGGCGGGGAACTTCGGGGAATCGGTTACGGCGCTGGAGTTGTCGCCAGACGGTGGGGGCTATCGCATGAACACGCGGTTTGCTCGCTTCGTCAATTTGCCGGAGCTGATGACCATGTTCCGGGAAGTGGCCGATATCCGTACCGCGGAGATGCTGAAGCTGCCCGTGCCTCGCTTCCATTTGGAGACGGTCGCCGCCAAGCCTACGTTGGAACTGAAGGCCTTTGTGGCAACCCTGGTTGCCCGTGCGGAAGCCATACGCAATGGGGATGTGTCGCCCAATGAGGACAACATGCTCGCTGTCACCAACGATGGCCGCAAGGCGGCGTTGGATATGCGGCTGGTCGATCTGTCAGGGCAAGAGGCGCAGGACGGCAAGGTCAGTTTGTGTGCGGACAGGATCTACGGAATCTGGCGGGATACCACAGCGTTTCGTGGCACCCAGGCTGTGTTCTGCGATCTGAGCACACCGACGGACGATGGACGGTTCAGTGTCTATCACGTCGTTCGAGCCAAACTCGTGGAAATGGGCGTTCCTGGAACCGAGATCGCTTTCATCCACGATTACGACAGCGATACCGCCAAGGCAGAACTGTTCAAGTCGGTAAGGGAAGGGCGGATTCGTGTCCTGTTGGGCAGCACCCTGAAAATGGGGGTGGGCACCAATATCCAGACCCGACTGGCGGCGTTGCACCATCTGGACGCCCCGTGGCGACCGGCGGATGTCGAACAGCGGGAGGGGCGCATTATTCGACAGGGCAACCTGAACGAAGACGTGCGCATCATTCGCTACGTGACCGAAGCCTCGTTCGATGCCTACATCTGGCAGACCCTCGAAACCAAGGCTCGCTTCATTGCCCAGGTGATGCGGGGAGATACCGGCATGCGGAGTGCGGAAGACGTGGAGTTGGCGGCCCTGTCCTATGCCGAGGTGAAAGCCCTGGCATCGGGAAATCCGTTGGTGATGGAAAAGGCGGGCATCGATGCCGATGTTGCGAAGCTGTCCCTGCTGAAATCCCAATGGGACAACCAGCGATGGTCGAACCAGCGGGAGTCAGCGACATTGCCCGGCCAGATCGAGAAAATCCGGCAACGGATCGCATCGATTGAAGCCGATATCGGTGATCGAGTGGATGTGCGGGGTGTGCGCTTTTGCATGCAGATCGACGGCAAGCAGTATGTCGAACGATCGGCGGCGGGAGAGGCGCTGGCGCGGTTCTATATCGAAGCCAAGGCCAGAACCCGGAAAGTCGGGAACTGGAAGTCCGCGGCGGGAGAAATTGCAGTCGGGCAGTACGCCGGCTTCGCTGTCTCGGTGCTGATACCGACGGGTGCATCGGATGGCCCGTGTTTCCTTCTGAAAGGCCGTCGAGCCTATGCGGCGCATCATTCCGACAATCCGCAAGGGATGGTCAGGGTGATCGAGAACGTCGCCAACGGTCTGGAAGGTCGGTTGTCAGAAGTGCATGAGGATCTGGCTCGGGCAGAAAAGCGCCTGGCAGACATTCTCATGGAGTTGGCCAAACCCTTCGACAAGGAGGAGAGGCTGACGCAGTTGCTGGTACGCCAACGCGAGATCAATGCGGCACTCGATCTCGACAAGGGTAACGCCGGGGCGATGGAGGCGGAAGCCGAAGCTGCCTGACGTGAAAACCTGCACTCGGTAAGGAGGCCGTTGCCCAGCAGGGCAACGGTTTCCGCTACCGACGTGGCGCGCTGACGCGGGCCATGCTGGCTGTATTTCAGGAACCTCGAAATCGATCCAAAAAGGTCACATTTCAAATTCCAGGCGGGATCGGGGCTGCGTAGCATTACTCCGGTTTCCTCCCCTGTGTCTTTCCTGGCGCACGCACTGTGTGCCGGGGTTTTTCAGAGCGGGTTTAACGGGCTGTGTGAGCCCGCTGTGCAAAGCCTGAACATGGGATTCAGTCTGACGCCGTAAGGCATCGGACGGACGTGTGGTAGCTGGCCACGAGAAAACAAACAGCATTCACTAACCCCGCCGGGGAGCCTTTCCCGGTCGGGATTGCTCCATGCCGCGCGGAGATTTCCACACGGAGTTTTACATGGAGGCATCGGCAATGAAGCACGAGTACGAGACGCAGCAAGTCAAGGAAGATGCGCGTGGTCGCTGGGAGCGAGTGCTGTTCACTCTGGCGCCACCGTTGAAAGCCGCACTGGACCGTAAAGGCAAGCATGTGCCTTGTCCGGTTCATGGCGGTCGGGATGGCTTTCGCATTTTTCCGGATGTCGCGGAAACAGGCGGAGGCATCTGCAATACCTGCGGCAGTTTTGCCAACGGCTTTGCGCTGCTGATGTGGATCAACGGCTGGGATTTTGGCCGCGCCATCCGCGAGGTAGCCGAACAGGTCGGCAGCCGCTCTCGCCACGCCAAGTCGGGAACGGCGAAATCCGAAGATGATATTCGCCGGGAGCAGTTGAATCGAACCTGGCGGGAGTCTGTTCCCTTGTCGCATCCCAGCGCCGAGCCGGCCCGCTTGTATCTGGCCCGGCGTGGATTGTCGGTCAAGGTGCCCGTGACGCTGCGGTTTCATGCGGCGCTCGGTTACTTCGAGGACAACCGGCTGCTCGCCGACTACCCGACCCTGATCGCGCAAGTGACCGGGCAAGGGGGTGATGCGGTGACGATCCATCGTACCTATCTGACCTCAGACGGCCACAAGGCGCCGGTGGATGCACCCAAGAAACTGATGCGCCATCCGTTGGCGCGACAGATGACCGGGGGTGCCATTCGGCTGGTGCCGGCGGGAAATCGCCTGGCAGTGACCGAAGGGATCGAGACGGCGCTGGCCGTCACCGAGGCGATTGGGATTCCGACCTGGGCGACAGGCAACGCTCATCTGTTGGCGACGTTTCAACCGCCGGCCGGTATAGAGCAGGTGCTGGTTTTCGCTGATAAGGACCGGCCATCGCAGCAGCATCCATCCGGCCACGGACAGGAAGCGGCACGCGAACTGGTTACGCGGCTGTGGGGCATGGGGATTCGGGCAGGAGCGATTGCACCGGCGCTCGAAATTCCCGACGGCAAGAAGGGAATCGACTGGCTGGATGTGCTCGTCCTTCAAGGCAAGGCGGGATTTCCCGCGCTGGGGAGCGTCGATCAGGCGCTACACCAGGCCGCCTAGGAGAACGATCGTGTACGGCGTAATCGATTTCAGTCTGATCGACACCATGCCGGGTGGTCAGGGGGCATTTGCACCTCCCGCCGGATGGCAAGGCGACTACCAGCAATTCCTGCGCGCGCGCTTTCAGTCGGATTGTGGCGCGCGTCAGCACATTGCCGTGGTTGGTCGGCGACTCTTCATCAAAATCGAAGGCAAGCCCAGCGAGTTTATCGGGCCGCATGCGGTCGAGGCCAAGGAGTTCGCGCTGTCGATCTGGTCTGCGAAACGGAAGTAACCCAGTAGCAACGCGAAGGGCTATCCAGTCCTTCCACTCACCACCTGGCTTCGGCCGGAAATTTCATCCCACGGGGAACGCATTGCTCCCCGACAGGGGCGGTGCCTCCCCATTTTTCATAGGAGGCACCATGCACGACAAATTTTCACCACTGCTCAAACAGGCACTGACGGAGCCTGGCATCGTCAGCGCGGCCTATGGCCGGTTTCATCGCTTCAGTCTCGGCAACCAGATCCTGGCAGCCATTCAGTTGCAGGAGCGGAATCTGCCTCTGTCGCCGATCGCCAGTTTCAACCGCTGGAAGGAACTGGGACGTTCGGTATCCAAGGGACAGAAAGCCCTGTCGCTCTGGATGCCGATCACCGTCAAGCACAGAGACACGGAATCAGACGGTGATTTGTCCAACGACAACATCCGTCTCCTGACGCTGTTCAAGTTGGCGCCGCGCTGGTTCAGTCTGGAACAGACCGAAGGCGAGGACTACCTCGAACCGATCGAGTCGCCCCAGTGGAATGCCGATGTTGCCTTGACGGGGCTGGGCATTACGCAGGAGGCATTCGAATTCATGGACGGGAATGTGCAGGGCTATGCGGTGAAACGGCGAATTGCCGTGAGTCCGATCGCCGAGTATCCGCACAAGACGCGTTTTCATGAAATGGCGCATGTAGTGCTCGGTCATACCGAGGAAGACGATTGCCACGATGCCGCGACGATTCCCAGAAGCATTCAGGAGGTCGAGGCGGAAGGCGTGGCTTTCCTGCTGTGCTCCATTCTCGATCTGCCCGGACGCGATGAGTCGCGTGGCTACATCCAGTCGTGGCTCGACGGCGAACCCTTGCCGGAGAAGTCGGCGCAGAAGATTTTCAGCGCAAGCCAGAAGATCCTTGATGCCGGAAAAGCCGCTGACGAAGCTGGCGTATTGCAGTAATCCGAATCCATTCATTCCACCCCGCGGGGCGACTCATCGCCCGCAGGGGGAGGGGCCGTCCTGCATTTCTTTGGAGGCACCCAAGATGATGAATCAAACCAACCGTGAGCTACTGGAGATCCTGCTCGAATCGTCGGCGGCCAATTGTCTCAATCATTCGCTGGCTGAGCTGTTCGGCCTGAGGCGAAATTTCCCGGCAACCGTTCCCGGTATTGCCGAGGAGATTCCTGCGTATGCCGTTTCCGACCGGCTGCTTGCGGCACGTGAACTACTGCGACGTGCGCTGGAGGAAACTTTAAGGGAACCTTCGGACTCTCTGGCATCTCCCGATGCCGTGAAAAGCTACTTGAGATTGTTTCTAGGAGGTCAGGAGTATGAGAGCTTTGTTGCGCTGTGGCTCGACGCCCAGAACCGGTTGATCGCCGGCATGGAGATGTTTCGCGGCACGACCACGCAAACATCGGTGTATCCGCGCGAAATGGTGCGTGTTGGTTTGAAGCTGAATGCGTCGGCGGTGATCGTTGCCCATAACCACCCCAGTGGTAACGCGGAGCCATCACGAGCCGATGAGATGCTGACACAGCAGCTTCGTCAGGCGCTTGCGCTGATTGACGTCAAGGTGCTCGATCACTTCATTGTGACCGATGCCTCGGTCATGTCCTTTGCAGAACGGGGACTGATTTAGAAAAAATGGCCCTGCACACCAATTGGTGTGCAGGGCCATTTTGTTTGTAATAGTGTATTACATATACGATACGCTATCGTAATGGTTAACGAATTCGGCCGGAAAAAATCACCGTTCCTATCAGGATGATGTCCGATGTGAGCGATAGGATTGGGTTGGGCCAACACGGGTTCAGTGTCTTGAGAAACCGGCCTTCAGGCGTCTCTACGAATCGCCTGAGTAGTCCGCCTTTCGGGCTGACTGCGACAACATCGCAACCGTGCGTGGGTTTCACGGCCGGATCAACAAAAATCACTTCCCCTTCCCGATAGCCGTCTTCACCCACCATGGCTTCTCCAATTACCGGCAGAGCGAAGCACATATCGCTATGGGGTATCGGGCAAATCAAAGCTTGGCCCGGCGGCATATCGCCCGAGTACGGGATGTGGGTCAACGTTTCCCAGCGTCCGATGGGTACTGCACCCTTGTCAAATAAGCGTACTGAAATGGGGTCTTGCCCCGTGAGTTGCTCGGGTGTGACGCCCAGCACGCCGCTAATTTTCTCCAAAGTTTCGCGGCGAGGTTTCTTGGCCTTGTTGCGTTCCTTGAGGATGCGATTGATCGCAGGCTGGGAGACTCCAGAGCGGTGCGCTAAGTCAGTCTGATTCAGGCTGTGCTTGTCCATCAGCGCTTCCAGAATCTCTGCAACGGGGTTTTGTCCAAGGAAGGTTGCTCCCATAGTGGTTGTCATAATTTATTCCTCGCGGCAGTTACATTTGTGATAATTGTAATATAAAATGCGCACTCGTGACCATTCATTGGAATTTTTATTATGGAACAGCGCGACATTCTCAAAATCAACCGGCAGCTTCTCCTTCTGACCCGTCAAATGGCCAACGACAGCGATGCCGCCGAATTGATGACAGGTCTATCAAAGCCCGTCATCGACAAGATTGCCACCCTGGATATGGAAGAGATCGAAGAGTTGGCTGAGACAGTCGGTGTCTCGCTCTATACCTTGCGGTTCTCCGATTCGGTATTCACCCGGTTATTGCAACTGCCACGAGATGCTCGAAGTACGTACGCCGAGGCAACGCTGGCAGGCAATAGTCGTGGCGGCGCTACTTTCCCCTGAGGAGTTGGAAAATCATCGGATAGCCCACGAGCTGGTCAGACTGAAGCTCAGGCTACCGATCGTGAATCATCTGACCCAGATTCATATCAAGCCACTCCGACTTCGCTGGCGCGTGATTCATGCCGAAAGTCCGCCGAATGGCAGGCTCCCCGAGTCGGTTCGACCTTTCATCGTCGATACCCTCTCGGCGGCAGAGCTGGCGAGTTTCGTCGCAGTGTATCAACGCCTTGGTGGCGCTGATGACAGCAGGGTTTCTGCCCCGATGCTGTTACGGGCGAGGGAAATACATCGGCGGATGGCGCATCGGGAACTCGATATCAATGCCGCCTATTTCGCCGTGCGAGACGTTCGCGCCAAGATCGTCGAGTGGCGGAGATGCTGTCGCTGCCAGACCTACTATATCTTCGACATGAACGAATTTCACGCCAGATCCTGCCCATACTGCGAGTTAAGCACCAGAGGGTGATCAGGGCGACAGCCAGTACCAGAGCACCAAATTACAAACTGCCCTTGAGACGCTGTATCAGCTTGGTCGCCGTTTTCCTTTGATCCGGTTTTGGCTCGCCCTCGGTTGCTGGAGATTCTCGAACCGACTGTGGCGGCAGTCTTTGTACATCTCTGAGACCAAGCAAAGCCAGTATCCGAAGTCGCTCTGCCCGGTCTCGGAGTTGAACGTTTGACAGATCCGCAACGAGTTCCGGGTAAATGCTGATCGGGATTTTGACGACGACCCTGATTGAGGACATCTCACGCTCCTATCCGCCAGAAACCGCGAGCATTGGCAAAGACCGGCAGATCGGATGTTGAGACCTTGAGGTTCGGAAACGCTTCTTTCACCGATGGCTCAAAGAATCCTGCGCCGCCACCAACCAACAGTACGATGTCGGCACCGGCATTTTCTTTGCGCAGAGATTCTCTTAGCCGTGTGGCCACAATCGGCCCCACTTTTTCGGCAGCTTTTTTGAGGTAGGAGGCGAAATCGATTCGCTCTCCAAACAATCGCACCTCAGTCTGATTCTGCCTGATGGCGTTTTCAAGCCGCTCGCGTCCGATGTTTCCCCCGAAGTCACTGGCGACCAGCTTCGCTGCTTCATCCAAGATGACGGAAGATGCTTCGAGACTGGTGCCGCAGGATTGGCGACGCAGCTCTCCATGGCTGATCAGTACCCAGTCAACTGAGAAGAAACCTGGATCGACCACCAGGACTCGCGACTCTTCAAACTCGGAGGCGTCAGTCAAGTTCCAGACATGATCGACAAATCCTCCGACCGGCTGCGGCACTACTTTGACTTGTTGGACGGTGATCCGTCGCCGTGGGGTGACCTGGTGTTCTCCCTGCATCTGCGATTGAAGCCGTTCACGCAGGTCTGGGTTCAAGTACTGATTGACGGGTAGGCCAGTGACAAGTACGTCTACCTGATCGAGTTCCGAAAGCAGCAATCCGGCATGGAAGAGTGCGCGATACGACTCTGTCGATGGGTAGTCCTCATGGAGTTCGCGACTCCACAATTCGGCACGGTCCGGCGATAGTCCTGCAACGAACGGGTTGCCATTGACCATCACGCGCAGAAAGTCATCATCTGCCTTGCCGGAAATTTTCTCGCCCAAACGGTCTGCTGGTGCCGCACCGGCAGGGCGCAACAGCACTTGTGGATTTTGGCCCGCCTTGCCAAACGCCAGCTTGAGATTGGAATAGCCAATATCGATTCCGAGCACATTCATTTCAGGTTCTCTCCCGTAGCACTTCAGTGGCTGTCATGCCCGACATTGGGCCATGAGACCTGGCAGTAGCACTGCAGGGCACCCCGAGACAGGACGTAATGCCTGGGATTGCGATAGTGCATATCGCGAGTGCACCGCCAGAGCACCTGATCCTATGGCGCGCCCGGTGGCTGTGGATTTTGAAATGCGCCCAAAAAGGTCACATTTCGAGCGCGCAGAGACACGGATGCTTTCTACGATGGCGTCCGTTGAATCCGGAACAACAGGGGTTCCAGCGTCATGCCTGGGCTTGCTGTGGTTTCACTGGTACGACGGGTGCAATCGAACGTCAGATTGCCCCGAATGCCGGGTCGGGCGTACTTCCAGATGGATTCAACGGGCGATCCAATTCTCGGCGCGGCCGAGAAACAGGTCGAAAGCCCCGCTGTGGATTGTGCGGGGGATGCAACCGGAGCTTAAAGCTTGGAGAGATGGTATGGATGAACGACTCGGGCAGGTTCGAACGATACTCAAAAACTACATTGGTGATCTGTTCGATCAGGCCTCCAACACGGCGGTCAGATTTGAGCTCTTTACTGTCGAGGGGAATTCCCTCCGTAAGGGCTGGGACGACCAAAATACCCTGAAATATCGCGTTCGGCATGAGAAGAATACGCTCATGCTGGAATGGTATCAACGGGTATGGAAGCGCGACGCCAAGGGCAATCGGACCACAGAGCATCATTACATTCGCAAGCGCAACAAGAACAAGCGCGGCACCGATCTTGTGTATAGCTATGACATGGGCGACCTGTTCAAGTTCGCACCTGAGTGGAGTCGTGAGCGGGTTGTGGAGGCGGAGACCGAGGCGGCATCCCTCCGCCGTCAGGCTCATTACTGTTCTTCGATGCTGGTGATCCTTGGGCGAATGGAGCGCTATTTGGCCGACTGTGCCGGAGAGTCGCTGCCAGAGGAGGACGCAGCATGAACATGCCGCCGCGGTATCTCGTGACCGACACGTTCGACTTGCGCATGCTGGCATCGTTGACTGTTGGCATCACGCTGAAAGAGCTGTCGCTGAGCGATGTTTGCGATCTGATCGAGCGGGCGGAACAGGAACAACGCATGGGCCTTCATGGCGGCTGGGCAGATGGTCTCAAGCATCCGCTCGCCACCGCGTTGGTACCCAACGGACCAATCCTGCTGGTAGCAAATCAAGTACAGACAGCACAGGGGGACGTCATGAAGTGGGTTCAGGTGGAAATAGTCGATTGAGATTTCCTTGGACTCCGGTGCTGACCGGATTCCAACCCTATTTCAAATTGCGGCCAGGAAGGGCGCATTTCGGCCGCCGGTGAGTTTTTCGTCCTGCTAAAAGCGTGGGAATGATTTTCGATGCAATTCTTCCCACGGCCGTTTTCGATTTCTGCTGCATGAGGATTCGCCAACCCTTGCGAGCCGTTGCATTGCCATGACAGGCTCGGAACGAGTCCATAAATTGATCGGACTTGCCTCCGATATTGCCGCTGGCGAGAACGATGCCGAGTCCATCGGATTCCTGGGGCAGGCGTTGGTGCAGACAACCTTGCCGCATAGCGATCCTGGCGTTCCGTACTTCGAACGCTCCAGCGGGGCTGTGTCGCTCTCGATCATCGCCAATCCGAAATTCGGATTGCCTTTCGGCACGGTTCCACGGCTATTGCTTGCATGGATATGTACCGAGGCAGTGCGAACCAAGTCGCCCACACTTGGGCTTGGCCGGAGTCAGAACGAATTCCTCAGAAAACTCGGAATGCGCACGGACGGCAGGGACTGTCTGCGGCTACGGACACAATCGCTGAAACTGTTTTCGTCGATGCTGTCCATCACGTACCAAATCGAAGGACGGTACGGGCTCAAGAACATGCCTATCGCCGACGAGGCCTTTGTGCTGTGGGATCCTCACCGGCCGGATGATCGGATGCTTTGGGAAAGCAGCCTCAGACTGTCCAATACCTTCTTCAAGAACATTACCGACTCTCCCGTACCGATCGACATGCGCGTGCTGCGTGCGCTGTCGAAATCGCCGTTGGCAATGGATATCTATTCCTGGCTGGTCTATCGAATATTTCTGTTGCGCGTGAAAAACCGACCTGGCGTGATGATTCCGTGGGCAGCCTTGAAGCTTCAATTCGGTGCGGACTACGGCGATAGTCCGCGAGGCCTGATCGATTTCAAGAAGCGGTTTCTTCTTCGCTTGAAAGAAGCTCAGTTGTTCTACCCAGAAGCCAATGCCACGCCGCAGGACGCCGGCCTGTTTGTGGGTGCAAGCCGATTGCATACCCGGCATACCGGTTCCGCCAAACTATCCAGACTCTGACGACGGGTTTTCGGTGTAGTCCTGCCGAGAGATCGGGGGCTTTCCCCCGTGTCGGTCTTTGATGATTTTTTCCACAGGAAAAAGGGGACTCTACTTGCAATCTACTTGTAAACATACAAGCAACTACTTGAGGCAGGCTGTATGCCTTGCCCCATAAGGGATCCCCGCCGATGGCCGGGACAGTTGTCACGTAATCCGGGGACAGATGTCACATGGTCGCGGGACAGATTTCACGTGGGCAATATTTCGTGGCGCCGGAGATCCCTCAGTCAGTCGAGGATCTAGCTGAATACGGCGGTGAGACAGATTTCACGTGGATAACTTCTCCATCGGCAGGCGACTTGTGGATAACTGGTATTCGAAATGTGACCGATTTAGATCGATTTCGGATGTTGCATATTTTGGGAAATCCGTAAGATGAATTTCAGGCGGTAGGTTTCCACCTCGACAGACATCGGGGATATCCGCCCGAGGTCGGCCGGCGGTGCCTCGCAATCAACACCGGCAATGCGAGGACTTGACCGCACGCTATTCGGTGCCTCCATCGGGTCTGATCGCATCGCTTGCCCCACGATACGGGGCTTAACGAATTCTAAGCAAGGGGATCATGATGAGTCTGACGAAACCGGGGTTGATGGCAACACTGTGTTGGCATGGGTGGAATCTTCTGCGACTGCGCGGCGACTGGAAGTCGATGCCAGATTCCAGGAGTTTTCTTGGCATTGTGTTGTTCTTGGTATTCCTTGGCGGGATGGCAGAGCAGTTTGCGCGCGGACATGCGCTCTTGACCGCTGTCGTTGTTACCGTTTCCTGGCTTGTGATTCTCCTGTGGTCGTCGCGTCAAGCCGGGTCAATCAACCGACGTTTGGCGTTCGCACTGGGTCTCCTTTCGATCATGATCCAGGCGGGATTGATCCTGGCGACCTGGATGCCGGCGGCAGAATGGCCGGTAGCAATTTGGTCGGGAATTGCGGTCATGCACCTACTTTCCCAAGCGTCCCAAGACGGCGCGGGAGCATGGCGCTGAACGGGAATGGTCAAAAACAATGACCAATGCATCCTCACCCTACCAGTTTGAAGTCCCATGGCGTCCGAACTTCGAAGCGCGCATGGCGGTAGTCTGGACTGTTGGCGCAGTTTCGATTTTTCTCTTGACCACTGTGGCGCCGTTCTTCCGGGGTTTTGGTGTCGTGCTTGGTATCGGCTGTGTAGCCGGTGCAGCGGTGCGCAGTTTTCAGGCCTATCGCCGGAATGTCGAAGATCGACGTCTCAAATTCTTCGGTAAGGAATTTATCGATTTGGAAGCCTTGCGGTGCAAATCTCGACAGGCCATCGCATCGAAGTCGTATTGGTTGGGGCGTGGTTTTTCCTGGACCGATATCGAAGCGACCAAACTGCACACCTTGATGTCGATGGGTGTGGTTCGCACCCTTGGCAAGGCTGCTCAGCATGCAGAAGGATCCTACTGGGTTCATGGTCTTGCCCCCGAAAAGGATATTTATTCCGAGTTGGCAAACCTGGTGGGCCATAGCCTGATCGTTGGTAGCACTCGGGTTGGCAAGACTCGCCTGTTCGACATTTTGATCGCCCAGGCAATCTTTCGCGGTGAAACCGTGATCATCATCGATCCCAAAGGGGATCATGGTCTCGCCCAGAATGCACGTGCTGCCTGTGATGCCAGCGGGGAGGGTGATCGCTTCGTCTATTTCCATCCGGCACACCCGGACCGATCGGCGTGCATTGACCCGCTGCGCAACTGGAACCGCAAGACTGAGTTGGCCAGCCGCGTCGCCGCACTGATTCCTTCCGAAACCGGTGCCGACCCCTTCACTGCATTCGGCTGGAAGGTGTTGAACGACATCACTAACGGCATGATTGCCACTGGCCATCGTCCGAATCTGGTCCAGCTTCGGCGCTACGTGGAAGGTGGGCCGGAAAGTCTTCTGCAACGAGCGCTGAAAGTCCACTTTGTCGCGCATGTTCGCGACTGGGAGACACGTGCCTCGTCCTACATTCGGAAGTACAAGGACCGCTTGCTCCAGGCTTATGTGGCCTTCTACCAAGAGGTTGCCATCCACGAAGCCCAGTCGGTTGACCTGGACGGCCTAATCTCGACCTACGAGCACAACCGGGATCACTTTCAAAAGATGGTGGCATCCTTGATCCCGATTCTCTCAATGCTTACCAGTGATCCGCTGCAGGAGCTGCTGTCGCCGGACTTCGAGCCTGGTCATGAACGCCTTGTGACCGACATGTCCAAGATAATTCGCGGCAACAAGGTGGTCTATATCGGTCTCGACTCTCTGGCGGACTCAACGGTTGGTAGTGCCATCGGTTCCATCATGCTGGCTGATCTTGCCGCTGTGGCGGGGGATCGCTACAACTATGGGATTGATACCCTGACGCCGGTGAATCTCTTCATCGACGAGGCGGCCGAGGTTCTCAATCAGCCGGCGATCCAGCTCATGAACAAGGGCGGAGGCGCAGATTTTCGAGTAACGATAGCGACGCAGACCTTTGCCGACTTTGCCAGCCGCCTCGGTGATGAGAACAAGGCTCGCCAGGTATTGGCCAACACCAACAACAAGATCGCCTTGCGGGTACTCGATTCAGAGACACAAAAGTACATCGCCGAAGGCATGCCACAGACCAAGGTGCGGTCGATGGCGCTACGCTACGGTCACAATGTGGACACGCATATTCACGACGAATACAGCGCGTCGTATCAGGAGCAGATTCTCGAAGAGGAGGCCGACTTGTTTCCCGCGGCCATGCTGGGGGAGTTGCCGCCCTTGCATTTCATTGCTCGATTGTCGGGTGGTCGAACCTTGAAAGGGCGTATCCCGATTCTGGTTACGGAGCGGTAATGGCTCAGAGAAATGACTCCGGGGTTGCTACGGTACTGGCTATTGGCGTTTTCATTGCCGTCGTGGCGACGTGGGTTTTCATATCACCCGCCGTGATTCGATCAGCCTGGATGACTGAGCGTGGCGAAGTCTATGCCCTTGCAGGTGAAGGTGAGCACGTGGTCTATGGTCAGGCTGTCCGTGGACTTAAGGATTCGATGTCGAAGGACTTCCAGGGCTTTCTGACCGAAGCGGAATCCATCGGGCAAGGACCTTTGGGGAACGCGAGCCTCAGTCAATGGATGCGCTCGCGTATCGAGGCGACCTGGCTATGGGTAGGTCTATTGGTGTACCGGCTGCATGTGTTGATCGGATGGCTTGTTCCCGGTATTCCACTTGCCATCGTTGCCTATCTGGATGGACATTACATTCGGGAGATACGCAAGTTCTCCTTTGTTGCCCAAAGCCCAATCCGCCACAAGTTGGGGATTCGTGTCATGTGGGTGGTGCTGGTGGGGCTCTCCTGTTGGTTGTTGATTCCGGTTCCGCTCCCCGCCCTGATTGCCCCGGCGCTGACGGTGTCTCTGTCGTATTCACTATGGCTCTGGGTCAGCAATCTTCAGAAGCGGCTATAAGCGGAATAGGAGATCCGGACGGTTTACTGACTATTTTCAAAAAACAGCGAACTGCTCTTGCAGTCAGCGCACTCACGGTAGAACTTTAGGCTGTCCTTGCGGATACGTTCCTTGTGTCCCGCGACACCACAGCCAATCTTGATCGGCGTGTTTCCATCGCAATCGGCGCACTTGAAGTAATAGCCGAATTTTCCATATTGCGCGGAAATCTTCGCACTTCCGCATGCGCGGCAGACCGGGGTTGCGTTGGTCAGCGCGATCGGTTGCGGCGTGGTCGGCGCCGGTATATGGGTGGGTAAGGCTACTGGTGCTTTTGGTTCAGATACTTTCGGGGCCGTCGTCACCGGTGACTCGGCTGGGATTGCCGGTGTAGGGATGGGTCGGTGCGGCAATTTGTTTAATCCAAACTTTGCCAGCCAATCGAACCGAATCGGTTTGTGAAGTCGGGCGATCTGTGTTGCCACGTTTTCCAATGTGTCACTGCCGATGATTTTGGCTGTCGCGAGAATGCCGTTCTCGTCGACGGCCTTGTCGACGTGCTTGAAAAACTGATCGTTCTTGATGACGCACTCGATGCCGTCGATCTTGACCTCAGGCCGGCTAATCCTGGCACCCTTGGATACCAGCACGAGGCTTTTCAGGTCAGGCTTGATGGTGAAGCCCAAACGCTTTGGAAGGTCCACCATTCCGGCATCAAGGATGCGTTTCAGAATCAGGATGTGCCGTTCGTTTTGCTCGATTGGGGACGGAACGCCATAGGGTTTGTGGTTGAAGAAGGCAGTGAATTCGCCATGGTTATTGATCGCGACCCCTTCGGAAAAATGCTTGCTCTCGCACACCCATATGTCCAGCCAACGATTGATGACAAGGTGATCAATCTGAGCAACCAGATCACCGAACTCGACGCGTAGATCATGGATGATCGCCCAGTTACGGGATTCTCCGTAACGGACCTTCATTTCCTGCGTTGCCTCGCTTTCGCCACGAACTCCTGCCTTGATATTGCGAACCTCCTGCTCGATCCGCTTGCGGATCTCGGGAGTTGCTGATGGATGGGCCAGCAGCGATTGAAGGGTGTCGATGTTCGTCGATTTGTCGTCAGCGTGCTTGATGATCATTGGCGATTCCGTTGGCAGTGTTGGATCGGTACGCCCGTCATCATATCCAATGTCATTGCGCTGCACTACGACCAATTCAACTCTCGTTGATTCTCGAAATGCGTCCATAAAGGTCACATTTCGGCTGCGCAGGCAGCTGCTCGCTCCCTACCATGCGGGCCATGAATCGCATTCTGGTCGCAGCCCACTTTCTGCTGTTTTCGCTTTCGAGCCACGCCCATTGTTTTGAACAGGCAGGGGCACGCTATGGAGTTGCTCCTGCGTTGCTCGAAGCCATCTCGACCGTCGAGTCCGGAGGAAATCCGCAAGCGCGGAATTTGAACCGGGATGGCAGCGAAGATCTTGGCCACATGCAAATCAACAGTCGTTGGCTGGGGATTCTTGCCAGCTACGGAATTGATCGACAGAAGCTGCTTGATCCCTGTCTCAACACGCATGTCGGCGCCTGGATACTTGCGCAGAACGTTCGCCAGCATGGATACGGCTGGGAGGCGGTAGGTGCCTATAACGCACGCTCACCGGCCAAGCGGAATGCCTATGCCCACCGCGTAGCTGCCCGACTCAAGTCATGGCGATCCTGATGCGCATGCTGAGCCTCGGATCGGCCTTCGCTCTGATGGGCTGTAGCACAGCACCTGAGCTTCCGGTATCGGACCATATCCGCCACGGCATTGGCTGGATAGATCGTCAATTCTCGACGTGCGCGGAAGCGAACTGTCCTCGCACTACGCAAAAGACCCTGGCCGTCATCGAGCGATCCAGAAGTGCGATCACTGTCGCGCCGCAGCCACCAATTGATCCGGCACCTTCGTCGCCTCTGACAAGTGAGCAGATCAATGAGCATGTCATTCATTTTGATTTCGGAAAGAGTCATCTGACCGAGGTCGAGGCAAGAAAGATGAATGCACTTCTGCCTAAAGCAAAGAAATCGATCCGTATCGAGGTGATCGGTCGAACCGATGACATCGGTACCAGGGCTTTCAATGATCGGCTGGCGAGGCAGCGTGCCGACACCGTCAGGGATTGGCTTGTCCGGCAGGGGATTTTGGCATTGATCACGGTGGATGCGGAGGGCATGTGTTGTTACGTGGACGGTTCTCGGACTGAAGCCGCTCGCCGCCAAAACCGGCGCGTGGAAATTCGTTTGGTGCATCTCGTTGCAAAGCGGGATGTGGTCAGCAACAGCAAGGGAGTGCAATGAAGTGAAGTTACCTCATACCCGCGGATTTATCCGCGACATCGCTATCGCCGGCGGATTCATCGCCATCGGCATCCTCGCCCCGGGCTCGCCCATCGAAAGCGGTTTTGAAGCCCATCTGGGTGGAATTTCGGTTGGCCTGGGACTGGGCTGGCTCATCAAGTGTTTTATCGATCTTCAAGGGGGAAGTCATGCAAAGCAGTCGTAATGCGTTGAAGGGCGCGCTCGCGCTCATGTTGCTGGTCGCCGCGACAGGCGCCATAGCAGGCACTACCGGTACAGAATTCCAGAGTCTCTATACCTGGCTCACCGGCCTCGTCCAAGGCTACTTTGGCAAGGCCGCCGCCGTCGCCGCAATTGGCCTGGGCGCGTTGTTTTCTCTGGCGCGGCTGAATCCGATAGCCATCCTGTCGGGCATCGGTTTCGCGGTATTCCTCCAATACGCCCCGACGATCGCCTCGGGCATCCTGACCGCGACGATCTGAGGCTGGCCCAGGCATGGACGAGATCGGCTATATCCCAAAGTCCCTGGAAGCGCAGGAGCGCTTCCTGTGGTGGGATTTCGACCAGGCGATCCTGTTCCTGCTGGTTATGGGCATGGGCGTCGTTTCCGGGGCGATGGTGGCCGGGATGCTCTTCGGTGGCGTGGTCGCCTGGCAATACGGGCGCATCAAGACAGGCAAGCATCCGAAGTTCGCGCTGCATGCCCTGTATTGGTGGCTGCCCAGCTGGATCGTGATCCGTGCTCGAGCGACACCGCCTTCGCACTATCGGTTCTTTCTGGGCTGACCCATGAAGTTCAGCAAATTCACCGCCGAGCGGGACAACCAGCGCAACGAAATATTGTTCATGAGAATCGCGCTCGCCGGCCTGGTTCTGGCGCTGCTGGCGAACGCGGGGGCTTCGCTCACCGTGGCCGGTTCGGAACGGACGATTCTCGTCCCCCCTGAAATCCACCAATCCTTCTGGGTGAGCGGGCAGAAGGTTTCCGTGGAGTACCTGAAGGAAATGGCGTACTGGTATGCCGGGCTCGCGCTGAATATCACGCCCCATGTCGCC
Organism: Rhodocyclales bacterium; assembly: GCA_016235165.1. Taxonomy (GTDB): domain Bacteria; phylum Pseudomonadota; class Gammaproteobacteria; order Burkholderiales; family Rhodocyclaceae; genus Sulfuritalea. The sequence goes on from JACRLX010000025.1 coordinate 131,695, forward strand.
GAGTACCAAAAGGATCAGTTCCTCAAATACACCGCGCCCAGCGACTACGGCAGGCTACAGGCCGAGTTTGGCGCACGGGTGGACTTCATCCGCAAGAACAACACCTCGACCCAGTTCTCTACGCAGGCCATGACGGTCGACGAGTCGGCCATGAAGGTGGCGCTCTCTGGCGTGCTGCAAACCTGGGTTAGCGACAAGAAAGCCGCCGAGAAGCAGACGACCTATGTCGTCGGCTTTCGTTATCTCAACGGGAGACTCCATGTATCCGAGTTCAAGGAAACCAGCGACCAGGATCCCTTCGGGATCGCCGGCGCTGTTACCAATGCTCAAGCCGCTACTACTGGCACTGTGCCTCGCTAGCGCCAGCTTGGCGGCGTTCGCGGGTCAAACCCTGGACGGCAGCCCAGACGATGGGCTCATCGCCACAATGTCGCGCAGCGAACCCAACCTGATCCGGATCGAGGGGCGGAAGATTCGACGCATCCAGGGCGTCGAGGGCGAATTCCAGGTGACGCCGGACAAGGACAGCGGAGTGGCCTACGTAAAGCCTGCCGCGGACAAGTCCTTTCTGACACTGTTTGTCGCCGACGATGCCGGACGGCACTGGAAGCTGAATATCAAAGTGGCCGATGTTCCAGCCGAGACGATCGTGATACGTGATCGCAGCCGGCTGCGTCAGGAGCCCAAAGCGTTTGTCGCCGACGAATCGCGCAATGCCGCCATCCGTCGCGTCATGTTGGCCTTGGCGCGCGATGCAGAGCCGGAGGACATGATCGCCAAGGATGTCCTGGACATCGTTCCGCTCTGGAACGAAGCCCGCTTTGTCTTGGTGCGCACGCTGGAAGGCGCGCTCGTCGGCGAGAAGTACCAGCTGACCAATGTTTCCAAGCAACGGATGGTGATCGACGAGCGCGAACTCTATCGCCGTGGCGTACTCGCGGTGATGGTCGAGACGCTGGAGCTGGAGCCTGGCGAATCGACCCAGATCATGGTGGTGCTGGAGGGGCGCGATGGCTAATCCGCCGCCGTCCAAGTTCGCCGGGGCCATTTCACGCCTGTCGCCGAAGCATCGGCAATACCTGATCCTCGGGTTGGGAATCGGCGCTTTCCTGTTGTTGGTATTTGGCGGCGTGGCCATCTGGGACAAACCGGTGCAGCTACCTCAGGGAAACAACCAGTCGCGACCGCAACCGATGCCGATTGCCACTCCTGGTGCTCAGGCCGATCCCCGTGATATCTGGATGAGCAAGAGCGCGGAACAGATGCGGCAAATGGAGGACATGATCCAGGGCTTGCGCCAGCAGGTCGATACGCTCGACAAGAAACCCACGACCGTTGCGCCGCTGGCACTGACGTTGCCGCCTCCGCCAGCCCCGATGCCGGTGCAGACACCCATGTCGCCGCTGCCGCCACCGCCCATGCCGACTTCACTCAGTGGCGCGAAGGAGGACCGCACCACGGAACCGCCACCGCCGCCACGGCCCCCAGGCATTGCCTCCTTTGAGGTAAGCGATGCGCGCGTGGTGCCTCCGGAAACAGCAGGCAAGGCGGAGGCCAAACGCGACGCCCGCAGTTATGTCCCTTCGGGATCATTCTTTCGGGCGGCACTGCTCGGCGGACTGGATGCGCCGACCGGCGGGCAGGCGCAGAGCAATCCTCATCCGATTCTGATGCGGGTTCAGGACAACGCATTCCTGCCCAATCGCTACCGCTTCAAGATCAAGGAATGCTTGGCATTGGGTGCAAGCCATGGCGACATCAGCTCGGAGCGTGCCTATATCCGGCTCGAATCACTTTCCTGCGTTCGCCATGACGGCAAGGCCATCGATGTGCCGGTAAAGGGCTATGTCGTCGGCGAGGATGGCAAAGCCGGGATGCGCGGCCGTCTGGTGAGCAAACAAGGACAGGTGCTAGCCAACGCGCTGGTTGCCGGTATCGGCGCTGGCATCGGACAAGCCTTTCAGCAAAGCGCAACCACGATCTCGACCAATCCGCTGGGTTCCGTCGGCACCATCGATCCGGGCAAGCAGTTCCAGGCCGGTATCGGTACCGGAGTCGGTAAGGCCTTGGACCGCCTGTCCCAGTACTACATCACGCTGGCCGAAAAGATGTTCCCAATCATCGAAGTCGATGCCGGGCGCACCGTGGATGTGGTGTTCACCAAGGGATTCTCGCTTGAAACCGAATCGGCAGGCGGAGACCCCGATACCTACACCGATATCTGGCGGCGCGGCAGGGAAATCCAGAAAAAGCCGCTTGAACCCTACCAAGCCAATTGACCTCGAACAGGAGTACGACAACATGAGCATCAAATTACCCATGGCCGTGCTCGGCCTCATTTTTGCCGTCGCCAGCTCGACCACCGTGGCGGCCGATGAGTCTGCCGAGGCACTGTCGGTCCGTCTCAAGGAGATGTATCCGGCCACCAAGATCGAGCGGGTGCAGCGCTCTGAAATCCCGTCGTTGTTTGAAGTCGTGATGGGTAAGAACGCGGCATACACCGACGCAACCGGCCGCTATTTCGTTTTCGGGCACCTGTTCGACATGAAGGAACAGCGCGATCTGACCGCCGAGCGGGTGGAGAAGGCGGCACGGGTTGCCTTCGGTGACTTGCCGCTGGCGGATGCCATCAAAATCGTGCGTGGCAAGGGCGAGCGGGTGCTGGCGGTGTTTTCCGATCCGGATTGCCCGTATTGCCGACGTCTGGAATCGGAACTCGACAAGCTCGACAACGTCACGCTCTATACCTTCCCCTATCCGCTCGAAGGTTTGCACCCCGAGGCCAGGGACAAGTCGATCGCCGTCTGGTGCGCGGCGAATCGCGCGCAGGCGTGGGCGGAGTTGATGAAATCGGGTAAGGCGCCGGCCAGCCGCAAGTGTGATCATCCGATCGAACGGAACATTCAGCTTGGCCAGCGTCTGGGCATTCAGGGGACGCCGATCTTGCTGTCTGCCGATGGCCGCATCCTGCCTGGCGCGGCACCAAAGGAACGCATCGAGCAGTGGCTGCTGGAGTCTGGGCGATGAGCATCGGCCAGACGCTGCTCGTCCCGCTCATGCTCGGGCTGGCTGGCTGTGCCGGCATGACCGGCCTGGATGGACAGGGGGGCTTTTCCTGCAAGGCGCCGGACGGTATTTCCTGCGCTTCGCTGTCTGGCGTCTATGCCAATGCGGTGCAGAACAATCTGCCGGGGCAACGTCCTGCGGTCAAACCGGGCAATGCCTTGAATGCTCAGGCCAGGATCGATGCGATGGCCCCGCGCTCTGGCGATCCCTTGAGAAGTGCGCAGAAGGTGCGTCGCGTGTGGCTGGCTCCTTGGGAAGATGACGACGAGGTGCTGCACGATCAGTCCTATTTCTACATGGTTGTCGATTCCGGCCGCTGGCAGATCGAGCACTCTCGGCGCAAGGCGACGGAAGGCTACCGCCCGGTCGTGCCGCCGAAGACGTTCGCGCCTCAATCGCCACCAACGGGTGGACAGTCCCTGCAAATGGAGCGTGCATCGCCACCGAGTGGCGCGATGTTGCCGACCCTACCGCCCGGATCGTCTGCGCGCTCGGTGCCGTCCGTGTCTGGCGAGGGGGAGTGATGGGATTCGCTGAAATCTTGAGAGAGGCATTCTTGCCCGAACGGAATGCGGAAGCCGATCGTTTGCCCAGGCATCTGCTGCAGGAAATTTCACGGATGCCTCGCCTGAGCGGAATTCTTCCCTATCTTGCCTGGCAGGAGGACACACGTCTCTTCGCACTGGATCAAGGAGGCTTTGGGGAGCGCGAGGAACACGCCATCGGCTTTTGTATCGAGACGCTCCCGCAGACCGGTGCCAACGACGAAATGGAAAAGGTCCTGGCCAGTCTGTTCGTGTCCTGTCCACCGGGTACTGGTATTCAAGTCTCGCTGTACGGCAGCCCGCACATCCTGCCCACGCTGAAAAAACAGGCCAACTTGCTGCCAGCCTCTGCGATTGATTCCGATGACGAAGGTATTCAGCGTCGGCACGGCAACATCTTCCGCCTGCTGGCGCGCCGCCGGATCGATCACTACCTGAAAGGCACCGGCGAATCGATCTTTGGTCACCAGACCTACCTGCTGCGAGATTTTCGTTCGGTCATCTCGGTCACATTGCCGCTCGATCCCGAACTGCCGGCCGATGTGGATGAAGCCTTGCGCATCCGGGAAAGCATTCATGCCACCCTGAAGTCCGCCCATTTGCCTGGCCATGACTGGGGGCCGGATGAACTGCTCAACTTTGTCGGAGATTTCTTCGACCACTCACGGTTGTTTTCCGGGGGAGCAGTGGCGCCGATCGACTGGAATGCCGATCAGCCGCTGCGCAAGCAGATTTCCAACCTGGAAATCGCTTCGCGAGTGGGTGATGGCGACATCCGCTTTCGCAAGGCTGGCGGGGATGAGTCCGTCCTGCAGCTGTTTTCGGTGCGTCAGTATCCGAGATATTTCCGGCTGTCCGGCATGAACTACCTGATCGGCGATCCCTATCAGTTGGCCCTCGCGATGCCCTGTCCTTTCATCATCACTATGGGGGCGGTGGCACTTGACTACGAGTCGGCGCGTACCCGGGCCCAGATGAAGGCCGCACGGGCGACCCAGAGTGCCGGTTCCTATCTCGCCCATTTTCAGCCCGATCTGCAAGAGCGCAAACGCGACTGGGACATGGTGCTGAAGGCATTCGACAGCGGACGCACCGTGGTCGGGATGTATCACCAGGTATGCCTGGTTTCGCGGGTGGGGGAGGCTTCGCGCTGCGAGCATTCCGTACGCGCCGTCTGGCGTGCCCGCGGCTTCGATCTGACCAAGGATTTCTACCTTCAGCATCAGGCGCTGACCGCAACCATGCCGATGACACTGACCCCGGCCCTGCAAAACGACCTGCGTCAGTTCGGCCGGATCAATACCAAGACCGCCGACAACGCGGTGATGACATCGCCGCTGATCGCCGAGTGGAAGGGTACGCAGACGCCGGTGATGACGCTGTTCGGGCGGCGCGGCCAGATCATCGGCTTCGACCTGTTCGACAACACGGGCGGAAATTTCAACTTTGCCGTCGCGGCACTTTCTGGTTCCGGCAAGTCGGTGTTCGTCAATGAAATGACTTATCGCTACCTCGGCGCCGGCGCAAAGGTCTGGATCATTGACGTCGGTCGTTCCTACAAGAACCTGTGCGAATTGCTGGACGGCGAGTTCATCGAGTTTTCCGACGAGCGTCAGAACACGATCTGCCTCAACCCGTTCTCCATGATCATCGATATCAACGCCGACATGGAGATGGTCCTGCCTCTGCTGGCCCAGATGGCCAGCCCGCGTGAACCGCTCGACAACTACAGCTACACGGCGTTGGGGTCCGCCATCAAGCGTGTCTGGGACGCCAAGGGACGCTCGGCCACGATCACCGATATCTACGAGTTGCTCCAGACTGGTCGTCTATCCAGCGAAGGTGAATACGAGCGGGATCTGAGTCGCCTGGCGACGGCGCTGGAACCCTATACCCGCCACGGCGTGTATGCGAGTTACTTCGAGGGCGATGCCAACATCCAGTTCGACAAGGACTTCGTTGTGCTCGAGCTGGAAGAACTGAAATCCAAGAAAGACCTGCAATCGGTAGTGATGCAACTGATCATGTACCGCATCACTCAGGAGATGTACCGCGACCGTTCCAGGCGCAAGCTGGTCATCATCGACGAAAGCTGGGATTTGATGGGTTCGGGGTCAAGCGGCAGCTTCATCGAGGCTGGCTATCGGCGCGCCCGCAAGTATGGCGGGGCCTTCGGCACGATCACCCAGTCGGTCGACGACTACTACAAGAACGAAGCGACCAAGGCGGCCATCAACAACGCCGACTGGCTGTTCCTGCTGCGCCAGAAAGCGGAGAACATCGAGCGCCTGGGCAAGGAAGGGAAACTCTCCCTCGACGAGTGGCTGAAGCGCCAGCTTGGCTCCGTCAGTACCGAGCATGGAAATTTCTCCGAAATCTATATTCACTCGCCCATGGGGTCGGGCCTGGGACGCCTCCTGCTCGATCCCTTCTCCATGTTGGTTTATTCGACGCGCGCCGAAGATTACGAGGCGATCAAACGTCTGCGCGATCAAGGATTGTCGGTGGCGGATGCCATCGAACAACTGGTAACCCAACGTGCAACCTGATCCTGAGAGTCGTGCCGTGCCATCGATCAAGCCCTACGTCCTGACCAGCATCGCCACCTTGCTGGCGGGGGCCATGCTTCTGGTCGTCTGGATGTACCGCCATCCGCCGGAGATTCCCCGTTTTGGGCGGGTCGATATCGCCCGCTTGGTCGCCCATCAGCAGCAATCCATGGTGCAACGGATCAAGCCGGGACTGGACGCCCAGGAGCAAGCAAAACTCTTCGAGGAGGCCAAGGCCTTCGGCGCCAGGCTAGATGCTGGCCTCGAAGAGGTCAGCCGGGGATGTGCCTGTGCTTTGGTAAATACGGCGGCACTGCTCAAGACCTCCGATTCGCGAATTCCAGACCTGACCGAGCAGGTTGCGCAGGCGACCGGTCTTGTCCTGCCGGCGTCGACGACCAAGTGATCCATGCCGATGAGACGCTTGTTGGCGCTACTTGCCGTCCTGCTTTGTTCAAGCGCCCAGGCGCGTGAGGCGTTGGACTATCCGTCCTCCTGGCAGTGCGATGAAGCCAGGTTTCACTGGTATTGCGATCTGGCGGAAGAGGAAGCCGCCGAAGCCAGTCCAAAGAAGACTCCAGACCGCGCAGAGAGCGAAGGCGAACGAGCCGTTGATGCGCTCAAGAAGCTGCGCGAGGAGGTCGAGCAGAAACGGGCGATCGCCATCCTCAAGCCGACTTCGGAAAACCTGAAGACCTACATCGTTGCTCAGGAAGCCCTGATGGACCGGGCATCGTTGTTTTCGGATGTATGGCGGCGAGTGGTCTGGGCCAATCCCGAAATCAACTATCAGCTGCGTAATCCGTCGAACAACGCGGCCATCCAGGTGCGCGACAGTCAGCGCAACCGGCGCGAGACAGACACGCTGGCGGCGCTGGCGAAGGAATGGGGCCTGTTCTTCATCTTCCGCTCGGATTGCCCTTACTGCCATCGCCTGGCGCCCACGCTCAAGCTGCTGTCCGAGCAATACGGCATCACCGTGTTTCCCGTTTCGCTCGATGGCGGCGGTCTTCCCGACTATCCAAGACCGGCCAAAGATAACGGGATGGCCGGTGCGCTGGGTGTATCGGTTGTGCCGCTGGTCGTGCTCGGCAATGTCAAGGATCGGCGTCTGCTGCCCATTGGCTCCGGCGTCCTCTCGGCGCAGGAAATCGTCGAGCGCATCTACATCCTGACCCAGACCAAACCAGGCGAACTTTACTGATGGAGATCGGCATGGCACTTTCATCACGGCGCTGTGCGCAACTTGCATCCTTCGTGCTTGCGCTGACCTGCGTTCCTGCGCACGCCACCGTCAACCAGTCGATGCAGGACTGGTTCAACGAGATCGGCGCCTACGGCAACGTCACCGGCCCCAATGCCTACCGCGGTCAGACCATGAACATGTACACCGGCGGCAGCCTGTACATGCGAACGCCTGTCCGAAACTATCAACTGGCCAGCATCTCGCCGCCGTCCTTCAGCGCCGGATGCGGCGGCATTGATCTCTTCGCTGGGTCGTTTTCCTTCATCAACAAGGAACAGTTTGTCTCGCTGCTGCGGAACATCGGCAATAACGCCATTGGCGCCGCCTTCAACATGGCCCTGTGCTCGATGTCGCCCGACCTTTGCGATCTGCTGAAGTACCTGCAGGACCAGGCCACCAAGATGAACAACCTGAACATCAACTCCTGCCAGGCGGCAGAGGGCATCGTCAGCGCGGTGGGCAGCATGGTCACGGATCGCGTCCAGGAAAAGGAAGGCAAGACGGCCGGGGCCAGTCTCAACATGTTCGGTGACGTCTTTGAGTCCTGGGATGAATGGAAGAAGAGTCGCACCACGGCGAAGAACATTCGCAATGCCGCAAAAGCCACCTCCCAGGGCGCGCGGGAAATCTTCGATCCCGGCAACGTGGTCTGGCGCTCACTCAACCGCATTTCCGGCATCACCGATGAAACACGGGAATTGTTGATGAGTCTGACCGGCACCATCATCGTTACGCCACCTGGTGAAAACGCCGATGAAAAAGCCAGATGGACCTACCTGCCCGGGGGCAAGCTGACGTTCCGCCAGTTTGTTGGTGACGGCGCATCGGCCACCGTCAATCTCCCCGGCCTCAAATGTGGAACGGATCTGGCCGAATGCATGATGCCGAGTTTTTCGGAGACGGCATTCACGGTTGCGCCGTTTTCCCGTCAGGTCCGTACCCGGATTGCCACCATGCGCGACAAGATCGTCAATCGTGACACGGGTGGACAGTCCTCCATGGATGCGGCTCTGATTGGAAGTTCCTCGTTGCCTGTCTGGAAGATGCTCGCGGTATCCAGCAGTATCCCTGGCGGTGACCGCATCACCGAGGATTACGCCCAACTGATCGCCGTGGATGTCGCCTACGCGTACTTCACGAACCTTTCAAAGACTCTGCGCAATGCCTTACAGAACGATGCCGGCAAAAGCGGACCGGATGCCGTAATGGCAGCAGAAAAAATCCTTGTTCGGCTGACCGAGGTCGAGCAGGAAGCGCGTGACATGCTTCGTGCCGAATATCAGAAAGGGATGCAGGTCGCCGAACTCAGCCGTTCGCTGCAATTGATGCACCAGAGTCTCAATTCCGGGATGCCGACCAACATCTTCCAGTCGATGGCTGTCTTCAACCGGTAAGCCATGTACGAGGTCTATGCCTACTGGAATGTCGTCGAGCTGGAGGCGATGTTCAATGCGGTTGCCTCGCTCATGGGCAGTGGCGATTACCGTGGCCTGCTTCAAACCATCGCCATCGTCGGCATGATCGTCGTCGTCATCGCCACTTTGACCGGGAGGGAGCGGCTTGACGGCATGTGGAAGTGGCTTTTCTTCCTCGCCATTTTCCAGTCGATGCTGCTTATTCCCAAAGTGACGGTCATGATCATTGATCGCACGGGCAACGAGCCACCGCGGGCCGTGGCCAATGTGCCGATTGGTCTCGGGGCATTCGCGCACACGATGAGCAAGGTAGGGGATTGGCTCACCGGTTCTTTCGAGACGGTTTTTTCGCTGCCTGACGATGTGAAGTTCCGCAGGAACGGGACGCTCTTCGGGCATCGCGTCCTTTCGGAACGGCAGGCGATCAAGAGCGGGAATCCGGTATTGACCAGTAATCTGCTGGAGTTCTACCGGGAGTGTGTTGCGCCCGACATTGCGACCGGCTATATCCGCATGAAGGAAGACATTCTCCAGGTCAATAACATCTGGGACAGCCTGAACGGCAAAACCAATCCATCGAGGTTGGTGACGATCCGCGATCTCGCCGATCCGACGCTGATGAGCACTGTGGGATGTGACGCGGGCTATCAGACGCTGACAACCCAGATCACCGCCGAGACGAGCCGGCAAGTGACATTGCTTGGTTCCAGGCTCTATCCCCGCATGACGACAGCTGATGCCGGCGTTGCCATTGCGGGATCGCTGGCGACTTCGACCAACTATCTTCTCGGGATTTCGTCGTCGGCACAGGACACGGTGAAGCAGGCCATCGTCGCCAATTTCATGATCGATGCCCAGTACATGCTGCCGGCGCAACTGGGCGATGCGGCCAGCGCCCAGACCAATCTGGCGATGGCGCAATCGCTGCGCTCGACCAGTGATTCCTACAAACTGATGGCGCGGGTCGCCGAGTCGACCATGCCGAAGGTGAGGAACGCCATCGAGATGGTGCAATACGCGATCTTTCCGGTGTTCCTCCTTTTCGTGGTGTTGAGCGGTCACCAGGCGACCGGGGTCATCAAGTCCTATGCGGCGAGTCTCTTCTGGATACAGCTTTGGGCGCCGCTGTACGCCGTGATGAACTTCATCATCACCATGTATTCGAGAAGCCAGTACATCAGCGGCAGCGCATCGAGCGGCCTGTCGATCGAACAGATGAGCTTCTTGAACACCGCGATTGTCAGCGACCAGGCCATTGCCGGCATGCTGGTCATCTCCATTCCCGCCATTGCCGCCGCTGTCGTGAAGGGCGGTGAGGTCGGCATGCAGGCCGTGGCAGGTCTGGTTGCGCCACCCCGCGACCCCGAGAAGATCGCCAGCAGCCTGGCTATGGGCAACATGCAGATGGGTAATGCCTCGCTCAACAACGCCAGCCACGACACCATGAAGGGTCTGGCCGTCGATATGAACCCGAGCCTGCGCCAAGGGGCAACCCAGTATCAGGCGCGGGGCGGCTTCGACTACAGCCACTTTTCCGGCGGTGGCTTTGTGGTGAAACAGGCCAAGAGCGATGTGCGCGCCGACATGGCACTCAACGATTCGCTCGGCGCTGCGGCCAAGGAGAACTATGAGCGCTCGCAGCAGGCGTCGCAGCAACGATCCTCGGAGTACGCTGAAAGTGCTCTGGCGGCGATCAAGCAGGAAGCCGGATTCGAAAGATCACATGCGAAGGGCGCCAGTGACACTACAGGCTACCGGCACGGCATGGGGTCGAGCCGGAATCAGGAAGCAAATGACACCCTGCGGCAGGTCGATCAATGGGCCCGAAAACTCGGCGTCAGCGAAAAGGTGGCCATGGAACTCATGGTTGGGGCTTCGATGGGCATGAGTACGCCGAAGCTGCTCGAAATTACCGGCCTGCGTGGTGGTGTGGAAATGTCAGCCAAAATGCGAAACTCGGCCGACTCGATGCGCTCCCTGGAGGAAATGGCTCAGTTTGCCCGTGAGTCGAGCTTTGGCAAGAAAGTCGGCACCGTCATCGACAATGGCTGGGAGCGAAACTATCGAACTTCCGACGAAGGAAAGACGTCGGGATCGGAAGGACAGCGAGCGTCTCTTGATCGGGCACGGCAGTCCCGTGATGCGCTCAGTTCCTCGTTTCAGGAAACCGAGGGGCATCGCCAGATGTGGGAGCTGTCCCATTCCGGGCAGCTTGGCTCCAACCTCCAGCTTCAGGATCACTTCATCAAGGACTTCCTGCTGCCGAAGCTTGAATACAACTACGAGAAGTTCCAGGGCGTCATGGGCGATCCGCATCGCCTGCGACCCTACATCGAGGAATACACCACCCAGAACTACGACCGGATGCTGGGAGAAATGGCGGGGCAAGTATCTGGCGCCGAGGCAGTGCGGGCGCGCCATGAGGCGAATCGCGCGGGAGTGCCGGACGGACAGACGGTCGAGGCAGCAGGCGCGGGTTATCTGGGACAGGTGAAGGGTGCCGCCAGACGCTCTGGCGTGTCTCCTCAGGCTACTCCGACGGATCAGGCCATGCATACGGCGATGCAGGAGTTCTCCCGAAACAGCTTCGAGGTTCGTGACCGGCAGGCTGGGGCGGGGCAAACCCATCAGGAAAACGCGACACCTTCGACGTTCCGGAAGCTCAAGCCGACCTCGGTGGCAGGCAAGACGGCTGAAACGGTCGAACAGGTCGGAGAAGCGGCGGGCCGGATTGCAGACGGTCTTACCGGAGACAATCCGGGCAAATATTTGACCGACACGCTTGCCGGAAAGAAATGATCACATCCGGTCCAGGTACTGCGCTAGACGTTCAAGAATGCTCTGAAACGGCACTTGTCCGGCGTAGTAAAGCGAGGCGGTTTCACGGTACTTGCTGTCGTAGAGCGCGCGAACTGAGGAATCTGTCAGCAAGAAGGCTTCGTTGCTGGCGATGTGCAGGTTATCGCCGGCCCGAAAGCGTTCTTTCTTGCGGGCATGGTAGGCCGTCGTGCCGAGGAATGCCTGCACCTCCGGATTGTCCAGAAGGCAGTACAGGGGTCGCCTCAGAAAGCGGAAAATAAAGCACGCTAAGCAGTCAAAGCATTGGGAGGGTGGGTTTTGCCACGCACCTGGATCTTACTGAAGGACAGTCTGAATATCCTGCTCGAAGGCGTACCCGAGGGCATCGACTTATGCTTGGAATCAGGGCCTATAGGCAGCAAATTCTTGCATCCAACATCGCCAACGCAGATACCCCTGGCTACAACGCGGTGGATATTGATATTGCCGAGGCCGCTGGCGGCGATCAATCTGCTCCTCTTCCGTTAAACGTCTCCTCACTGGGGCATTTCAAGGGCAATTCTTCTTGGCAATCGCCACCCGTAAGTCTGAAATATCATGTTCCCTCTCAGGCTGCGGATGACGGAAATACTGTGGAAATGGATGTTGAGCGCCAGAAATTCGCAGAGAACTCATTGATGTATCAATTCTCCCTTGATCGGGTTGGTGGTGAGTTCAAGCACATGAAAGAGCTGTTTCAATCCCTGAAATAGCGAACCAGCATATTTTATGCTCCTGCGACGGGTATCCCAATTGTCATTGACTAGCGATTGATGAGGGTCTGGGAAGTGGTTCTGCTCAATATTTATGCAGATTCGATTTCCGTACGGCGGAGGCAACTCCCCCCTACTCCCATTGTTGATCATCGTGCCGGTGGAGCACTCGGGTCGGGTTACCCGGAAGCGAAACGCCGGGCAGGTCACAGCGAGGTAGACGACTTCCTGATGAGGGAACAGACCCTAGTCAAGTTGCGCGACGAAGGCGTCTCGGAAAACAAGATCACCGTCTCCCGCTTCAAGGGCCTCGGCGAAATGAATCCCGACCAGCTCTGGGAAACCACGCTGTGCCCTGACACCCGCCGCCTCGTGCCCTTCCAGGCCGACCGCGAGACGATCAAACAGATGACTGCCACCTTCACGCTGCTCATGGGCAAGGGCGAAGCAGCCGGCCGCCGGGCCTGGATGGAAAAGGACGGCGGGCTGGTCGAGGCGGACGTCTGAAAACAAAAGGGGCTGACATCAGCCAGCCCCTTCATGCACGAGTGATCAACGCTAATCAGAAAGCGTACTTGACCCCGACCTGAAGCAGGCGTGGCATGCCTACCTGAATGCCTCGGGTGCGATCGACGATGTAGGTCTTGTCGAACAGGTTCTTCCCGGTGACAAACGCCGACAGTGCCTTGTCGAAGCGATAGTTGAGCGCCGTATTCCACACGGTGTAAGCCGCAATTTCGCCCTTTTGCCCGTCAGCTGTCGGCGCGAGCGTATTGGCAAAATCGGAGTACTGACTACCGACATACTGGGCTTCGATTTCGCCCCTGAAAGGGCCTACGCCATAGCCGATAGCGGCCGTCAGCGTATGTTCGGGTGCATATGCCTGGCGATTGCCCTGGACACCAACGATTGCGCCGCTGGCAACATTGCGGAAAGCCTCAGTTTGTTCTGCGGTCGGCAACCACGTGTAGGCCATGCGACCAAATACGCCATTGGAGAGTTCGGCATTGGCCGCCAATTCAAGCCCTTCGAACAAGGCCTTGCCCTGGGAAAGCGGCGTGCTGCCACCGGCAATTGAGCCAACGGCAATCAGGTTGTCGTAATCGTTGCGGAAATAGGCCGCCTGAACGGAAACGCCTTGCAGCGGCTGAGCGCGAACACCGAATTCAAAATTCAGCGATTTTTCGTAATCCACATCCACCACGGTACCCGTGCCGCCAATCAGATCCTCGACGCGTGGAGGCGCAAAACCCTTGTGCAGGCTGGTGAAGACAGTCAAGGTCGGCATCGGGTTCCAGGTCGCGCCAACCCCCGGCGTGAAGGCATGAACGCTGGTTTCACCGCTCTGACCGGTCAGCCGATTGGTCCGTTCGGCTTTGATCGATTCATAACGGGCAATCGGCGTCACGCTGAACTGGCCAATGTCGAAACGATTGGCAACGAAGCCGGAGTAGGCGCTGGTCTGGCGAAGATTATTCTCGGCCACGGTACCGGTACGCGCTGTCGGGCTGGTGCCGTTGATCTGTATGCGATTCTGCTCCTCGAAATGAGCGCGAACCCCCGCCTGGAATTCACCCAGGCCATGCGCCACGGTCAAACGCGGTTCGATACCCCAGGTTTCGTAACTGCGCAGACGGCCCTGGACGGAGTTGCAGGTATCGGGGTTGATCGTAACGCCGGCCAGGCGGGAAGGATTCAATGCGGCGCACTGTGCATCCTGACTGTTGCTGGCCTGACGCCACCAATCGCGATCGAACTTCGAGTAATAGACGCTCGTCGTCAGGGTTGACTTGTCGTCGATCAGGAAATCATGGGTCGCGGAAAGCCCGACCCGTTCCGCTTCAAACCGATCATTCTTGAACGGATTGTAGCGTGCCCCCAAGCGGTCGAACTCGGCCTGGGTCAAGCCGGAATAGGTCAGCATCGAATCTTCCTTGTAGAAGTTCCCGCGCACGGTGATCGCATGCCGCTCGCTCAACATGGCGCCATACTTGATATTGAGGTCGTCCAGCTTGTGATTCATGTTGTCCCGGGCACCGTCGCCTTCCTTGTGCCCGTAATCCAGCGTGAAACCGCCGCCACCCACATTCACCTTGCCGTTGAAGTAGTCGCGGTTGCCGACGACACCCTGGACATAACCCCCAAAGCTCTGGCGCGGTGCCGGCGTAATGTAGTTCACGACGCCACCAACAGTTTGCGGGCCGAACAGCAAGGAACTTGCCCCCTTCAGAACTTCGATCCGCTCGTAACGATCCACCATCGGATGGTAGTAGCTGGCATTGTCACCATAAGGCGCGTACGCCAGCGGCAAGCCATCTTCGAGCAGGGTGATCTTGGTTGAACGCGTCGGGTTCAGGCCACGCATGGCAATATTGGGGCGCAAACCGAAACCCTCTTCATCGCGGGCATGAACACCGGGAACTTTGCGCAAGGCTTCATTCACGGTGAAAACGTGAGAATCCTCCAGTTCCTTCTTGCCCAGAATCTGGCCGGCTCCACCCAGGGTCGACAGATTTTCTTCGCTACCGATCACCTGAATGGTAGCCAAGGTTTTATCAGGGTCGCCTTCCTTGGCATAGACAGCCGGAACGCAAGCATATGCTGCGGCAATCGCCAGCACGAGCGGGGTGGGAGAAAATGAACTTCTCGATAAGCAATACATCATGGAGACTCTCCGAAGGCGTTTTAGCGATACTGGCTGGCTGCCTAGGAAAGATCCATCGGTTGCTGGCTTGCAGTTTGGTTAGAACAACAGACCAAGATTGTAAATAAAAGTAAGTCGCATTTCAATTCATGGATTCATGAAAGCCCTTGGGACGCAAATTGCAAGGAAGCCAACCGTCGATTTCGTACCATTCCTAGATTGGTTTTCCCCTTTGCCAGCCATCACAACAAATAATCAACCATTATCGTGGCTTACAATTTGTAGTTTTACAGCCTTGAATTTCGTTAAATTAGTATGTAATATCGTATTACGTAATACGGTACGTAATTCGAGGATGCCATGGCCAGAGCCGGAATCTACAAGTCAGAAGTGGTGAGGGCGCGAGACAACCTGTTGGCGCAGGGGCGTTACCCGTCGATCGACGCCATTCGTGGCGAATTGGGCAACACCGGCTCGAAAGGCACGATTCACCGCTACCTCAAGGAAATTGAGGAAGAGGAAGGTGGCAGTACCGGCACACAGGTTGCGGTCAGCGAGGCCATCCAGGATCTGGCTGCCAGGCTTGCCGAACGCCTGCATGAGGAAGCTGATCAGCGTTTGGCGGCTCTGACCGACAAGCACAAGGCGGAAACTACAGGGCTGAACGACACCATCTCCGCATTACGTAATGAAGTGGAATCGTTCCGCAGCCAATCTGAGCGTCAGGCCGTAGAGTTGGCGGCAGAAAAATCGGCCCATGCCGAAACCCTGGCCACGCTTCAGGAAGAGAAAGTTGTTCGAGCACAAATGGCTCAGCACATCCAGGACATGGAAGGGCAACAGACGAAGGAGGAAGCGCACCGTATCTCGTTGGAGGAAAAGCACCAGCATGCCAGAGAGGCGCTGGAGCATTTCCGCACTGCGGCGAAGGAACAACGGGAGCAGGACCAGCGGCAGTTCGAGCAGCAGATTCAGTTCTTGCAGGGCGAACTGCGTGCAGCCAAAGAAACGGTGAACGCGAAACAGCAGGAACTCATCCACAGCCATCAGGATAATGCCCGTCTTTCCAGCGAGCAGGCCCATCTTCGTAGCGAGTTACATCGTTTGGAATCTGAGATTCGTCCGCTGTGTACAGCCCGGGAACATCTGGCTGTTTCCGAACTGAAGAATCAACAACAGGAAGAGCGTTTGGCCCAGAGTGCCACACGCATTGATGAACTACTCGTGGAAAACCAAAGCTACGCAGAAAAGTTGCAGGATGCGAATCAAGCCGGGCTCCGCCTGGAGACAGAGTTGTCCGCAGCAAAGGCAGTGTTGGCCAGCCACGAACAAATCCTGCAAAGAATCACCATCAGTCAGGCACCAGCAACAAAAGGCAGCGGGCACCGCAAGGAAAGCGCTGAAAACCAAGAGTCGCTTTTTGACCCGGAGAAATAGTCAGGGTAATCAGCCGTCAAAGTAGGCAACACCAGATTCATACGCCAAATCCGTCGGTTAGCGGAGTTTTTCGAGGATTTCACATGAATCCCGGCCGACCCTCAATTTCTGGTCGGACAATACTTCATGGAGTGTCTCCAAAGGCAGTTTCAGAGGTGCTGGCTGGCTGCCTAGGGATTTTCCATGGGTGGCTGGCTTGCAAAAGGAGTAATGCAATAGCCAGAATTGTAAATGAGAATAAATCTCATTTCAATTTCCAACCCGGTCGTGGCTATTGTTTCTTGCTCACCTCGCCGACCATGCGCTCAAAGCTGGATGCCCCGCTCGTTTTCATAAACATGCAGAGCTTGCCAGTACGCTTACACAGATCCTTTACTCGCCAGTAGGCGTTATGACTGATGCAGCCGGCCTGACAGATCGCAATATCGGCAGCGGCCAGCACGCCATCGATCCGGTGCATGCTTTCTTTCAGGCCACCGTCGTGAGACAGGAAACGTCCGCCAGATTGCTCAACCACCTCCCGGTAAGAGGTCACTACGCTGGACCTGCCGCCCATGAACAACACTCATTTCCCAGCGAGATCGCTTTAGGGGTCTGACAGTGCCTCATCCTCGCGAGCCAAGGATTCCAGCGTCTCCTCTGCATAACGGGCGAATTCCCGCAGGCGGTTCAGTTCCTTGTCCCGTTCTGCCAATTCTGCTTTGAGCCGAACATTGTGCTGCCAGACTTCATCGCGCTGCCCGCGAAGATGCCCATCCAGCAAGCCTTTGCGGGAAACGACTACATTCCAGAGCAGGGCAATAACAGCAATCAAATGTATTTATTCGCGTTCTAACCGGACATTGCTGATGCAAGTATGCCAAACTTACCGGTGGGTAATGATCGTAAGCTACCGCGTAATTTTTGAGCAAGATGGACTTTCCGGGGTTTTAGCCAAAAACTCCCAACATTGACCATGCGGGATGGGCGGTGTTATTCCCGATCCGACCGGCAGAGGAGAAATTAGTGGAACGCAACATCGCCCCTACCGTAGTGCCACCGCCCTCGCCAAGGCAGGGCCCCCTCGTGCAAGATTCCTTGGAGACCGGAGCCATCGTGCTCCGGCCGGAGCGGGTGCCGCAAGCCGAGCAGGCGCTTGCCGCGCTGGACTTCGCGGACGTTCCATCCGGCGACATCATCAAGATCGGCCTCGGTGCCGAACAGGCGCTGCAGAAGACCCTCGACGGCTTCCTCGCCCGGCTCGACAAAAAGACGGCGTCCAAGGTGTTCGCTCTCTTCGGGCGCCTGGAAAAAGGTGTCGATGACGCCAAGCTGCCTGAAATCCTGGAGAAGATCCAACAGGGTGAAGCCCCGGGGTTCTTCGCCGGCCTGTTCGCCAAGCTCACCGGCCGCAAGCCCGAGGAAGCCTTTCGCGAGTTCATGCAGGAGATCGGCGAGTTGATCTCGATCCGGACGCAGACGCTGGCCGACGAGATGGTCCGCCTGGAGGGCGAACTGTCCAAGGAAATGAAGACGCTGTTCGGCGAACTGCAGGCGCTGGAGAGCCTCAAGCAATCGTACGGCACGCACTTCGCCAGCTTCACCGTCGATGCTGCAGTCGCGCGGGCGTTTCTCGAAAAGGCCCGGCAGTACGTAGCGCAGCAGACTGCGGCAGCGGACCCTGCCGACGTGTCCGCCCAGGCACGGTTGCGTGAGCTGCAGGACAAGCTCAGCCTGCTGGAAAGTCGGGCCCTTGCGCTCGAAGGCACCTATACGCGCCTGCCGGCCGACCAGATGGTGATCCAACAGATCGAGGCCGCCGGAATCGCGACGCTGCAGGAGACCGCCACAACGGTGTCCTCGCGCTTCGCGTCGATCAAGATGACCTTGCTGGCTATCCACGGTGCATTCGCGGTCAAGTCGGTGCAGCAGATCGCTGAGCGCCAGGCGCGCCTCGACCAGCAATTGACGCAACTGCGCGGCCAGGCCACCAAGGACGTGGCAATCGCCGCGGCCAAGGCACCCGGTGACAACCGTGTCGCGCAGGCGCAGCAAATCGCCGCGATCATCACGCAGACGCGCGAGATCCACGAACTGGTCGAAACCGCAAAGCAGGAAACCGAAGCGAAGTTCGAGGCGGCGCGGCAGATGTTCGAGCAGTCGCGAGCCGAGCTCGCGGCGCTGCGCAAGGCATGACAACAACCCGGAGAAAACCATGCTCACACTAACCCTTGACAAGCCCGGTGCCGCGCCGGCCCGCAAGCTGCAACTCTCGCTCAACAAGGGCGCTGCGTTCAAGGTGACCGTCGCATGGCAGTGCGACGCCCGCCATCAGGACGACATCGACATCCATGCGCTCGAGGCACGCAACGGCGGCAATGGCGCGAAGGTCACGGTGCTCGAAGAGATTCTGTCCACCTACAACACGACGAAGATGAGCCCGAAGACCGGCGTGCTGCCAACCGCGGCCGACGGCTCCTTCGCCACGCCCACGGGCGGGCTGCGGCACTCCGGCGACGTCCGGGTCCAGGGCAACACCGAAACCATCGTCATCGATGGCTCGAAACTTCCCGCGGACGTGAACGAGATCCCCCTCTTCGCCACCGTCCACAAGGCCGAACACACCGCGGGGCACGACGAGGGCTCCGCGGCCGAGGACGAGGCGGCCTTCGCTGACATTGAGGTCTGCACCGTCACCATCGCCGACGAGAGCGGGCGCGAGCTGGGCGCCTACCAGCTGTCCAAGGAATTCGGCGAGTTCAACGTGGTGCAGCTGGGCAGCATCATGCACGGCGACAACGGCTGGGAGTACGCGCCTGTCGGCCGCGGCTTCACGGGAACGTTCAACGACGTTCTGGGCCACTTCTCCTGAAGGCCTGCTGTGCCGCCCACGAAGGACAAGTTGCGCCCGACGGTCATCGGCGCCCCGGGCGCTTCGCTGCGCACCCCCGCGGGGGCCGCGCCGCAAGCGCAGGACGTCCTGTCGCCGACGCGTCG
Organism: Rhodocyclales bacterium; assembly: GCA_016235165.1. GTDB lineage: Bacteria > Pseudomonadota > Gammaproteobacteria > Burkholderiales > Rhodocyclaceae > Sulfuritalea. Next base: position 151,124 of record JACRLX010000025.1, read on the forward strand.
TGTCCCCGCTGCCACGCCGGTGGTGCGGCAGCCGACGGCCATCCCGGGTGCCGAACGAAAGCGGATCGAAGTGGCTGTGTCGGATTTGCAAGCGTTGTCGCCAGGCGCAGCTGCCGGGGTATACCAGCAGGCGCGAGCACTGGTCGGCGCATTCGTCGTCGACAAGGCTTCGCAGCGCAAGGCGATCCTGTGGGGCCACAACCTGCAGCAGGTGCACGGCGACCTCGTCACCGAGATGCTTGCCCTTGCGCGCAGCCCTGTGCTGCGTCAGGTGGAGGGCTACCTCGCGCGAATGATGGACATTCTGGGATCGATCGACCTCATGGCCGTCTGCGGACATGGCGGCGACAGTCTCGTGGGCCGGCTGTTCCAAGGCATCAACAGCCGGATCGACACGCCGGGCGAACTTGCCCAGGCCCAGGCCGAGCTTGAGCAGCTGCTGGCACTCATGGGTGGCGCACTCGACCCCCTGCTGGATCTGAAGGACCGGCTGCTGCGCCTGTCCGGGTCGATGGAGGGGACCGCGGCACAGGTCGAAGCTTCTGCCATCGGCGCCCTGTTCCTGTCGGAGCGCCTTCGTCAGGGCGACGCCGCACTGGCGCAGTGCTTCGTGGAGCGCAGCATGAGTCTGACGCAGACCCTGGTGCAGATGCGGCAAGCCGGCTCCACGCGAGAAATACAGATCGAGCAGCCGATCCGCCTGATCGGCGCCATCCAGAACGTTGCGCTGGTCGTGATGCCGGCGTTCATCGGCAGCATCGCGTCCATCGCCACCCTCAGCGCCAGCAAGACCACGATCTCGCCGACCGAAGCCGGCGAACTGGCCTATCGGCTGCGGGACATCATCAGTCAATTGAAACCCTGAACCAGGAGCAAACATGAACAGCAAACTCACACTGAATCTGGACAAGTCGGCCAACGCGCTGCGCTTGGCGCTCGACAAGGCCGGCGTGGTGGCGAACGTGAAGGCGGAAACCGCCGCGATCATCGACGTCTCCGGCTCGTTCGAGCACGAACACGAGGAGGGCACGACCAGCATCCTGATCGAGCGGCTCGTACCCTACTGCATGGTGCTCGACCCGGACCGCAGGATGGATGTCTTCACCTTCAGCGCTGGCGAAGACAGCGCCCACTACGTGGGCGCGGTGACGCCCGACGATGCGCGCGACTACGTCACGCGCAACATCGTCGACAGGGTTCCGGGTTGGAACGGCGGCACGACCTACAGCTTCGTGCTCGAGCGCGCGCTCGAGCACTTCGGCTGGAAGGTGTGCGAGGAGGCACACCGCTCATCCCAGGGTGCCGGCTTTCTCAGCCGCCTGTTCGGCTGGTCGGCGAGCGGGCATGAGCACGGCACCCCACACACGCACGAGAAGAGGCGCTCGCTCGTGCTCTTCATCACCGACGGCGAAAACGACAGGAGCGATGAGGCGCGCACCATGCGCATCCTCGAGGAATCGCAGAAGCGCGGCGACCAGGTCTACTTCCTGTTCATCGGCGCCTGCGAAGACAAGGGCGTGACGTTCGAATTCGTGCAGAAGATCGCACACCGGTTCAGGAACACCGGCGTGGTGGTGATCCGCGATCTCGAAGCCTTCGTGGCGCAGTCGGACGAGGAACTCAACGCCACCCTGCTGGGTCCCGAACTCGTCGAGTGGCTCAAGTCGTAGCCGGCAGGGTTCGTCCCAGCTTGCCCTTCCCGACGCGGCCTCGTCGATGCCTGCGGGCGCTGGCCTGGGGCATCACTCCGCAACTGGCCGCAGCGGCTGCTGCAGCGCAGCCGTTGGACGACTACATCAAAACCCTGACCGTCCCGGCATCGCCGACGGCAGCAACGTCGTCGGGGCTGGCCGCATTCAGGTGGAGACCGGGCTGCACCGGGAATACCGCAGCAGCAATGGCGCGCAGTCCCGGACGCTGTTCCTGCCCACGCTGCTTAGAATGGGGCTGAGGGAGAATTTCGAGTTCCGCATCGAGAGCAACACCTGCACCCGGACGACGGAGACCGACTCGACGCAGGGGATGGCAAGACGTGGGTCCTCTCCAGGCTGGGCATCTCGTTGCACAAGACGGCTGCGCGTGGGGCTTGCGCCATGTTCGCCGGACTACACAGCGCGAGCGCCCTCGGCCGCGGCGCTGTCGGCATCCTCGATCTCGATCGTCGTGTGTGACAGAGCGAACCGGGTGGCCATGGCCCCGCGCGCCGCGGCGAGCACGGTCTTGGCGTCCGCGCCGCCATCGACGACAAGGTGGCAGCTCATCGAGTCCAGGCCGGAAGTGATGGTCCACACATGCAGGTCGCGCACCGCAGTCACTCCGGGGATTGCGAGCAGCGTGCGCTCAAGCAGCGCGACGTCGACTTCGGGCGGTGTGCCTTCCATCAGGATGTGGATCGCCTGCTTGAGCAGGGTCCAGGTGCGCGGCAGGATGAGCAGCCCGATGCCGGCGCCGATCAGCGGGTCGGCAAGCTTCCAGCCGGTGAAGATGATGATGCCGGCGGCGACCAGCACGCCCAGCGAACCCAGCATGTCGCCCAGCACCTCGAAGTAAGCGCCCTTCACGTTGAGGCTTTCCTTCGAGCCGGCCGCCAGCAGCTTCATGCTGATGAGGTTGACCACCAAGCCGGCTGCGGCCACCGCCAGCATCGGCACACCCAGAATCTCGGGTGGATTGAGGTAACGCTGGTAGGCCTCGTAGAAGATGTAGACCGTCAACAGCAGCAGCACGACGGCATTGGTGAGCGCGGACAGCACTTCCATCCGCACATAGCCGTAAGTCTTCTGTGGCGTGCGTGGGCGCTCCGAGAAGCGGATCGCCAGCAGCGCCAGCGCCAGCCCGCCGGCATCGGTCAGCATGTGTGCGGCGTCGGCCAGCAGGGCCAGGCTGCCGGTCCACAGGCCGCCGACAACCTCGATGGCCATGAAGGCCGAAGTCAGTGCCAGCGCCCAGATGAGGTTCTGCCGGTGGCGCCCCGCTGCCGTACCGGAGGGTTTGCTGTCAGGCAGACGAGTTGCTGGAGTCGTTACTTGAGGCTCATCGATCATGTTCTTCCTTCTGGGGTAGGCGTAAGGATTCCTTCGTAAATGAATAAGATCGCCGGGAAACCCTTGTCACGCTTGAGCATCAGACGTGAAAATCCCCGGCAGCAGAACTCCGCGTGGGTTGAGATTTGATGAATCATACGGGCAGAGATCGCTCGCTAATCACGTACATTTTTACACTGCGATTCTTACTGCAGGTCCCTTTGGCCAACTTCCAAGGCACGAGGAGAGATTCGCGACGAGCTAGTGGCCATTTTCTGCATTGCCCGTGCGCCGCTTTAGGTGCTCGGCAGTCCGCTCAACCTGGAACAGGCTGATGTCGTCTTGCGTACTCCCTTTGGGGTGGAAAGGCGTGCTGATTACCTCAATAAGCCTCAAGATGTAAATGAAGACAAATGCGATCAGTCCTATGGCGACGAAGGAGGTCGAGAATGGCTCAAGGGCCGTCAGAAGCAGAAGACCGATGGTGCCGAGCAGCACTGACTTCGCCAGAAAGAACGCCGACGGGATGAAGCGGATCGACTGGATGTAGTTGACGCGGAACAGATTCCGAACCAGTTGCGCTTGCTCCTGCTTCAGCTTGACAATGTAGTTGGGCGGCACTTCGGCCTTCTCCATCTGCGCGAAGAACTCCCCCAGCGCAAACACGTGATGGTGGGTCTCCCTGTTGCCCGACACTACATCGTCGCGCAAGCTGTCCAGCGCCGCGAGCAGTCCTTCGCGGAACCGCTCAATGTCCAACGGGTAGCGGCGACTGATCAAGAGCACGTCCTCGTACATATTCTCGACGATAGCCGTGAATTCCGCGGGAAGCCGCTCGCTTTCCTTGTAGTCTGCGATGGTGGCCGACAGGATGAACCCGAGGATGAAGAAGCCACCTGCGACCGCGGTGGCGTGTAGGGGGCTCAAGACCAGCATCTCCCAACCAAGCAAGTGAACGACGAGCTTCAGCCCGAGCACCAGCGCGAGCCACGCCAGGCTTCGAATGAAGATCTGCTGCTTGGATATCCAAGCTCTCATACGAGGAATTTGCAACATTTCAAGTTGAACCTTGCCCAATCTACGACTATGCACGAGCGACTCGGAGCCTCCGCGAATATTTTTTCGCAGCCAACTGATAAACATCGAGATAGAAGGCGTATCAGGCCTGCGGGGTGAATCGCCCAACCGAGTAAACCTGCCAACCCCATTACGGCGCCAAATCCCGTCGGGATCAGCGCGACAAAGTAGAGCCAGCGCTGATGGGTCAGCGCCGTCACCGCCAGTAATGCAATCGCAATTGCCAGCAAGGCATCAGAAAGATCAAATTGATCATCGCGATAATTGCCTGAGTCATAATCCTTCTGATCCTGTTCGGCCTTGATGCGCAATTCTTCTTTTTTCTTGTTTTGCTCTGCCGCCAGTTTCTCGTATGTCTGGATGGCATCGATATAGGCCGCTTGTTCCGGTGGCGCTTTTCCTGCCGCAGCCAGTCTCAGCTGAACGACAGCGGCTTGGGCGATTTCTTCGCGAATATTGCGTGCCTGATAAAACGCCCAGCGGTCCAGCTTGTTGGCCTGCGCCTGCTGCATTCCCTGAACGATATTATCGTCCTTGACCTTGCAAATCCCCATGAAGGTGGCGAGGAAAGCGACGGTGATCGCCACTAGCATATTCAGGCGCGCCACACTGCGTTCGCTGGCCTGCATCTGGTTGGCCTGTTCCACAGCATCTAAAACGGTAATTTCCATTGCTGAATCGCCTGATGAAATGAATAAATGCCGACACGCATTTTACCCGGCTTTGACACCGCCAAGTCACACGCCCAGTGCAAGGCCTTGATCGGCAAGGCTTTCTAGATAATGAACACGTTAATTTATGTTTCTTGAAAGTCTGCATCGGCTCGGACAAGTTGACTCAGGGATTCGGTGTGCGGTCTGCTGTCAAGCCGCAGCCGCACTCGGCACCGCACCAGCGGCCGCCCGCTCAGCCGTCTTGTAGGCCAGCAGTCGCAACGCGTTGACCACGACGATCAGCGTCGAGCCTTCGTGAAACAGCACCGCGGTGCCGATGTTCAGGCCGAAGATCGTGGCCGGGATCAGCACCGCGACGACGCCCAGGCTCACATAGAGGTTCTGCTTGATGATGCGGCTGGTGCTGCGCGACAGGCCGACAGCGAAAGGCAATTGCGCCAGGTCGTCGGCCATCAGCGCGACGTCGGCGGTTTCCAGCGCGACATCGGAGCCCGCCGCACCCATCGCGATGCCCACTGTCGAGTTGGCCATTGCCGGCGCGTCGTTGACGCCGTCGCCGACCATCGCGACCTTGCCGTGCTGGTCACGCAGCGCCTTGATCGCATCGACTTTGTGCTCGGGCATCAGATCGCCGCGCGCCTCGGTCAGGCCCACACTCTTGGCCACCGCCTCGGCCACTTGCTGGTTGTCGCCAGAAATCATGATCAGTCGCTCGATGCCGAGCTCGCGCAGTTCGGCCATCACCCGCGCGGCCTCCGGCCGTGGCGTATCCATCACGGCGATGACGCCCAGGAACCGCTGTCCATGACGCACCACCATCGTCGTACGGCCCGCGGCAACCAGCTTGTCATTGGCCGCTGCCACCTCGGGCGGCAGCGTCGAATCGGGCAGTTCGGAGAATAGCACCGGCTTGCCGATCACCGCCGTCTCGCCAGCGACCTGCGCCTGCACGCCGCGGCCGGTAATGCTTTTGACGTCGGATACAGCAGGCAGTGCGACCCGTCCGCCCAGCCGCTCGGCGGCACCGGTGACGACGGCCGAAGCCAGCGGATGGTCGCTGCCTTGTTCGACCGCCTGGGCCAGGGCCAGCAACTCGTCTTCGCTAACCCCGGGCATCGCCACCACATCCGTCAGCCGCGGCTTGCCTTCGGTCAATGTGCCGGTCTTGTCGAAGGCGATCGAAGTCAGCGTGCCCAGGTTCTCGAGCGGCCCGCCGCCCTTGACCAGCACTCCACCGCGGCCAGCGCGAGCCACGCCGCTGAGGACGGCGCTCGGCACCGAGATTGCCAGCGCGCACGGGCTGGCCGCCACGAGCACCGCCATCGCACGGTAGAAGCTGGCTGAGAACGGCTCGTCGATCACCACTCCGGCGAACAGCAGCACCACTACGAGCACCAGCACTGCCGGCACAAAAAGGCGCTCGAAGCGTTCGGTGAACTGCTGCGTTGGCGAGCGCTGCGCCTCGGCCTCGGTGACCATCTTTACCACCCGCGCCATCGTCGATTGCTCGGCGCGGCGGGCGACCATCACCTCGATCGCGCCCGAGCCGTTGATCGTGCCGGCAAAGACGCGATGCTCGGCGCTAACGCGGTCGAACGCGGCCAGTGCCGCCGGCGCGTCGGCCACTGGCCGCTTGTCGACCGGAACGCTCTCGCCCGTCACCGGCGCCTGGTTGACGCTGGTCGTCCCGACCACCACCACGCCATCGGCAGGCAGTCGTTCGTTGGGGCGCACGATCACGACGTCGGCCACCTGCAATGCGGCGACGGCGACTTCCTCGGTTCCGGCGGCGCGGCGCACGGTGGCTGTCTCTGGTGCCAACTTGGCCAGGGCTTCGATCGCCTTGCGGGCGCGGCCCATCGCGTAGTGCTCCAGCGAATGTCCCAGACTGAACAAGAACAACAGCAAGGCGCCTTCGGCCCACTTGCCAAGCGCTGCAGCGCCGATGGCGGCCACCAGCATCAGCGTGTCGATCTCGAAGCGCCTTGCGCGAAGGTTGTCGAACGCTTCGCGAACCGTGTAGTAGCCGCCGAATAAATAGGCCGCGACGTACAGCGCCGTAGGCAGCCACGCCGGACTGACGACCACGCGTTCGAGCAGCCAGCCAACACCCAGCAGCGCGCCGGCAGTGCCGGCGAAGACGAGTTCGGTCATCTCACCGAATGGGCCGCCGGCGTGCGAGTGGCCGGCGTGGTCACCGGCTGCCTTGGCGTGGTCGTGACCGGCGTGGTCGTCCGCTTTCGCCGCGTCTGCCGGTGCCGCATCGGGCGCCTTGAGGCCCAGCGTGGCGGCGTGTTCCAGCAAGACCTGCGCCGACACCTTCTGGCGGTCGTATTCGATCCGCACCGCGCCCGAAGCAGCGACATCAGCTTCGAGCACGCCAGGTATACTGCGCAGCCCGTCGGCGACGCTGCGCGCGGCACGCGCATGAAGCGCTGCGTCGGCGCGCACGACCAAATGCCCGAAGCGCTCGCTGATCTCCGCGCCCGCGGCATGAACCAGTTCTCGGACGCGGCCGATGTTGATCTGTGCCGGGTCGTAGTGGATGCACAACTGCGGCGCGTCGGCGTCGCGCGCGACATGCGCCTCGGAGATACCGGGCCTTCCCGACAGCGCGGCGATCAGTCGGCCGACGCAGCGGTCGTCGGCGTCGGGCAGGAGCAGCGGCAGGTCGAGCCGCAGCCGGGTCGTTGGTTCGTTCATTGGCACTCTCTTTCGTTGTTATGCTGCAGGGCCGACTGGTCAAAGCATTTCATCGGCGGACCATCACTGCGCCTGTCACTGGCGATAATATTTTTGAAGCCATCGCGGATGGCACCTTGAACTGGGTAACGGCCGCTGCAATCGGCTTAGCGTGCTTGATTTTCCATTTTCCGAGATGCCCCCTATTGGGCGAGTGCTCTTTCTGCAGCGTATATCGACCGATGCTCAGCGATCCCATCTTAACGACATTGAACCGGCTCATTTGAGAGCTCTTAGCAGTTCCAGCATATCTTTAAATTCTCCGCCCACGCGATCCAGAGTAAATTGGTACATGATTGCGTTATCAGAAAACTTAGATCGCTCCACATCCATCTCGACGGTGTTGCCGTCGGCACTGATCTGGTTTGGCTCCTGATATTTGATCGCAACTCCTTTATAAGATCCCCCCGCTGGATCTGAGGCAATATGCGATGGGGATGTTGTAGCCAAACCCGGAAAGGATCCCGTTGTATATTGGGCTTTCTTCATGGCCTCATTGAGGTCGATATCGATAGCCTTGTAACCGGGAGTATCAGCGTTCGCGATATTTGAAGCGATTAACTGCTGGCGATAAGCCCGAATACCGAGCGCCATTTCCATGAAATTCTTCGACGAAGGCCCTGCATCGGAAACCGGGAAGTGACGAGGGTTGCCTTTTGACGCATCGTCTCCTCGGCGTTGTATCGCTTGCCCTAAAGCGTTTGCGAAAGAATCGGTAAGCGGCGAAGTCCCTTGGACGTCTGGACGATTTTCAGCATGCCGTATAGAAATATCGGAAGAGGCATTATCGGGGCGATTAATCGGCTGCATGGCGCTCCTTCGATCAACTGGGCAATTGGCGGGGACGGACAGGCAAGTGGTTTGCTATAACTGACCGGTCCCGCTTGGACTCTTGAGATAAGCAACTACCTTAGGGTGAACCGAACAACCTGACTCGCTTTGTCGCCAAGTTTCACCAAAGCCGCCGCCTTCATGCCGGGCTGGATCTTGAAGGCCCCTTGCGCCTGCAGCTTGTTGCCCCCGGCCGGCAGCAATTTGGCTTCTGTTTTCTCAGATGCGGACAGCAACGTCATCGTCGCTGACGCGTTCTTGGTATCTACCGGCTGATCATGGTCGGTGACGTAAAGCGTGAGGACATCGGCCTTCGCCACCAGCTCAAAGTTGATGTCCTTGACGACCGAGACGATGCCGCCATGCTGCGGTTTGACGTCGTGGGCATGTGCCTGCCCCGGTTTTTCGTCATGGGCGTGGCCCTTGTGATCGTCCGCGGCCGAGGCCTGGTGGATGGCGCAAAACGCAGCGAGAACGGTGATGACATGCGATAGCTTCATGGGGTTGCTCCCTTTGGGTTGATAACTTGATGAATGGTGATGCGGCTCTTCCCCGTACCCGGGCGTGCCAGCGACATAGGTGCATCCCCCCGCCTGGCGGTTGCAGGGGGTGGTTTCGCATTGCAGCGTCGTGTGAACGACCTTGAAGCGCTGGGCCAGGTGGGAATCAAATCGCCCTCCAGCGAGAAAGAGCGGTCGTGGACTACATGGGCGGTCAGGCTGACCTGGCCGCCACTCAGCAATAGAAGGCTGACCAGGATGACAACCAAGCCGATGCCGGCGATGACCAGCATTCCCGTCGGGTGGACCTCGGGCGGATGCAGGAAGCGCTGATATGCCTCGCCCAGGATGTAGAGGGCGACGGCAAAGAGCAGCAAGGCATTGAACGCCGCCAGGATTTCGAACCGGTGGTAGCCATAGGTCCGCCGGACATCGGCCGGGCGCCGGGCGATGCGGATGGCGGCCAGGGCGATGGCGAGCGCAAATATGTGCGCGGCGTCCGAGATGAGGGCGAGGCTGCCGGTCAGCACGCCGCCAACGACTTCGGCCATCAGAAAGCCGAAAGTCAGCACCAGGGCAAGGCGCAAGGCCCGCTCGTTCCCGGTACTCGGCAGCGCGTGGGTGTGGCTTGCACTCATGGTGGCGGTTCCTTTCCGGAGTGGCGTTTCTTCGATCCCTGCTTCACTGCCTGCAGCCGACGCCGGAGTTCGGCGGAAAATTTTGGGGGCGGGGTGCGCCTCCCCTCGCGCCAGCAGACAAAGACATAGAAGGCCAGCATGGCAATCACCAAGCCCAGGCCGACGACGATCAGCCGAAACTCAAGGTGACTGTGAAGGAGATGGTCGAGCATGGGGTGACGCTACCGCCATCAAGACTGCTGCGCCTTGCCGCAGTTCGGGCAAAACTTCACCCCCGGCGCCAGGCTTGCATTGCAGGCGGCGCAAGCACCGGGCAGCAGCGTTGTGCCGCATTGCGCGCAAAAGCGCGCGCCCGGATTGGGCACGATGCCGCACTTCGGGCAAGAAGGGCCACCGGCGGCTACCCCGCCACTGGGCTGCCCGGTATTCGACGGGTAATTTTGTCCCCAGCCATGATCACCGCCCGGATAATTCCCCTGGCCGCGATGATGACCTCCTTGATGACCACCTTGATGGCCGCCGGCCATCCCCTGCAAGAGCTTCTCAAAAAATCCCATGACATCATCCGCGATGTGAGTCGGTCGATATGTGACCGGTTGCCTGATTCGCTGTTTCAGCGCCAAGCCTCCGGCCACGCCTGCAAACCTTATGCTTGTGTCGGCTCGGGGGCCGACTCGGCGGTGAAATCCTCTTCCTCAGCATCTTTGCCATGGA
>JACRLX010000002.1 GCA_016235165.1 Rhodocyclales bacterium
TACCGCCTGGCCGCCCGCTTCTATGGCGAAGAAGCGCCGCTGGCTGCCGCCCGCGCCGCCATCGGCCAGCCGCAGGCCGCCGATGCCGCGCTGGCCCTGGGCCTGGTCACCGCCACGCCGGACGACCTCGACTGGGACGACGAGATCCGCATCGTCTTCGAAGAACGCGCCAGCCTGTCGCCCGACGCGCTGACCGGCATGGAAGCCAACCTGCGCTTCGGCCCCGGCGAGACCATGGAGACCCGCGTCTTCGGCCGCCTCTCTGCCTGGCAGAACTGGATCTTCATCCGCCCCAACGCCGTCGGCGAGGCCGGCGCCTTGAAGGTCTTCGGCAGCGGCAACAAGGCCAAGTTCGACTGGAACCGCGTCTGAGCCCCACGCCCTTGGCTTCGACAATCGCCTGCAAGACATGCAACGCTTGCGCCATTGTCAAGTCATGGGCTGGAAAGCTCGGCCCGCCCCCCTTCGCCCCCCTCGCGGGGGGTTCCTGAACGGCTCGCTTCGCTCGATATAACCAACGACCCAAACAATCGTTTCACGCCAACAACGCCCCCACCCCACGGAGAATGCAATGAGCATCGATTACAGCCAGAAGATCCCCAACAACGTCCACCTCAACGACAACAAGACCCTGCAACGCGCGCTGGAGCACTGGCAGCCCGAGTTCATCAACTGGTGGCAGGACATGGGCCCCGACGGCTCGCAGAACTTCGACGTCTACCTGCGTACCGCGGTCAGCGTCGACCCGTCCGGCTGGGCGCATTTCGACCACGTCAAGATGCCCGACTACCGCTGGGGCATCTTCCTCAACCCGGCCGAGGAAGGCCGCAAGGTGAACTTCGGCGCGCACAAGGGCGAGGCCGCCTGGCAGGAAGTCCCCGGCGAATACCGCAGCAACCTGCGCCGCCTGATCGTGACGCAAGGCGACACCGAACCCGCCTCGGTCGAGCAGCAGCGCCACCTCGGCCTGACCTGCCCCTCGCTCTATGACATGCGCAACCTGTTCCAGGTCAACGTGGAGGAAGGCCGCCACCTCTGGGCCATGGTCTACCTGCTGCACGCCTACTTCGGCCGCGACGGCCGCGAGGAAGCCGAGGCCCTGCTCGAGCGCCGCTCGGGCGATGCCGACAACCCCCGCATCCTCGGCGCCTTCAACGAGCGCACGCCCGACTGGCTCAGCTTCTTCATGTTCACCTACTTCACCGACCGCGACGGCAAGTACCAGCTCTGTTCGCTGGCCGAATCCGGCTTCGACCCGCTGGCGCGCACCTGCAAGTTCATGCTGACCGAAGAGGCGCACCACATGTTCGTCGGCGAATCCGGCGTCGGCCGCGTGATCCAGCGCACCCTCGACGTCATGAACCAGCTCAAGCATCCAGCGCTATCTCAACTTCCATTTCAGCGTGACCATGGACTTGTTCGGCGCCGATGTCTCGTCGAACGCCGCGACCTTCTACACCTCGGGCCTCAAGGGGCGCTACGAGGAAACCAGGCAGGACGACGACCACCTGCTCAACGATGCCAGCTACGGCGTTCTGGAAGTCAATGACGGCAAGCTGGTCACGATCCAGGCGCCCTACCTCAATGCCATCAACGAGAAGCTGCGCGACGACTACGTCACCGACGCCAAGGCCGGCATCGAGCGCTGGAACAAGATCATCCAGAAGGCCGGCATTCCCTTCACGCTGGCCGCCCCGCACAAGGCCTTCAACCGCAAGATCGGACCGCTCTCCGCGGCGAAGATTTCGCCGCAGGGCGCCGTGGTGTCGGAAGCCGAATGGAGCCAGCAGCAAGGCCACTGGCTGCCCTCGGCCGAGGACCGCGCCTTCGTCGCCTCACTGATGGGCCGCGTCGCCGAGCCGGGCAAGTTCGCCAACTGGATCGCCCCGCCCGCGCGCGGCATCAACAACCAGGTGGTGGATTTCGAGTACGTCCGCTTCAACTGAGCAGACCCGTCATTCCGGGCCTGCCCCGGAATCCAGTACGTACCCCTGGATTCCGGCGTGCGCCGGAATGACGAGGCGGCGGCCGCGGATCAACCCATCCGGCTCGGCCACTTGCGGGCCGTATGGAACACGCGAAGGATTTCCACGGCGTTGCCGCGGACGCGATAGGGCAGGATGTAGGAGAAGCGAGTGACGACGAGTTCCCGCGTCCCGGCAATCCGGCCGGGACGCCCGGTGGTGGAGTGGGTTGCCAACAACTTAGCCTGCGTGCTTCCTCATCACGGCATTGAACTCGGCATCGGAGGCGAAGTCATTGGCGTCAGCCTCCAGCAGCGCCTGCCGGATTTCGCCGATCTGCCAGGATTCGAGGTCGATGTATTGCCGCAGCGCTTCGCCGGCGAGCCAGGACTTGGACCGGCGGGTGGCTTCGGCGAGTTTGTCGAGCCGGCCTTTCATCTCGACCGGAACGCGCAAGGTCAGTGTCGTGGTTTCCATGCACAAGCTCGTGTGTAAATCGTTACGCAAACGAATACTATCTCTGCAACCGTCTCTTGGTCCAGACCGCACGCAACCAGCGTGCGTCAATTTCTTCGCTACCATAGCCACGCCGCCAACGACAAGGAAAACAACATGACCGCCGCCCCAGCGACCATCCTGCGCCAGCACCTGATCGACCCCGAAATCTGCATCCGCTGCAACACCTGCGAGGAGACCTGCCCGGTCGATGCCATCAGCCACGATGCGCGCAACTACGTGGTCGATGCCGCCAAGTGCAACTACTGCTACGACTGCATCTCGCCCTGCCCCACCGGCGCCATCGACAGTTGGCGCAATGTGCGCGCCGACGCCCCGCATTCCACCGCTGACCAGTTGACCTGGGATTCGCTTCCCGCGCAGGCGCCGCCGGAAGCGCTGGGCGCCGGAATAGAAGTCGGCGCCGGCAACACGGCGGTCGAGATGCCCGACGACGTGGAAAAAATCGCCGCCGCCTCCACCGCCGGTCAGGGCGGCACCGCGCCACCGCCGTGGTCCGCCGCCCATCCCTACATCAACCTCTACGGCATCCACGCCCCGGCCGTGGCCACCGTTAGCGGAAACTTCCGCCTCACCGCCGAGGACGCATCGAGCGACATCCGCCACATCGTGCTGGATTTCGGCAATGCCTCCTTCCCCGTGCTCGAAGGCCAGACCATCGGCATCCTGCCGCCCGGCCTCGATGCCAACGGCAAGGCCCACCACGTCCGCCTCTACTCCGTCGCCAGCCCGCGCGACGGCGAGCGGCCGAAGTACAACAACCTCTCGCTGACCGTGAAGCGTGTCACCGAAGACCACGACGGCAAGGCGGCGCAGGGCGTGGCCTCGAACCACCTGTGCGACCTGAAAAAGGGCGACAAGGTCAATGTCATCGGCCCCTACGGCACCAGCTTCCTGATGCCCAACCACCCCGGCAGCCACCTGCTGATGATCTGCACCGGCACCGGCTCCGCCCCCATGCGGGCGATGACCGAGCGCCGCCGCCGCAAGTTCGCCGTCGGCGAAAGCCTGGGCAAGCTGATGCTCTTTTTCGGCGCCCGCAGCCCCGGCGAACTGCCCTACTTCGGGCCCCTGACCCACCTGCCCAGGGAATTCATCGACATGAACCTGGCCTTCTCGCGCCTGCCCGACCAGCCCAAGCGCTACGTGCAGGACCTGTTGCGCGAGCGCGGCGAGGACGTTGCGCGACTGCTGAAGGACGAGAACACCTACATCTACCTGTGCGGCCTCAAGGGCATGGAAAAAGGCGTCGAGGAAAGCTTCACTGCGCTGTGTCAGGCCAACGGCCTGGATTGGAGCACGCTGCGCCCGCAGTTGTTGCAGCAGGGGCGGTATCACGTGGAGACGTATTGAGGTGGTGGCGTATCAGAAGTCGGCGCTGGGGGGACGGCGATTGCCCTTCGTGGCCGACCTTAGATCAGGCGAATTCCCAACGACCGTAGATAGCTGAAGGTGGGATCGTAGAACTCGGGCGCACGGGTGGGATCGTCGTCGTCCCCATAAGGCACCACCAGCACCATGCCCTGTCGTGCACGGGTAAGTAGAACGCGGTAAGCATTCTCAAGATACCGCTGACGCTCAGGCTTATTGATGCGTTGCCAGCGCTTGCCGCGAAATTGATGATGCGTCCAACCATCAACAGCGAGACGTAAATCGCCATCCCAGACGACGCAAGTCCAGTCAAGTTCAAGTCCCTGCACCTGAAACTCGGTGGCGACGTCTTCAAGGTAGTAGGACGAACGCGTATCGTCAGTTCCTCCCAAGAACCACTTCACAGGATCGGTCTTTACACGCACATCGATGGCATGTGGCTTTAGGCGCTCCGCCTGAGACGAAACCACAATTCCATAGCGCTCGGAACCCCTCGCCTGCTGCCGAAGCCAAGACTTCGCGCTCGACAATTCTCTTGAGCGCACAATTGGGTACTCGTCGCGGAAGTGGTGAACATTCTGAATGAATGTTTCGACCTTCTTCTTCGCGTTGGATTTTCGAATATTTGAAGTCGAGCGCGTAATCCCATACTTGGTCTATTGCCGATCGAAGAAAAGATGCTTCACCGACCTTGAACTCAAGGATAAACATGACGTGGCCAACAAGAAGAACCACATCAGCTCGGCGCCCCAATCTGGGAACCGACAATTCAATATAGATGCGTGCCTGGGACGCTAAGCCCTCCGGAATCGAAAGGGCCTTCAGAATTCGAATTTGCTCATCCCAAGCATTTCGTTGCGTCGTCTCGATATTGCCCGCAGACTCAAGGGCCAGTTCCCCAAGAATTGCATTGGCTTCCTGCCGGATGAAATCAAGCAGATTCGCTCCGTACATCCAGCGGCGGACGAGATTGGGAACTTGCTCGATTGTGTTCATGCAGATGCGATCAAGAGTCGGCGCTGGTAGTACGGCGTCTTTGGGACAAACGGGTTCCAGCGTCTGAATGATCTTGCGGTCTTGTTGCACATCAGGATTTCGTCTGTCCAGCGGACTTGAAAACCTACTCCCAGTCTGAAGCCAAAAAGTCGTCACTGGAGGGACGGCGACTATCATTCCTCGCGCTTGTGCAACAGGCTGCTGCACAAGCAGCGGACCTCAGCCGTGTTGGTCCGTAATTTCCACCAGGGTTTCCCCGCTGCCGATCAATTCCAGTGCGCGAGGCAGCGTGGCACTCAGCAAGGTCTGCAAAGCGCGGTTCGATGTATTGCCGCAGGCAAGCCAGAGGATGGCCGGTGGCGGCCCCGGCGACGCACCATATCGACGAAGTCGGCATCCTTGGTCATCAGGATGACGTCTTCCCTGCGTGCGGCCGCAAAGATTTCCTGATCCTTGGCATGACGCAGCCCCAACTGTCGCAGGTGCACCGCTGGCTGCCCGAACTCCTCCGTCAGCCAGCGCCAGCGCCGGTGAGAGGTGCGCGTCCAGCCAGATCATGCGGCCATCAGTACCGGATGGTCAAAACGCCGGCTGGCGTAAAGCAGGCAGGCGCGAATATCCTCGGCTTCGAGGTCGGGCAGTTCATCCAGCACCTGCTCCGCCGTCAGGCCGTTGCCCAGCAGATCGAGCACATCGGAGACGCGGATACGCATTCCGCGAATGCAGGGGCGACCGCCGCACTGCTCCGGGTCGATGGTGATGCGTTGCAACAGTTCCATGCCAATGCCTCCTCCAAAAAACCTGCTCGCCGCGCCATCATAAGACAACCCGCTGCCACTGCAACCAGCAGAACATCCGTTGCTGCGCTGAAAGTCGGCGCTGGCGGGACGGCGACTCGGCGCTGTTCGCTCACTTATTGCCATCCCCAATATCACCGCTCAGTTCCGCCTCGATTTCCTCGATGGTCGGTAGGCTGCCCTGAAGTTCACTGGGCAGCGCCCGCGTCAGTTGGGTTTCCCATTCGGCGACGCTGATCGGCTGGGCATTGCCGCCGAGGGCGTATTCGACCAGTACGCGGTTCTTTTCGCGTACCAGCAGCAGGCCCAAGGTTGGCTTGTCGTCGGCGTGGGCGAGCAGGCGGTCGACGGCGGTCAGGCGTTCGCCCCGGATGCGGTTCTTGATGTCGGTCAGCCACGCGGCGTAGTCGGCAGGCATTTCGCCGGGCGGTACGGCAAGGGGGAACATGGCCGAACGGAATCTGGCCGACACGCTGCTGGCGCTCACAAAGCGCTGGCTGAAGAAAAACCGGCCCGATCTGCTCGTGCAGCGCTGACCAATCGAGCAACCAAAGTCGGCGCTGGCGGCACGGCGACGCGGCCCCGGAAGCGGCTCAACCCTCCCCCACCCCGCACAACACCAGTTCCCTTGTCGCCCGCGTCATCGCCACGTACAGCAGCCTGGCTTCCTGTTCCGGCAGTTCGCCGGCGCCCTTGATCCTGTCCGCGCCGGGGATCACCACCAGCGGAAACTCCAGCCCCTTGCAGGAGTGCATGGTGATCAGCGTCACGTTGTCTTCATTCCTGGCGTAGGTCGCCTTTCTGAAGGAGATTGCCGGAACGCCCCACCGCAGCAGGCTTTGCTCGCGTTGTTGCAGGTCTTGGTTGCTGCGGAATATCACCGCCATGTCCCGCCAGGGCATGCCGGCGCGATGGGCATCCTTCAGCCGTTTGGCGATGAACGAGGTTTCTTCCCCACGATTGGGCAGATTGACGATCTGCGGCTCGTTGCCCGCCCGTCCGGCGGATTGCGGCTCCAGCAATGGAACGCCGTCCTCGTCGGCGTCTGCGGGTTTGAGGATGCTTTGCGCCACGTCGCGCGCAAAGCGCAGGATGGCATCGGTGTTGCGGTAGTTGATTTTCAGGATCGTGGTACGGCCGGCCGCCTGTATGCCGACGCTTTTGAAGCTGAATTTCTTGCGCCGACCTGATCCCTCTGCGTCGCCGTAAATGGACTGCGCATCGTCGTAGAGCACCAGCAGGCTGTTGGTCCTGGGGTCCACCATCTGCACCACGAGCTTGAGCCAGTCGGGCCGGAAGTCGTGGCCTTCGTCGATCAGGATGGCATCGTACTGCGCGGCCGGAATCTGCCCGCGCTCGACGGCGCGGATCACGCGCTCGACCATCTCGGCAAAGAAGGCGGGCTTGTCGTCGTTGTTTTCCGGCAAGCCGACATTAAAGGCCACCAGTTGTGCCCGGCACCACTGATGGAAGTTGTGGGTATGCACCTTTTCCCGCAGGCCCTTGGCGCGCATGGTGGCGTCGATGCGGCGCGCCAGCGAATCGTTGTAGCAGAGCACCAGGATCGGTTTGGCGCACATCTGCGCCAGATGCTCGGCGCGGTAGCCGAGGATTAGCGTCTTGCCCGAACCCGCTACGCCGTGGATGACACGATGCCCTTCGCCCAGGCTGCGCGCGAGCTGCTCCTGCTGAAGGTCCATGACGCGCACCAGATCGGGCGCCGGCTCCGCGGCGAACAACTCGCCCTGCCGTTGCGGGATGCGCACTTCGGGAAACAGGTGCCAGCGCACGCGGTCGATTTGCGGCAGCGTCAGCGCGCCGTTGAACTTCCTGGGGAACATGCCCCACAGGTGCTGCTGGAAGGCCCCGGGTTCCACGGTTTCCAGCATTTCGTCCTGGCAGATCACGCGCTGCGGCGGGATCACTTCGCCCAGGTTGCCTTCGTCGAACTGCCTGCGCGTCAGATTGGGGAAGACGACGCCATGGCTATACGGGAAGCAAAGCCGGCCCGCGTCGGGCCCGCCGGCAAAGGTGAGCTGCGGGTCGCGTTGCAGCACCTCGACGGCCGCATGGGTGTAGTGCCGCGCCTGCTCGACCGGGCTTTCCACCGCCACCGGCCCGCGATCGGTGTGGATGCTGAAGTGTTTGCGGTCTGCGCCAATGATGGTGCTCTTGCGCCAATCCTTGACTTCCAGGACCAGCAAGCCGCGCCGGGGGTGGAAGACGATGAAATCCGGATGCAGCGCGGCCGGCCCGAGCGCAACGTTGTACCAGCAGAGGTAGTCGCCTTCCAGCTTGGCTTCCAGCCGCTCGGCAAGCCGGCGCTCGCCGCCGCTGTCGAAGGTGCAACTGCCGATGGCAGGGATAAGGACGGCCACGAGTGCGCGGCAGGGAAAGCAGAAACCTCAGGCGCTGAGCGTTGCCGCTGCGGCCTTGCCGGCGGCGAGGCGCGCGGGTTCCCGCTGCCATGGGCTTTCCGGCGCGATGCGGGCGATGCGCGCGGCACGCTCGGGGGCGGGTTCCGGCTTCCAGTTGGCGAGTACTTCCGCCACCGCATCCGGCGCATTGCAGATCAGCAGCATGTCGCAGCCGGCGGCCCAGGCGGCCTCGGCGCGTTGCACCATGTTGCCGGCGAAGGCGGCGCCTTCCATCGAAAGATCGTCGCTGAAAATGACGCCGTCAAAGCCGAATTCCTTGCGCAGTTTTTGCAGCCACACCGGCGAGAAGCCGGCGGGCCGGCTGTCGACTTGCGGATAGATGACATGGGCGGGCATCACGCCGTCGAGCCTGAGGCGACGGTAGGGCGTGAGGTCGGGTTCCATCTCGGCGAGGCTGCGCTCGTCGACCGGGATCGCGAGATGCGAGTCGGCGGCGACCCAGCCGTGGCCGGGAAAGTGCTTGCCGCAGCAGCCCATGCCGGCGCTGCGCAGGCCGTCGATCAGCGCGCCGGCGAGTTCGGCCACGGCTTCCGGATTCCTGTGGAAGGCACGGTCGCCGATCACGCCGCTGGGGCCCCAGTCGAGATCCAGCACCGGGGTGAAGGAGTAGTCGACGCCGCAGGCGCGCAGCTCGGCGGCCAGCAGGTAGCCGAGTTCGGCGGCAGCGCGGCGCGCGGCGGCCGGATCCTTGTCCCACCGCTCGCCCAGGCGGCGCATCGGCGGCAGGCGGGTGAAGCCCTCGCGGCAGCGCTGCACGCGGCCGCCTTCGTGGTCGATGGCGATCGGCAGCGCCGGGCTGCGCAGGCCGTGGATGGCGGCGCACAGGGCGGCAAGTTGTTGCGGATCGCGGTAGTTGTGCCTGAACAGGATCACGCCGCCGACCAGCGGGTGGGCCAGGCGCTGGCGCTCGGCGTCGGTGAGTTCGAGGCCGGCAACGTCGATCATCAGCGGGCCTAGCGGCAGTGTGTTCATGTTTTCTCCAGGACGACGAAGGCGACGGCGTAATCCTGCTCGTCGCTGATGGAAAGGTGGGCGGTCAGGCGACGCTCGGCGAAGTGGGCGGCCAGTGCGGGGCCGTAGCTGAACGCAGGCTTGCCGAGCTCGTCATGGTCGACGGCAATCTCCGGCAGCAGCACGGGGGCGCGCACGCCGCTGCCGCAGGCCTTGCCCAGGGCCTCCTTGGCGGCGAAGCGCTTGGCCAGGAAGCGGCCCGGATCGGAGCTGGCGCGGCAGGCCTCGCGCTCGACGGGGGCAAGCATTTTTTCCAGGCCGCGCTCGCCGTGGCGCCGCCAGTATTCCGTCATGCGCGCGACGGCGACGATGTCGGTGCCTATCCCGAATATCACAGGCATTGCGCCTCGCGCATCAGGCGCTTCATTTCGGCCACGGCCTCGCGCATGCCGACGAAGATGGCGCGGCTGACGATGGCGTGGCCGATATGCAGTTCGCGTATTCCGGGAAGTGCCGCGACGGGCTGCACGTTGAAGTAGTTGAGCGCGTGGCCGGCGTTGAAACGCATGCCGGCGGCGCGGATGGCGGCGCCGGCCTTGCGGATCTTTTCCAGTTCGGCCAGCACGGCCGGGCTCTCGGCATCGCGGCCCTCGTTGAAGAAGGCATGGGCATAGGGGCCGGTGTGGATCTCGCAGACGCGCACGCCGATACGGGCGGCGGCTTCGACCTGGGGCAGTTCGGCGTCGATGAAGGCGCTGGTCATGATGCCGGCGCCGGCGAGCCGCGCCACCACGTCGCGCAGGCGGGCTTCCTGGCCGGCGACATCAAGCCCGCCCTCGGTGGTGATTTCGTGGCGGCCTTCGGGCACCAGCATCGCCATCTCCGGCTTGAGCGCGCAGGCAATGCCGACCATTTCGTCGGTGGCGGCCATTTCGAGGTTGAGCTTGATGTGAGTCAGCTCGCGCAGGCGCCGCACATCGCGGTCCTGGATATGGCGCCGGTCTTCGCGCAGATGCACGGTGATACCGTCGGCGCCCCCCAGGTGGGCTTCGACGGCGGCCCAGACCGGGTCGGGCTCGTGGCCCTTGCGGGCTTCGCGCACGGTGGCGACGTGGTCGATATTGACGCCGAGTTCGATCATTTTGCTTTGCCTCCCACGGCAGTTTAGAGTTCTTGCAGGTCCATGAACACCCGCCGCGATTGCAGCGATTTGCCGCCCAGGTGGTGGGCGATCAACTGCCGCATCAGGCGCCGGCTTTCGATCCGCGTACGCGGATCGGAATAGTCGTCGGCCGCCATGTCGAGCAGGGTCTTGCCCGTGAGTGCAGGCGCATCGTCGCCGTTCGCCGTGTCGCCGGCGCCGACTCTTGCCACCGGCCCGCGCTCGATCAGGAAGGCGTAGCGGCCTTCGGGCACTACCGGGTGGCCGGTGTCGACATCGATGTCCAGGGTCAGGCCGTAGCCGAGCTCCTTGAGCAGGGTCTTCTCGAAGCGGCGCAGTTCGGGCGCATCGGCGGAACCGGCGGCCAGTGCCTGCAACGCGGCGGCGTAGGCATCGAAAAGCGCGCCGTGGGCGTCTTCGCGCGGCAGCATCTTGAGCAGCAACTCGTTGAGGTAGTAGCCGAGCAACAGGCAGCGCCCGCCCAGCAAGGGCATGCCGCCGATCCATTCCACCTTGGCCAGGGTCTTGACTTCGCCGCCGCCGAACCAGCCAAGTTCCAGCGGCTGGAAAGACATCAGCATGCCGCGCATGGCCGAGCGCGGGCGCCGCGCGCCGCGCGCCAGCAAGGGCACGCGGCCGTGGTCGCGGCTGAAGACGTCGACCACCAGGCTGGTTTCGCTGTAGGGATGCAGGTGCAGGACGTAGGCCGGCTGGCCGTCAATCCGTTTGCTCATTCGTAGCCCAGCGACTTCAGGGCACGTTCATCGTCGGCCCAGCCACCCTTGACCTTGACCCAGGTTTCGAGCCAGACCTTGCCCCCGAACAGGGTTTCCATTTCCTTGCGCGCGTCGGTGGAAATGCGCTTCAGGCGCTCGCCGCCGCGCCCGATGACGATGGGTTTGTGGCCGGCTTTGTCCACGATCACCGCGGCATGGATGCGGCGCAACCCGCCTTCCTGTTCGAATTTTTCGACTTCGACGGCGATGCCGTAGGGCAACTCTTCGCCGAGGTTGCGGAACAGTTTTTCGCGCAGGATTTCGGAGGCGAGGAAGCGCTCATTGCGATCGGTGATGTCGTCGACATCGAAGACGGCCGGGCCGGGGGGCAGATAGGGACGCGCCGCAAGCAGCAGTTCGCGGATGCCGAGGTCCTTCTCGGCCGACACCGGCAGAATCTCGGCAAAGCCGTGCAGCGCCGCGAGCTTCTGGATGAAGGGCAGCAGCTCGGCCTTGTCGGCGAGGCGGTCGATCTTGTTGATCACCAGCAGCACCGGCTTGGCCGCCGGCAGCATGCGCAGGATCTCGGCTTCGCCATTGCTCCAGTGGCCGGCCTCGATCACCAGCAGGATCACGTCTACGTCGGCAAAGCTGGAGGTAACGCTGCGGTTCATCAGCCGGTTGAGCGCATTCTTGTGCGCCATCTGGAAGCCGGGCGTATCGACGAAGATGTACTGCGCGTCGTCCGTGGTGAGTATGCCGTGGATGCGATGGCGCGTGGTCTGCGCCTTTTTCGAGGTGATGCTGATCTTGGCGCCGACCAGGCGGTTGGTCAGGGTGGACTTGCCGACATTGGGCCGGCCGATGACGGCCAGGTAGCCGGTGCGAAATTCAGTGCTCATGGTTTGATCGCGGCGATGGCGCGCGCGGCGGCTTGTTGTTCGGCGATGCGGCGGCTGGCGCCGACGCCCGAACTGCGCACGCCGAGTTCCGGCACATCGCATTCGACTTCGAATTCCTGGGCATGGGCCTCGCCGCGCGTGGCCAGCAGCCGGTAGCGCGGCAGCGGCAGGTGCCTGCCCTGGAGGAGTTCCTGCAAGGCCGTCTTCGGGTCCTTGCCGGCGTTGTCAGGGTCGATGCGCGCCAGCGTCGGGCCGAACAGGCGTTCGACCACGGCACGCGCGGCCTCGAAGCCGGCGTCGAGGAAGATGGCGCCGATGACGGCTTCGAGGGCATCGGCCAGGATCGAGGGCCGGCGCGCGCCGCCGCTTTTCAGCTCGCCCTCGCCCAGCCTGAGAAAGCTGCCGAGGTCCACGCCGAGCGCGATTTCGGCGAGGGACTCCTGGCGCACCAGGCCGGCGCGCAGGCGCGAAAGTTCGCCTTCGCGCAGCGCCGGGAAGCGCTGGAACAGGCTGGCGGAGATGACGCAGTCGAGCACGGAATCGCCGAGGAACTCGAACTGCTCATTGTTGTCGGCGGCGAAGCTGCGGTGGGTCAGCGCCTGGCGCAGCAACTCGGGCCGGGAAAAAACGTGGCCCAGCGCCGCTTCCAGCCGCTGCGGCTTCATTACTTGTTGCTGGCGCCCTCGAAATCGAAGACGAGGCTGACGTTCTTGAACAGCGGAACCTTGCGCGTGTAGGCGAAGGAAATCACCAGTTCGCCGCCTTCCTTGGTGATGTCGAGGTCTTTCTCGGTGAGGCTCTTGATGTTGTCGATTTCCGCACGCTTGCCAAACGACGTGCGCACCTGGGCAACCGAGGCATCCTTGAGGCTGGTGTCGGCAGCCGTAGACTTGACAGCCTTGATCACCGCACCATATTCCAGATACTCGGGAATGATCTTCATCGCCAGCAGCGCCAGGACGCCGATCAGGGCGCCCCCGATCATCATTGCATTCAGACTTAAGCCACGCTGAAGTTTCATGCTCACCCCTAGTGAAACGAACCGATCCGTTTCAGATCGTTGAAGTTGAACCAGATGAAGAAGGCCTTGCCAACCAGGTTTTCGTCAGGGACGAAACCCCAGAAGCGGCTGTCCTGCGAGTTGTCCCGGTTGTCGCCCATCATGAAATAGTGGCCGGCGGGCACCTCGCAACTCAAGCCCTCGCTATTGTAGTTACATTTCTCGCCATGAGGAAAGCGATACACCTGCTGGATGTAGGCGGGGGCATCGGACTCGACCAGGATCTGGTGTTCGACCGCGCCAAGTGTCTCGATGAAGCGCGGAGTATAGAACCTGCGATCCTCGTCGAGGAAATCGGCGGCTTTCTGTTGAGGCACTTCCTGGCCGTTGATGAAGAGCTTCTTGTTCTTGTACACCAACTTGTCGCCGGGCACGCCGACCACGCGTTTGATGTAATCGAGCGTCGGATCGGGCGGGTAACGAAACACCACGACATCGCCACGCTGCGGCGAGTTGAGTTCCACCACCTTCTTGTTCAGCACCGGCAGGCGCACGCCATAGGTAAACTTGTTGACCAGGATGAAGTCGCCGATCAGCAGGGTCGGGATCATCGAGCCGGACGGGATCTTGAACGGCTCGACAAGGAAGGAGCGCAGCAGGAAGACGGCGAGGATCACCGGGAAGAAGCTGCCGCCGTATTCCACCCACCAGGGATCGGGGGCATCGGCCGGACGCTTCTTGCGCGCATGAAAGTGGTCGAAAGCCCAGACCAGGCCGGTGGCCACCACGAGGATGAAAAGTATCAGGGCGAAGTTCATTTGTCTCCCACGCGCAGCACGGCGAGAAAGGCCTCCTGCGGAATCTCGACGCTGCCGACCTGCTTCATGCGCTTCTTGCCGGCCTTCTGTTTTTCCAGCAGCTTCTTCTTCCGCGTGATGTCGCCGCCGTAGCACTTGGCCAGCACGTCCTTGCGCATGGCCTTGACGTTTTCGCGGGCGATGATGGTCGAGCCGATCGCCGCCTGGATGGCGACGTCGTACATCTGCCGCGGAATCAGCTCGCGCATCTTGGCCGCCAGCTCGCGGCCGCGATACGGCGCGTTGGCGCGATGCACGATCAGCGACAGGGCATCGACCTTGTCGCCGTTGATCAGCACATCGAGCTTGACCACGTCGGCGGCGCGATACTCCTTGAATTCGTAGTCGAGGGAGGCGTAGCCGCGCGACACGGACTTCAGCTTGTCGAAGAAGTCCATCACCACTTCGGCCATCGGCATGTCGTAGGTGAGCTGCACCTGGCGGCCGTGGTAGGCCATGTTCACCTGCTGACCGCGCTTGGATTCGCAGAGCGTGATCACCGAGCCGAGGTATTCCTGCGGCACGAAGATCTTGGTGGTGATGATGGGCTCGCGGATTTCCTCCATCTTCTGCACTTCGGGCAGCTTGGCCGGGTTTTCCACCTGGACGGTGCTGCCGTCGCGCATCAGCACTTCATACACCACGGTCGGCGCGGTGGTGATCAGGTCCTGGTCGAACTCGCGTTCCAGGCGCTCCTGCACGATTTCCATGTGCAAGAGGCCGAGGAAACCGCAGCGGAAGCCGAAGCCCAGCGCCTGCGAAACTTCCGGCTCGTAATGCAGCGAGGCGTCGTTGAGCTTGAGCTTCTCCAGCGAGTCGCGCAGGCTGTCGTACTGGTTGGACTCGACCGGATAGAGGCCGGCGAAGACCTGCGACTTGATTTCCTTGAATCCGGGCAGCGGCTCGGCGGCGCGGCGCTCGACGGTGGTAACGGTATCGCCCACCTTGGCGGCATCGAGTTCCTTGATGCCGGAGATGATGAAGCCGACCTCGCCGGCGGAGAGTTCGGGACGGGCCACCGACTTCGGCGTGAACACGCCCACCTGTTCGCACAGGTGCTGCGAGCCGGTGGACATCAGCAGAATCTTGTCCTTGGCGCGCAGCGTGCCATCGACCACGCGCACCAGCATCACCACGCCGACATAGTTGTCGAACCAGGAGTCGATGATCAGCGCCTTCAGCGGCGCCGCCGGATCGCCCTCGGGCGGTGGAATGCGGGCGATCACCGCTTCCAGCACGTCATCGACGCCGAACCCGGTCTTGGCCGAACACAGGATCGCCTCGGTGGCATCGATGCCGATCACATCCTCGATCTCGCTGCGCGCGTTGTCCGGATCGGCCGCCGGCAGGTCGATCTTGTTCAGCACCGGCACCACCTCGACGCCAAGCTCGATGGCGGTGTAACAGTTGGCGACGGTCTGCGCCTCGACACCCTGCGAGGCATCGACCACCAGCAGCGCGCCTTCGCAGGCAGAAAGACTGCGCGAGACCTCGTAGGAGAAGTCGACGTGGCCCGGAGTGTCGATCAGGTTCAGGTTGTAGGTCTTGCCATCCCGCGCGACATAGCTCAGGGCGGCGGTCTGCGCCTTGATGGTGATGCCGCGTTCGCGTTCGATGTCCATCGAATCGAGCACCTGTGCCTCCATTTCGCGGTCGGACAAGCCGCCGCAGCGATGGATGATGCGATCGGCCAGGGTCGATTTGCCATGGTCGATGTGGGCGATGATGGAGAAGTTTCGGATGTGGTCCATGGGGACAATAAAAAAGGCGCTCGTTCAAACGCTTGAGCACCCTGGAGACCTGGAAGCAAGGGTCGGGATTTTAGCGGATCGCGCCCAAATACTCACGCACTTTCGCCGCATCCAGGAAGTAGTGGCATAGCTCGCGGCCCTCGTCATCAGCCAGCACGGGGACCAACTCGTCGTACCTCGCTTCCAGCGCAGGATCGGTATCGACGTCGAAGACATCGACCGCAAACGGCGGCAGGCCCGACTCGCCGCGCATGGCTTCCAGCGCGGCGAGCATGTCCTGGCAGAGATGGCAATAGTTGCGGCTGTAGAGCCGCAACCGCGGCGGCTTATTTATCGCCCAGGCCCTTGATGGTGATGAAGGTCTGTGAGTCGCCGCGCCGCACCAGCAGGATGATGGTGGCGGTCTTGTCCAGCCCCTGCAGCAGCTCGTTGAACTGCGCCACCGACTTGACATCGACCTGGCTGCCCTTGCTCATCACCGACAGGATCACATCACCCGGCCGCAGCTCGGTGCGGGTGCCGGCGTTGCGCACATCCTCGACGATCAGGCCATGCTGGACACCCAGCTGTTTGCGCTGCTCGGCGTTGGGCAGAGACAGCACCAATCCGAGCCGGTTCGCCGCCGTGTCGGCGGGCTTGGCGCGGGCACTGCGCGTGGCACCTTCCTCGTCCGGAATCTCGCCGACCACGGCGGCAAGCTCGCGCGTGGAACCCTTGCGCCAGACTTGTACCGCGACCTTGCTGCCGGGCTTGGTGGAACCCACCATGCGCGGCAGATCGCTGGACTCGCCGACTGTCTTGCCATCGAACTTGAGAATGATGTCGCCCACCTCGATGCCGGCCTTGTCGGCGGCGGCGCCCTTTTCTACCGAGGCCACCAGCGCCCCCTGCGGCTTGCCGAGGCTGAAGGACTCCGCCAGCTCCTTGCTGACTTCCTGGATGCCGATGCCGAGCCGGCCGCGACTGACCTTGCCCTTGGCCTTGAGCTGGGTCTGGATGTCCATCGCCAGGTCGATCGGAATGGCAAAGGAAAGGCCCATGGAACCGCCGGACCGGGAATAGATCTGCGAATTGATGCCGACCACTTCGCCCTTCATGTTGAACAGCGGCCCCCCCGAGTTGCCGGGATTGATAGCAACGTCGGTCTGGATGAAGGGTACATAGTTCTCGTGCTGCAAGGAGCGCCCCTTGGCGCTGACGATGCCGGCGGTCACGGTGTTCTCGAAGCCGAAGGGCGAGCCGATGGCGACCACCCATTCGCCGACCTTGAGTTTCGCCGAATCACCGAGTTTGGCCACCTGCAGGTTGCTGGCCTCGATCTTGATCAGCGCCACACCGGTGCGCTTGTACGAACCCAACACCTTGGCCTTGAACTCGCGCTTGTCGGCCAGCTTGACCATGACCTCGTCTGCACCCTCGACCACGTGGGCGTTGGTCAGGATATGGCCGTCCGCGCCAACGATGAAGCCGGAGCCCAGCGAGCGGTTCTTGAACTCCTGGGGTATCCCGGGGATATTCGGAATCTGGCCGGGGAAAAAGCGCCGCAGCAGTTCCTGCGCCGCGTCGTCATCGCCGAAAGGCGAACCCGGGAAACCGCGACGGCCCTTGATCACCTGCGTGGTGCTGATGTTCACCACGGCGGCGCCTTGCTTCTCGACCAGTTCGGTGAAATCCGGCAAGTCCTTGGCGCTGGCCGCCAGGGGCAGCGAGAGAATGGTGCCGACAAGCAGCCCCAGGGCGGCAAAAAGTTTTCTCATTTCATGTCCTCGAATCGGATTTCTTGGGTCGGGAATTGCAGGGAAATCATCGCCGGATCGCGCCGCGCCCGCAACTCGCGCCGCCGCAACAGCCACAGGCCGCAGGCCAGCCCCAGCAGGAGACCGGCCACCGCACCGCCATCACCGCCCCAGCCCTGCCCCACCCAGGCGGATGCCAATGCCATCAGCAGCGGAAGTACATAGGATGCGAGGGAAGCCTGCCACAACATGCCATCGGCGATTCCGAGCTGCACATGGTCACCGACCCGGGCGCCGATGCGATTGGCCAACCGGTAACGGCGGACTCCACCCTCACCGGGCAGGCCCTCGCCGCAGGCCGCGGAATCCTTGCAGGCACCACAGGCGGCGGCGCGTGCCGGCAGCTCGACCACGACTTCGCCGCCGCTGACCTGAATCACCACCGCATCGCAGCGACTCATTTGCGCCTCCGCTCTATGCCATCGCCCAGACGCTTGACGGCGAGGACCGGCACTTCACCCATCACCACCACGCGGTGGTCGCCAAGCTGGCGCCGATAGACATTTACCGGGCCCATGGCGGCCAGCGTATCGGCTTCGCCAGGAGAGCCGCCGGGTTCGATGAAGACCGAGATCGAAGCCAGTCCGTCGGAAAACACCAGATGCAGGCCTTCCGGCTTGTCCGCCGTGGATTGACGCTTGACCGCATGAAGCTTGCGGAAGCCCGGCAGGCTGTTGCGAAACACCCAACCGACGTCTTCGCCCTTGAGTTCGGTGGTACGCACCTGCTGCACCTTGACCCGGTCGCCATGGAAGCGGGGGTCGAGTGCACCGTGCTCCAGCGCGCCGCCGATGCGGACCTGGGTAAAGGCAAACGACTCCAGGGTCTCGCCACGCTCACCGATCAGGTTGGCCTTGAGCAACAGCCCGCTGGCATCATCCATCCAGAATTCGTGTCCATAACGCATCGGGTCGCGCGGTTCGAGGCGCACCGCGCGGCTGGCCATGCCGGCGACCCGCGCCGTATCCCCCCTGCGTATCGTGTAGTACTCGGGCAGGCTGCCCAGTCCGGCCGGCAGCAGCGCGGGAAAGCCGCGCTGGCCGGGGCGATTCTCGATGATCAACAGCTTCTCGTCGGGGAAAAAGCATTTGACTTCGTTGCCGGCGCGCAGCACTTCGCGCGGACTGCCATCGAGCGCCTCGATGCGTTCGACTTCCATGCCATCGCGCTGCGAATGCACGATGCGGGAAGTATCGACGCGTTGTCCGCTGCGATAGACGAAGGTACCGCTGTAAGTCAACTGCCGCGCCCCCTGGGCAATTTTTTGCAGCAGGGCAAGCGCGTCGTCCGCCCGCGCCGGAGCGACCACCACCAGCGTAGAAATCAGCAAGACGGCGGAAGCCAGTGACCCCATCAGCGCGCCTCGGCCACCGAGACGGTGCGGATGTTGCGCGCCCCGCCGGCCATCGGCCCCACCGAAGCATAAGCCTGATGGGCTACGAGGTATTCCTGCAAACGCGGCGTCGAAGGCGCTTGCGCCAGGGGAGCGGAAACCCTTGCCGGCGCGGGAGTCACCTGCGCAATCGACGAGGGTTCCGGTTCCGCGCCCAGTCCCAGCCAGGCCACTACCGCCACCCCTGCCACGGTTGCCGCCAGGGCCATCGCCGGACGACTCCAGTCGCGAATTGCGCGCGGCCTGGGCGCCAGGACCACGGGCTCCGCTTCCAGCGCCGTCATGACGCGGGCGGTAACGTCGAAATCGAGGTGGCCTTCGTCGCGCAAGGCGGCGCCGATCAAGTGGCCTTGTCGCCACTGGCCGCGCAAGGCCTCGTTGCGCCGCAAGGCATCGAAACTAGCCTGAACTTCGTGATCTTCGAGTTCGCCATCCATCAAGGCAGAGATTTGTGTCTTCATGTCGTCACCATCGCTTGTCCGGGGCTGCGTCGAGCAGCGGACGCAGCCTGGCTGAAATCGCGTCGCGGGCGCGAAAGATCCGCGAACGCACGGTACCGATCGGGCAGTCCATCACCTGCGCGATTTCCTCGTAGGAGAGGCCGTCGATCTCGCGCAACATGATCGCCGTGCGCAAATCCTCGGGCAGGGCTTCCATCGCCGCATTCACCGTGTCCCCGATCTGCCGCGTCATCAACAGGCGCTCGGGTGTATCGGTATCGTGCAACTGCCCGGCATCGCCACCCGAATCGGCTTCCTCGCCATCCATGTGATCGGTGGCCGAAAGTCGCCGTCCGTGGGTGACCAGCCAGTTCTTTGCGGTATTGACGCCGATTCGATACAGCCATGTGTAGAAAGCACTGTCGTTGCGAAACCCAGGCAGCGCGCGATAGGCGCGGATGAAACTGTCCTGGACGATATCCTCGACTTCGGCCGGATCGCGCACCATGCGCGAAATCAGTCTGGCGAGCTTGCGCTGGTACTTGGTGACGAGCAGCCCGAAAGCCTGCTTGTCACCCGCCTGCACCCGCTCGACCAGCAGCCGGTCCGCCTCGCGATCTCCCATGAGCTCTACTTTTTGTTCCTGCCCGCAATGCCGCGCGGATTGAATTCACCGCCTGCGAGTATAACAAGCCGCTCTGCTCGCCTTTCGACCGCCGGGGCCCGCCACCGCCATCCCGGATGCGCTCAATGACCCCCGGCGCGTGAAATAGTTCCGTCCTTCGCAGTGATATAGTCCGGCCCCATGAAACCAGCCACCATCCAGCATTTCGACGTCCTCATCCTTGGCAGCGGCCTGGCCGGTCAGTCGCTTGCGCTGCGCCTGGCCGAGACGCGACGTGTGGCGCTGGTAACCAAGAAATCGCTAAGCGACTCGGCCTCGGCCTGGGCACAGGGCGGGATTGCCGCCGTGCTCGACCCCGCCGACTCCGTGGATGCACACGTCAGCGACACCTTCGAGGCCGGAGCAGGACTGTGCGACCCGACGGCTACCCGCTTTGTCGTCGAACACGGACGCGAATCCATCGAATGGCTGATCGAACGCGGCGTTCCCTTCACCCATGACAGCACGCCGCTGGGTTTTCACCTGACGCGCGAGGGCGGCCACGGTCAGCGCCGCATCATCCATGCCGCCGACGCCACCGGCAGCGCAGTGCAGGCCACGCTCACCGAGCAGGTCAGGCAGCACCCCAACATCACGGTACTGGAACGCCACATCGCGATCGACCTGATCACCGCCGCCAAGCTGGGCCTGCCGCGCAACCGCTGCCTGGGTGCCTATGTGCTCGACATCGCCAGCGACCGCGTGCTGACCCTGGGCGCCAGCCACACGGCACTCGCCACCGGCGGCGCCGGCAAGGTATACCTGTACACGACCAACCCCGACACGGCCACCGGCGACGGCGTCGCCATGGCCTGGCGTGCCGGCTGCCGGGTGGCGAACATGGAGTTCATCCAGTTCCACCCGACCTGCCTCTACCACCCGCACGCCAAGTCCTTCCTGATATCCGAGGCGCTGCGCGGCGAAGGCGGCCTGCTGCGGCTGCCGGACGGCACCCGCTTCATGCCGGCCCACGACCAGCGTGCGGAACTCGCGCCGCGCGACATCGTCGCCCGCGCCATCGACTTCGAAATGAAGCGCCACGGCCTCGATTGCGTTTTTCTCGACATGACGCACAAGTCGCCGGAATTCCTTGCCGAGCATTTCCCGACCATCCAGGCACGCTGCCGCGAACTCGGCATCGATATCACCAAGGAGCCGATCCCGGTGGTGCCGGCGGCGCACTACACCTGCGGCGGCGTGGTCACCGACCTTGCCGCTCGTACCGACCTGCCCGGCCTCTATGCGATCGGCGAAACCGCATTCACGGGACTGCACGGCGCCAATCGCCTGGCCTCGAATTCGCTGCTGGAGTGCGTGGTATTTTCGACGGCGGCGGCCAAGGATATCCTCGCCGCGCCGGTCGCGCCCCTGCCCCACCTGACGCAGTGGGACGAAAGCCGGGTACGCGATCCCGACGAGGAAATCGTCATCTCGCACAACTGGGCCGAGTTGCGCCGCTTCATGTGGGACTACGTCGGCATCGTGCGCACCAACAAGCGCCTGGAGCGTGCCTTGCACCGCATCCACCTGCTACAGCGGGAGATCGACGAGTATTACGCCAATTACCGCGTCGGCAACGACCTGATCGAACTGCGCAACCTGGTACTGACGGCGCACCTGATCGTCAAGAGCGCCCAGTTCCGCCACGAAAGCCGCGGCCTGCATTTCAGCCAAGATTATCCTGAAACCCTGCCGCGCGCACTGGAAACGGTGCTGCACCCGCGCCAGCCTTGAGCCGCATCAGGCCGGCCGTACCCCCTGAACACGCCAGCGCAGCCAGAGCCTGAGCCGGCGAAAATCCTCGGCTCCCAGGCTGTCTCCCGCCAGCACCAGGGCCTCGGTGCGCCCCTGTTGGCGATGGAGCATCACCACCAGCCAGGACAAAACCACGGTTTGCGGGAGCACGACGACTTCATTCGCCGTATGGTCAGCGCCGACTTTCTCGCAGCGACCATCGGCATGCAGTATCAGGCTGGCCGGCAGGGCAGCCCGGCGCAGCCGCGAAACGGAGAACCCGACCGCAGCCAGCAGCAACGCCGCCAGCCAGCCCGGAAGATTGCTCGCCAGTACAGCCCAGGCGGCAAGCAAATGCGCCGCAAGCTGGACAGCCAGCAGGCAGCGCGAGGGTTTGAGGGATATCGACTGCGAGGCGGCCGGCTTCATCGCCCGCGCCACGCGTTCAGGCGCGGCGGAAAACCAGCGAGCCGTTGGTGCCGCCGAAGCCGAAGTTGTTCTTCAGCGCGACATCGATCTTCATCTGCCGCGCGGTGTTGGCGCAGTAGTCCAGGTCGCACTCCGGATCCTGGTTGAAGATGTTGATGGTCGGCGGCGAAACCTGGTGGTGCAAGGCAAGCACGGTGAATACCGACTCCAGGCCGCCGGCACCGCCCAACAGGTGCCCGGTCATCGACTTGGTGGAATTCACCACGGCCTTCCTTGCCGCATCGACGCCGAGCGCCAGCTTGATGGCTTCGGTCTCGTTCTTGTCGCCCAGGGGCGTCGATGTGCCATGGGCGTTGACGTAATGCACCTGATCGGCATTCACGCCGGCATTCTTCAAGGCATTGACCATGCTGCGACGGGGACCGTCGGTGTCGGGAGCCGTCATGTGGAAGGCGTCGCCGCTCATGCCGAAGCCGGAGAGCTCGGCGTAGATCTTCGCCCCGCGCGCCCTGGCATGCTCGTATTCCTCGATCACCAGAACGCCGGCACCCTCGCCCATGACGAAGCCGTCGCGGTCCTTGTCCCACGGACGTGAGGCGGTGGCGGGATCGTCGTTGCGGGTGGACAGCGCCTGGGCCGAGGCAAAGCCGCCGATCGCCAGCGGTGAAACCGTGGCTTCGGCGCCGCCGCAGACCATCACGTCGGCGTCACCGTACTCGATCATGCGCGCCGACAGGCCGATGGCATGGAGGCCGGTGGTGCAGGCCGTGACCACGGCGATGTTCGGGCCCTTGAGGCCGAACATGATCGACAGGTTGCCCGAAATCATGTTGCTGATCGTGCCCGGAATGAAGAAGGGCGAAATCTTGCGCGGGCCGCCGGCGAGGAAATCGTTGTGCGTATCCTCGATCAGCGGCAGGCCGCCGATGCCGGAGCCGATATTGACGCCGATGCGCTCGCTGTCCGCCTGCGGCGCATCGAGGCCGGCGTCACGCAGCGCCTGGATGCCGGCCGCCATGCCGAAATGGATGAAGGTATCCATGCGCCGCGCTTCTTTGGCCGACAGGTAGGCGGTGACGTCGAAATTCTTCACTTCCCCGGCGATCTGCGCCTTGAAGGGCGCCGGATCGAACCGGGTGATGCGACCGATGCCGCTCTTCCCGGCGGTGAGGTTTTCCCAGGCTTCGGCTACCGTATTGCCGACCGGGGAGATCACCCCCAGGCCGGTCACCACCACGCGGCGTCGCGTCACGTTGAGACTCCGGAATTACTTCTTGATGTTGGCGTTGACGTAGTCGATCGCCTGCTGCACGGTGGTGATCTTCTCGGCGTCCTCGTCGGGGATCTCGCACTCGAATTCTTCTTCCAGCGCCATCACCAGTTCGACCGTGTCGAGCGAATCGGCGCCCAGATCGTCGACGAAGCTGGATTCGTTCTTGATGTCGGCTTCGTTGACGCCCAGTTGCTCGGCGACGATCTTCTTGACGCGTTGTTCGATGTTTTCCATTTGCTACTCCTTCCCTTGGTTGTTCGGCTGGAAAAAAACCCGACTATTTTACCAAAAACACCTGCCACTCCCCGAGGGGATCAGGCCATGTACATGCCCCCATTGACATTCAATGTCGTGCCCGTGATGTAGCCGGCGCGCGGCGAAGCGAGGAAGGCCACGCTGGCGGCAATTTCCTCGGGCTGGCCAAGGCGGCCGAGCGGGATCCTGCCCAGCAGTGCATCGCGCTGCGCATCCGGCAGGGCACGCGTCATGTCGGTGTCGATGAAACCCGGCGCCACGCAGTTCACCGTGATGTTGCGGCTGCCGAGCTCCTGCGCCAGCGCCCGGCTCATGCCGGCCACACCGGCCTTGGCCGCCGCATAGTTGGCCTGGCCGGGGTTGCCGGCCTCGCCGACCACCGAGGTTATGTTGATGATGCGGCCGAAGCGCGCCTTCATCATGCCGCGCATCACCAGCCTGGAAAGGCGGAACACGGCCTTGAGGTTGGTCTCGATCACCTGGTCCCACTCGTCATCCTTCATGCGCATGGCGAGGTTGTCGCGGGTGATGCCGGCGTTGTTGACCAGCACCGAGACCGCGCCGTACTTCTTTTCGATGGCGCCGACCAGCGCTTCGCAGGCCGCGGCGTCGGTGACGTTGGCCGCCGTGCCCCAGCCCTCGATGCCAGCCGCATCGAAGGCCTTCTGGATCTCCGCCGCGCCGGCTTCCGAGGTCGCCGTGCCGACCACGCTGGCGCCCTGGGCGCCTAGCTCCATGGCGATGGCGCGCCCCAGCCCGCGCGAAGCGCCGGTGACCAGCGCCACCTGTCCCTGCAATTGGCTCATCTCAGGCTCCCTTTATGTTCCCGGCCGTGCCGGGGACGGTATCCCCTGCGTGGGACACCGCGGCCAGCGCCGCGTCGAGCGCCGCCGCATCGTTCATCGCCGCGCCGGACAGGCTGTCCACGCAGCGCTTGACCAGGCCGGACAACACCTTGCCCGGACCGCATTCGAAAACATGGCTGACGCCGGCGGCGTGCATCGCCTGCATGGTCTCGACCCAGCGCACCGGGGCCGCGGCCTGGCGCACCAGCGCATCGCGGATCGCCTCCGGATCGTTCAGCTGCGCGACATCGACATTGTTGACCACGGGAATCTTCGGCGCCGCCAGCGGCACGGTGGCCAGGTGGCCCTTGAGGGCGTCCGCCGCCGGCTGCATCAGGGCGCAATGGAAGGGGGCGGAAACCGGCAGCATCAGCACGCGCTTGGCGCCACGCGCCTTGACCGCTTCGGCGGCACGCTCGACCGCGGCCTTGTGGCCGGCGA
Source organism: Rhodocyclales bacterium (assembly GCA_016235165.1). Lineage (GTDB taxonomy): Bacteria > Pseudomonadota > Gammaproteobacteria > Burkholderiales > Rhodocyclaceae > Sulfuritalea. The sequence continues at coordinate 24,692 of JACRLX010000002.1, forward strand.
TCACGGTCTGCTTCGGCTCGTTGAAATTCACCGCCTGCACCACCTGCCCTTGCGCGGCCTCGGCGCAGGCCGCCACCACACCCTCGGCATCGAGCCCCATCACCGCCGCCATGGCACCTTCGCCGGCCGGCACGGCCGCCTGCATGGCCTTGGCGCGCAGCTCGACCAGCGGCACGGCATGCTTCAGTTCGAGCACGCCCGCCGCCACCAGGGCGGCGTATTCACCCAGGCTGTGGCCGGCCACCATCGCCGGCACCGGACCGCCTTTTTCCAGCCAGAGGCGATACACCGCAATGTCGGCGGTCAGCATCAGGGGCTGGGTATTGACCGTCAGGCTCAGATCCTCGGCGGGGCCGTCGGCCACCAGCTTCCACAGGTCTCGGCCCAGAGCAGCCGAGGCCTCGTCGAAGGTGGTGCGCACCACCGCGGCGTCGCCATAGGCGGCCATCATGCCCAATGACTGGGAGCCCTGCCCGGGATATACGAATGCAAATTTCATCTCGTCGTTTCTCGCCTTCAGAATTTCAGGAGCGTGGCGCCCCAGGTGAAGCCGCCCCCCACGCCCTCCAGCAATAGATGCTGGCCACGTGAAACGCGCCCGTCGCGCACCGCCTCGTCCAGCGCCAGGGGTACCGATGCCGCCGAGGTATTACCGTGCTGCGCCACGGTGATGACGCATTTTTCCACCGGAATGTGAAGCTTTTTCGCGGTTGCCTGCAGGATGCGCACATTGGCCTGGTGCGGAATCAGCCAGTCCACCCGATCCGCGCCCATGCCGGCGGCGTCGAGCACCTCGTGCGCCACCTCGGCCAGCACGCGCACGGCGAACTTGAACACCGCCTGGCCGTCCATGCGCAGGAAGGGATCGCCGATCACCGTGCCGCCGCAGACCTGCCCCGGCACGGAAAGGATGCCATGGTGGCTGCCGTCGGCGTGGAAGGCGCTGGCGAGCAGGCCCGGTTCCGACGCGGCTTCGAGCACCACGGCGCCGGCACCGTCGCCGAACAACACGCAAGTGCCGCGATCAGTCCAGTCGAGGATGCGCGAAAAGACCTCGGCGCCAACCACCAGCGCGCGCTTATGCGAACCGGAGCGGATGAATTTGTCGGCGATGGTCATGGCATAGACGAAACCGCTGCACACCGCCTGTACGTCGAAAGCCGCCGCGCCATTGGTATTGCCCAGCTTGTGTTGCAACAGGGTCGCGGTGCTGGGAAACACGAAATCCGGCGTCGAGGTGGCAACGATGATCAGGTCGAGATCGTTGGCTTCGCACCCTGCCGCCTGCAACGCGCGCCGGCTGGCTTCCAGGGCCAGGTCGCTGCTGGCCACCCCGGGCGCGGCGAGATGCCGCTGGCGAATTCCGGTGCGCTCGACGATCCACTCATCGGAGGAATCCAGCGCGCGCCCGGCTATCAAGTCCGCATTGCTGATCGGCTCGCCGGGCAGGTAGCTGCCGGTGCCACTGACACGGGTATGGGTCATCGTGAAAAGCTCCTCAGGCGCTGGGCACGGGTACCGTTGCAGCGGCGGCCATGCGTGCGGCAATGGTTTCGGGCAGGCACTGGCGGGCTTCCTCGGCGGCCTTTTCCAGGGCATGCCAGAAGGCCAGTTGGTCGGCCGAACCGTGGCTTTTAACAACTATGCCCTTCAGCCCCAACAGGCTGGCGCCGTTGTAACGGCGCGGATCGAAACGCTGGCGGAAGGCCTTGAGTACCGGCATCGCGGCCAGCGCGGCGAGCTTGGTCAGGATGTTGCGGGAAAACTCCTGCTTCAAGGCCCCGCCTATCATGTGCGCGAGGCCCTCGGAGGCCTTGAGCGTGATGTTGCCGACGAAACCGTCGCAGACCACGACATCCGCTGTACCCTTGAAAATATCGTTGCCCTCGACGTTGCCGACGAAGTTGAGGTCGGTGGCGCGCAAGAGTTCGGCGGCACGTTTGACCACGTCATTGCCCTTGATCTCTTCTTCGCCGATGTTGAGCAGGCCGACGCTGGGGCGTTCCTTGTGTTCCAGCGCCGACACCAGGGCCGAGCCCATGATGCCGAACTGGAGCAGGTGCTCGGGGCTGCAATCGACATTGGCGCCGAGATCGAGGACATAGGTGCTGCCGCGCTGGGACGGCAGGATGGAGCAGATCGCCGGGCGGTCGATGCCGGGCAGGGTCTTTAGCACGAAACGCGAAATCGCCATCAGGGCGCCGGTGTTGCCGGCGGATACCGCGGCACCGGCGCGCCCCTCCTTGACCAGGTCGATGGCGACCCGCATCGAGGAATCCTTCTTGCCACGCATGGCGCTGGCCACGGCTTCGTCCATGCCGACGACTTCCGAGGCATGGCGCACCGAGACCCGATCGCCGAGGCCGGCTGCCGACAGGGCGTCGAGTTGCGGACGCAGGACTTCCTCGCGCCCGACCAGGATGGCGGCACAATCGCTGTCGTGACGCAGGAATTGAAGCACGGCGGGCAGCGTGACCGAGGGACCGTGGTCGCCGCCCATGCAATCCACCGCGAGGGTGATCGCCATCGTCGAAGGAATATCCGGGGCTCTATGTAAAAACGGCCGGACGCGCATTACGCATCCGGCCGGTTTCAGAGGTCTGGATTACTCGCCCTTGGCCTTCACTACCTTCTTGCCGCGATACACGCCAGACGGCGAGACGTGGTGACGCAGATGCACTTCGCCGGTAGTCGGTTCGACCGCCAGCGGGGGCGCCGTCAGGAAATCGTGGGCGCGGTGCATGCCGCGCTTGGACGGGGACTTCTTGTTCTGTTGAACTGCCATTTCCTTGCTCCTTGACTCAATGCTTCTTCAAAGCGGCCAGCGCCGCAAACGGCGATGATCCATTCCCTGCTGCCTTCGCCGAAGGCGCCTCGCACTCGTCGTGGCGAGGCGCAATGGGCAGCGCCAACAACACTTCATCTTCCACCAGGGACAGCACCGCCAGTTCTTTTTCCGCCTCGATGGCGTCGGCGCTGTCATCGGCCAGATCTTCGTCCGGCCACTCCTCTCCCGGCCCAACCAACTGCAAACGGCTCTTGATCTTCAATTCGTGCCGCAGGCCGCCAAGACATCGCTGGCAGCGCAACTCCGGCGCGGCTTCGACATCCAGCAACAACCACGACTTGCCCTCCGCGTCGCGCCGGCCGTCCAGACTGAAAACCAGGCTGCCGTCCGTCGCAACCAGCAGGTCCGCCAGGCGCGGCAGGGCGGAAAGCGCCACGCTACGCCGCAGGGAGGCCCCGCTGCGCGCAAACTCCAGCGAATCAATGACCGTTCCAGCAAGGGAATCAGACACAGGCCGGTGCTCGCGCGACATAAACAGTGAATGTTATCATGCCGGCCCCTTTCGGATCAAGCCCATGCAGCGCATTCTTGTCCTCGCTTCGACCTCGCCCTATCGCCGCGAGCTGTTGCAACGCCTCCAGTTGCCCTTCGAAACCACCGCACCCGAGGTCGACGAAACGGCGCACGCCGACGAGGCTCCCGTGACCACCGCCATCCGTCTTGCGGAAGCCAAGGCGCGTGCGGTGGCGGAACGTCACCCCAACGCCTTGATCATCGGTTCCGACCAGGTCGCGGCCCAAGGCAGCCAGCGCTTTGGCAAGCCGGGAACGCGTGCCAACGCCGCCGCGCAGCTTCGTGCCATGAGCGGCAGGGAAATCGTGTTCCATACCGGCCTGTGCCTGCTCGATGCAACCAACGGCACCGCCCAGACCCGCTGCGTTGACATCCATGTCGGCTTCCGCGACCTGTCCGATGCCGAGATCGAGTCCTACCTCGACAAGGAGGATGCGCTCAATTGCGCCGGCAGCGCGAAATCCGAGGGCCTCGGCATCAGCCTGCTGAGCTACCTGCGCGGCGACGATCCGAACGCCCTGGTCGGCCTGCCGCTGATCGCGCTGTGCGAGATGCTGCGCGCGGCCGGCGTCTCCCTGCCCTGAGGCATGGCAGCCGGCCGACTCTGGCTATTGCCGGTAGCCCTGGGCGAAAGCCGCTGGGAAAGTTTCCTGCCCGCGGCCAGTCGCGACGCCGCCTGTCGCCTGACCCATTTCGTCGTCGAAAATGCCAAAACGGCGCGCGCCGAACTGAAGCGTCTCGGCCACCCGCTGCCGCTACGCGAACTGCACATCGAACAGTTGCCGGAACCACTGACGGCAGGCGAAATCGACCGGCTGCTGGCGCCTTTGCGGGCCGGGATCGACCTCGGCCTGATGTCCGAAGCCGGCTGCCCCGCTGTCGCCGATCCCGGCGCCCTGCTGGTGCGGCGCGCCCATGAACTCGGCATCACGGTCAAGCCGCTGGTCGGGCCCTCGTCCTTGCTGCTGGCGCTGATGGCCTCGGGCCTGGACGGCCAGCGTTTCGCCTTCCACGGCTACCTGCCGGCGCGCGAGCCCGAGCGCGGCAAACGCATCGCGGAACTTGAGGCCGAATCGGCGCGCAAGGCGCAGACACAGATCTTCATCGAAACGCCTTACCGCAACCTCGCCCTGCACGCTGCGCTGTTGCAGTCCTGCCGGCCGGGAACGCGACTGTGTCTCGCCACCGACCTCGGACTGGAGGGCGAAGCCATTGCCACGCGCCGCATTGCCGACTGGAAAAAAATGCCGCCGCCGCCCATCGAGAAGCGGCCATCGGTCTTCCTGCTCCTTGCCGGCTAGGCCACCGCAACCCGCGCCGGACCGCTTTCGAGCCGGCCTATCACCGTGGCCGAATCAAAGCCTTCGCTGCGGAACACTTCCAGCACGGCGTCGCCGGCCTCCGGCGCACAGGCCACCAGCAAGCCGCCACTGGTTTGCGGATCGGTCAGCAGGGCGCGCTGCATCTCGGATATTCCTGGCGCGAGATCGACCTCGGCGCCATAGCCCATCCAGTTGCGCGCCGAGGCACCGGTGATATAACCGGCGCCGGCCAGGCGTTCGACGCCGGCGAGCAGGGGAATGCGGCCCATTTCCAGCCGCGCCCCCAGACGCGAGCCGCGGCAGATTTCAAGCAAATGTCCAAGCAGGCCGAAGCCAGTGACATCGGTCAGGGCATGCACCGCTTCGAGCGGCGCCAGCTTGCGCCCGGGGGTGTTGAGTTTGGTAGTGCTGGCGATCATCGCCGCGTAACCGTCGGCATCCAGCGCCCCTTTCTTCAGCGCCGCCGAGAACACCCCGATGCCGAGCCCCTTGCCGAGGATCAAGACATCGCCGGGCCGGGCGCCGGCATTGGTCTTGACCTGATCCGGATGCACCAGGCCAAGGGCCACCAAGCCGTAGATCGGTTCCACCGAATCGATGGTATGGCCGCCGGCAATCGGAATCCCGGCAGCGGCACAGACGCTCTCGCCCCCCTCCAGGATGCGACCGATGATTTCCACCGGCAGCTTGTCGATCGGCATGCCGACCAGGGCCAGCGCCATGATCGGCGTACCGCCCATGGCATACACGTCGCTGATGGCATTGGTGGCGGCAATGCGGCCGAAATCGCGCGGATCGTCGACGATGGGCATGAAAAAGTCGGTGGTCGCGATCAGGGCCTGCTGATCGTTGAGGCGGTACACGGCCGCGTCGTCGCTGGTCTCGATGCCGACCAGCAGTTCCCTGGGCACCGGCAAACCCCGCGAACCGCGCAGGATTTCGGACAGGATGCCGGGTGCGATCTTGCAGCCGCAACCCCCGCCATGGCTGAAGGAGGTCAGGCGGATCGGTAAGGCGGGTGCTTGCGGGAAATTCATCGGTTCGGTTATTCCTGGTTTCGGTTGGGGCGGCACCCAAGAGCCGCGTTTGGGTCAAGCATACCGCGTCACGCGCGCGAGCGGCATCAGACGCCGCGCAACAGGTAAAAGGCAGCGAAACCGAGTCCGATGGTAAGCACGGTATTGCGCCACAGCGCGGCAACCACGATAGCCACCAGCCCGGCCCAGAGCCGGGAATTATCGATCCCGAGCGCGACGGCGCCGTCGATCAGCAACAGTTCCGGCGTCACCAGCGCGGTCAGCGCCGCCACCGGCACGAAGGGCAGCAGGCGCACGAACCAGTCCGGCGGCTCGAAATGGCCAGCAGCGGCAATGAAGGAATAGCGGATCGCAAAAGTGATCGCCCCGCAAACCAGCATCAGGCCCCAGAGCGTCATGCCGCTTCCCGCGACCCCAGGGCACCCACCGCCAGCCCGACCAGGGCGGCGATGAACAGGCCCAGCTTGTAGGGCAGCGCCGCCAGCAGCACCGCCGCAGTTCCGGCGGCGAACGCGGCGGCGAGCAAGGCACGGCGGGTGATCATCGGCACGACGATGGCAATGAAGGTCAGCGGCAGCGCGAAATCCAGCCCCAGCCCGGCCGGCAACTGGGCGCCGAGCACCACCCCGGCCAGGGTGGCCAGTTGCCACCCGGTCCACAAGCCGAAGCCCGAACCCAGCAATATCCAGTGCGCCGTCGAGCTGGCCTGTTCGCGGTCGGCCAGCAAATGCGGAATCGCTGCCGCATACGCCTCGTCGGTCAGCAGATAGGCCAGCAGCAATTTCCAGCGCCGCGGCAAGCGCACCAGCATGGGTGCCACCGACGCACTGTAAAGCGCATGGCGCAGGTTGATCAGCCCCACGGCGCCGGCGCTCAACAACATCGGCGCGCCGACGCCAACCAGTTGCGCCAGCAGGAACTGCGCCGAACCGGCGAACACGATGCTTGACATGGCCATCGCCGCCAGTGCCGGAATGCCGCTTTGCAAGGCCACCACACCATAGATCACGCCAAAGGGCGCGACGCCGAGCAACAAGGGCAGCACGGCGCGCAGCCCGAGCATGAATCCGGCCTGGCCGTTCATTTGCGCGCCGGCAGGTTGACCAGCACGATGCCGCCGACCACCAGCGCCGCGGCCACGAAGAAGCCGGCGCTGGGCCGGTCGCCCATCAGCATCATGCCAAACCAGACGCCGAACAAGGGTGTCAGGAAGGAGAACACCAGCAGGCGCCCGGCCAGGTAGCGGGTCAGCAGCCAGAACCAGGCGAGGTAGCTGGCGAAGGCGACAATCATGATCTGATAGGCCATGGCCCAAAGAGTCGGCGCTGACAACACGGCGATGCCGCGCTCGCCCATCACCCATGACAGCGGAAACATCACCGCTGCCGACACCGCCAGCTGGTAGAGCAGCACCTTGGTCGCCGTCACCTTGGCCAGCAATGTGGCACGGATCAGTACCGTGGTCGCCGCCCAGAACAGCGCCGCCAGGATTCCGAAGAAATCGCCCAGCGGATTGCCCCCCGAGGCCTTGTCGGCAAAGGCCAGCACCAGGCCGCCGAAGGCCAGCAGCACGCCGCCCCATTGGCGCCAGCCCATACGCTCGCCGGGAACGAAGAAGTGCAGGCCAAGCACGGTGAAGCACGGCGCCGTGTAGAGGAAGACCACCATGCGCGAGACCGTGGTGAGTTCAACACCGACGAAGATGAAGACGAATTCGAGGCCGAACAGAACGCCGGCCGCCAGGCCGGGTCGCAGCGAGCCGTCGGACCAACCGAGTTCGATGCCGCGCCAGCGCGCCCAGGCGAAGACCATCGACGCCGCGCCCGCCGAGCGGATCGCCGCCTGCAGGATCGGGGCAATCTCGGCGGTAGCGAACTTCATCGCCACCTGCTGCAAGCCCCAGATTGCGCACAGCAGCACCATCAGGGCAAGAGCACCCGGGCCGGGTGCGATGCGCGGGTTCATGCGGTCAGCACCGCCAGGTCCGGCAGGCCATGCCGCCGCCGCGCCTCGTTGCAGGCCTCGTCGCCGCGCCCCACTACCGCCAGCGGCGCGAATTCGCGGCAGGCGGAAGGGCGAAACTCGTAGATGGCGCAGGACACGGAGCTACCCAGCGTACCGCGCAAGGCCACGCAGCGTACCGGCGCCACGGCCGTGCCGCGCATGCAGACGATGTGCGGCCCGACCGATTCGACCAGGGCCGCCGGAACCTGCCCGCCGGGCAGATCATCGACTTCGTAACAGGGAAAGGAAACGCGATAACTGGCGCAACAGGCGCCGCAGGACTGGCAGGGACTCACAACACCAGGCGGCCGATCCAGAATGCGATTGCTGCAATCAGCGCACTGGCCGGAATCGTCAGTACCCACGCCCAGACGATGCCGCCGGCCACTCCCCAGCGCACGTTCTTGGGTCCGCCGGTGGAGCCTACGCCGGCTATGGCGCCGGTGATGGTGTGCGTGGTCGATACCGGGATGCCCATCACAGTCGACATGAATAAGGTGATGGCACCGCCCATGCTGGCGGAAAAGCCCTTGGCCTGGTTCAGCTTGGTGATGCGCTGGCCCATGGTGCGCACGATGCGCCAGCCGCCGAACATGGTGCCCAGGCCCATCGAGGCATAACAGGCGACGATCACCCACACCGGAACGGATTCATTCGACTGGCTCATGCCCGCCGCCACCAGCAGCATCCAGATGATGCCGATCGTCTTTTGCGCGTCGTTGCCGCCATGCCCGATGCTGTAGGCCGCCGCAGACAGCAATTGCAGGCGGCGGAAGATCTTGTCCACCTTCTTCGGTGGCGTCTTGTTGCAGATCCAGGCGATGGCGACCATGATCAGGCCACCCAGCGCAAAGCCAAGCAGGGGCGCGACGAAGATGAAAACGATGATCTTGCCGAGTCCGTTCCAGATCAGGGTGGCGACCCCGCCCTTGGCCACCGCCGCGCCGACCAGGCCACCGATCAGGGCATGCGAGGAACTGGAGGGAATCCCGTAGTACCAGGTGATGATGTTCCAGGCGATGGCGCCGACCAGGGCGCCGAACACGACATGGTGATCGACGATGCCGGGATCGATGGTGCCCTTGCCTATCGTCTTGGCCACCGAAAGATGGAAGATGAAAATCGCCACGACGTTGAAGAATGCCGCCCAGACCACCGCCTGATGCGGCTTCAGCACACGGGTCGAAACGATGGTGGCGATCGAGTTCGCCGCATCGTGGAAGCCGTTCATGAAATCGAAGGCCAGCGCCAGCAGCACCAGGATCATGACCACCGACAGGCTGATATCGACCGCTTGCATCACTGTCGCGGCCGATCAGGAATTTTCGAGGATGATGCCCTCGATGATGTTGGCAACGTCTTCGCAGCGGTCGGTGACCGACTCCAGCAGCTCGTAAATGCCCTTCATCTTGATCAGGTGCCGCACGTCGGCTTCTTCGCGGAACAGCTTGGTGATGCCGGTGCGCATGGCGCGGTCGGCATCGGATTCGAGCTGGTCGATCTCGCGGCACAGCTTGAGCATGGACGGCGCGTTGTCCATCTTGTTCAGCAGCACCACCGCCGAGCGCACCCGCTCGCAACAGGAAGCGACGATGTCGGAAAGCTGGCGCGCCTCGGGCGTCAGCTGGCGGATGTCATACAGGTACATGGCCTCCGCGAAATCCTGGATCAGGTCGAGGATGTCGTCCATGCGCATGATCAGCTGGTGGATCTCGTCGCGATCGAGCGGCGTGTTGAACGAGGTGTGCAGCAGCGCGATGGCCTCGTGGGTGATCTTGTCCGCCGAAGTCTCGATTTCGTCGATCGCCTGCACATGCTGGGCGAGGACTTCCGGCCCCTGGCCGAGGTCATCGACCAATGCCACCAACTGGCGCCCCCCCTTGACGATCAGATCCGCATGAGCGTTGAAAAGATCGAAAAACTTTGCTTCTTTCGGCATCAACTTGGAAAACATGGGGCCACCGCCGCAGGCAAAAAAACGCGTGGATTTTAGCAGCTAAAGCGCGGGCATCGGCTTCCCCGCCAACTGTTAAAATCCGCCTCTGCATCCCGCGTCGATCCTTGCCCCGGCCCTCTTCCGATGAAACGCAATCGCCATACGCGCCGCGCGCGCCAGACGCCAGACTCCGATCTGCTGGTGCGCCTGGCCACCGGCCTCAGCCAGTCCTCCAACCGCATCGAGGATGCCTGGTGGGAATCCCGTCTCGCGGCCCATATCGACCACCTGCTGGCCGACCGCGACGAGGAAGCCCTGATTGCGGTGCTCGACCAGCTCTACAGTGCCGGATCGCGCGCCTACGACGAGCTGGCGGACATGATCGAGAGCTGCGCCGAATCGCGCCGCGCCGAGACGCCGGAAGGCCACGACGTCGTCACCTTCGCCGCGCCGGTGCTGGCCTGGTCGCGCTTCCAGATTCCTTCGGGCCCTATCCCCGCGCCGCAGCTCGATGCCCTGCGCGTGCAGTTGCAGGCCCACGTGCTGGCGGCCGATGCCCGGCTGGCGCTGGCCGATGTCCTCTTCAGCCCGGACCAGTTGCCGCAGAACTACGTCGAAACCTACCAGCTCACCGAAAGGCTGACCAAGGCCGCGATCCACGACCGCAACATCAAGCTCGATCCAGGCCAGTTGGCGGAAACCGTCAGCTTCCTGTCCGACACCCGCTATGTGATCGGCGCCGTCGCCGCGCCGCGCGGCAAGACCATGTTCCGCTGGCAGGAAGATGACGGCGACGCCACCGAGGCCTTCCGTCAATGGGCCAGCCAGGGCGGCGAAGCGCTGCGCAGCCTGCTGCCGGCCTGCGCCCTCGAATTCATGCCGGTGCTGGCCTTCCATGCCGCGGTGCGCGATGCCGATCGCGCCTCGCGCCCCTGGTCGCTGCGTTCGGCGGTGGCCTTCCTGCAAACCGTGCTCAACCAGCCGGTCAGCGACTTGCGCGCGGTGGTCGCGCCCTTCCATGACCGCCAGCTGGAGGAATACCGCATCGGCTTCACCCAGCGCGGCAGCAGCGAGGTGGTGCATGGCGTGGTCTGGCCGCTGCTCGATCACGAAGACGAAAACCACGATACGCCGGGCCAGATCGAAGCCACGCTGCGCGAGGCCGGCGTGCCCAACGTGATGCTGCTCGACCAGCGCTTTCCGCTGGAGTTCTGCGACGACTGCGGCGCCCCGCTCTACCCCAACCCCGAAGGCGAGCCGGTCCATGCCGAGCTGCCCGAGGAACAGACCGAGGCCACGCCGCGCCACCTGCACTGAACGCGAAAAGTCGGCGCTGACGCTACGCCGATTTTTCGAGGGTATAGGGTGAAACGTCGAGGCCGGGATCGCGCCCGGCGATGCGGTCGGCCAGGAGCCGCGCCGAACCGCAGGCCAGGGTCCAGCCCAGGGTGCCGTGGCCGGTGTTGAGCCACAAGCCGTCCAGCCCGGCACCGGCGAGGCTGTCGATCAGCGGCACATTGCCCGGCGTCGAGGGTCGCAAACCCGCCCAGTAGTCGACCCGATCGACGCCGGACAACGCCGGAAATATCTCCGCGATGCGCTGTCGCAATGCGGCGCAGCGCCTGGCGTTGAGCGAAGTGTCGTATCCGGCGAATTCCGCCGTGCCGGCGACACGCAGGCGCTGGCCAAAACGCGACATCACCAGCTTGCGGCCGTCATCGGTCAGGCTCACGGTGGGTGCCACCGCGCCCGGCGGCAGGTGCAGGGTGGCCGAATAGCCCTTGGCCGGGTACACCGGCAGCGCCACGCCCAGCGGCCGCAACAGCAGCGGCGAATAACTGCCCAGCGCCAGCACCGTCAGGTCCGCGCCCAAGTTGTCGCCGGTATCGAGGCGAATACCGGCGAAGCGCCCGCCTTCACGCAACAGGGCGGCGACGCCGGCACCAAAGCGAAAGCGAACGCCCTTGGCCGCTGCCTGCCCTGCCAGCGCTTCGCTGAAGCGACAGGCATCGCCGGATTCATCGCTCGCGGTATAGGTGCCACCAACGATGGGCACGGACGATGCCGCCAAGGCCGGTTCGATGGCCAGGCATTCGGCAGCGGTCTGCGGCAGCCGTTCGCAACCGAATTCGCGCATCGCCTCTGCCGCCGGCAGCGCCGCCGCGAACTCGCGCGCATCGGTATAGAAATGCAGGATGCCGCGTTCGAGCTGCTCGTAGTCGAGCGCCAGTTCGCGGCGCAATGCCTGTAGCGAAGCGCGGCTGTGCAAACCAAGGCCAACAATGGCACGGATGTTGGCGCGCGCCCGCGCCGCCGTGCATTGACGCAGGAAGCGCAGGCCCCAAAGCCATTGCGCCGGGTCGGCACGCAGGCGCCAGAGCAGCGGCGCATCCTCGCGCCCCAGCCATTTCAGCGCCTTCCATGGCGCCATCGGATTGGCCCAGGGTTCGGCATGGCTGACGGAGATCTGGCCGCCGTTGGCGTGGCTGGTTTCGCGCGCCGGCGCCGGCTGGCGGTCGATCACCGTGACCTCATGGCCGTCGGCGGCGAGATACCAGGCACTGGTGACGCCGATCACGCCGGCGCCGAGGACGATCACGCGCATCGATGCGATCCGAACTTTTTCAGCCGGGGCTTGATCTCAGGGGGCATGGCCCGATTATAGTCAGGCCCCGGAGGAAGCCATGAGCGACAAGATCAGGAAGACCGAAGCCGAGTGGCGGGCCCAGCTGACGCCCATGCAGTACCACGTCACGCGGGAAAAAGGCACCGAGCGAGCCTTTACCGGGCAATACTGGGACAGCAAGCAGGCCGGTACCTACCGCTGCATCGGTTGCGGCGAACCCTTGTTCGAGTCCGGCGCCAAGTTCGATTCCGGCTGCGGCTGGCCCAGTTTCACCGCGCCGCTCAATGCCACCGCCATCATCGAGCATGAGGACCGCAGCCATTTCATGCGCCGTACCGAGGTGGTATGCAGCCGCTGCGACGCCCACCTCGGCCACGTCTTCCCCGACGGTCCGGCGCCGACGGGCCTCCGCTACTGCATAAACTCGGCGTCGATCGACCTGGAACCCAAGCCCTGAACGGCTAGAATCGCGTCCCATGAAATTTCTTTTCGACCTTTTCCCCATCATCCTGTTTTTTGTCGCCTTCAAGGCCTTCGACATCTATGTCGCCACGGCCGTGGTGATCGTCGCCACCATCGCGCAAATCGCCTGGGTCTGGCATCGCCACCGCAAGGTGGACACCATGCTCTGGGTCAGCCTCGGGCTGGTGGTGGTCTTCGGCGGCGCGACGCTGCTGCTGCGCGACGAAACCTTCATCAAATGGAAGCCCACCGTGCTTTACTGGCTGTTCGCCCTTGCGCTCTTCGGCTCCGCACAGTTCTTCGGCAAGAACCTGATTCGCGCCATGCTGAGCCAGGCGCAGATGAACCTGCCCGAGCCGCTGTGGGCGAAACTCAACCTGGCCTGGGCCGGCTTTTTCGCCGCCATGGGCGCGCTCAACCTGTGGGTCGCCTTCAACTTCAGCACCGACACCTGGGTCAGCTTCAAGCTCTTCGGCAGCATGGGCCTGATGCTGGCCTTCATCATCGGCCAGGGCGTGGTGCTGGCCAGGTACCTGCCCGACGAAAACGACCAGCCTGCGCCGCCCGACGGCCCACGCTGACCCCTGCGGAGAACCCCATGCTTTATGCCATCGTCGGCGACGACCTGCCGAACAGCCTCGAACGCCGCCTTGCCGCGCGCCCGGCCCACCTCGCCCGTCTCACCGAGCTCGATGCCGCCGGACGCCTGGCCCTGGCCGGCCCCTGCCCCGCCATCGACAGCCCCGACCCCGGCCCGGCCGGGTTTGCCGGCAGCCTGATCGTTGCCGAGTTCGACTCGCTCGATGCCGCCCGCGCCTGGGCCGATGCCGACCCCTATGTCGCCGCCGGCGTCTATGCCCGCGTCACGGTGCGGCCGTTCAAGCAGGTGTTCCCCAGAACATGAACGTCATGGAAGCGATGCGCGCCAGCCTGGCCGCGCTCGAACCCAGCTCGGTCGAGATCATCGACGACTCGGCCAAACACGCCGGTCATGCCGGCGCGAAATCGGGCGGCGGCCACTATCGATTGAGCATTGTTTCGCCCCACTTCGCCGGCCGCAAGACCATGGAAAGACACCGCTTGGTGTATGATGCCCTTGGCCCGCTGATGAAGCGTGAAATCCACGCACTCGGCATTACCGCCAAATCCCCCGACGAACCCTGAACCCTTCCTCCACTCCAGGAACCACGATGAATCGCACGCTCCGCCATGCCCTCCTGATCGGCCTCGCCGCCTCCTTTGTCTCGGTTCCCGCCCTGGCGCAGAAGAAGGCCGATGCGAACACCTTTGCCACGGTGAATGGCAAAGCCATTCCCAAGGTCCGTGCCGATGCCCTGATCGCCGGCCAGGCCGCGCAAGGCCAGCCTGATACGCCCGAGTTGCGCAAGGCCGTCACGGAAGAACTGGTACGCCGCGAAATCCTGACCCAGGAAGCGCTGAAAAAAGGCTTCGACAAGAAGCCCGATGTCCAGGGCCAGATCGACCTCGCCCGCCAGGGCGTGCTGATCGGTGCCTACCTCAATGACTACGTCAAGGCCCACCCGATCACCGACGAGCAGATCAAGAAGGAATACGCCGAAATCACCGCCAAGCTGGGCAACAAGGAATACAAGGCGCGCCACGTCCTGCTCGAAACCGAAGACGCCGCCAAGGCCGTGATCGAAAAGCTGAAGAAGGGCGAAAAGATCGACGACCTGGCCAAGGGCTCGAAAGATCCCGGCTCCAAGGATCGCGGCGGCGACCTCGGCTGGGCCAACCCCGCCTCATTCGTGCCGCCCTTCTCGGCTGCCATGACCAGGCTGGAAAAAGGCAAGTTCACCGAAGCCCCGGTCAAGACCGATTTCGGCTGGCATGTAATCCTGCTCGAAGACACCCGCGAACTCAAACTGCCGGGCGTCGAGGAAGCCAAAGGACAAATCGGGCAACAGCTGACGCAGCGCCTGGTACAGAAGCACATCGACGACTTGCGCGCCAAGGCCAAAGTGGAGTAGGCTTGCCCGCGTAACCATCCATAACCCATAACCCGGCAGGAAAAGGGGAAGCTTATGAAAATCAAGACCATCATCACCGCCAGCCTGATCGCGCTGAGTCCCGTGCCTTTCGCCGTCCAGGCGCAAACACCTCCCGGCGCAACCCAGCCCCTGCCACCTGCTTTGCAGGCGGCGCTGAATTCGGGTAACGCCGCCCAGATCCAACAGGTAATTGACGCGCTGGCCGCCGGTAATCCACAGCGGCAAGCTCAGTTGGCTCAGGCCGTAGCCACGGCAGCCCAGGCGCTGGTCGCTACCAATCCGGCGGCCGCTGCCGCAGGTGCCAGTGCCGCGTCGACGGTGGCAAGCCGTCCGGCAGTAATTGCTGCCGCCCCTACCGTTGCGGCGCAGGTTGCTCAAAGCGCCACGCAAATTGCCTCAGCACCTGCCGTTATCCAGGCGGCTCCGGCGGTTGCCGCCCAGGTGGCGCAACGGGCCACGCAAATCGCGCAAGCGCCCGCCGTTATCCAGGCTGCTCCCGTCGTCGCCGCCCAGGTAGCGCAGCAGGCGATGGTGATTGCTGCCGCTCCCGCAGTTCAGGCAGCCGCACCATCAGTTGCCGCTGCGGTTACCGCCAATGTGCAGGTGATTGCATCGAACCCGTTAGTTCTGGCGGCCGCACCGAACCTCCTTGCCTCCATCACCGCAACCCAAGCTCCCGTCGCGAACCTTCCGCCGCTCCCCCCGCCACCACCTCCACCCACGTGTGGTAACAGCTGCTCATCAACAACATAATGTTTTCATAAAAAAACGGGAGCTTCGGCTCCCGTTTTTGTTTGGCGTGTCACCAACGCCGACTTTTGAATCCTTCAACCCAGCCAGCGTCGCACGCTGCGGAACATTTCCAGCCAGGGCGAATCGTCTGCCATGCCCTCCGGGTGCCATGACATTTGCACCGCGCGGAAGCTACGCTCCGGGTGCGGCATCATGATGGTGAAGCGGCCGTCGGCGGTGGTCACGCCGGCCAAACCATCAGGCGAGCCGTTGGGGTTGAAGGGGTAAGCCGTTGCCACCGCAGCACGGTTGTCGATGTAGCGCAGCGCCGTTAGCACCCTGCCCTGCGCCTCCACTTCGGCAAACTCGGCACGCCCCTCACCGTGGCTGACCACCACCGGCAGCTTCGAGCCGGCCATGCCGGAAAGGAAAATCGAGGGCGTTTGCGGGATTTCCACCATCACCACGCGCGCCTCGAACTGCTCGCTGCGGTTGCGCTGGAATGTCGGCCAATGCTGCGCGCCGGGGATGATGGGGGCGAAGTGGGCCATCATCTGGCAGCCGTTGCACACGCCCAGGGCAAAGCTGTCGCCGCGCTGGAAGAAGGCCGTGAATTCCTCGCGCAGGCGTTCATGGAACAGAACTGATTTGGCCCAGCCCTGGCCGGCGCCGAGCACGTCGCCGTAGGAGAAACCACCGCAGGCGGCAAAGCCCTTGAAATCGGCCAGATGCACACGAGCGGCCTGCAGGTCGGACATATGCACGTCATACGGCGCGAAGCCGGCGCGCTCGAAGGCGGCGGCCATTTCGACGTGGCCGTTCACCCCCTGCTCGCGCAATATCGCGATCTTCGGCCGCGCGCCCGTGGCGACGAATGGGGCTGAAGCAAAGGTGGTGAGAACGGATAGACCAGGATTGCCGGCGTCGGCCAGCGCATCGAACTCCTCGCGGGCGCAGGCCGGGTCGTCGCGCAGGCTGGCGATCTGGAAGCTGACTTCGCTCCAGGCCTGCTGCAACTCGCTGCGCTTGGCGGTGAATACGGGCTTGGCATTGCGCCAGATGCGCACCTCGTCGGCCGCGTTGGTGCCGCCGATGGCATGCGTGCAGGCGCTTAAGCCCGCATCGCGCAGTACCTGCATCACGGCGCTGCGCTCGTCACGGCGGATCTGGATCACGGCGCCGAGTTCCTCGGTGAACAGGGCCGCCAGCATGCGCTCGCGCAGCCTCCCGGCGATCTGCGGGAAGCGCTCGCTGCCATCGACGTCGTTCATCAGCGGGTCGTAGCAGAGGCCATCCATGTTGAGCGAGACGCCGACGTGCGAGCAGAAGCTCATCTCGCACACCGTGGCGAACAGGCCGCCGTCGGAACGGTCGTGATAGGCGAGGATCCTGCCGGCGCGATTGAGCGCCTGGATTGCGCCGAAGAAGGCCTTGAGCGGGGCCGGATCGACGTCCGGGGCGATGTCGCCGCTGACGCCATATACCTGCGCCAGCGCCGAGCCGCCGAGGCGGTTGCGGCCCTGGCCGAGGTCGATCAGCAGCAGTTCGGTCTCGCCCACCTCGGCATCCGGCCGCAGCTGCGGCGTCAGCGTGCGGCGCACATCATCGACCGCGGCGAAGGCGGTGACGATCAGCGACAGCGGCGCGGTGACCTGCTTCGGCTCGGTTCCACCGGCCCCGCTTGCCTCCCCGCTTGTTTCCCATTTCGTGCGCATCGACAGCGAATCCTTGCCCACCGGAATCGCCACCCCCAGCACCGGGCAGAAGTCGATGCCGACGGCCTTGACGGTGTCGAACAGCGCCGCGTCCTCGGCGCCGTGCCCGGCTGCGGCCATCCAGTTGGCCGAGAGCTTGATCTTGCGGATGTCGCCGACATCGGACGCGGCCAGGTTGGTCAGCGCCTCGCCCACCGCCATGCGGCCCGAGGCCGGCGCGTCGAGCAGGGCCAGCGGCGTGCGCTCGCCCATGGCGAAGGCTTCGCCGAGGAAAGTGTCATAGCCCAGCGTGGTCACCGCGACATCGGCCACCGGCACCTGCCAGGGGCCGACCATCTGGTCGCGCGCGGTGAAGCCGCCGACGCTGCGATCGCCGATGGTGACGAGGAAGTTCTTCGAGGCCACGGCCGGCAGGCGCAGCACGCGCCAGGCGGCATCCTTGATGTCGAGCGCCGAGACATCCAGCGCCGGCGCCGTCACGGTCTTGCGCTGGGCGGTGCGGTGCACGCGCGGCGGCTTGCCGAGCAGGACTTCCATCGGCATGTCGACGGGCTTGTTGCCGAAGTGATCGTCCTTCACCGTCAGTTCGCCGTCGCCGGTCGCGGTGCCGATCACGGCAAAGGGGCAGCGCTCGCGCTCGCACAGGGCGCGGAACTCGGCGAGCCGCTCGGGGGCGATGGCCAGCACGTAGCGCTCCTGGGCCTCGTTGCACCAGATTTCGCGCGGCGACATGCCCGGCTCTTCGGAGGGCACGGCGCGCAGGTCGAAGGCCGCGCCGCAGCCGGCGCCGTGGGCGAGTTCCGGCATGGCGTTGGAAATGCCGCCGGCGCCGACATCGTGGATGGCGAGGATGGGATTGGCATCACCCATCTGCCAGCATCTGTCGATGACTTCCTGGGCGCGGCGCTGGATCTCCGGGTTGCCGCGCTGCACCGAGGCGAAGTCGAGGTCGGCGGTATTGGTGCCGGTGGCCATCGACGAGGCCGCGCCGCCGCCCAATCCAATCAGCATGCCGGGGCCGCCGAGCTGGATCAGCAGCGTGCCGGGCTTGAATTCGATCTTGAAGGCATCTTCGGCGGCGATGTTGCCCAGCCCGCCGGCGATCATGATCGGCTTGTGGTAGCCGCGCATCTCGCCGTTGAACTTCTGCTCGTAGGTGCGGAAGTAGCCGGCCAGGTTGGGCCGGCCGAATTCGTTGTTGAAGGCGGCGGCACCGATCGGGCCCTCGATCATGATGTCGAGCGCCGAGGCGATGCGCTCGGGCTTGCCGTAGTCGGATTCCCAGGGCTGTACCCAGCCGGAAATCTTCAGGTCGGAGACCGAAAAACCGCAGAGGCCGGCCTTGGGCTTGGAGCCGCGCCCGGTAGCGCCCTCGTCGCGGATCTCGCCGCCGGAACCAGTCGCCGCGCCGGGAAAGGGCGAGATCGCCGTCGGGTGGTTGTGGGTCTCGACCTTGGCCAGGATGTGGGTCAATTGCTCGCTGTACTGGTAGCTGCCGTCGGCGCGCGGGTAAAAGCGGCGGATGCTCGCGCCCTCGATCACCGCGGCGTTGTCGGAATAGGCCACCACCGTGCCCTCGGGATGCGCCTTGTGCGTTTCGCGGATCATGCCGAACAGCGACAGCGGCTGGTCGACGCCATCGACGGTCCACGAGGCGTTGAAGATCTTGTGCCGGCAGTGCTCGGAATTGGCCTGGGCGAACATCATGAGTTCGACGTCGGTCGGGTTGCGCCCGAGCTTGCCGAAGTTCTCGACCAGGTAATCGATTTCGTCATCGGACAGGGCCAGGCCCAGCTCGCTGTTGGCCTTCACCAGCGCGGCCTTGCCGCCGCCGAGGATGTCGACCGTGGTCAGCGGCTGCGGCGCGACATGATGGAACAGCGCACGCGCGGCATCGATGGAATCGAGCACGGATTCGGTCATGCGGTCGTGCAGCCGGGCGGCAATTCGCCGTGTCGCCAGCGCCGACTTTTCAAATTTGCCGGCGAGATGGAAGGCAATGCCGCGCTCGATGCGCTTCACCGCCGCGAAGCCACAATTGCGCGCAATGTCGGTGGCCTTGGAACTCCAGGGCGAGATGGTGCCCAGGCGCGGCGTCACCAGCAGCAGGCTGCCTTCCGGCGTGGCGGTAAGCGTTGCCGGGATGCCCAGCAAATCAATCAGCCGCGATTGCTCGTCGGTCGCAAGCGGCCGTTCCAGCTCGACGAAATACCAATGCTCGGCGGCCAATTTCAGGCCGGTGAACTGCTCCCCGACGAACTTTTGCAGGCGCGCCAGACGCGACGCCGAAAACGCGGCGGTACCGCGCAGGGCAAGGAATTCAGCCATGATCAATGAACCGGGAAGTGAGTCCGGGAAGGCGCTGCGAACAGGCGTCGAATTATACCGTCGCCCCCGCCGGCGGACGTCGATTGCCAGCCGGCGCCAAGCCTGAGACACTGCGCGCCTTGCAGCCAAATGCACCGACAGGAACACGCCCATGAGCCCCCATGCCTTCGATGTCAGCGCCACGGAATTCCAGGAGAAAGTCCTCGCCGCCTCGCGGCACGTGCCGGTGCTGGTCGACTTCTGGGCCGAGTGGTGTGCGCCCTGCCGCCAGCTCAAACCCGTGCTGGAAAAGCTCGCGGCGGAGTACGGCGGGCGCTTCCTGCTGGCCAAGATCAACTCCGACCAGAACCAGGAACTCGCCGGCCAATGCGGCGTGCGCGGCATCCCCAATGTGAAAGCCTTCGTCGGCGGCCACCTGGTCGATGAGTTCACCGGCGCCCTGCCCGAAGCCCAGGTCCGTGCCTTCATCGACAAGCTGCTGCCCTCGCCCGCCGAACCCTTGCGCGTGGCGGCGCGGGAGGCCCGCGCCAGCGGCGAAGCCGAACTCGCCCTGTCGCTGCTCGACGACGCGCTGCAGGCCGACCCAAGCAACGAGGCGGTGCAACTCGACATGGCGGAACTGCGCATCGACGCCGGCCAGCTCGATGCTGCGCGCGCCCTGCTCGACGCGCTGGAACACACGGCCCGCGACGGCGCCCGCCTGCAGGCGCTGCGGGCGCGACTCAGGCTGGTAGCCGCCGGCGGCGGCGCGGATACCGTGGCGCTACAGGCCCGCATCGCCACCAACGGCGACGACCTCGATGCCCGCCTGCAACTGGCCAATGCCCTGGCGCTCGCCGGCGACTACCGCGCGGCACTGGAGCACCTGCTCGCCATCGTCCGCCGCGACCGCAAATGGCAAGACGAGGCGGCGCGCAAGGCCATGCTCGACTTGTTCAGCCTGCTCGGCGGCGATGCCCAATTCGATGATCTGGTACGGGAATTCCGCATCGCCCTGGCGCGGACGCTGAACTAGGCAGATCAGTCCTCGCCCTCTATTTCCTCTTGAAGCACCGTGGCGTAGTCCTGCCCACCGTAGAACACGCCGAGGATCGAAACCTGCCCGGGGGCCACGGCAAACGCGATCACCGTCCGTCCCTTGTAATTCGTGATCCGCAGGCCCGGGCGGATGTCGTCGCGCTTGGCTCCGCGCAAAGGAAATGTATCCAGGGATTCACAGTAGCTGACGATGGCATTTACATAGCGCTCGGCGATGCCGGGCGTGGCCGCCGCTGCAATGTAGCGGTATAGCGCGGCAAGTTGATCTTCAGCCTCGGGCGAGAAGACAACGCGATGCCTCATGTCCCTTTACGGGTCGCGGCCTTGTGTTCGGCAGCAATCCGCTCCCTTACCTTGTCGGCGTCGACAGCGCGGGTAGGATCGGCCTTCAAGGCATCGTGGGCGGGACCCACCTGCGAGTTCAGCCAGCGCTCCACGGCGCGCTCGCGCGCCATCAGCGCCCGCAGCCCATCGCGAAACACTTCGCTTTCCGTGGCGTAGTCGCCCTTGGCAACCATCGATTTGACCATCCCCGCCATTTCACTCGGCAGGGTGATGCTGAATTGCTGGGTTGTACGCATGCCGACCTCCATCGATTGAGTAGGATTCAATCCTACACGCCAACACCTTGCGTTTCAACCGCTTGTCCCGGTGTTGTGTTGAATCCAGTTCTCGCGGGAAGGAAAGAAGGGAAAGGTTTCGGGCTCGCTTTGTTCCCCTCGCTTTGTTCCCCTGGGCGATGCACGCTTTCTCGCCAGAATCGAACAAGCCACCGGCCAGCGCCGCGAAGTCAAGCTGCGCGGGCGGCCGAAAAAGCCGGCCGCCGGGCAAGCCGGGCCGCAGGAGCAATTGGAGATGAAGATATAGCCAGCCCGGCCCAGAGTCGATCCGCAAGCGGATCACCGGCCCAAGAATTCAGCATGCTCATGGTGTATGCTGAAAGTCGGCGCTGATGCGACGGCGCAGGGGAGACGAAAAGGGCAATTTACGAGGGTGGCGATGCAGCCCCGGGCTGGCGACGATGCTCGCGACCAGAACAGTTGGGGCGGCGGAAATTATAGCGAGCCCCTTTAATTGTTGAGTTCTATTGCGTTGCGCGCCTTAGAAGCTAAAAATTGGAGGCAAGATGGGATTGCTGTTCTGGATTTCGAATAGATCAAGAAGATCACAGGCAATTGCTCTCACAAAGAGCACTATAGAAACCATAGCGCGAACGAATTCGGCTAACTATGGATTTGACGCTAACGCCATAGCAACAATGCTTGTAGACAACAATTGGAAGCTTTTCCCTGTTGTTTTTGATGGGCGAGCAGGCTTGGTTCCTAGCTGTAAACCTACCGCTATTGCATCCTTTGCGAGCGGTCTCGCCTTATTCGATAGAAATGGCGATGTCGGATCGGTAGTAGTGAAATGCTTATTACACCTCTTGACAACCCTCGACAAAGAACGGGGAGTTTGGAATGCCGTAGATCAAATTTTAATTGATATTAGTTGGCTTGAATGGGCAAAAATCGAAATGCCATATGATCCGTTTGAGGTTGACATTCGCAAAAGAGAGCTCTTGAACTACAGTGCCGATTTCGGCTTTCGTAAGGGTAGGGAAAGTTGCGTGGAGGCGATACATCATAGTGCAATGGGAAATGCGCTGATGGCTGTGCACGAAGCTGAAATCGCTTTAAAGGAAAGTCTTTCGGCGGTTCACTTTGCGCTTTTCGGAAAAATTCCGGATAGTTTAGAAGACGAGGCTAATCGGGCGTACGACGCAAATCCAGTCGTAATGCTTCTGCGCATGAAGCCGTATATCAATAGCATTGGCGTTGATTGCGAACTATGGTTTTCATTAGCAAGCACGATAAAAAAATATGAGAAAAAGGGATTCTTTTCAGCAGTTGAGGGAATGGGATTTGGATTACTTGTGCAGCGATGGGGGGAGGAGATATCCCGCCTCTATGATCGGCATGTAAAACTGGCAGAAGAGGTCGCTAGTGATGTCGAAATTGAAGACTACCCGGAAAATAGTACCGTTCCAAAAATGACGCTTGGTTCTATGGGGGGGATGTTCGGAATCCAATGTAATGACTGCAAGGAACATTGGAGAGTCGTTTCATTCTTGCATGGGCATGGACCGGGGCTAGACTGTGATACTGGATACCAATGTCAAACCTGTGGAGAATTTCAAACCTTACACAATGAACTCGCAAAATCAATTGACGGAGGATGTGAGTGTGGAGGGCGGCTATCAAATGAAAGTGAGCTTTTTTGCCCGCGTTGCAAATCGAGAAACATTGCACCTGATGATTCTTTTTTCCTTTGTACTTAGTGGACGCCGAGCCTATCTCAACGAAATCCCAACCTAGCCCGAATATTTCACCAGCCCCAATGGGCGATCCGCGATTATATGTCGAACGGGTTTTTTCTTGAATTCACAGGTCACACTGCCTAGTGGAATACTTCTACCCCTCACATTAATAGGTTTCCTCGTCTTGACCGCACATCATACTGTGACGAGCAATAGCCTCATCGTCGGAGCCATTACTCGTCACTTATGTCTGTTCAGCAGATTCTTTGGCGTTAAGCTCGCCCTCCAGACTAACTGCATTCTGGTCGGTATCAACTGTGAATGTTGTAGCCCTAGTCTTTCCTAGGTCAGGATGTTGCGCC
Source organism: Rhodocyclales bacterium (assembly GCA_016235165.1). Lineage (GTDB taxonomy): Bacteria > Pseudomonadota > Gammaproteobacteria > Burkholderiales > Rhodocyclaceae > Sulfuritalea. The sequence continues at coordinate 47,926 of JACRLX010000002.1, forward strand.
ATGAACTTGATCTGCTTTCCGTTCCTTTGAACGTTGGAAATCGTGGACTTATGGATAGAGAGACTACCGTCCGACGAGCAAAGGAAGTGAATCACGAACAATGCGACCACGAAACCAAGGCCAAATTTGAAGACAACAAGAGGCAAGATCGTGATCACCAGGAAAATTCCTAGTTTTACAAGCGGAGGCCACTGCCTCTTACCAGCGAACACGACCGCGTCCGCTCCTGTTGTAACAGTTCCGTTTCCGACGAAGCCGAACGCGTCCACCGGGGTAAGAATACTGCCGAAAACAACGTTGTATTGCATGCTTCTTTCCTTTCCGTTACTTAACGAGAAATCACAAAAGTGACCAGGCTCTGAAGGCTTGGGCGTGTCAGAAATTCTGTGTGTGAGGCGAGCTGAGACATTTACACAAAGCGGCCGGCCGAAGGCCCCTTTGGACCGTAGGCGGGCGGCGCGGCGGAAAAGTCGGAAGTCATTTTATCCTCTGGCCGCCTTGATGCTTCCGCCATTATGCGGGCTATTTCATGCTCGCCCGACTGCTGTCTCAGGGCGTGGACATGGTCACTGGCGCGGCCCCACAGCAAGGGCAGCCGCAGGCCGACGAACCAGGGCTGACGGGGATGGCCGGCCTCCGGGGCGGAGTGACGACCATACAACGCCGTATCGTCAGCGCCGACTCCTGACGCTGCGCGAGAAACCGGGCAATTCGAGCCCTTCTTTTCCCGCCTCGTGTTTCTCGAACGTCCCGGTTCGCCCCTTGTCAAGTCTTGCCAAGCCCGGCGCCTGCCGCTATGGTGCGCGCCCCTTCCGCTTTTCCCCGACGATGACCAACGACCTTCAGACGCGCATTGCGCAACGCATTGCCGACGAACTCGGCGTCCGCCCGCAGCAGGTGGCCGCCGCCGTGCAACTCCTCGACGAAGGCGCCACCGTGCCCTTTATCGCCCGCTACCGCAAGGAAGCCACCGACAATCTCGACGACACCCAGTTGCGCAATCTCGAAGACCGCCTCGGCTACCTGCGCGAACTGGAAGAGCGCCGCGCATCGATACTGGCGTCGATCGCCGAGCAGGGCAAGCTGACGCCGGAACTCGCCGCCGCGATCACCGCCGCCGACAACAAGCAGGGCCTCGAAGACCTCTACCTGCCCTACAAGCAGAAGCGTCGCACCAAGGCGCAGATCGCCCGCGAGGCGGGTCTGGAGCCTTTGGCCGACGCGCTGTTCAACGACCCGACCCTGAGCCCTGAAACCGAAGCGGCAAAGTATGTCCGCGTCGAGGCCGAGCCCGCGGAAAAGCACGTGCCCGACATCAAGGCCGCGCTCGACGGCGCGCGCCAGATCCTCATGGAACGCTTCAGCGAAGATGCCGCGCTGCTGGCCAGGCTGCGCAACTACCTCAATGAACATGCCCTGCTCGCCTCGACCGTGGTCGCCGGCAAGGAAAGCGAGGGCGCCAAGTTCCGCGACTGGTTCGACTTCCGCGAAGCGGTGGCGACGATACCCTCGCATCGCGCGCTGGCCCTGCTGCGCGGGCGCAACGAGGACATCCTGCGCCTGGGCCTCAAGACCGAGCCCGAGCTGCGCGATCCGCCCGAGGCCTCGCCCTGCGTAGTCATGGTGGCGACGCACTGCGGCATCCGCGACCAGGGCCGCGCGGCGGACAAGTGGCTGGTCGAGACCGCGCGCTGGGCCTGGATGGTGAAGCTTTCGCTGCACCTCGAAACCGAACTCATGAACCAGTTGCGCGAGCGCGCCGAGGAAGAGGCGATCCGCGTCTTCGCCCGCAACCTGCGCGACCTGCTGCTGGCGGCGCCGGCCGGGCCGCACACGGTGATCGGCCTCGATCCGGGCATCCGCACCGGGGTCAAGCTGGCGGTGGTCGATGCCACCGGCAAGCTGGTGGATACCGCCACGCTCTACCCCCACGAGCCGCGCCGCGACTGGGAGGGCAGCCTCGCCGCGCTGCGCCACCTGGCGCAGAAGCACGGCGCGACCCTGATTGCGATCGGCAACGGCACCGCCAGCCGCGAAACCGACAAGCTGGCCGGCGAGCTGATGAGCCGCCACCCGGAACTGAAACTGAAAAAGATCACCGTTTCGGAAGCCGGCGCCTCGGTGTACTCGGCTTCCGAACTGGCGGCGCTGGAGTTTCCCGAGCTCGACGTTTCGCTACGCGGCGCGGTGTCGATCGCCCGCCGCCTGCAGGACCCGCTGGCCGAGCTGGTGAAAATCGAACCGAAGGCCATCGGCGTCGGCCAGTACCAGCACGACCTCAACCAGTCGCGCCTGGCGCGGGCACTGGATGCGGTGATCGAGGATTGCGTGAACTCGGTCGGCGTCGACGTCAATACCGCCAGCGCCGCGCTGCTCAAGCGCATCGCCGGCCTCAACACCACGCTGGCGGCGAACATCGTCGCCTGGCGCGACAAGCACGGCGCCTTCGCCTCGCGTGCCCAGCTGAAGGACGTGCCGCGCCTGGGCGAGAAGGCCTTCGAGCAGGCCGCCGGCTTCCTGCGCATCCCGCGCGGCGACAACCCGCTCGACGCCTCGGCGGTGCACCCGGAGGCCTACCCGGTGGTGGAACGCATCCTCGCCGACATCAAGGCCGGAATGCGGGAGCTGATCGGCGATACGCGCCGCCTGCGCACGCTCGATCCGAAAAAATACACCGACGAGCGCTTCGGCCTGCCCACCGTGCAGGACATCCTGCAGGAACTGGAAAAGCCCGGTCGCGATCCTCGCCCGGAATTCAAGACCGCTTCATTCCGCGACGGCATCGAGGAGCTCAAGGACCTCGAACCCGGCATGCAGCTCGAAGGCGTGGTGACCAATGTCACCAACTTCGGCGCCTTCGTCGACATCGGCGTGCATCAGGACGGACTGGTGCATATCTCGGCCCTGTCCGAGCGCTTCGTGCGCGACCCGCACCAGGTGGTGAAGGCCGGCGACGTGGTCAAGGTCAAGGTGCTGGAGGTCGATGTACCGCGCAAGCGCGTTGCGCTGAGCATGCGCCTGGCGGACGAGGTGAAGAAGGTTGCGGCAAAAGTCGGCGCTGGCGGTACGGCGAATCCGGCGCGTCCGGCCCAGCGCAGCAGTCCGCAGGCACCGACGCGCCCGGCGTCGCCGGCGGGGGCGATGGCCGCCGCCTTCGCCCGCCTCAAGCGCTGACTTACTTCAGGCGCGCCACCAGCGCCTTGGCGTACTGGTCGGTGCTGGCCGAGCCGCCGAGGTCGCCGGTACGCACATTGTCCTTGTTCAGCACGTCGCTGATGGTCTGGCGCAGGCGGTCGGCGAGGTCGCTGCGCTTGACGTGGTCGAGCATCATGGCCGAGGCCAGCAGCAGCGCCGTCGGGTTGGCGATGCCCTTGCCGGCGATGTCCGGCGCCGAGCCATGCACGGCTTCGAAGATCGCCGCGTGCTCGCCGATATTGGCGCCCGGGGTCATGCCCAGGCCGCCGACCAGGCCGGAGATCTCGTCGGAAAGGATGTCGCCGAAGAGGTTGGTGGTCACCAGCAGGTCGAACTGCCAGGGATTCATCACCAGCTTCATGGCGCAGGCATCGATGATCACGTCGTTGAACTCGAACTTGCCGGCGTACTCGTCCCTGTACATCTGCTGCGCGGTTTCGAGGAAGATGCCGGTCAGCGCCTTCATGATGTTGGCCTTGTGCACCACCGTGACCTTCTTGCGGCCGTTGGCCACGGCGTAGTCGAAGGCGAACTTGAGGATGTTCTTCGAGCCCTGACGGGTGTTCACGCCGGTGGCGATGGCGACGGCATGGGGATCGTTGTCGATCGGGATGTAGTGCTCGTAGCCCATGTAGAGGCCTTCGTTGTTCTCGCGGCAGAGCACCAGGTCGATGTTCTCGAAGCGGCCACCAGGGATCAGGGTCTTGGCCGGGCGCAGGTTGGCGTAGAGCTTGTACTTTTCGCGCAGGCGCACGTTCGAGGAACGGTAGCCGCCGCCCGAGGGCGTCTCCAGCGGGCCCTTGAGGGCGAGGCGGGTGCGGTCGATGGAATCCAGCGTCGCCTGCGGCAGCGGATCGCCGGCGGCCTTGACCCCGGCCAGGCCGGCAACCTGGGTGTCCCACTGGAAAGGCGCGCCCAGCGCGTCCAGCACCGAGATTGCCGCATCGGTGATTTCGGGGCCGATGCCGTCGCCGGGGATCAGGGTGGCTGGAATCAAGGTCTGCGCTGCGCTCATTTCATTCTCCGCTTTTGGCTAGGTGCGGCGCGGGGCGCCGCCGATGGATGGACACGCGGCGAAGGTGGTCCGCCGGCGAGGCGCGCATTATACGCAGACCTAATCCACTCATACGTCGCGTATATCGTCTGACAACTCGCTTATGATCGCGCCATCTGCGCCTGCGGAGTCGCCATGAACCAGACCGTGCCGCTGCCGTTGTGGGCCTTCGTGATCCTCGCCGGGCTGGCCGCCTGGGCCGCGCTGGTGATGCTGCTGGTGCCGGGCATGCGCTGGTTCTTCCGCCGCCGCATCAAGCTGGTGATACGCCAGATCGGTGGCAAGCTGGCGGTCGAGTTGCCGAGCTTCAAGCTCACCCGCCGCCAGGTGCTGATCGACCGCCTGTTCCACGATCCGAAGGTACAGGCGGCGGCCGCCGAACACGCCAACACGCACAAGGAACGCCTGGGCGATGTCTGGCGCCGCATCGACCACTATGCGCGCGAGATCGTGCCCTCCTTCAATGCCTACATCTACTACCGCATCGGCTACGCCGTCGCGCGCGCCGCGGCGCGGGCGCTCTACCGCGTGCGCATCGGCTTCGTCGACGAGGAAGGCCTGGCGCGCATCGACCGAAAATCGACCATCGTCTTCGTCATGAACCACCGCAGCAACATGGACTACGTGCTGGTGGCCTTCCTCGCCGCCGAGCGCGCCGCGCTGTCCTTCGCGGTGGGCGAATGGGCGCGCATCTGGCCCCTGCAACAGCTGATCAAGGCGATGGGCGCGTTCTTCGTGCGCCGCAATTCCGGCGACCCGCTCTACCGCACCGTGCTGCAACGCTACGTGCAGATGGCCTCGGCCGCCGGCGTGACCCAGGCGGTCTTCCCCGAAGGTGGGTTGAGCATTGACGGCAGGCTGCGCCCACCGCGCTTCGGCCTGCTCGACTACATGCTGAAGACCTTCGACGAACGTCCGGGCGAGGAGCGCCGCGACCTGGTGTTCATTCCCGTCGGCCTCAACTACGACCGCGTGCTGGAAGACCGCAGCCAGCTGCTCAAGCTGCGCCACGATGGACCGCGTCGCGGCGGCCTCGGCGCGGCGGCCACCACCCTCGGCTTCGTCCTGCGCAACGCCTGGCTGATGCTGGGCGGCGGCTGGCATCGCTTCGGTTATGCCTGCGTCAATTTCGGCTCGCCGCTGTCGATGCGGGCCTGGGCCGGCGAACATGGCCTGCATTTTCCCTCCCTGGATGATGCCGCGCGCAAGGCCGAAGTCGGCCGCCTGGCACAGCGCCTGATGTCCGGGATCGGCGCCGTGATTCCGGTGCTGCCGGTGCCGCTGGTGGCGGAAGTCCTGCTACGCGATCCGCAACAGGCACTGAGCGAACTGGAGCTCAAGGCCGCCGCGCACCAGCGCATGCGCGAACTCGAAACCGGCGGCGCCAAGATCTACATCCCGCGCCACGACCACGACTATGCCTTCGGTGTCGGCCTGCGCATGTTGATCCTGCGCCACGCGGTGATCGAGGAGGACGGCCTCTATCGACCCGATCCCGCGCAGCTGGAACTGCTCGCCTACTATGCCGGATCGATCGCCCACATCGGCAACGCCGGCGCCGTCAGGATTCCGTCGTAAGCAGTTCCCGCGCGTCGGGGCTGCGGAATACCGTGGCAAACAAGGCCCCGGAACGATGCCTCTTTTGTCGTCAGTCGGCGGCGCGCAAGCTGGGCATGGCTGAGTGGCGCAGCATGCCGGCAACCCCCAGCCAGCCCGCCACCAACACCAGGACCATGCCCGCGACCGCGCCCGCCAGCCACAGTTCGACCTGTGGCGAATAGTCGAGACGAAACGCGAAGCGCGCCAGGCCCCAGCCGATCAGGCTGGCGGCGAGGCCGGCCAACAGCCCGGCCAGCGCCCCCAGGGCAGCGAACTCGGCCAGCAAGGCCGCCGTCAGTTGCCGGCTGCGCGCGCCCAGGGCGCGCAGTACCGCCAGTTCATGGCGCCGCTCGTCGGCACTGGCCTGCAATGCCGCATACAGCACGGCGAGCCCGGCCAGCACGGCAAAGCCGAACACCAGTTGCACCGCCCGCGCCACCTGATCGACGGTCGTCTGCAACTGGCGCACCAGCGCGGCGACGTCGATCACCGTGATGTTGGGAAAGCGCCGCACCAATTCGGGAACCGCCGTCGCGGCATCGGCAGGCAGGTGGAAGCTGGTGATGTAGCTGGCCGGATAGTTCTCCAGCACGCGCGGCGGCGCGATGACAAAGAAATTGACCCGCATCGAATCCCAGTCCAGCTTGCGCAGGCTGGTGACGACGCCCTCCAGGCGCTGCCCGGCAATTTCATAGCCGAGGCGATCGCCGAGCTTGAGTTCCAGGGTTTCGGCCAGGCCCTGCTCTACCGAGAACTCGGCGGCCTCGGTATTGCCGTGCCAGCGCCCGGCGCTGACGCTGTTGCCGGCGGGCAGGCGATCCGCCCAGGACAGGTTGAACTCGCGATCGACCAGACGTCGCGCCCTGTCATCGGCAAAGCTTTCGGGGCCGACGGCGCGCCCATTCACTTGTACCAGTCGGCCGCGCACCATGGGTTCCAGCAAGGGCGATGGCAGCCGGCGCCCGGTGAAAAAGTCGGCGATGGCGGCACGCTGATCCGGCTGGATATTGATGGCGAAACGGTTGGGGGCGTCGGCGGGGACGCGCGCCTGCCAGGCTGCCAGCAAGTCGCCACGGGCTATGGTCAGCAGCAGCAGCGCGGTGAGTCCGAGCGACAGGGCAACCGCTTGTACCAGCGTGGCGCCCAGCCGCCGTCGCAGGTTGGCCAGGCCGTGGCGCCAGCCGTAGCCGTAACCGGCCGGCCGCAGGCGCCCCAGCACGGCCAGCAGCAAGCGCGCCATCGCTGCGAAAAATGCCAAAGCAATCAAAAATCCGGCAAGCACGATCAGGCCCAGCCGCATGTCGCCGGCCATCCACAACATCAGGATGGCCAGGATCAGCGCCCCCGCCAGATAGGCTCCGATCGAAGCCGGCTCGGCGCCGCTCCATTCGCGGCGCAGGACGCGAATGGTGGGCACGCGCCGCAGGTGCAGCAAGGGCGGCAGGGCAAAGCCGACCAGCAGGGTCAGGCCGACCATGAGGCCCTGCAACAGCGGCAGCAGGGATGGCGCCGGCAGGCGCGTCACCAGCAATTCGGCCAGCATCTGCTCCAGCCCGGCCTGCACCGCATAGCCGACGAGGCAACCGGCCAGGGTCGCCAGGCAACCGAAGAGGAGGAACTCGCCGCCATGGATCAGCAACAGCTGCCCGGAGCTGGCGCCCATGCAGCGCATCACGGCGCAGCCATCGAGATGGCGGCGCAGGTAGCGTTCGGCGGCCAGCGCCACGGCAACCGCGGCGAGTATCACCGCGAGCAAGGCGGCCAGGCGCAGGAAGCGCTGCGCGCGCTCGGTGACGTTGCGGATCTCGGGCCGCGCGTTGTCCAGGCTTTCCAGCCGCTCGCCGCGCCCGAGGCGGGTTTTGGCCCAGGCCTCGTAGTCCTTCACGGCCTCGGCTTCGCCCGCCACATGCAGTCGATAGCCGATCCGGGAACCGGGAAGAATCAGCCCCGTGGCGGGCAGATCGCCAAGATTGATCATCAGCCGCGGCGCCAGGGCAAACACGTTCATGCCGCGATCCGGCTCCAGCGTCAGGATCGGGCCGCTGCGCAAGGCGATCCGGCCCAGCGACAGCGCCGTGCCGACAGGAAAGTTCAGGGTGCTGGCCAGCCGCTCGTCGCCCCAGGCTTCGCCGCGCGCGGGAACCCGACGGATTTCCGCATCCGGCGCATTGAGTTCCGCCGCCGTGCGCAGGCTGCCGCGCAAGGGATATCCGTCGCTGACCGCCTTGATCTCGGCCAGCACCGAGTTGTCGCCCAGGCTGACCATGCTGGCGAAGGTCACGCTTTCGGCAAGGCGCAGGCCGCGTGCCACGGCCTCCTGGCGCAGTTGATCCGGCCAGGGATGGTCGGCGCTGAGCAGCAGGTCGCCGCCGAGCAACTGGTGCGATTGCAGGCGCAGCGCCTGTTCGACGCGATCGGTGAGAAAGCCGACGCTGGTCAGCGCCGCCACGGCCAGCATCAGCGCAATGCCGAGCACGGTCAACTCGCCCGCGCGCCAGTCGCGCGCCAGCATGCGCATGGCGACTCTCGACGCGGGGAAACTCAGCATTCGCGCATGCGCTCGATGGCCTGCTCGACGCGATCGAGGGCGATCACGTCGAGGCCCTTGATCGCCTGCTTCGGTGCGTTCGCCCTGGGCACCATGGCGTGGCTGAAGCCCAGTTTTGCTGCCTCGCGCAGACGCTCCTGACCGCGCGGCGCGGGACGTATCTCGCCGGCCAGGCCGACCTCGCCGAACACCACCAGCTTGCCCGGCAGGGGCTTGTTGCGCAGCGAAGAGACGATGGCCAGCAGCACCGCAAGATCGGCGGCCGGCTCGGAAACGCGCACGCCGCCGACGGCGTTCACGAAGACATCCTGGTCGCCGCAGACGATGCCGGCATGACGGTGCAGCACGGCGAGCAGCATCGCCAGCCGATTCTGCTCCAGACCGACTGTCAGCCGGCGCGGGCTGGGCGCCTGCGAGGCATCGACCAGGGCTTGGATCTCGACCAGCAGGGGCCGCGTGCCCTCCTGGGTACACAGCACGCAGGAACCGGCGACATCGAGCGAATGCCGGGACAGGAACAGTGCCGAGGGATTGGCCACGCCGCGCAGGCCCTTCTCGGTCATGGCGAAAACGCCGAGTTCATTCACCGCGCCGAAGCGGTTCTTCACCGCCCGCACCAGGCGAAAGGAGGAATGGGTATCGCCCTCGAAGTACAGCACGGTATCGACCATGTGCTCCAGCACGCGCGGTCCGGCCAGGCTGCCTTCCTTGGTGACGTGGCCGACCAGGATGACGCAGGTTCCGGATTGCTTGGCGAAACGCGTCAACTGCGCCGCGCATTCCCTTACCTGGGCCACCGAACCGGGGGCAGACTGCAGGGCATCGGACCAGACGGTCTGGATCGAATCGATCACGGCCACCGCCGGGCGCTGCTCGACCAGCGCGGCAAGTATCCGTTCGGCATTGATTTCAGCCAGCAGTTGCAGGCCGGCGACATCGAGTTGCAGGCGCTGCGCGCGTAGCGCCACCTGCTCGCCCGATTCCTCGCCCGAGACGTAAAGAACGTTCTGCCCGATCTGCGCCAGCCGCGCCAGCGCCTGCAACAGCAGCGTCGATTTGCCGATGCCGGGGTCGCCGCCGATCAGGACCACGCCGCCGGCGACCAGCCCGCCGCCGAGCACCCGGTCGAATTCCTCGACGCCGGTGGCCTGCCGCGCTTCTTCCCTGGGCTTGATCGCGGCCAGCGCCTGAATGCCGGCGCTGCCGCCAAGCGCGGCGAAGCTGCGCCTGGCCGGCTGCGACGACTCGATCACGGTCTCGACCAGGGTGTTCCACTGCCCGCAGCCGGGGCACTGCCCCTGCCACTTGGGCGAGGCCGCGCCGCACTCAGTGCAGGAATACTGGGTCTTGGCCTTGGCCATGGGCGCAGCTAGTCGATTTCCTCGACCGGGACTCGCGCCGCCAGCGCGCAAAACAGTTCGTAGGCGACGGTGCCAGCGGCGGTGGCGACATCGTCCGCCGCGACATGCATCTCGCCCTCGCCACCCCACAAGGTCACCGTGCTGCCAACGCCGACTTCCGATGGCATGCCATCCAGATCGACGCAGAGCTTGTCCATCGACACCCGCCCCAGGGTGCGGCTGCGCCGCCCGGCGATCGCCACCGGCGTTCCAGTCGGGGCATGGCGCGGATAGCCGTCGGCATAACCGCAGGCAACGATGCCGACGCGCATGGCACGCTCGGCGACGAAGCTGCTGCCATAGCCGACGGCATCGCCCGGCGCCAGTTCGCGCACCGCGATCAGCTCGCTTTCCAGGGTCATTACCGGCCGCAAATCGAGTTCACGCGCCGACTGCATGGCCGGGAACGGCGACGATCCATACAACATGATGCCGGGCCGCACCCAATCGGCATGGGCCTCGGGAAAGCGCAGGATCGCCGCCGAGTTCGCCAGCGAGGCCGGCAGCCGGCGCGTGCCGGCCATGGCGCGAAAAGCCTTCAGCTGCAAGGCGATGCCGCGCGGCTCGTCGGCATCGGCAAAATGTGTCATCAGGGTCAATGCGTCGAGACAATCGGCCGCCACCAGGCTATCCAGCGCGGCGGGAAACTCGTCGGCATTGAAGCCGAGCCGGTTCATGCCGGTGTTGAGCTTGAGGTACACCGGCTGCCGGCACGGCAGGCTGGCGCCGATCAGGGCATCGACCTGCCAGCGCGTGTGCAGCACGGTGGTCAGTTCGAGCTCGGCGAACAGTGAAATGTCCTCGTCTCGATACGGGCCCTCCAGCATCAGGATGGGGTGACGGAAACCGGCATCGCGCAAGGCGATCGCGCCCTCCAGTTCGACCAGGGCGAAACCGTCGGTGACTTCCGCCAGCGCTCCTGCCGCCGCCAGCAACCCGTGGCCATAGGCATCGGCCTTGACCACGCTCCAGATGCGCGTGGCAGCGGCATGACGCCTGACCACGCTGTGGTTGTGGCGCAACGCCCTCCAGTCGAGGCGGGCGCGAGTCGGACGCGACATTGGTAGGAGCGCTAGACGGGCTTCTTGGCGATCAGCGCGCGCAGCCGCGTGGACGCGAAGTCGACAAAGGTGGCGACCAGCCGCGAACGGAACTTTTCCTTGGGATAGACCATCGACAGGGTGCGGATCAGGCGTGGCTTGAGCGGGATCGCGACGATGTCGCCCAACCTCTGCTCCTTGCTCACCGAGGCACGCGAGGCAACGGCAAAACCGAGGCCGGTTTGTACCACGCCATTGAGCGCGATCGGGCTGCCGAGTTCCATCACCACGTTCATCTGGTCCAGCGACACGCCGGCCGTGCGCAGGTAGCTCTCGGTGAACTCGCGGGTGCCGGACCCAGGCTCGCGGGAAACGAAGGGGTGCTCCAGAAGCTTTTGCGGCGTCAGTTCCTTGTGCCGTGCCAGCGGAAAACGCGGATGACAGATCACCACCAGTTCATCATCGCAACAGACCTCGCATTCGAGGTTGGGCTCGTGCGACAGCGATTCGATGAAACCGATGTCGATGGTATGTTCCAGTACCCGGTTCTCGATCGATTCGGAATTGCCGACAATCAGGCGCGAACGCACGTTGGGATAGGTCGACTTGAATTCGCCGAGTATGCCGGGAAGCATGAATTCGGCAATGGTGGTCGAGGCGCCGACCATCAGCGAGCCGCCGATCTCGCCGGTAAGCTCGGACAGGCGCACATCCATTTCCGAGGCCAGGCCAAGGATTTTTTCCGCATAGCCGAGAACCACCTCTCCGGCCGGGGTCAGCGCAATGCGGCCATGCCCCCGATCGAACAGGCGCGTATTGAAATGCTCTTCCAGTTGCTTGATCTGGAAGGTGACGGCCGGCTGCGTCATGAACAGCACCTCGGCAGCCTTGGTGAACGACAATTGCTTGGCTACCGCATGAAACACCTGAAGCCGCCGATCGGCCATAAAACGCTCCTCGCACCCGATTGATTGTGACCAATCGTTATTCAATCACAAATGAGTCCCCATGAGCGCCTTTTATGAGTGCTGCGGCAGTGCAGCATCAATGTTGTGGCAAATCTTTCGTGATATAAACCGTGACCCTCAAGCACGGTCGCGACCGCGACCCAGGCAATGAACGCAGGTTTCTACATCATCATGGCGGCGCAGTTTTTTTCCGCGCTGGCCGACAACGCCCTGCTGATTGCCGCCATTGCCATCCTGCGCGACATGCGCGCACCGGCCGAATACGAACCCCTGCTGAAGACCTTCTTCACGGTGTCATATGTCGCCCTGGCTGCCTTTGTCGGGGCCTTTGCCGACTCGATGCCGAAGTGGCGCGTGATGTTCATCAGCAACGGCATCAAGATCTTCGGCTGTTCGATGATGTTCTTCGACGTGCACCCGCTGCTCGCCTACGCCGTGGTCGGCCTCGGCGCTGCGGCCTACTCGCCGGCCAAATACGGAATCCTCACCGAGTACCTGCCGCACCGTTTGCTGGTGGTGGCCAACGGCTGGATCGAGGGTCTCACGGTCGGCGCCATCATCCTTGGCGTGGTACTCGGCGGCGCCTTGATCCGGCCGGAGATCGCCCATGGCCTGCTGAGCCTGGATTTCCCGGTGATCGATACCGGCATAGACACCGTCGCCGAAATGAACCTGATCATCATCGGCGCGCTCTACCTGATCGCTGCGGCGTTCAATCTCCATATCCCGGACACCGGCGTGGATCACAAGCCGCTGAAAAAGAATCCTGTCTACCTGATGCACGAGTTCAACCACTGCCTCAAGCTGCTTTGGCGCGACAAGCTGGGTCAGGTCTCGCTGGCGGTGACCACGTTGTTCTGGGGCGCCGGCGCGACCCTGCAGTTCATAGTCCTGGAGTGGGCCCGCGTCTCGCTGAACCTCGACCTTTCGAAGGCCAGCATGCTGCAAGGCATCGTCGCCGTCGGCGTGGCGGTCGGTGCCGTCATGGCGGCGAGGATGATCACCCTGCGCAAATCGGTGCGGGTGATTCCGCTCGGCATCGCCATGGGGGTCGGCGTGCTGGTGATGATCGTGGTGCGCGACTTCTGGATCGCCGCGCCGCTGCTGGTGCTGATCGGCATGGCCTCGGGCTTTTTCGTGGTGCCGATGAACGCCCTGCTGCAACATCGTGGCCACATCCTGATGGGAGCCGGCCATTCGATTGCGGTACAGAACTTCAACGAGAACCTTTCGATCCTGATCATGACCACAGGGTACTCGCTGCTGATCAAGGCCAACCTGCACATCTACTGGATCATCGCCCTGTTCGGCATGCTGGTGGCGGGGACCATGTGGCTGGTCAAGCTGCGCCACGAAATGAACCAGCGCCAGCGCGACGACGTAGCCCATCTGGAAGACGTCGCCCACCCCTGAGGGAAAGCGGACGGCCGGGGCTCAGCCACCTTTCAGCTGGCGCATGCTGCGTCGCATGAAGCAGAGATCTTCCCAGGCCTTGGCCTTGTCCGTCAGATTGCGCAGGAGATAGGCGGGGTGGTAGGTAATCACCAGCGGAATCCCCTGGTACTCATGCAGCCGACCGCGCGCCGCCGCGATCTTGACCTCGGTCTTGAGCAAGGCCTGTGCCGCGGGACGCCCCAGGGCGACAATCAGCCGGGGGCGGATCAAGCCGATCTGCTGTTCCAGATACGGCCGACAGGCGTCGATTTCCGGGGCCTCGGGGGTGCGGTTTTCCGGCGGCCGGCATTTCACCGCATTGGCAATGTAAACATCCTCGCCGCGACGCAAGCCGATTGCCGCCAGCATATTGTCGAGCAGCTTGCCCGCCTGGCCGACGAAGGGTTCGCCGCGCTGGTCCTCCTCCGCTCCCGGCCCTTCGCCGACGAACAACCAGTCGGCATGGCGATCGCCGACGCCCAGCACCGCCTGCTTGCGCGCGGCGCACAGCCCGCAGGCCCGGCAATCGCGCACGGTCGCCGCCAGTCGGTCCCAGTCGGCAAGGCCTGCGGCGCCGGAGGCCACCACGGCAGGGGCAACGCGATCCACTTCGCTCGCCGCCACCGGTCCATCCTCGGGCAACGGCGGCGAGCGCAGCCGCCAGGTCGGCCCCAGACCCAACTCGCGCAGGATGCGTTCGCGGCCCGGGTTCACAGTTCACGCGCCATGACAATGGCGTCTTCGCGGCCGCCGGCGGCGGGATAATAGCCGCGACGCCGCCCGATCTCGGCAAAACCATGACGACGGTACAAGGCCAGAGCCGCGACATTGCCGGGGCGGACTTCGAGCAGCATGCGAGTTGCCTTCCAGGCCCGCGCCAGATCGAACAGCTGCCGCAACAAGGCGGCACCACGTCCGGCGCGCTGAAGTTCCGGCACCACCGTGATATTGAGCAGGTGCGCCTCGTCCGGCGCCGGCATCATGACCGCATACGCGGCAATCTCGCCGGCTTCACGCACCAGCCAGGCACCATGGCCGGCGGCCAGCGAGTCGGCAAAGTTGCCGCGCGTCCAGGGAAAGGCGTGGCAGCGCTGTTCCAGGGCCACCACGGCGTCAAGGTCGATGGTTTGCATGGCGCTGATTTCCGTGTTCAATTCGCGCCGCCACGCGCGAGTCGCTCCGCCGTGGTCAATGCCACCTTGTCGCGCACATAGACCGGCTGGGCGGCGGCGTAATCCGGCGCCAGGCCTTGCGCGAAGCGAGGTGCCGCAAGGCGCAACACGGCCTCGGCGGTCGGCCAGGCATCGGCTTGCACGCCGAGCAGATCCGGCGCGCGACCGCACAGCAACTCGCCATAGGCCGCAAAGCCGTCGCCCACGCCCCAGGCCTGCTCGAAAGTCGGCGCTGGCGCCACGGCGGGAGCAACACAAATCGGCGCCATGAGTTCCGTCACCTGGTTTCCGGATACCGCATAGCCGGCGCAATAGATCTCGTTCATGCGCGCGTCGAGGCAGGTCCATGCCCTGCACTTCCCGCTGGCGAGCGCCAATGCCTCCAGGGTAGACACCGGCAGCAGCGGAATCCCAAGCCCCCAACCCAAGCCTTGCGCCACGCCGCAGGCGAGCCGCAAGCCGGTGAAGCTGCCCGGCCCGGCGCCGAAGGCGATGCCATGCAGATCGGCCGGCCGTATCCCGCCCTGATCGAGCAGTTCATGGATCCACGGCAGCAGGTTTTGCGAGCCGCCGTTGGGATGGTCGCCGCCACGCGACACACAACGGCCATCCTGCCAGAGCGCTACGGAAAGTTGCCGGGTCGCGGTCTCGATGCCAAGCAGATGCATGGGTCTTTGTCTCGGCAAGGGCCTATTTCCGGCCGCCGAGCAAGCCGCGCAGGGTTTCCTGCAGGTCCGCCGGAAGCAACACCGTCTTGGCGTTGTCCGAGCGCGCCAGATTGCCGATTACATTGACGTATTTTTCGCCGAGGATATAGCGCATCGGGCCCTCCTCGTCGCCGATCGCCGATGCAACCCGCCTGATCGACTCGGCGCTGGCATCGGCCAGGGTCACCTGCGCCTCGGCATTGAGCCGGGCAGCCTGAAGCTGCGCCTCGGCGTTCAGGATGGTGGCCTGCTTGTTGCCCTCCGCCTTGGTCACCATGGCCTTGCGCTCCCGCTCGGCGCTGGCCTGGGCCTCCATCGCGCGCTGCATCGATTCCGAGGGCTTGATGTCCTGGATCTCCACCGATTTGACGGTCAGGCCCCAGTCAATGGCCTCGTCGGCGATGCTCTCACGCAGCCGCGCCTTGATCTTGTCGCGGTTGGACAGGGCCTCGTCGAGCTGCATCTCGCCGATGATCGAGCGCAAGGTGGTCATGATCATGTTGCGGATCGCCTCCGAGAAATCGGTGACGCCGTATACCGCCTTGATCGGATCGGTGACCTTGATGAAAGCGATCGCATTGGTCACGATCACCGCATTGTCCTTGGTGATCACTTCCTGTTCCTGCACATCGAGGATGATGTCCTTGGTCACCAGCTTGTAGCGCACCTGGTCCAGATAGGGAACGATGATGTTGAGTCCCGGATGCAGGGTACCGTGGTACTTGCCCAGGCGTTCGACGATCCATTCCTCGCCCTGGGGCACGATGCGCACGCCCTTGGCGATGGTAACGGCCACGAATACGAATATGGCGACAACGACGATGGCAATTTCGCCCATGAATCACTCCTTCAGTATTTGCCAACCTTGAGCAATTGCCCGTCGACCGCCAGCACCCGCACCCGCTCGCCGGCGGCGATCGACTCGTCAGCCAGGCAGGGCCAGACATCGGAGCCCATCACCGGCTTCTGGAAACGAACCTCGCCACGCCCGGAACTGACGCCCAGTGGCTCGACGGCGCGCACCAGCACGCCTATTTCACCCAGGGCTTCGTCAGCCTGCCCCGTGCGCGTTCCAGCCGCATCGCGACGGAACACGCGAAACCAGAGCACTGTCATCGCCACCGAGGCCAAGGTCCACAGCGCCACCTGGGTACTGAATGCAAGGTCGGGAAGCAGCATCATGGCGAAACCGACCAGCAGGGCGCCAAGCCCGAACCAGATGACGAAGAAACTGGCAACGAACAACTCCAGCAGGCCCAGACCAAGCCCGAGTACCACCCAATGCCACCACGCGATTTCCATGCCTTTCGAATCCCTGATCAGAAGACAATCGGGGTAATCCGCTGTCGCGGACCAAGCCCGAACCCAATCTTATCTTTTTTTCGGCAGCGCTCGCCGGGGCTGGTCCCGCCAAAAGCCGGCGCCAGAAGCTAACGGCGCCCTCCCGGCAGCGGGCAACAGGCAGCAGGAAGATGCGTGGAAATCCCGCAAAAAAATTGATCCAGATAAAGAATCTTGGACTACACTGCGCTACCATTCGCTCGGCAAACCTTTCGCAGCATCAACACCACTCATCCTCAGGAGGTCATACATGAACAAATCCGAACTGATTGAAATCACCGCCAAGGAAGCCGACATCAGCAAGGCCGCGGCCGAGAAGGCCTTGTCAGCTGCGATGGCTGCCATCGTCAAGGCTGTCGCCAAGGGCGATACCGTGACCCTGGTCGGCTTTGGCACCTTCAAGTCGTCGAAGCGCGCCGCCCGTGTGGGCCGCAACCCGCAGACCGGCAAGGAACTGAAGATTGCCGCCACCACCGTGCCGCGCTTCACCGCCGGTGCCGGTTTCAAGTCGGCCGTTGCCGGCAAGAAGGCCGCGAAGAAGAAGTAAGCAACAGGCGGTTCAGCGAGAAGGCCCGCCTAGTGCGGGCCTTTTTGTTTGGTCGCGTTGCCGGCGGGCCTCGAACAGACAAATCGCCGCCGTTGCCGCGACATTCAATGACTCCGTGGCGGCCGCAAGCGGTATCGTGGCCGCCACGTTGGCGGCAGCCCGCAAGGATGGCGAAAGGCCGGCCCCCTCGTTGCCGAACAGCCAAAGCACCGGGTTCGACAAATCCAGTTGATAGAGTTCCTGCCCGTCACGCGCCACGGTAGCGATGGACAAGACCGTGCTGTCGCAAACGGCGGCAAGCAGATCGGCCTGCTCGCGAATCCGCAGGGAAAAATGCGCCCCCTGTGCGGCGCGTAACACCTTCATGGTCCAGGCTCCGGCGCAACCAGGGCCCAGCAGTACATCGACGATGCCGGCCGCCGCCGCGCTGCGCAGTATGGTACCGACATTGCCGGCATCCTGGATACCGTCGAGCAGAACCGCGTCGCCGCGCAACGTCGAGGCTTCCGGCCGGGGGGGCGCGAAGACCGCGGCAATCCCCGTGGGCGCGGCGATGCCGGTGATCTCGCGGAACAGGGCATCGCCGAAGCACAGGCATTCCGCATGCCTCATCCGCACCAGCAATCCGGTCACCTGAGGATTGCGCATGCCCCCCTCGCTGACCAGCAACTGCCTTACCGGTACGCCGCGCTCCATGCAGGCGGCAACCAGGTGTATGCCATCGGCAATCGCAAGGCCATCCCGCGCCGGATCATCCGCCAGCTTGCGCAGCGCCTTGAAACGCGGATTGTGGCGCGAGGCGATGATCAAGGCCGGATTCATCGCGAGGCCTCCAGCAAGGCTCGCACCGGCGCAAAGCTGCGGCGATGGAAGGGTGCCGGGCCATGTCGCTCCAGCGCCGCGCGATGGAAGGCCGTGTCGTAGCCCTTGTGCCGGTCCAGCCCGTAATGCGGGTAGGCCTCGTGGATGCGACGCATCTCGGCATCCCTGGCCGTCTTGGCCAGGATCGAGGCCGCCGAGATCGCCGGCTCCGACGCGTCGCCACCAATGATCGCGCGCGCCGGTATGCCCAGCGGCGGACAGCGATTGCCGTCGATCAGGGCTTCCGTCGCCGCCATCGGCAGCGCCTCGACCGCGCGTCGCATCGCCAGCATCGTGGCCTGCAGAATGTTGATGGCATCGATTTCCTCGACCGAGGCCGACGCGATGCTCCATGAAATCGCGAACTCGCGGATCAGCGGCGCCAGGGCTTCGCGTTTGCGCTCCGACAAACGCTTGGAATCGTCGAGCCCGGCAATCGGCCGGTCCGGATCGAGGATCACCGCCGCGGCATACACCGGGCCGGCAAGCGGGCCGCGGCCCGCCTCGTCGACGCCGCAGACCAGGCGCATCACGCCTTCCGCAGGTAGGGCAAGACCGCCTCGGCCGCCTTGCTCGATGTATCCTGGCGCAGCAAGCGATGGACGGCGTCGAAGACGCGTGCGATGGCCAGTCCGGCCTGCTTGTCCACCAGCAGATTGCCCAGCGCCTGGGCGAGATTCTCGGGCGTCGCCTCGTCCTGGAGAAACTCCGGCACCACGTAGCGCCCGGCAAGGATGTTCGGCAATCCGACCCAGGGCAGGTAGCGCATGCCGCGCATCAGGCGCCACGACCACGGAGACATCTTGTAGGCGATGACCATCGGTCGCCCGACCAGCGCAGTTTCGAGGGTCGCCGTCCCGCTGGCGACGAGGACCACGTCGCTGGCGGCAACCGCGTCGGCGGCATGGCCGAACATCAGGGTAAACGGGAGTTCGTCGGCCTTCAGCTTCCACAACGCGGTTTCAAATTGCAGGCGGGTTTCGCGCGAGACCAGTGGCACCAGGAATTGCAGGCGCGGATGCTTTGCCAGCAGCAGCTTCGCCGTCTCGATGAAGGTCTCGGCCATGAAATGAAGTTCCGCCTGGCGACTTCCCGGCAACAGCGCGATCACCGGGCGATCCTGTGCCACGTCCAGGCGTTCCCGCACCGCACGTTGATCGACCCCCAGCGGAATGACATCGGCCAGGGGATGGCCGACATAAGTGCATTTGACGGGCGTGTCCCGATACAGATCCGGCTCGAAGGGATACAGCGCCAGGATATGCACCACGGACTGCACAATCTTGTGCATGCGTTGCCGCCGCCAGGCCCAGATCGACGGGCTGACGAAATGCACGGTGGGAATGCCCGCGGCCTTGAGTCTCTTTTCCAGCCACAAATTGAAATCGGAACCGTCGACGCCGATGAACACATCGGGGCGCTCCGTGAGCAAACGGCGCAGCAACTGGCGTCGCATGCGCGTGATGCCGCGGTAGTGCCTGAGTACTTCGGCATAACCGCGCACGGCCAGTATTTCGGCCGGCCAGAGCGACTCGAAGCCTTCACGCTGCATCTTCGGCCCGCCGATGCCGTGGAACACGGCTTCGGGTACGTGCCGGCGCAGGGCGGCAATCAGGTGGGCGGCAAGTTGATCGCTGGAGGCCTCGCCGGCCACCATCGCTATTCGTACCATCAGCGGATAATGCCCCGCCCCGGCGCATCGAGAAAACCTGCCAACAGCGCCAGCCCCGGCGTGACCACGGCCTCGGCGCTGATTGCCGCCCTGGCTTCTTCGAGCTTCATGCCGTTCTTGTACAGCGTCTTGAAGGCACGCTTCACCGCCGCGATCGATTTTGCGTCGAAGCCCCGGCGCTTGAGGCCCTCCGCGTTGATGCTGCGCGGCTCGGCCGGATTGCCGGCGGCGGTAACGAAAGGAGGAAGGTCCTGCAACAGGATGGTGCCCATCGCCGTAAAACTGTGGGCGCCGATCCGTACAAATTGATGGACCACGGTAAAGCCGCCGAGGATGGCCCAATCGCCGACCTGGACATGCCCCGCGAGTTGCGTGTTGTTGGCGAAGATGGTCTGGTTTCCCACCTGGCAGTCATGCGCCAGATGCACATAGGCCATGATCCAGTTGTCGTCGCCCAGCCGGGTTACTCCGACGTCCTGCGCGGTCCCGCAGTTGAAAGTGCAGAACTCGCGGATGCTGTTCCGGTCGCCGATTTCGAGCCGGGTAGGCTCGCCCGAATACTTTTTGTCCTGCGGGGCTTCGCCGATCGAGCAGAACTGGTAAATGCGGTTGTCGCAGCCGATACGGGTATGCCCGGCGAGCACGACATGCGGCCCGATCCTGGTGCGATCGCCGATTTCGACGTGCTCGCCAACGACCGAGTACGGTCCGATCTCGACATCGCGGCCAATGCCGGCCGCCGGATGCACGATGGCTGTCGGATGAATGCTCATTGCGGCGTGGGTCGTACCGCGCAGATCAGGTCGGCTTCCGCGGCGACCTGGTCAGCGACCCTGGCTACCGCGGAGAACTTCCATATCCCGCGCTTGTTCGCGACCAGGCGGACCTCGATCAGCAGTTGGTCGCCGGGCCCGACCGGCCGCTTGAAACGGGCATTGTCGATGCCGACGAAGTAATACACCGACTTGTCGTCCGGCTTGCTGCCCATGGTCTTGAAGGCCAGGATCGCGGCGGTCTGCGCCATGGCTTCGACGATCAACACGCCCGGCATCACCGGATGGTGGGGATAGTGCCCGGGGAAATAAGGTTCGTTGACGCTGACATTCTTCAGCCCCGTGATCCGCTCTCCGGGAACGACGTCCAGCACTCGATCGACCAGAAGAATGGGATAGCGATGCGGCAGGTAGTCGAGTATCTGATGGATGTCCATGCCGGACATGCCTTGTCCGTTTGCCGCATTGCTGCTCATTTGGTTTTCTCCAGTGCGGCAAGCCGCTGTTCGAGGGCCCGGATTTTATCGGCCATGGCATCAAGATGGCGCAGGCGGGAAAAATTTCGCAGCCACTCGCCATGTTCCAGGAAAGGCACCGTGCCGCTGTATGCACCGGGTTTGGCTATCGACTTGGCCACCAGCGTGCCGGCGGAAACGTTGACGTCGTCGGCGAGGGTGAGATGCCCCAGGATGATCGCGCCGCCGCCCACGGTGCAGCGCCGGCCTATCGTCGCGCTTCCGGCGATGCCGACGCAACCGGCCATCGCCGTATGTGCGCCGATGCGAACGTTGTGACCGACCTGGATCTGGTTGTCCAGCTTGACGCCATCCTCGATCACTGTGTCGCCGAGGGCACCCCGGTCTATCGTGGTACCGGCACCGATCTCGACGTCATCACCAATGAGCACGCGACCGGTTTGCGGAATTTTCACCCAGGTCGCATCGCTATCGCGGGCGAAGCCGAAACCGTCGGCGCCGATCGCCGCGCCACTGTGGATCAGGCAGCGCTCGCCGATGCGGCAGCCGGCATACACGGCGACATTGGCCGCCAGCCGCGTTGCCGCCCCGATGACGGTGCCATTGCCGATGCTGCAGTTGGGCTCGATCACCACTCCCTCGCCAATCTCGACCCCAGGACCAATCCAGACATTCGCCCCGATGCTGGCACTGGCCGCAACGCTTCCTTCCACCACGGCCGAGGAATGCACGCCAGCTTGTGGCGCCGGCGGCGGATTCAGCCACTGCGCAACCCGGGCGAAGTACAGGTAGGGGTTGGGGGTCAGAATTGCCGCGTTCAGGGCACTAGCCAGCGGAGGCGCCATGATCACGGCGGAGGCACGCGTGTGTTCGAGCTGACCCCGGTACCTTGGATTGGCGAGAAAGGCCAGGTCTCCCGGGCCAGCCGCATCCAGCGGCGCGATGCGAGAAATCGCCGTGTCGCCAGCGCCGACTATTTCTCCGCCCAGGCGGGCGACGATCTCGTCGAGCCGCAACTCCACGGCTGGGGAGCTTACTTCGTGCCGTCGCCCAGCGCCTTGATCACTTTTTCGGTGATGTCGATGCGCGGGTTAACGTAGGCCGCTTCCTGGAAAATGATGTCGTATTTCTCGGCCTCGGCGATCTGCTTGATGATCTTGTTCACCCGCTCGAAAATCGCCGCCATCTCCTCGTTCTGGCGCTGACTGAGATCCTCGCGGAACTCGCGCTGCTTGCGCTGGAAATCGCGGTTCAGGTCGTTGAACTCACGCTCCTTGTTGCGGCGGTCAGACTCGGCCATGGTGACGGCATTCTTTTCCAGGTTTTCCTGCATCCCCTGCAACTGCTTGGCCAGGCGTTGCAGATCCTGATCGCGCTTCTCGAAATCCTTTTCGATCTTCTTCTTGGCCTTGGCAGCCTGCGGTGCGTCGTTGAGGATCTTCTGGATATTGATGGCGCCGATCTTTCCCTCGGCCAGGGCCGCGCAGGAGATCGACAAGAGCATGAGGCCGGAAACGAAAAATTTCTTCAACATGGTTCTCTCAAGTAAAAAATACGTCAGAACACTGAGCCCATCTGGAACTGCAGGCGCTGCACCTTGTCATCCACCTTCTTGTTGAACGGATTGGCATAGGAGAATTTCAGCGGCCCCATCGGCGAGTTCCACGACAGGGCCAAGCCGCCGCTGTAGCGCAGGCTGCCGAAGCTGAACTTGGAATCATAGCCCCAGACATTGCCCGCATCGACGAAAGCACTCAGGCGCATGGAGGTATCACGCCCCATGCCGGGAACCGGGAAAAGGATTTCAGCATTACCGATCAGGCGCTTGTTGCCGCCGACGGCTTCATTGGTGGCCGCATCGCGCGGACCCAGCGATCCGGAGTCGAAGCCGCGCACCGAACCGATACCGCCGGCATAAAAATTCTTGAAGAAGGGGAGTTCCTTGTTGCTGTAGCCCTTGGCCAGCCCGACCTCGCCGTTCAAGGCCAGCGTCAGCTTGCGATCAAGCGGGAAGTAATGCTGGTGCTGATAGACCGCCTTGACATAGGTTGCCGAGCTGCCGGGCAAGGCGACTTCGAGCGTGGCACGACGGTAGTCGCCGCGGGTGGTCACCAGCAGGCTGTCGCGCCCATCCTTCTGCCATCCGCCCGAAGCCAGCAGCGTGTTGCTCTTGGCCCCGAACTGCGTGACGTAGTTCCGGTAGCGGATCGGGCTGTTCGCATCGGTCTTGAGCGTCGTCCGGTCGTAGGAAAGACCAAGATTGATGTAATCGTCCTCGGCAATCGGAATGCCCCAGCGCATCCCGCCGCCCAGCGAATCCGAACCGAAGCTGCCGACGGCGAGCGTGCTGGTATCGGTATTGCGCAAGTACAGATCGAAGCCCTGGCTCACGCCATCGACCGTGAAATAGGGGTCCGTATGCGACAGCGAATACACGCGGTTTGACTTGCTGGTGCTGATCTGGACGCCGACATGCTTGCCGCTGCCGAACAGGTTCTGCTGCTGCACCGCGCCGGACACGGTGAACTTTTCGGAACTGGAAAAACCGGCACCGAGCATGATGTTTCCGGTCGGTTTTTCCTTGACCTTGACCTCCATGTCGACCTGGTCCGTGGTTCCGGGCACAGGAGGTGTCTCGACGGTCACCTCGTCGAAGTAACCCAGCTTATCCACCCGCGCTTTCGAGCGATTGATCTTTTCTCCGTCGTACCAGGCGGATTCGGCCTGGCGCAGTTCGCGCCGCACCACCTCGTCGCGGCTGCGGGTGTTGCCGGTTACGTTGATGCGACGCACATACACCCGGCGACCGGGATCGACAAAGATCGTGAAAGCGACTTCCCGCTTCGCCTTGTCGAGTTCCGGGGCGGCATTCACGTTGGCGAAGGCATAGCCTTCGTTACCCAAGCGTTCGCTGATGGCCTTGGTGGTCTCGGTCATGCGCTCGCGGGCGAAGACTTCACCCGGTTTGACCTGCACCAGCTTGACCAACTCATCTTCCGGAATCAGGAGCTGGCCGGCAAGCTTGACCGAGGACACGGTGTATTTCTCGCCTTCCGTGATATTGACGGTGATGAAAATGTCCTGCTTGTCCGGCGAGATGGATACCTGGGTCGATTCGATGTTGAATTCAAGATAGCCGCGATCCAGGTAGAAGGAGCGCAAGGTCTCCAGGTCGCCGGAAAGCTTCTGTTTGGAATACTGGTCGTTCTTGGTGTACCAGGTCAGCCAGCCCGGCGTGCGCAGGACCATCAGATCGAGCAGGTCCGACTCCGCGATCGCGCTGGCACCGATGATGTTGATCTGGCGAATCTTGGCGATATCGCCTTCCACCACCGCGAAATTGACGCCGACACGATTGCGCTCCAGGGGCGTGATGGTCGTCGTCACCTGAACCGCATAATGCCCCTGGGCCAGGTATTGGCGCTTTAGTTCCTGCTCCGCGCGTTCGACCATGGCACGATCGAAAATCCGGGATTCGGCCAAGCCGACTTCACGCAGGGATTTTTTCAGGTCTTCCGGCTTGAATGCCTTCAAGCCAGTGAATTCAAGCGAGGCAATCGCCGGGCGTTCGTCGAGGACCACCACGAGAACCTGCCCATCGATCTCCAGCCGCACGTCCTTGAAAAAGCCGGTGGCGAACAGTGCCTTGATCGCGGCGGCGGCCTTTTCGTCGTTCATGGTGTCGCCGACCTTGACCGGCAGGTAGGAGAACACCGTACCCGCTTCCGTGCGCTGGATGCCCTCGACGCGAATATCCTTGATCTGGAATGGCTCGAACGCCATCACGGCACGGGCCAACAGGGCAACGACCAGTCCGGCGAGCAGTTTTTTCTTCATCGGGATAA
Organism: Rhodocyclales bacterium; assembly: GCA_016235165.1. Lineage (GTDB taxonomy): Bacteria > Pseudomonadota > Gammaproteobacteria > Burkholderiales > Rhodocyclaceae > Sulfuritalea. Next base: position 72,558 of record JACRLX010000002.1, read on the forward strand.
GCAGGATCTAGCCTGAAACCAGGCGATTGATATCGTTGTAGAAGGCAAAGGCCATCAGCAGCGCCAGCAAGGCAAAACCGATTTGTTGGCCGATTTCAAGAGCCCGTTCCGACACCGGACCACCCTTGAAAAACTCGACGAGATAATACATCAAATGCCCTCCGTCCAGAACGGGCACTGGCAGCAGATTGAGTACCCCCAGGCTGATGCTGATCAGCGCCAGAAAGCGCAGGTAATAGCTCGGCCCCAGGCGTGCCGACTGACCCGCATAGTCGGCAATGGTGACCGGTCCGGAAAGGTTCTTCCAGGAGAGCTCGCCGGTCAGCATGCGCCCCATCATGCGCAAGCTCAGCACCGAGGTATCCCAGGTCTGGACCAGCGCGCGACCGAGCGCGGCAACGGGGCCGTGGCTGACTACCGTGGTCATTTCGTGAAGCTCGCCTTTTCCTTCCATCGCCATCAATCCAAGGCGGCCGACTTTGCGCCCGCCATCCTCGACGAGTTTCGGCGTCACCACAAGCTCCAAGCCGGCGCCATCGCGCACGATGTCGAACCGCAGGCGGCTACCTGGCGAGGCACGCGCAATCGCGGCCAGTTCGGACCATTCGCCGATCGGCTTGCCCTCGATCGCCGCCACGCGGTCGCCGACCCGGAATCCGGCGGCATCGGCCGCCGATCCGGGCTGTACGTTGCCGACCACCGCCGGCAGGCGTGGCCGAAACAGCACCAGGCCAAGCGGACGCAGCGGGTCCTTCTCCAGTTCTTCCAGATCGAATTGGGTGCTGGCAATGCGCACCACAGCGGTCTCGCGTTGCAGACTCACGACCTCGAGCTCGACCACTTCCTTGTCGAGGGCGCGGCGCATCACTTCCCAGCGCAAATCCTGCCAGGTCTGGATCGGCCTGCCATTGACCGCACGCACGGTACTTCCCTCGCTGATACCGACTACCGCCGCCGGAGTTCCGGCGGGAGGCAGCGCCAGGCGTGGCTTCAGCTCGGTAACACCGTGTATGAACAACGCCCAGTACAGCACGATCGCCAGCAGGAAGTTGGCAGCCGGGCCGGCGGCCACGATGAACGCGCGCCGGCCGACCGACTGGCGATTGAAGGCACGGTCGAGTTCGGCGGCGGGAACCTCGCCCTCGCGCTCGTCGAGCATCTTGACGTAGCCGCCGAGCGGAAACGCCGAGATCGCCCATTCCGTGCCGTCCACGCCCTTGCGCCGCATCCAGATGACCTTGCCGAAACCGAAGGCAAAACGCAGTACCTTGACATTGCAGGCTCGCGCCGCGAGGTAGTGCCCCATTTCGTGCACCACCACCAGGACGGCCAGCGCCACGATGAAGGCCCCCCCATACCAGCCCCAGAGCTGAGGATTCATCCGCCGAAGCGTCGGGAAAGGAGTTCGCTCGCCGTGTCGCGGCCCTGGCGATCCGCCTCGATCACCGCATCGAGGTCGGGCAGTTCCTGCCGCGGCACGGCATCCAGGGTCGCCGCGATCAGATCGGCAATGCCAAGAAAAGACAGGCGCCGTTCCAGGAAGGCTGTAACCGCGACCTCGTTGGCCGCGTTCAGCACGGCAGCGGCGTTGCCCTCGGCACGCAAGGCACGATAGGCGAGTTCCAGACAAGGGAAGCGAACAGGGTCGGGGCGTTCGAAATTCAATTGCCCCACGGCAAACAAATCCAGCGGCGAAACGCCGGAGTCGATCCGCTGCGGCCAGTTCAGGGCGTGGGCGATCGGCGTGCGCATGTCGGGGTTGCCCAGTTGGGCAAGTACCGAGCCGTCGATATAGTCGACCAGGGAATGGATCACGCTTTGCGGATGGATCACCACCTCGATGCGATCCGCCGGCGCATTGAACAGCCAGTGGGCCTCGATCACTTCCAGCCCCTTGTTCATCATGGTCGCGGAATCGACCGAGATCTTGCGCCCCATCGACCAGTTGGGGTGCGCCACGGCCTGCTCCGGAGTTACGGTCTGCAACTGTGCATGGGGTGTCGTCCGAAACGGGCCGCCGGAGGCTGTCAGCAGGATGCGGCGCACGCCACTGCGGGCCATGCTTCCCGAGTAGCCATGTGGCATGGACTGGAACACCGCATTGTGTTCGCTGTCGATCGGCAACAGGAGGGCGCCCGAGCGCCGCACCTCGGCCATGAATACGGCCCCGGCCATCACCAGGGCCTCCTTGTTGGCAAGCAGCACACGCTTGCCTGCGCGTGCGGCCGCCAGCGTCGGCGCGAGCCCCGCGGCACCGACGATGGCCGCCATCACGGCGTCGGCATCGGGCAGCGAAGCGATGGTTTCAAGCGCCTGCGGCCCATGGAGAATTTCAGTTCCGGGCTCGGCGGCCAGCAACCCGGTCAGACGCTTCGCCTCCGCCGCGCCGGCCACGACCGCATAGGCCGGGCGAAACTTGCGACATTGATCTGCCAGCAGATCCACTTGCCGATGGCCGCTCAAGGCCAGCACTTCGAAACGATCCGGATGGCGCGCCAGCACATCCAGCGTGCTGACGCCGATCGATCCGGTCGAGCCAAGAACGGTGATTTTCATGGACGCAGCAAATACAGGATCAGGGCTGCCACGGGCAGGGTCGAGGTCAGGGCATCGATGCGGTCGAGCACGCCGCCGTGGCCGGGCAGCAACTGGCTGCTGTCCTTGATGCCCGCCTGGCGCTTGAGCAATGATTCAAAAAGATCGCCCATCACGCTGACGGCGGTAAGCACCAGCAGCAGGCAGGCCAGCACGGGCCAAGACAATGGCAGTTTGCCGCCGAGAGGACTGAGGCCAAGCACCAGGCTGCCATAGAGCAGGACACCGGCCACCGCGCCGGCCACGCCCTCCCAGGTCTTGCCGGGGCTGATGTTTGGCGCCAGTTTGTGGCGCCCGAAGGCACGCCCGGCAAAGTAAGCGGCGATGTCCGCTACCCAGACCAGCGCCATCACAGCCAGCATCAGCCAGGTATCGACCGCGTGCAGCGCCACCATTGCCGCCCACGTTGGCAGTATTACCAGGGCGCCGAGCAGGTAGCCGAACATGTCGTTGCCGGCGAGGGTCCATTTGTAGCGAAACCAGAACGGCACCACCAGCAACCAGAACGCCGTGGCCAGACCCAGCAGGATGGGCACCAGTTGCGGCAGGTTGACCGTCAATTGCCAGCAGCTGATCAGCATCGCGCCGCCAAACATGTAGCGGGCAGGCATGTCCTGCTTCATCAGGCCCGCCCACTCCCAGGCCGCCAGGGCGGCAATCGCGGCAAATGCCAGGGCGGCGGCAAACGGCGGCAGGGCGAACAGGATCAGCCCCAGCGCGGCAACCAGCACAAGGGCGGTGATGATTCGTGTCTTAAGCATCGTGGCCGGTAGCCGGCAACCCAAGAGTCGGCGCTGGCGACACGGCGTTTTCCGTCAATTGTTCGCTGGTGCGGCCGAAGCGGCGCTCCCGACGACGATAGGAAAGTACGGCGGCATCGAGCGCAGCGTCGTCGAAATCAGGCCACAGGGTATCGGTGAAATACAGCTCGCTGTAGGCCAGCTGCCAGAGCAGGAAGTTGCTGATCCGCTGCTCGCCACCGGTACGAATGAAGAGATCGGGTTCCGGCGCATAGGCCATGGCGAGATGTGGCGCCAGATCGGCCTCGCCGAATGCACCGACCTTCTCCGGGTGCGCCAGCGCGAGCTGGTTCATGGCTTGCAGGATGTCCCAGCGGCCGCCATAGTTGGCGGCGATGGTCAGCGTCAGGCGACTGTTGTTGGCCGTCAAGGCCTCGCCTTCGCGGATCAGGGCCACCAGCCGGGGCTCGAAGGCCGACAGGTCGCCAACGACCTTCAGTCGCACCGAGTTGGCGTGGAGCTTGCCGATCTCGCTTTGCAGCGCACTGACGAACAGATTCAGCAGGAAGGAGACTTCCTCGACTGGGCGGCGCCAGTTTTCCGAGGAAAAGGCAAACAGGGTCAGGTATTCGATACCGCGCGCAATGCAGGCCTTGACCATGGAACGCACGGTCTCGACACCGCGCTTGTGGCCGGCGACGCGCGGCATGAAACGCTTCTTTGCCCAGCGCCCGTTGCCATCCATGATGATGGCCAGATGGCGCGGCACGGCGCCCACTTCCGGGATAGCCTGGGTCGAGCTGGTGAATTTCCTTGGCATTCCGTCCTCCCGCTGATCAGACGGCCATCAGATCCTTCTCTTTTTCCGCCAGCAGGCGATCGACTTCCGCGACGTAACGATCCGTCAGGCGTTGCATATCGTCCAGCGCCTTGCGCTCGTCGTCCTCGCCGATTTCCTTCTTTTTCAGGGCATCCTTGAGGTGCGCGATGGCATCGCGGCGCAGATTGCGAATTGCAACCTTGGCGTTCTCACCTTCGTGCTTGATCACCTTGATCAGGTCGCGGCGGCGCTCCTCGGTCAGCGCCGGCATCGGCACCCGGATCAACTCCCCCTGGGAGGCCGGATTCAGGCCCAGGTCGGAATCACGGATCGCCTTTTCAACCTTTGCCACCATGGGCTTTTCCCACGGCTGGACGCCGATGGTGCGGGCATCGATCAGTGTGACGTTGGCCACCTGGTTGATCGCCACCATGTTGCCGTAGTATTCGACCTGGACATGATCGAGCAGACCCGTGTGCGCCCGCCCGGTGCGAACCTTCGACAGATCCGCCTTCAGCGACTCCAGGCTTTTCTGCATTTTCTGTTCGGAAGTTTTTTTCAGCTCGTGAATCATGCCGCCTCCTACACGTGAACCAGTGTGCCCTCGTCCTCCCCCATCACAACGCGCTTGAGCGCGCCGGACTTGAAGATCGAGAACACGTTGATCGGCAGTTTCTGGTCGCGGCACAGCGCAAATGCCGTCGCATCCATGACCGCCAGGTTGCGGCCTATCGCCTCGTCGAAACTGATGCGGGCGAAGCGCGTCGCGGCTGGATCCTTTTTCGGATCGGCGGTGTAGATGCCATCGACCTTGGTCGCCTTGAGCACTATCTCGGCACCGATTTCAGACCCGCGCAATGCGGCAGCCGTGTCCGTGGTGAAGAAAGGATTGCCGGTGCCGGCACCGAAAATGACGACCTTGCCTTCCTCAAGATAGCGAATGGCCTTGCCGCGGATATAGGGCTCGACCACCTGCTCGATGTTGAGCGCCGACTGCACGCGGGCATTGATGCCTGCCTGGCGCATGGCATCGGAAAGCGCCATGGCGTTCATCACCGTCGCCAGCATGCCCATGTAGTCGGCGGTGGCGCGGTCCATGCCTGTCGCCGTGCCAGCCAGGCCGCGAAAGATGTTGCCGCCGCCTATCACCACGCCGGTCTCGACACCGAGATCGGTGACGGCCTTGATTTCGCCGACGATCGCGCCAAGCACCGTCGTGTTGATGCCATAGGCATCATCCCCCATCAAGGCCTCTCCGGAGAGCTTAAGCAGGATGCGACGGAACTTCGGCGTGACCATGACTATTGCTTTTCCGTATCGTCTTTCTTCGCGGCGGCGGCCTGGGCGGCCACTTCGGCAGCGAAGTCGCTCACCTTTTTCTCGATACCTTCACCAACGATAAAGAGCGTGAAGCCGGCCACCGACGCCGCTTTCTGCTTCAACAACTGCTCGATGGTCTGTTTGCCGTCCTCGGCCTTGACGAAAACCTGCCCGAGCAGGGTCACGTCCTTGAGGTACTTCTGCACCGTGCCTTCGGCGATCTTCTCCAGCATGGCTTCCGGCTTGCCGGCTTCGCGCGCCTTTTCGATGGCAATGCGACGCTCGGTATCGAGCAACTCCGCCGATACGCCGGACGAGTCCAACGCCTTGGGTTTCGATGCCGCGATGTGCATCGCAATGTCCTTGGCCAACTGCTCATCGCCGCCGACCACATCGACCAGCACGCCGATCTTCGCGCCACCGTGGACATAGGACGCCAGCTTGCCCTTGGCCTCGACGCGAACGAAGCGGCGAATGCTCATGTTCTCGCCGATCTTGCCCACCAGCGCGGTGCGCGTCGACTCGACCGTGCCCTCACCGAGCGGCAGCGCGGACAGCGCGGCAACGTCGGCCGGCGCCTTTTCCGCCACCAGCCGCGCGCAATCGGCAGCCAGCTTGAGGAACTCGTCGTTCTTGGCGACGAAGTCGGTCTCGCTGTTGATCTCGAAAATACTGCCCAGCTTGCCGTCGCCGGCGACGTGGATCGCTACCACGCCCTCGGCGGCAACGCGCGCGGCCGCCTTGGTCGCCTTGTTGCCCAGCTTGACGCGCAGGATTTCCTCGGCCTTGGCCATGTCGCCTGCGGCTTCGGTCAGTGCCTTCTTGCATTCCATCATCGGCGCGTCGGTCTTTTCGCGCAGTTCCTTGACCATGCTTGCGGTGATTTCCGCCATTTTGCTAACCCCGTGAAACGTGAAAAGTGAAACGTGAAACGCAAGAAGCGCAATACCGTGGCACGACCGCCGGCCGCCAGAGGCGGCCGGCGTCATGTTTCACGTTTCACGCTTCCCGTTTCACGATCTTGAATTACTCGGCAGCGTCCTCGACCTCGACAAACTCGTCGTCACCGGCCAGTTGCTGCACCACTTCGTTGATCGACTGGCTCTTGCCTTCCAGGATCGCATCGGCTACGCCGCGCGCATAGAGGCGGATCGCGCCGGAGGAGTCGTCGTTGCCCGGAATGACATAGGCCACGCCCTCGGGCGAATGGTTGGTGTCGACCACGCCGATCACGGGAATGCCCAGCTTGCCGGCTTCGGTGATCGCGATCTTGTGATAGCCGACGTCGATCACGAAAATCGCATCGGGCAGGCCGCCCATGTCCTTGATGCCGCCGATGGACTTGCGCAGCTTGTCGATTTCGCGCTGGCGGGTCAAGGCTTCCTTCTTGGAAAGCTTCTCCTGGCCGCCTTCCTCGATCGCCTGTTCAAGATCCTTGAGCCGCTTGACGGAAAGCTTCAGCGTCTTGAAATTGGTCATCATGCCACCCAGCCAGCGGTCATCGACATAGGGCATGCCGCAACGCTGGGCTTCCTCGGCGACGATCTCGCGCGCCTGGCGCTTGGTGCCGACGAACAGGATGGTGCCCTTCTTGGCCGCCATCTTGCGGACGAAAGCCATCGCCTCGTTGTACTTGGCGAGGGTCTTTTCAAGGTTGATGATGTGGATCTTGTTGCGATGGCCGAAAATGAACGGGGCCATCCTGGGGTTCCAGAAACGGGTCTGGTGGCCGAAATGGACGCCGGCCTCCAGCATCTGGCGCATGGTAGTGCTCATCGATTGTCTCCGATATGGGTTGAACCGCCGCCCGGCCGTGCTGCTCAACGCGTCTCGCGTTCAGCCACCCTATCGGCGCCGGGCGTGTGGATTTTGCACGGGACCATCCCGGACAAGCTGGCAATTATAGCCGAGGCATCAACGTCGACACAAGACCTGTCAGCCTTCCCTCGCGGCATCGCGACCAGAATCGTCCGGTCGCTGCAAGCCTATGCAATAAGTAGTATCTTCCCATTCCGCGCGCATTTTCCACAGACTCCTCACCCAGCCGGAGTATCCGATTCGTGAGCCTTTTGACCAAAAACCGCCTCGCCGCCGACGCTGAAATCGACCATCAGTTTCGCAGTCACGCACCGCTCGACCGTTTCGATCCGACCCGGACCAATGTTTCCCCCGCGATACGCGAGGCAATCAACGACACCGCGCCGATCGAGGCCATCGTCCTCACGGTGGATATCCGGCGCTCCTCCTGCGTGCTGAAGGAATCCATCGAGATTCCCCAGTACGCAAAAATCCTCGACGATTTCGTTGCCGAGTTCCGTACCGTGTTGCATTACCACGGTGGCTGGTTCGACAAGTTCACCGGCGATGGTTTTATCTGCTACTGGCTGGTCGAGCAATCGTTTCCCGAGCGCATGGAGACGGTGCTGGACTTCTGCTGCTCGGTCATGAACAATTTCCGCAGCTATTACTATCCTGCCTTCGTCGGCAACATGCGCAACGAGCCGGCGGGAATCGGCCTCTCGATCGGCGTCGACGCCGGCCCCTGCTACCTGACGCCCATCGTCGGCGACCTGACCATCATCGGCTCCCCCATCGTCGGTTCCGTGCGCATGTGCGACACCTGCCCGCCCTACCACCTGCTGCTGAACGCCTATCCCGGCAGCCGATTGCGCGAAGGCATGAGCAGCAGCAGCGGCCGCCTGTCGGACGACATCACCTACCAGCTACAGGCCAAAACCGTCGCCACGAAGGAATACCCGGACGGCCAAACCGCCTATTCCGTGGAGTTTTTCCGCAAGGGCGAACGCCTGTTCTACTAGGGTCTGCCCTCTTCGGGTTGTCGCGCAATGGGGCGTCTGCGGCGTTGTCGGGCTTGGCAATGGAACAACCATTGCCTGCACCCTCCGCCTTGCATCCATCCCCCTTGCGCGGCAACGCATCGCGCCGACTAAATGAGAACAGACCCTAGGGTCTGCCCTCGCTCGGCGGCAGGCTAAAATGCGGGATTCCAACCGCAAGCCCCGCGCATGGCCATTTCCATAAAAACCGCCGAAGACATCGCCGCGATGCGGATCGCCTGTCGCCTCGCCGCCGAAGTCCTCGATTACGTCGAGCCTTTCGTCAAGCCGGGCGTCACCACGGCCGAGCTCGATCGCCTGTGCCATGACTATATGGTCGATGTCCAGGGTTGCATTCCGGCACCGCTTAACTACGCCCCCCCCGGCTACGCCCCCTATCCCAAATCGATCTGCGCCTCGGTGAATCATCAGGTCTGCCATGGCGTACCGAATGATCGCGCCCTGAAAAAAGGCGACATCGTCAATCTCGACATCACCACCATCAAGAACGGTTGGCATGGCGATACCAGTCGCAGCTTCTGCGTCGGCGAGACATCGATCTTGGCGCGCAGGCTGGTCACGATCACCCATGAATGCATGTGGGCCGGCATCGCCCAGGTCAAGCCCGGCGTCCATCTCGGTGCAATCGGCGCCGCCATCCAGAAATATGCCGAGGGCGCGGGTTACTCGGTGGTCAGGGAATTCTGCGGGCACGGCATCGGCCGCAACTTTCACGAAGAACCCCAGGTGCTCCATTACGGCAAGGCAAGCGACGGCCCGATCCTGCAACCGGGGATGGTGTTCACCATCGAGCCGATGATCAATGCCGGCAAGGCGGCGATCTCCGAATTGCCCGACGGATGGACCATCGTCACCAAGGATCGCAGCCTGTCGGCGCAATGGGAGCACACGGTCTGCGTCACCGAGTCCGGCGTCGAAGTCCTGACACTCTCGGCGGGCACCCCCCCCTGCCCGGAGCACATCAAAGTAAGCTCCTGAGGCCAGGGATACTGCCGGCACGAATGCACGATTTGCGCGAACTCGCGACACTATCCCGCCAACGCCTGGCGGAAGCTCAGCAAGCGCTGATTGCCGACTGGCATCGGCAAAAGGACGGTGCCGCGCTGCTGACGAAACGCGCCCTGCTGGTGGATACGCTGCTGCGCGAGGTCTGGGTCGCGCTGGCCATGCCGGAGATCTGCACCCTCGCGGCCGTGGGCGGCTATGGACGCGGCGTGCTGCATCCCGGCTCCGACGTCGATCTCGTGATCCTGGTGCCCGATGCGGACCACGCCGCCTGCAATCCGCAGTCGGCGCAGCGGCTGGAGCAGTTGATCGGCCTGTTGTGGGACATCGGCCTCGACATCGGCCACAGCGTGCGCAGCATCGACCAGTGCCTGGATGAAGCCGAGCGCGACATCACGGTGCAAACCGCCTTGCTGGAGGCCCGTTTCCTTGCCGGATCACAAGCCTTGTTCGACGAGTTCGAGCAGAGCTTCAACGCCAGCCTGAAGCCGGAGGAGTTCCTCAAGGCAAAGCGGCTGGAGCAGGCGGAACGCTACGCCAAATTCAACGATACGCCCTACAGTCTGGAACCGAACTGCAAGGAAAGCCCCGGTGGCATACGCGACCTCCAGGTCATCCTGTGGATCGCTCGCGCCGCCGGCATCGGCGACGACTGGAAATCGCTGGCGGGTGCCGGACTTGTCACGACTACCGAAGTACGGCAGTTCGAGCGTGTCGACAAGTTGCTGCGCGATTTGCGCATCGAATTGCACCTGCTGGTCGGTCGCCGCGAAGAAAGATTGCTGTTCGACCACCAGGAAAAGCTTGCCGCCGCCCTGGGAATCAAGGCGACGGAATCCAAACGCGCCTCCGAAGTCCTGATGCAGCGCTACTACCAGAATGCCAAGCTGGTCACCCAGCTCAACTCCCTGGTGCTACAGGAACTGGATCAGCGCCTGGTTCCATCCAAACCGGGGCCACCGATCGTCATCGACAGTCATTTCCAGATGGTACGCGACCAGCTCGACGTGCGTGACGAGCAGGTTTTCACGGAGCACCCACCGGCCCTCCTCGAATGCTTCCTGCTGCAAATGCAGCGCTCCGAAATCAAGGGCATGACGCCGCGCACCTTGCGTGCCCTGTGGCGCGCGCAAGGCGGCATCGACACGGCGTTTCGCCGCGACCCGGCCAATCGCGCCCTGTTCCTCAGCCTGTTTCAGCAAGCGCATCTGATCCACCCGCTGCGCCGCATGAACCAGTACGACATCCTGGGCCGCTACCTGCCTGCCTTCGGTCGCATCGTCGGCCAGATGCAGCATGACCTGTTCCATGTGTATACCGTGGACCAGCACATTCTGCAGGTGATGCGCAACCTGCGGCGCTTCGCGATGCCGGAATTCGCCCACGAATATCCCTTCTGTTCGCGCCTGATGGCCGGATTCGAGAAACGCTGGCTGCTTTATCTCGCGGCATTGTTCCACGACATCGCCAAGGGACGAGGCGGCGACCACTCGCAACTCGGCAAGCGTGACACGGCAGCCTTCTGCCGCGAACACGATGTCGACGACAGCGATACGTCGCTAGTTGTATTTCTGGTCGAACATCACCTCACCATGTCGCAGGTCGCGCAAAAGCAGGATCTCGCCGACCCGGAAGTCATCCTTGCCTTTGCCCGCAAGGTCGGCGACATGCGCCGCCTGACGGCGCTGTATCTCCTGACCGTGGCCGACATCCGGGGCACCAGCCCCAAGGTCTGGAACAACTGGAAGGGCAAGCTGCTGGAAGACCTGTTCCGCATGACGGCCGGCGTGCTGAAGGGCACCGCCAGCCTGCAACTCTCGGGCGTGGCGGAACGCCAGGAGGAAGCGCGTCGCCTGCTGCGCTACCATGGCTTGCGACCGGATGTCGAAGTAGCCCTGTGGAACCAGCTGGACACGGCCTACTTCATGCGCCATGAGGCGGAGGAAATCGCCTGGCATACGCGCGCCCTGTATCACCGTCCGGACAGCGCGCAGCCCGTGGTACGGGCGCGCCTGAACCCGATCGGGGACGGCTTGCAGGTGATGGTCTACGTCCACGACCAGGCTTTGCTGTTCGCTCGCCTGTGCGGCTTTTTCGCCAAGCTCGGCTACAACATCGTAGACGCCAAGATCCATACCACGCGCCATGGCTGGGCGCTGGACAGTTTTGCGGTGTTTGCGGCCGATGCCAGCCAGTCCCCTCGCGACATGATCCAGCTGGTGGAGCACGGGATACGCGAAAACCTGGAAAAGCTCCCCCCCCTGCCCGCCACGCTCGGCGGTCGCCTGTCGCGACTGGTGCGGCATTTCCCGATCACTCCCGAAGTCGAGATACGCGCCGACGAGCGCGGCAGCCACTATCTGATGAATGTCACCGCAGCGGACCGCCCCGGCCTGCTGTTCGGCATCGCCCGCATCCTGGGCCAACACGGAATCACACTGCATACCGCCAAGATCGCCACCCTGGGTGAACGGGTCGAGGACGTTTTCCTGATCAGCGGCAAGGAACTTTCGAAAACGGCAACCCTGGTGCGCCTTGAGCAGGACCTGCTGGCGGCGTTGCAGGTCTGAACTCGCTACGACTTCCCTTGATCGAGGTGGCGCGGCAACTGGTACTTCAGGCATTCACCGAGGCTGGCCACATCCAGCGCCAGATCAGGCCTGGGCTTCAAGCGAAGGGCCAGCGAACCCTGTTCACCGCAGGGCGCCATGCTGTCGATTTTCATGCATTCCCCGGTGGAACAACCCCAAGCCTTGGCCTGGCAGCGGCCAATGGCATCGATCACCGACTGGGCGTTGCCGCCGACCTCTTCGAAATGTATGACAATTTCCTCTCCCTGCTTTTCGATCTGATATTTCATGTCCCCTCCCCGGCCGCATCTTTCTGCCTATTTTAGTCCCGGGTTGCAATGGCTGGGAATGCGCCGCTTCAGCCGCGCATTCCCAGCGAAGCTTCAAGCTGCCGCACCAGACCGATCAGTCGCGGGCGTACCTCACCGAGCAGGAACTCCCGGGACAGGGTGAAGGATGGACCGCCGCAGTTGATTGCCATCGGCGGCAGGCCGCCACCGGGTCGCAGCGGCACGGCGATGGCATTGACATCGGATTGCCATTCGCCGAAGGAGCTGACGCAACCGGTCTCGCGATACTCCTTCAAGGAGCGCTCAATGCCGTCGCGGATCGCCGGCCAGGCCACCTCGTCCAGTTCGCGCACGCGTTCCATGACGTCCTCGCGCTCGCGCTCGGGAACCATCGCCAGATAAGCCCGCCCCATCGCTGTGGTGGCGATGGGAATGCGCGAACCGATGTCGAGCGACAGCGTCAGTGCCGCCGAGCTGCGCGCATTGCCGACATAAATCATCGACAGGCGATCGCGGCTGCCGAGCGAAACCATGGCCTTGGAGAAATCGGCCAGTTCCTGCATCAGCGGCCGCGCCAGGTCGCGCACATCGAGCCGCGCCAACATGGCGCTGCCGAGGGCAAGCGTCGAGGTGCCAAGACGATACTTGCCGGTATCCTCGACATAGACCAGGTAGCCAAGCTTGGTCAGGGTGTAGGTCAGGCGCGACACGGTCGATTTGGGCAAGCGGCAACGCTTGGCGATGTCCTGGTTGCCGAGCATTTTTTCGCCGGAACTGAAGCAGGAAAGCACCGACAGGCCACGCGCCAAGGCGGTAACGAAATGTCGGTCTTCCTTGGCGGGCAGCTCCGCCACGGGCAGCGGTGCCACGACAACGGTTTTTTTGGTCCTGGCCATTTCATTCATCTCCAAAGTCGGTTGCGGAGCACAAGGCCCGCCGCGCGGCATGATATTCACGCCCGAGGCGCGCCACAAGCTCGGCGACCGGCGCTATCTCGTCGATCGTCCCGACCCCCTGGCCGACACCCCAGATGTCGCGCCAGGTCTTGGTACGGTCGGAACCGAAGCTCATGCTGGTCTTGTCGCGCGGCGGCAGGTTGTCCGGATCGAGGCCCTGGGCCACGATGCTGGGGCGCAGGTAGTTGCCATGGACACCGGTGAAGTAGGGCGTGTAGACCACGTCCGCCGCGCTGCTGGCGAGAATCATCCGTTTGTAGTCGTCGACGGCATTGGCTTCGACGGTAGGAATGAAGCGAGTGCCGATGTAGGCAAGGTCCGCGCCCATCGCCTGGGCGGCCAGAATCTGCCCGCCACGGGTTATGGCACCTGAAAGGGCGATCGGCCCGTCCCAGAAGCGGCGCACCTCGGCAACCAGGGCAAACGGGCTCAGCGTTCCGGCATGGCCGCCGGCCCCCGCCGCCACCAGGATCAGGCCATCGACACCGGCCTCCAGGGCCTTCTGTGCGTGACGAACATTGATCACGTCGTGGAACACGATGCCGCCATAGGCGTGCACTTCCTTGACCACGTCGCCCGGTGTGCGCAGGCTGGTGATGATCATCGGCACCTGGTGCCTGACGCACAGCGCGATGTCGTGGTCGAGCCTGTCGTTCGAGTGATGGACGATCTGGTTGACCGCAAAGGGACCGATCTTGCGTCCCGGCTCGGCACGACGTGCCGCCGCGATCTCCTCGCTCATCATCGCCAGCCATTCGTCGAGCAATTCCTTCGGCCGCGCATTGAGCGCCGGAAAGGAGCCGACGATGCCGGCCTTGCACTGCGCCAGCACCAGCTCGGGCCGCGATACGATGAACATTGGCGCGCCGATCACCGGCAGCGCGAGATTGTCGGCCAGCACCCGGGGCAAGCTCATGGAATTTTCTCCCAAGTCGTGACGCGCGCCCGCCCGGTCATGCGCCAGGCGGGAAACAGCGCGAGAAAGTAAACCAGCGCGATCAGGAAGAAACCCTCCTGCATGGGTTGCAGGCCATGCACGGCTTCCAGCTGACGCTCCCTCGCTTCGAGAAACAGCGCGATCAAGGTAACCCCCAGCGCACCGCCCAACTGACGAAAGAAGTTGATCGAGGCGGACCCGGCGGCTTCGCTGCCATAGGGCAGCAAGCGCAGCGCCCCGGCATTCAGTCCGGGGATGATCAGGCCCAGGCCGACGCGACCCACGGCGACCCACAGTGCCAGCAGCCAGAATCCGGTCAGCGGCGAGGACAAGCCCATCAGGATCGCCGACAACGCGAAGCAGGCGAGCCCCGCCATCGCGACGCGATTCGAGGGAAAGCGGTCGGCGAGCTTTCCCGCCTGCACCAGCACCAAGGCCAGCACCGCGCCGCCGGGCAGCAACATCAGGCCCGCCTCGTAGCCGCTGAAGCCGAGGCCGATCTGGGCAAACACCGGAGCCAGATAGGTCGAGCCGTAGATGCCGACTCCATAGGCCAGGGCCACCAGGGTCGCGGCGCCGAAGCCGGCTTCGCGAAAAATGCGAAAGTCGAGCAAGGGATGCAGCGTGGTGCGTTCCCAGACCACGAAGGCCGCCGCCAGCGCCAAGCCCAGAGCCAGGGCCAGCGAACCCGCCAGCGGCTGCCGGATCAAGGCAGCCAGGCCTCCGAGCACCAGGCAAAGCGCAAGCACCACCAGTCCAAGGCCGGGCAGGTCGAGCGGACGCTTATGCGCGCCGCTGGGAGGTCGCCCGGCGACGACATAGCGCGGCGCCAGGGCAATGGCCGCGAGACATAGCGGCACCGTCACCAGGAACACCGCACGCCAGCCGAAATGATCCACCAGCAGGCCGCCCGCCACCGGGCCCACCGCCGGCGAAAGCACGATGCCCAAGCCGTAGGCACCCATCGCCCGCCCCCGCTCCTCCGGCGGGAATACGTCGATGATGACCAGCATTGAAAGCGGCTGGATCAGTCCGGCAATGCTGCCCTGGCCGATGCGGCACAGCGCCAGGATCTCGAAGCGATCGCTGATCGCGGCGAGCACGGAGAACATCACCAACAGCGCCAGCGCGCCGACGAAGGCGCGGCGCAGTCCGAAACGCTGCATCGCCCACATCGCCAGCAACATCGACGTCGTGGTGGCGGCAAGGAAGCCGGTCGACAGCAATTGCACCTGGTCATGCCCGACGTGAAACACGCGAATGATCTCGGGCAGGGCCACATTGACCACCGTCGCCTCCATGATGGCCGATACGGTGCCGAGCATCACCGTGAGCACCGCCCACCAGCGATAGCCGGGGCCGTGGCGGCGAAACAGGGCGGCGACCTCCTCCTGCCGGGCTTGGGTTTCAGCACTCATGAACGCGTGGGCGAGCTACGTTTTCAGTATTTTGTTCCGGATAGTGGCACAACGGCCAATCCAGCGTCAAGCCGGGGAATCTTTCGCTACCCCGCAAATTGCCATTGAAACAGAGAACCAGCGGGGCGATTGACATTTCACGGCCAGAAGCGAAGAATCCGCATCATTCGCATTTATCAGAATCAAATTCCGCTATGCAGAATTTTTTGGGGTTGTAAATCATGACCCAAACTCCCGATCTTCTCGCCCTTGGCCGCCGCATCCTTGCCGAGCAACCCTTCAGCGTTCTGCTCGGCGCCGAGCTGACCGCATTCGAGCCGGGGCGCGCCGAATTGCGTCTGTTGGTGCGACACGACCTCAAGCAGCAATATGGCTTCGTCCATGGCGGCGTCCTCAGTTATCTGGCCGACAACGCACTGACCTATGCGGGCGGCAGCGCACTATCGGGGCAAGGCATCGTCACCTCGGAGTTCAAGATCAACTACTTGCGGCCGGCCATCGGCGATACGCTGGTCGCGCGCGCCCAGGTCGTCCATGCCGGCAAATCGCAGGCCGTATGCCGCTGCGACGTCTTTGCCCTCGCCGGCACGGAAGAAAAGCTTTGCGCCACGGCGCAGGGAACCATCACCGCGCCGGCTGGTGCCGCAAGCAGGGAGCCCTGAGTTGGATCTCGATTTCAGCCCCGGGGAAAACGCCTTTCGCGAGGAAGTCCGCCAGTTCGTGAATGATGGTCTGCCGCCCCACATACGTCACAAGGTGATGAACGGCATCCACCTCGACCGCGATGACCATGTGCTCTGGCAACGCACCCTGCATCAGCGCGGCTGGGGCGGCGTCGGCTGGCCGCGGGAGTTCGGTGGCCCCGGCTGGACGCCGACCGAGCTTTACATCTTCGAGGAGGAATGTGCCAAAGGCGGTGCGCCGCGCCTGATCTCCTTCGGCCTCAAGATGATCGCGCCGGTATTGATGGTCTTTGGCAGCCCGGAACAGCAGGCGCGTTACCTGCCCAAAATCATGTCGGCCGAGGAATGGTGGTGCCAGGGCTATTCCGAACCCGGCGCCGGCTCCGACCTGGCTTCGCTCAAGACGCGCGCCGAGTTGGTAAAAAGCAGCGCTGGCGACCACTACCTCGTCAACGGCCAGAAGACCTGGACCACGTTGGGCCAGTACGCCGACTGGATCTTCTGCCTGGTGCGCACCGACCCGGAGGCCAAGCCGCAGCGCGGCATCTCCTTCCTGCTGATCGACATGAAATCCCCCGGCGTCACGGTACGCCCCATCATCACCCTCGATGGCGCACACGAAGTCAACGAAGTCTGGCTGGAAGACGTCCGCGTCCCGGTGGCAAACCGCATTGGCGAAGAAAACCAGGGCTGGACCTATGCCAAGTTCCTGCTCGGCCATGAACGCACCAACATCGCCGGCATCGGCATCGCCAAGCGCGAACTGGCGCGCCTGAAGCGCATCGCCGCCGCCGAGGGGCGACTCGACGAGGCCCTCTTCGCCGCGCGCGTGGCGCAGCTCGAAATCGACCTCATGGCGCTCGAAATCACCAACCTTCGAGTGTTGTCCGCCGAAGGGGCGCACCAGGCACCCGGGCCGGAAGCCTCGATCCTCAAGATCAAGGGCACCGAAATCCAGCAGGCAATTGCGGAACTGATGATGCAGGCGGTCGGCAGCGCCGCGCTGCCCGTCGGCCAGACCGGCGTCGGCCCGGATTACGCCGCCAATCTCGGCGCCGGCTACTGCAACCTGCGCAAACTGTCGATTTTCGGTGGCTCCAACGAAATCCAGAAGAACATCATTTCGCAGATGATCATGGGACTGTGAGGCTCCGGACATGAATTTCGACTTCAACGAAGACCAGCGCGCGCTGGCCGACACGGTCCGTCGCTTCGTTGCCAAAGACTACGGCTTCGAGCGACGCCGCGCCATCCGCGACTCGGCAAGTGGCTGGAGCCGCGCCGTCTGGCAGGAACTAGCCGAACTCGGCGTGCTGGCCGTCGGCGTCGGCGAGGGCCATGGCGGCCTCGGCTATGGCCCGCTCGAAACCGGGCTGGTGATGAATGCCTTCGGCGCCGGCCTGCTGCTCGAACCCTATCTTGCCGCCGCAGTGGTCGCTCCGGCGCTGATTCGCCGTGCCACCAGCGCCGACTTTCAGGATCAATGGCTGCCGCGAATCGCCACCGGCGACAGCATCGTGGTGTTCGCCCATCAGGATGGGCGCGGCGAAGCGGTACGCGCAATCGACGGCAAGCTCAGCGGGCGCAAGACCGTGGTGACCCACGCCGACTGCGCCGACCTGCTGCTGGTATCTGCGCGGGCCGCCGACGGCGGTGTGCGCCTGTTTGCGCTTGCCCCGGCAGCGCCCGGAGTCACACTGCGCGGCTACCCGACACTCGATGGCCAGCGCGCCGCCGACCTGCTACTCGACCAGGCGACGGCTACAGAAGTCGGCGCTGGCGACACGGCGAATAATGCTACGCAAGCCATCGACGCCGCGCTCGACATCGGCCTCGCCGCCCTCTGCGCCGAAGCGATCGGCATCATGGAAGCCACCGTGGCCGCCACCGTCGACTACCTCAAGACCCGCCGCCAGTTCGGCCAGCCCATCGGCCGCTTCCAGGCACTTCAGCATCGCATGGCCGACATGCTGCTGCACCAGGAACAGTCGCGTTCGATGAGCTATCTTGCCGCCATGCAATGCACCAACCCGGACCAGAAATTGCGCCAGCGCACGCTGTCCGCCGCCAAGGTCACCATCGGCCAGGCCTGCCGCTTCATCGCCCAGAACGCGGTACAGTTACATGGCGGCATGGGCATGACCGACGAACTGATCCTGAGCCACTGGTTCAAGCGCCTCACCGCCATCGAGATGAGCTTCGGCGATACCGATTTCCATTTGCAGCGCTTCGCTGCGCAACTGTCGCGGGAGGCGCAGGCCGCATGACGGCAGCCCAGGCCTGCGGCGACCTGCGGCGCAGCGGCGCCGAGATCGACGCGCGCCGAGTTCCTTTGCCCAGCAATCGCTGTTGCAGGGCAAGTTGCTGGTGCTGGAGGAGAAATTCGACGGCCTGGTCAGTGTCGGCGACATGGGCTACCTCGACGAGGAAGGCTTTCTCTACGTCTGCGATCGCGCTTCCGACATGGTGATTTCGGGCGGCGTGAATATCTACCCGGCGGAGATCGAGCATGTACTGATCGGCCTGCCCGGCGTTGCCGAAAGCGGCGCCACGCTCGATGTCGATGTCCTGCGCCGCGAACTTGGCCAGCGCATTGCCGGCTACAAGGTGCCGCGCCGCATCGACATCGTCGCCGCCCTGCCGCGCGACGACAACGGCAAGCTGCAAAAGCGCGAGATCCGCGACGCCTACTGGAGCGGCCGTTCGCGCCGGATATGAGCGCCCACCCGCATCCCTTCGACGCGGCCATCGCACTCCGGCCGGAGCCACCGCATCGCTGGCATGGCCGTACCAGCGATGCCCATTGGTACAAGGAATGAACCCACCCTCAGGAGCCACGAACATGATGCAACACGCCCGTGCCGTGATCAGCCGCGAAATCGGCCAGCCCGTCGTCGTCGAAACCGTCAGTGTCGATTCGCCGCAGCGCGGCGAGGTAATGATCAAGCTCGCCGCCTGCGGCGTATGCCACAGCGATCTCTCCGCCACCAACGGCACCATCCCCTTCCCGCTGCCGGTGGTATTGGGCCACGAGGGTGCCGGCAGCATTGTCGCGGTCGGCGAAGGCGTCAGCGGCTTCGCCGTCGGCGATCACGTCGTCAGTTCCTTCGTCAGCATGTGCGGCAAATGCCGCTATTGCCAGACCGGCCGTCCGCAGCTATGCGACCAGGCGGCCAAGGCCGGTTACACCCTGCCCGACGGCAGCACGCGCTTCAGGGATGCCGCCGGCAATCCGCTCAATATCTTTTCCGGCTGCGGCGTGATGGCCGAGTACGCCACCTTGCACATCGACAACGTGGTCAAAATCGACGCCGCGATGCCGCTCGATAAGGCGGCGCTGATCGGCTGCGGCGTGATGACCGGCGTTGGCGCCGCGGTCAATACGGCGCGCGTCGAACCGGGTTCGGTCTGCGTGGTGTTCGGCTGCGGCGGCGTCGGCCTCAACGCCATCCAGGGCTGCGCCATCGCCGGCGCCCGCAGCATCGTCGCCGTCGATACCGCGGATGCAAAGCTGGAAATGGCACGCCAATTCGGCGCCACCCATACCCTAAACGCCAAGAGCGAGGAGAACATCGTCAAGGCCCTGAAAAAGCTCACCGAGGGCGGCGCCGACTACGCCTTCGAGTGCGTCGGCCTGGGCGAGATCGCGGCGCAGGCCTATGGCTGCCTGCGCAAGGGCGGTACCGCAGTGGTGGTGGGCGTCGCCGGCCCCAAGGACAGCACGACGATACGTACCTCCAGCCTGACCTTCGAAGAGAAGACGCTCAAAGGCAGCTACTTCGGCTCGGCGCGCCCGCAGCAGGATTTCCCGCGCCTGATCGGCCTCTATCGCGGCGGCCGGCTCAAACTCGACCAGTTGATCACCCGCACCTACTCGATCGAGGAGGCCCCGCAGGCATTCGCCGACCTCGCCGCGGGACGGAATGCGCGGGGTGTGATATTGTTTTAGCCTGAAATATCGGTCAGGGGAACATCTGGTGAGGCAACGCAAACTGCATGTCCTGCATCGTCCTGCCACGGACGGCAACGGCCATCCGCCGCTGGTCTTCGTGCATGGCGGCTACATTCATTCCGGCTGCTGGGATCTCAACTTCCTGCCCCATTTCAACCAGCTCGGCTATCACTGCCATGCCCTCGACCTTTCCGGACATGGCGCCAGCGAAGGCCGCGACGACTTGCATCGCTACGACATCGACCACTACGCCGGCGATGTCGCCCAGGTGGTCGACAGCCTGCCCAATCCGCCCGTGCTGATCGGTCACTCGATGGGCGCCCTGGTGGTGCAGCGTTATCTCGAAAAAGGCAAGGCCGCCGGGGTGGTGATGATGGCGCCGGTGCCGACCACCGGGCTTGCCGCCGCCAGCATCCAGCTCAATGCTCGGCAGCCGGATTTCCTGGTCGAAGCGGCACGCGCGGTGCGTGGCAAATACACCGATAAAACGATCAAGGTAATGCGCGAGACCTATTTTTCGCCCGATGTCACCCACGAGGAATTCACCGCCTTCAAGCCCCTGGTACAGGACGAATCGACCACCGCGATCACCGAAATGATGGCGCTCTCCTGGCGTCCGCCGCAACGTTCGCGGCCGAAAATTCCGGCACTGGTGATGGGTGGCGAGAAGGACGCCATTTTTCCCTCCAATCTGCTGCACTTCACCGCCAGCGGCTGGAACGCCGAAACCTTCGTGATTCCGCGCGCCGGGCACATGATCATGATGGAGCCGCACTGGACGGTCGCGGCCGAGAAAATCGAGAACTGGCTGGCGCGCCGGCTCGGCCCGCGACTGGCGGCGGCAGCCTGAAGCACGCATGTTCAGCCGCGCCACTTTCGGCTTCCTCAAGGAACTCGCTGCCAACAACAATCGCGAGTGGTTCGAGGCCAACAAGCCCCGTTACGAAGCCACGGTGCGCGAGCCGGCGCTCGAATTCATCGCCGCGATGGCCCCGCAGCTTGCCAAGTTCGCCCCGCATTTCCGCGCCGAGCCGCGCAAGATGGGCGGTTCGCTGATGCGCGTGTTCCGCGACACGCGCTTTTCGCGCGACAAGACGCCCTACAAAACCAACATCGGCATCCAGTTCCGCCACGAACTGGGCAAGGATGTTCATGGACCCGGCTTCTACGTGCATATCGCCGGCGATGAATGCTTTTTCGGCGCCGGCTGCTGGCATCCGGAAGCCGATGCACTTGGCCGCATACGCGACCTGATCGCCGCCGATCCCAAGCGCTGGTTTGTCGCCCGCGACGCCGCCAAGTTCGCCAGGCACTGGACTCTCGCCGGTGACAGCCTGTCACGTCCGCCACGCGGATATGCGGCAGACCATCCGGCGATCGAGGACCTGAAGCGCAAGGATTTCATCGGTCTTGCCGCACTGCCCGCGACCGAGGCCACGGGCGATGGCCTGGTCAAGCTGGCCGCGCAGCGTTTTGCCGAAGCGGCACCGCTGATGCAGTTTCTCTGCGCCGCGCAGGGCGTCCAGTACTGAGCGGCGAGAGCCGCGTGCTGCCTATCCTCTACCGCGACGGGCACCTCGTCGCCGTGCATAAGCCCGCCGGCCTGCTGGTTCATCGCAGCGACCTCGACCGCCACGAAACCCGCTTCGCCCTGCAGTTGCTGCGCGACCAGATCGGCCATCGCGTGCATCCGGTACACCGGCTCGACAAAGGCACCTCCGGCGTATTGCTGTTCGCCCTCGATGCCGAATCGGCATCGGTCGTCGGTGGCCAGTTCGAGCGTGACGAAGTCGACAAGCGCTACCTGGCGGTGGTGCGCGGCTGGCCGCCGCAGCACCGCCTGATAGACCATCCCTTGAGCCGGCGTTTCGACGACTATGGCCGCAAGTTGGCGCCAGAACTGCGGCCGGCGCCGTTGCCGGCGATCACCAGCTACCGTCGCCTGCCCGCCGGCGCCGGACTTTGCAGCGCTGATCGCGACACTGGCCTGGAGCGATGAAGTGCCGACGCAATTGTAGAGACCCAACGACACCAGCTTCCCAGCCTCGCCGATAGAAGCGGTCTGCTGGTCTGCCTAGAATTTGTGCATGGCTCAGACCGCTGCCCCGACCCACCTGGTTGTCATATCCACGCCCGATGGCGAACGCAGCTTTACCGTCAGCGGACTGAGCGGCGAGGAAGTACGGGTACTTCTTTCCAAAGCATCCGAAGGCCGCTTCTTCAAAGTCATCGAACTCGACACCGCGCAGCAGCAGAGCAAGGCCTTGAGCCACCTTTCCGACGCCACGGGCGCGCTGGCTGTCCTCTTCGTGGTCTCGGCCTTCCTCATCCGTCGCCTGCAACGCTGGTTGCAGCAATAGTCGCAGGTCGGGCCTGCCCCCAGGCCCGGCAAACATTTCCGCTAATTCGGGGCTGAGTCTGGGATAATGCCGGACCTCGGGCGCCGTTCCTGACTCCGCGCCCGACCTTCCCCTGACTGACCTGCCGACGGCAGGAAGCACATGACCGCCACCCAAGACAATACCGCCACCGGGTTCGACAACCTCGGGCTGGCAAAACCATTGCTCGACGCGCTTGCCGCCGTCGGCTACGAAACCCCGTCACCGATCCAGGCGGCCTGCATTCCTCCGCTGCTTGCCGGCCAGGACCTGCTCGGCGAGGCGCAGACCGGAACCGGCAAGACCGCCGCCTTCGCCCTGCCGCTGTTGCAGAAGATCGATCTGGCTCGGGCGGTGCCGCAGGCCCTGGTGCTGACACCTACCCGCGAGCTTGCAATCCAGGTCTCCGAGGCGCTGCAGAAATACGCCCACTTTTTGCCCGGCTTCCATGTCCTGCCGGTGTATGGCGGGCAGAGCATGGTGGTGCAGCTGCGTCAGTTATCGCGTGGCGCCCATGTCATCGTCGGCACGCCCGGCCGTGTCATGGACCACCTGGAGCGCAAGAGCCTGAGACTCGACCTGCTCTCGGTGCTGGTACTCGACGAAGCTGACGAAATGTTGCGCATGGGTTTCATCGATGATGTCGAGTGGATCCTCGAACACACGCCCGAAACCCGTCAAACCGCCTTGTTCTCGGCCACCATGCCGGACCCGATCCGCCGCGTCGCGCACAAGCATCTGCGCAACCCGAAGGAAGTCCGCATCAAGGCGGCCACCACCACCGTCGCCGCCATCAGCCAGGCCTACTGCCAGACCCATGCCGGGCAGAAGATGGAAGCCCTGACCCGCGTCCTCGAAGTCGAGGATGACCTCGATGCCGCGATCATCTTCGTGCGCACCAAGACCGCCACCGTCGAGCTAGCCGAAAAACTGGAAGCGCGCGGCTACGCCGTCGCCGCGCTCAACGGCGACCTGACCCAGGGCCTGCGCGAGCAGGTGATTGACCGCCTCAAGGCCGGCAACATCGACATCCTGGTGGCCACCGACGTCGCCGCGCGCGGCCTCGACGTGCCGCGCATCAGCCACGTCATCAACTTCGACATCCCCTACGACACCGAGGCCTACGTGCATCGGATCGGCCGCACCGGACGCGCCGGGCGCACCGGGCGCGCCATCCTGTTCATCACCCCGCGCGAAACACGGATGCTGAAGGCCATCGAATACGCGACGCGGCAGAAGATCCAGCCGCTGGCGATGCCCAGCCTGTCAGACGTGGCCAACCGACGCGTGGCGCAATTCACGCAACAGATCATCGATGCACGCAACGAACAGCGCCTCGATTTCTTTTTCGACATGGTGCGCAGCATCGAAGAGACCCACGGCCTTTCCGCACGCGAAATCGCGGCGGCGCTGGCCTGGTTGCAGCAGCGCGAGCGCCCCTTGCAGGTCGAGGGCACGAGCGAGGAACGGCCGGCACCCTCGCCTTACCAGCGCAAGGAAGACAAAATCGCCGTCCCGCCAGCGCCGACTTTCGTGCTGCCAGATACGCCCGCGCGCGAACGACGCCGCACCGCGCCGGTGGCGCGGCGCGAGTTCGCCAGCGACCGGCTGAGCAAATACCGCATCGCCGTTGGCCGCAACCAGGGCGTGCTGCCCAAGGAGATCGTCGGCGCCATCGCCAACGAAGGCGGCATCGACGGCAAGTACATCGGCCAGATCAACCTGTTCGACGACTACAGTACGGTCGAACTGCCGGCCGACCTGCCCAGCGACCTGATGGATGCCCTGCAGCGCATTCGCGTGCGCCAGGTGCCGCTCAAGACCCGACCGCTGGCGCCGGGTGAAGGCGTCGATACCCGCCCGCCGCGCCGACCTCCCGCTGCCCGCGAGGGTGGCAAGACGGAGTGGAAAAAGTCGGACGACACGCGGCCGGCACGTACGCGCAGTGATGACATACGCCCGCCCTGGAAGAAGAACGACGGCGCCAAGGCACCGGCGAAAAAGGCCGAAGCCGCCAGGCCGACCTGGAAGAAGCGCGAGCGCTAGCCGCGAGAGCGAATCATCATGCCCATCTACACCCTCGGCGATCGCCGCCCCGTGCTGGGACGCGACGCCTGGATCGCCCCCAACGCCACCGTCATCGGCGAGGTGCATCTCGGTGACGAAGCGAGCATTTGGTGGAATGCCGTGCTGCGCGCCGACAACGACCGGATCAGCGTCGGTGCCGGCAGCAACATCCAGGACGGCTCGGTGCTGCATGCCGACGAAGGGGTGCCGCTGACCTTGGGCACCAACGTCACCGTCGGCCACCTGGTGATGCTGCACGGTTGCAGCATCGGCGAGCAATCGCTGATCGGCATCAAGTCGGTGGTCCTCAACCGCGCCGTGATCGGCAAACACTGCATCATCGGCGCCAACTCGCTGATCCCGGAAGGCAAGGTGATCCCCGACCGTTCGCTGGTAATGGGCTCGCCGGGCAAGGTGGTGCGCGAACTGAACGACGAGGAAGTAGCGCGCCTGCTGTTGGCGGCACAGGGCTATATCGCCAACGCGCGCCGCTACCGGGCGGAACTGAAGCCGGCCGACTGAAGGACTTCGCGGGCCATCCCGGTGAGGCGGCGGCGGGTCCGACCGCTAAGCGACGCCTCCCAATGAAAAGAGCCGTCTGGGTCGCAAGGATCGGTCGGGCTGCGGTGAAGGCAAAGCGAAGCGCCGTGCCGCCTACTTCTTCGCCTGTCGTTCAGCGCCCCAACTCGGCCGCGGTCTGACCGGCAATGCCCCAATTACCCTTCGGCACGTCATGAATCCAGACACGGATGTTTTCCTTCGGTGTGCCGACCGCTTCGTGGAGGGCCTGCGTCACCTTCTCGATGACGGCTTTCTTCTGTTCATCCGTGCGGCCTTCCAGCAGGTAGATCTGGGCAAAGGGCATGCTGTTCTCCTTAAACAAATTTGCAGCCGACCGTGCCCAGGCCCTGCACGCGCAGGTTGATGCTGTCGCCGCGGGCAACCGCGACGGCCTCGGTGACACCGCCGGAAAGTACCATTGCGCCGGCGGGAATTTCCTGCCCGCGTGCGCCGACATGGTTGGCCAGCATGGCCACGGCCGTGGCCGGGTGACCGAGTACAGCCGCGCCGGCCCCTAACGCAACGATCTCGCCGTTCTTTTCCATCACGACGCCCATGCTGCGCAGGTCGACGGCATCGACCGACCGGATGCGGCTGCCGACAACGCAGCGGGCCGCCGAGGTGTTGTCCGCGACTACGCTCTTCAGGTCGAACTTGAAGTCGCGGTAGCGTGAATCGATCACTTCCAGGCCTGCCATCACGAAATCGGTGGCCGCCAGCACGCTGCCGATGTGGCAGCCTGGCCCCTTCAGGGCATGCTTGAGGACGAACACGATTTCCGGCTCCACCTTGGGATGGATCAGTTCGTCGATGCGGATCTCGCCGCCATCCGGAACACTTCCGTAATCGGTGACGAAGCCGAAGCACGGCGTCTCCACCCCCATCTGCTTCATCTTGGCGAACGACGTCAGTCCCGCCTTCAGTCCGGGAATCCGGGTACCTCGGGCAAGTTTCCGCCGCCTGATTTCATCCTGGATGGCATAGGCATCGTCCCAGTCCATCTCTGGATGTTCATCGGTGATCTTCAGCGTGTCGCGGGCTTCGAGTTCGCAGTTCTCGAGGTGCTCGGCAAGCTTTTCTATCGTGGCCTTATCTAGTTTCATGGTCAGGCCGCCCTCAACAGGCCGCGTTCCCTGGCCATCGTCATGGCCGTATCCTCGATCATGTCTTCCTGGCCGCCTACCATGCCGCGTCGTCCCAGTTCGACCAGAATGTCGCGCGCCGGCACGCCGTACTTTGCCGAGGCGCGCTTGGCGAACAGCAGGAAGGAGCCATAGACGCCGGCATACCCCAGCGTCAGCGCATCGCGGTCAATGCGGATCGGGAAGTCCATCATTGGCACCACCAGGTCTTCGGCGACGTCGGTAATCTTGGCGACATCGACACCAGTCTCTATCCCCATCAGGCTGCACACTGCAACCAGTACTTCCATCGGCGTGTTGCCGGCGCCCGCGCCCAGGCCAGCGGCGGCCGCGTCGATCCGATTGGCGCCGGCTTCGACCGCTGCAATCGAGTTGGCCACACCCATCGCCAGGTTGTGGTGCCCGTGGAAGCCGAGTTCGGTCTCCGGTTTCAGCGCGGCGCGCACGGCACCGAGACGTTCCTTGACGCCGTCGGGCAAGAGATGGCCGGCCGAATCGGTAACGTAGATGCAATTGGCGCCGTAGGACTCCATCAGCCTGGCCTGATCCGCCAGGCCTTCGGCGCTGTTCATGTGGGCCATCATCAGGAACCCGACAGTGTCCATGTCCAGCTTGCGTGCCATGGTGATGTGCTGCTCTGAGACATCGGCCTCGGTGCAATGCGTGGCGACGCGTATGGTATTCACGCCCATGTCTCTTGCCATCTTCAGATGGTCGACGGTGCCGATCCCCGGCAGCAGAAGGGCCGAGATCCTGGCCTGCTTCATCAACGGGATCACGGTCGAGAGGTATTCCTCATCGGTGTGCGCCGGGAAGCCATAGTTGACCGAGGATCCGCCAAGGCCGTCGCCGTGGGTGACCTCGATCAGCGGAACGCCCGCCGCGTCGAGCCCGGTGGCGATGGCCGCCATTTGCTTCAGCGTCATCTGGTGGCGCTTTGGATGCATGCCGTCGCGCAGGGTCATGTCGTGGACGGTGATCTTCTTTCCTTTTATGCTCATGGCGAATCTCCTCAGGCGGCCTTCAGGGTCAGGCGGCCGGCGAGGATTTCCTCGGCGAACATCTCTGCGGTACGGGCGGCGGCGGCGGTCATGATGTCGAGATTGCCGGCAAACCTGGGCAGAAAGTCCCCGAGACCCTCGACCTCCATGAACACCGACACGCGCTTGCCGTCGAACACCGGACCATTGACCAGCTTGTAGCCTGGCACGTACTTCTGCACCTCCTTGATCATGGCGTGGATCGATTCCGTGATCTTCTTCTGGTCGGGTTCGGTCTCGGTCAGGCAATGCACAGTATCGCGCATGATCAGCGGCGGCTCGGCGGGATTGATGATGATGATGGCCTTGCCCTTCTTCGCCCCACCGACCTTCTCTATCGCCCCCGCGGTGGTGCGGGTAAATTCGTCGATGTTCTTGCGCGTGCCGGGCCCGGCAGACTTGGACGAAACCGTAGCGATGATTTCGCCATAGGCCACCGCTTGCACTCGGGACACCGCCGCAACCATCGGAATCGTGGCCTGGCCGCCGCAGGTGACCATATTCACATTCATCTCGCCCTGGCCGACGTGCGCGACAAGGCTGACCGGAGGCACACAGTAGGGGCCGATCGCGGCCGGGGTCAGGTCGATCATGAGCACGCCGAGCTCGTTCAGCTTGCGCGAGTTCTCGGGATGAACATAGGCCGAGGTTGCATCGAAGGCGATCCGGATGTCGTCGGCCTTGACCTGCGGCAGCAGACCGTCGATGCCCTGGTCGGTAGTCTTGAGCCCCATCTCCTTCGCGCGCTTGAGGCCCTCCGAACCAGGATCGACGCCAACCATCCAGACCGGCTCCAGCACCGGGCTGCGCTTGAGTTTGTAGAGCAGGTCGGTACCGATGTTGCCGGGACCGATCAGCGCACATTTGATCTTCTTGCTCATTATTGGCCTCTTAAACGAATTTGACGGAGCAGCCGCCGATGCCGCCGATGGTGACGCGCAGGCTGTCGCCCTTGACCACCGGAATCATCGCTGCGAGTGAACCGGAAAGAATCACTTCGCCGGCCCGGAGCGGGATCCCAAGCCGGCCCAGGGTGTTGGCGAGCCAGGCCACCGCGTTGATGGGCGAACCCATGGTGGCGGCCCCGGCGCCGGTACCGACGATCTCCCCGTTCTGCTCGAGGATCATGCCGCAGGTCGTCAGATCGACGTCGCGCGGGTCGACCAGGCGATCACCGAGCACGAAGACGCCGCAGGATGCGTTGTCGGCGACGGTGTCCTGGATCTTGATCTTCCAGTTCTCGATGCGCGAATCGACGATTTCGAAGCAGGCCATCACGCCCTCGGTCGCGGCCAGCACATCGGCATTGGAGACGCCGGGACCGATCAGGTCGCGCTTGAGGACGAAGGCGATTTCACCTTCCGCCTTGGGCTGGATCAGCGTATCCAGGGGGATCGACTCACCCTCGTTGTAGATCATGCCATCGAGCAGCCAGCCGAAATCCGGCTGGCCGACGCCGAGCATGCTCATCACGGCCCGGCTGGTGACGCCGATCTTCTTGCCAACCACCTTTTCGCCGGCTTCGATGCGGCGCGCGATCAAGCGCTCCTGGATGCGGTAGGCGTCCTCAATGCTGATATCGGGATGTCTCGCGCTCAGCGGCACCAGTGTCGCATGTGCGACCAGGGCGTCGAACAGTTCGTCGCCGAGTTGCGTGATCAGGGTCTTGTCCATGAGTAGCATTTCCGGAATGTCATTCGGGTTGGTGCACAGGCCGGCGGCCACAAAGCTGTTGGCGATCTCGGGGCTGGCCTGGCTCATCACTTTGCTCACAGCTTGATGCAGACGTTCTTGAGCTCGGTGTAGAACTCCAGCGAATGAACTCCGCCCTCGCGGCCGATGCCCGACTGCTTGGAACCACCGAAAGGGGTGCGCAGGTCACGCAGGAACCAGCTGTTGACCCAGGCGAGCCCGACTTCCATTTTCTGCGCCATGCGATGGGCGCGCGAAAGATCCCTGGTCCAGATCGATGTGGCCAGCCCATACAGGTTGTCATTGGCTTTCGCCAGCACCTCGTCTTCCGAATCGAAGGGAGCCACATGGCAGCAGGGTCCGAAGACTTCTTCCTTGATGACCCGCGCCGTCTCGGGCAAGCCGGTCCAGATCGTCGGTTGCACCCAGCAGCCATCCTTGAGTTCGCCGGGCATGTCGGGAACACCGCCACCGGTGACCAGCGTGGCGCCCTCGACGAGCGCCAGTTTGTAGTAGGAAAGCACCTTGCTCTGGTGCTCCTTGCTGATCAGCGGCCCGATGCCGGCCGCTGCGTCGTCCGGGACGCCGGGTTTGAGCGCTTCCGCTCCCGCCTTCAGGGCGGCCACGAACCTGTCGAAAAGCGGGCGCTCGACATAGACCCGCTCGGTACCCAAGCAGACCTGGCCGCAGTTGGCAAAACAGGAGCGCATCGTGCCCTCGATCGCGGCATCGAAGTCGCAGTCGGCGAAGACGATGGCGGCGTTTTTCCCGCCCATCTCCAGCGAGACCGGGCGCGCGCCGGTCGCCGCCGCCTTCATGATGGATTCCCCAGTACGCGTCTCACCGGTAAACGTCAGCGCATCGACACCCGGATGGGTAGTCAGGAATTCACCTGCCGAATTCGGCCCGAAGCCGTTCACGACGTTGTAGACGCCCTTCGGAATGCCGACCTTGTTCATCACCTCGCCCAGCAGCACGGCGGTACGGGGGGTCTCCTCGGAAGGCTTGACCACCACGGTATTGCCGCAGGCCAGCGCGGGACCGACTTTCCAGGTCATCAGCAGCAGCGGCAGGTTCCACGGGCAGATCACGCCGACCACGCCCACCGGCCGCCGGTACCCGTAGTTGATGGCGCTCCTGCCGTCGGGCGTCGCCATTTCGAAAAACTCGCTCGGCACGTTCTTCACCACATCGGCGAAGATCTTGAAGTTCGCCGCGCCGCGCGGGATGTCGATGTGCGCGGCCAGGCTCTTCGGTTTGCCGGTGTCGGCGCATTCGGCGTCGAGGAATTCGTCGAATCGGTTCGTGATCTCTGCGACCAGGGCTTCCAGCAGTTCGACGCGCCGGGCCAGGGTCATCGCGCCCCAGTGCCCCGCCAGGGCAGCGCGGGCGGCGCGCACGGCGGCATCGACTTCCGCCTTGCCGGCCTCGGCGACGCGGCCGATCACGGCATTGGTGGTCGGCGTGCGGTTGGCGAACCACTTGCCGGTGGCGACGAACTCGCCGTCGATGAAGTTGAGAATATCTTTCGCGACCATGACGTTTCCTTGCTTGCCTTATCCGTTCGACCCGCCGCGCGATCAGGCCGGCGCGCCGAGTCCTATCGCCGCCAGGCCGGCGTGTGCGCACTCTTCGTCTTGGGCTTCGGAGGCACCGGAGACGCCGATACCGCCGATCCAGTCGTCGCCGACCCGCAGCGGCAGTCCGCCGCCGAAAACGATCAGGCGCGGCTGGCTGGAGAAGCCGAATTTCATCCCCTCGTCGTGACCGATGGCGCCCATCCAGGCCTTGGTCGGAAAGCCGAAACTGGCGGAGGTATAGGCCTTGTCGATGGCGATGTCGATGGAATGGATGAAGGCCCCCGGCATGCGCAGGAAGGCCATCAGGTTGCCGCCGCGATCCACCACCGCAGCATTGATCTTCCAGCCCCGCCGCTCGGCGTGGGCAATAGCCGCGGCAACCGCGGCCTGTGCCGCGTCGCAACTGATGCCGGGGATGGCAGCAGTGACTTGCACGATCAGGTCACCACCGAGAGGAAGGCGTCGTTGAGTTTGCGGTCATGGTAGAAAATGCCGCGACCAACTTCGTCGATGGTCCAGGTGATCGGCTTCCAGTCCGGGTAAGACGAGTAGCCGCCGCTGTAGGTTTCGAAGCGGTTGCCCGAGGGGTCGAAGGCGTAGATCGTGGTGCCGCGGGTAATGCCGTGGCGGGTCGGTCCGATGTCGATGGTGACCTTGTTCATCGCCATGATGTCGGCCGCGCGCAGCACCTTCTCCCAGCTTTCGAGCTGGAAGGCGATGTGATGCAACTTGCCCGGCTCAGCATGGCGCACGAAGGCGAGGTCATGGGCCTTGGTGCTGCAGGAGAGCCAGATCGCGAGGTCGGTCTTGCCGTCCTCCAGCAGCACGTGCTCGACCAGATAGAAGCCAAGCACGTCGACCAGGATCGCCTGCGCCTTCTCGATGTCGGGACCGTATAGCAGGGCGTGATCCATGCGCAACGGCGCAATGCCGTGCTCCGCGGCCGGCGTCCATGCCTCGGGATTCAGGTAGGGCATGCCATTGCCGACGTCCGTCTTTTCGGCATACAGCTCGATCTTGTGGCCGGTGGGCAGTTCGAAGCGAACGCGCTCGCCGGTTTCGAGCAGTTCACCGGCGGCAATGCGCTCGGTGGCCAGACCATAGGCGCGCAGGTCAGCGTCGAACTTGTCGAGCGCGGCCTTGCCATCCACCTTGAAGGCAAAAAAATCTACGCCGGCCATGTCGGCCTGGCGCAGGATCACGCTGTTGTGATCGCGCTCGTCCCATGCCTTGAAATAGACGCGGCCCTGCTTGTCGCGACCGGTCTCGACCAGGCCGAGCACGTCTCCGTAAAACTTCACGCTTTCTTCCAGGTCAAGCACACGCAGTTGGATGTGACCCGGACGCAGCACTCCCTTCATTGCCATGTAATGTTCCCTCCTTGGTTTGGTTCGACTGAAAATTCCCGCCAGCGACGGCTACGGAGCTAGCCCGGCATTGGGGATTGCGCGGCTCCAGCTTCTGGCGCACCCCGAGACACACTTCTTTGGATCTTTCCGATTACCTTCAGCCGCAGGTCGCTGGTAGCCCATATCCGGCAGGCGAGGACGCGATGACTCTCTTCATCCTCGACGCTGATGTGCGCACGGCTCATCACCCGCTTGCGATAGGTGCCGGACAGGACCTCGATCTTGCAAACGCCGCACCCGCCGCCACTGCATCCGACCGGAATTCCCTTCCGGCCCAATGCGGCCATGCCTTCGAGCACGGTGTTCCGGTCCGAGGTACGGAAGACTTCGTTCGTGTTTTCGATCGTGACGGTGAAATTGGCCATTTCGACGTGGTGGCAGGTATCCTGAACAGGACTGTATGCGCGTTCACCCATACGGTCCAATGCTATATTTGCATCGATCGATACCTTCTAGGTATGATCTACCATCCACTGCCACGAGATACCGTCGTCCCGAAATCATGGAACTTCGACAACTCAGGTATTTTGTCGCACTTGCCGAGGAGCTCAACTTCGGCCGCGCCGCGGAAAAGCTCCACATCTCCCAACCGCCGCTGACGCGCCAGATCCAGCAGCTTGAAAGTGACGTAGGCGCGCGTCTGTTCACTCGCAGTTCGCGCGGCGTTGAACTGACCCAAGCCGGCATCGCACTGCTCGACGACGCCCGGCGCATTCTCGATCAGATCGGCGTTGCCAAGGAACGCGCCGGGAAGTTCGGCCTCGGCCGGATCGGACGCCTCGATGTCGGCATTTTCGGTTCAGCCATCCTCAACCATATCCCACGGCTCCTGCTGCAATTCCGCCATCGCTATCCGGAAGTGCAGATCGCCCTGCACGAACTGACCAAGGCGGAGCAAATCGCCGCACTGCGCGAAAAGCGACTGACCATCGGCTTCAACCGGCACGTTACCGTCGAACCAGACATCATGGTCGAAACGGTATTCCTGGAGCCTCTCCTGGTCGCACTGCACAGCAAGCATCCGCTGGCGCGGCACAAGGCGATACGCATCTCCGAGGTAGTGGACGAACCGCTGGTACTCTATCCGAGCAATACCCGCCCCGGCTTTGCCGACGACGTGATGGCGCTGTTCCGGACCGAGGGCGTGAAACCCAGGGTGACACAGGAAGTGACCGACGTGGTCACGGCGGTCGCACTCGTGGCCAGCGGCTTTGGCATCTGCATCACGCCGGAAGCTGCGAGCACCTTGCGTCTTCCAGGTGTGGTCTATCGCCCGGTCAAGGCCACACCACCGCCGACCATCGACCTTGCCTGCCTGTACCGGCGCGATGACGAGTCACCCATTCTCGCCGCCTTCCTGGAGGTCGTAAGGAAATATGGGGCCGGACGGAGCGCGTAGCAGGCTCCTGCCACCGAGCGCAGCTCGCATGGCGCAGCATGTGGGACAACCGAATCCGCTTCCGGCATTTTGGGGCGCCATGCCTCCGCCAATTGGCGCCGCCAATCGACGGCTCCGAATCCGAGTCCGGAAGTACTCAATACCTTTTCGGTATTGACTTTGTACGAAATGGTATTGGACCGTATTGAGTTTAATTCCTAAGCTGCCCTCCTCAATCCTGCCGAACAAAAGGGCGTGGTGTCAACAAACAAGAGGAGAAACAGCGATGAGCAAGGTCAATCTCGAAAAGGCAACGGTCAACTTCAGCCGTCGCAGCGCGATCAAGGCGCTCGGCGGTCTGACTGCCGGTTCCATATTGCCGACCCCGTGGGTGCATGCCCGGAACAATACCATCAAGATCGGCTACGTCAGCCCGCAGACCGGACCTCTCGCGGTATTCGGCGAGCCGGACGCGTTTACGCTAGGCGAGATGAAGAAAGCCCTGGCCGGCGGGATCAAGGTCGGCGGCAAGAGCTATGCCGTCGAATTCGTGGTCAAGGATTCGCAGTCGAACTCCAACCGCGCGGCCGACGCTGCCTCCGAACTGATTCTCAAGGACAAGGTGAATATCGTCGTCGCCGGTTCGACGCCCGCGACCACCAACCCGGTGGCCGACCAGTGCGAACTCAACGGCGTGCCCTGCGTCACCAACGACACGCCCTGGCAGCCACACTTCTTCGGTCGCGGCGGCGATCCGAAAAAGGGTTTCGAGTGGACCTACCACTTTTTCTGGGGCCTTGAAGATGTGATCGGCGTGTTCGCCAACCTGTGGACCCAGATTCCGACCAACAAGGCCATCGGCTCACTGTTCCCCAACGATTCCGACGGCAATGCCTGGGGCGATGCCAAGCTCGGCTTTCCGCCGGTACTGGCGCAGAAGGGCTTCAAGCTGGTGGACAAGGGACGCTTCCAGTCGCCGGCCGATGACTTTTCGGCCTACATCGCCGAATTCAAGAAGAACAACGTTGAGATCGTCACCGGCGTCTTGCCACCGCCGGACTTCGCCAACTTCTGGTCGCAGGCCGGCCAGCAAGGCTTGAAACCAAAGATTGTCACTGCCGCCAAAGCGACCGAGTTTCCCGCTGCGATCCAGTCCTTCGGGCCGCGCGCCGAAGGTCTCACGGTCGAGGTCTGGTGGTCGCCGGTGCACCCTTTCAGTTCCAGCCTCAACGGCATGTCGTCCACTGCTCTAGCAGCGGCTTACACCAAGGCCACTGGCCGTCCCTGGGCAATGCCACTGGCGTTCAAGCATTCTCTGTTCGAAGTCGCGCTCGACGCGTTGAAGCGCTCGGCCGACCTGAAGCCGGAATCGATCCGCAACGCGATCCGCGATACCGATCTGAAGACCATCGTCGGCCCGCTCAACTTCAAGAAGGGTCCGGTGCCGAACATCGCCAAAACCCCGTTGGTCGGCGGTCAGTGGAAAAAGGCCGGCAAGGGCTTCGAACTGGTGGTGGTCGAGAACAGCCTGGCGCCGATGGTACCGGTCAAAGACAGGCTCGATCCGATCAAGTAAGGCAGGTGCCAGCACAAGGACGACAGCGCTCCGGCCGCCGTCTGCCTCGACATGAAACTGCTCGAACTCAAGGGCGTATCCAAATCCTACGGCGCCCTCAAGGTGACCGACGACCTCACGTTCTCGCTCGACAAGGGCGAGG
Source organism: Rhodocyclales bacterium (assembly GCA_016235165.1). Classification (GTDB taxonomy): domain Bacteria; phylum Pseudomonadota; class Gammaproteobacteria; order Burkholderiales; family Rhodocyclaceae; genus Sulfuritalea. The sequence goes on from JACRLX010000002.1 coordinate 107,667, forward strand.
CGCTGGGCATCATCGGTCCCAATGGGGCGGGGAAAACCACGCTCTTCAATCTGGTGACCGGCAACGTGCGGCCGGATGCGGGCACGGTGCTGTTCAACGGCCGTGACGTGACCAGGCTTTCCGCCTCGGTGCGCTGCCACATGGGCATCGGCCGCTCCTATCAGGTGCCGCATCCGTTCGGCGGCATGACGGTGCTCGAGAACGTGCTGGTCGGCGCCACCTTCGGCGCCGGGCATTCCGAGCGTGCCGGCACGCCGCTGGCGATGGCGGCGCTGGAACGTACCGGCCTGCTGGCCAAGGCCAACCGCCTGGCCGGTTCGCTGCCGCTGCTCGACCGCAAGCGCCTCGAACTGGCGCGGGCCCTGGCCACCGAGCCGGACCTGCTGCTGCTCGACGAAATCGCCGGCGGCCTGACCGAGCACGAGGTGGCGGAACTGATCGAATCGATCCAGGAGATCCGCGCCGACGGCACCTCCATCATCTGGATCGAGCACATCGTGCATGCCCTGATTGCGGTGGTGGATCGCCTGCTGGTGATCAATTTCGGCAGCCTGCTGACCCAGGGCGAACCGGCGGCGGTGATGGCGAGTCCGGAAGTGCAGGAAATCTATCTGGGGATCGCGGTCGAATGACTCTGCTCGAAGCCCGCGGCGTCACCGCGTTTTATGGCGACTTCCAGGCCCTCTACGGCATCGACCTGAAGGTGGAGGAGGGCGAGACCGTGGCCGTGATCGGCTCCAACGGCGCCGGCAAGTCGTCCTTCCTGCGCACCCTGACGGGGCTGCAGTCGTCGGCGCCGGAGAGCATCCGTTTCCATGGCGAGCCCATCGGCGGCCTGCCGGCGCATCGCATCGTGGCGCTGGGTCTGGCCATGGTGCCGGAAGGCCGGCGATTGTTTCCCAGCCTGACGGTGGAAGAGAACCTGCTGGTCGGCGCCTATTCGAAACGCCCCGGACCGTGGAATCTGGAGCGCCTGTACGCGATGTTCCCGATTCTCGGCGAGCGGCGAAACAATCCCGGCACCGCGCTGTCGGGCGGACAGCAGCAGATGGTGGCCATCGGCCGGGCGTTGATGTCGAATCCGCGCCTGCTGTTGTGCGACGAGATCTCGCTGGGGCTGGCGCCGGTGATCATCAAGGACATCTACGACGCGCTGCCCGGCATCAAGGCCGAGGGCACCTCGGTGCTGGTGGTGGAACAAGACGTCGGCCAGGCGATGAAGGTGGCGGACCGCCTCTACTGCTTTCAGGAAGGCCGCGTGTCGCTCGAAGGCCGGCCCGGCGAACTGGGGCGCGAGCAGATTTCGCTCGCCTATTTCGGAGTCTGAGCCATGGGTGAGTGGATCAACACCATTCTGCAAGGTCTCCTGCTCGGCGGCCTGTATTCGCTGTTCGCCACAGGGCTGGCGCTGTCCTTCGGCGTCATGCGCATGATCAACATTGCCCATGGCGATTTTGCGATCCTGGCTGCATTTGCCGCCATCGCCGTGGTCGAGCCGCTGGGCCTGAGTCCGTTTCTGGTGTTGCTGGTGATCGTGCCGCTGATGGGCGTTTTCGGCTATCTGCTGCAACGCCTGATCCTCAACCGCACGCTGGGTCAGGACATCCTGCCGCCGCTGCTGGTGACCTTCGGCTTTTCCATCGTCATCCAGAACCTGCTGCTGGTAACGTTTTCCGCCGATACGCGCAGCCTGAATGTCGGCGAGCTGGGCACGGCCAGCCTGGCACTGAGCGGGGAGGTCGCGGTCGGCGTGCTGCCGCTGATCATCATGGCGGTGGCGGTGGGCGTGCTGCTCGGCCTGCAATGGCTGTTTTCGGCCACGCCCCTGGGCCGGGCTTTCCGGGCTGCGTCGGACGACCGCGAGGCGGCGCAGTTGATGGGCATCGACAACCGCCATATCTACGGCCTGGCGATGGCACTGGCAATGTCCATCGTGGCGATAGCCGGAGTATTCCTCGCCATCCGCGCCAATATTGCGCCGTCCGAAGGCCCGGCACGCTTGTTGTACGCATTCGAGGCGGTAATCATTGGCGGCCTCGGTTCGTTCTGGGGCACGCTGGTTGGCGCCATCATTCTTGGTGTCGCGCAGACGATCGGTGGCAAGTTCGATCCGGGCTGGGGCATCCTCGCCGGACATCTGGCCTTCCTGGCGGTGCTGGTGGTGCGGCCCAACGGTCTGTTCGCCCGCACCCGCGATCGATAGCAAGGCATCTTGGTGAACGCCTCCCATTCCACACCCATCTCCGCGCTTGTCGTCCGACGCGGCACCCGCACCAGTCGGGTCGGGGTCGTCGTCGGTCTGATGCTGCTATTGGCGATCATCGGCGCGCCTTGGTGGGCCGAGCGTTCGAGCCAGCGCCTGCTGGCCGAATTCCTCTACGTGCTGGCGCTGGCCCAAATGTGGAACCTGCTGGCCGGCTATGGCGGTTTGCTCTCGGTGGGACAACAGGGCTACATCGGCATCGGCGGATACTGCCTGGTGGTGCTGGGCCTGGAGTTCGGCGTGAATCCCTTCCTCATCGTGCCGTTGGCCGGAGTAGTGACGGCGTTGGTGGCGATACCGACGGCGGCGGCGCTGTTCCGTTTGCGCGGCGCCTATTTCGCGGTCGGCACCTGGGTCGTGGCCGAAGTATTCCGCCTGCTGGTGGCCAATACGGCCAGTGTAGGTGGCGGCTCGGGCACCTCGATCACTCGCACCGTGATGGGCATTCCGGCCTGGTGGCGCGAATCGACCACGCTGTGGATAGCGCTGGCTCTCGGTGCCGGCACCACGCTGGCGGTGTACCTCCTGTTGCGCTCGCGGCACGGCTTGGCGCTGACGGCGGTGCGCGACAGTGAGCCGGCGGCGGAAAGCCTGGGCATCTCGGTATCGCGTGTTAAGTGGTTTGTCTACATCGCGTCGGCCGCCGGTTGCGGCATGGTCGGGGCGCTGATCTTCATCACCAAGCTGCGTATCTCTCCGGAGGCTGCGTTCTCGATGGATTGGTCCGCCGCCATGTTCTTCGCCGTGATCATCGGCGGCATCGGCACTATCGAAGGCCCGATCATCGGCACCTTGGTGTATTTCCTTTTGCGCGAATTCCTCAGCGACTACGGCAGCTGGTATTTGATCGTGCTGGGCTCGATCGCCGTCGCCTTCATGCTCTGGATTCCGTGTGGTATGTGGGGGCTGGTGGCGAGCCGGTTTGATCTTCATTTTTTCCCGGTGCAGCGCCGCGTAGGTAATCTGCCAGTCGAGGAGCAAACCCGATGAGGCCCGCAATGCGCGTGTTGGCGAAAGAGCATCTGGCGCTGCGCGCCGTGGCACGGATCGTGGCCATCGAAGCAGAAGTGCTACGCCGTGACGGGCGGGTCGATCTCGACCTGTTGGAGGACATCGCCGCCTATATCGCGGAGTTCCCCAACCGAATTCATCACCCGAAGGAAGAGGATTTCCTCTTCCGCCACATGCGAATACGGGCACCACAGCGTTGCGGCGAGATCCTCGACCGCCTGCTGGCCGAACATGTCGAGGAGAGCGAAAGCATCGGGACGTTTCGCACGGCGCTTGCCGCCTACCGCAATGGCCTACCGGCTGCCGACACGCATCTGGCAAATGTCGCGGCATCGTATGCAAAGTACCTTGACCGCCATATCGAGTTCGAGAATACCCAGGCGTTTCCATTGGCGACGGAAGTCCTGCAGGAATCGGACTGGGCGGAGATTGATGCGGCTTTTCTGGCCAATGACGATCCACTGGTGACAGGCGACCAGGACTCCCGATACACCGAACTGCACCGTCGAATTCTGCGAATGGGTGCACTGCCCCCCGGGCTCTGAATCATTCAAGTCCAGGCCAGGGCCGAGTCAGGGCGCGAACGCGGCAATGTGGATGCCGGGCGTGACGCGCGCCTGCGCCAGGTACATGGAGCTGAATTTCCCGGCGCCGATGAGCAGTACGCGCACCGGATTGCCATCGTCCGCCCGGCGTTACAGCAGTCGATGAAAGTTCATGGCTTTTTCTGTGGCACCTGGACGAAGACTTCACCGTCCTTGATCATGCCCAGCTCGTAGCGGGCGCGTTCCTCGATCGCCTCGTAGCCCGCCTTGAGGTCGCGCACTTCGGCGTCCAGCGCGGCATTGCGCTGCTCCAGCTTCTGGTTTACCTCGCGCTGGGCCTGGACCTGGCGTTCGTATTCCCAGACGCGGACCCAGCCGCCCTTGCCCAACCACAGGGGATACTGCAGCAGGGCAATGATCAGCAGCAGGATCAGCGTCGACCAGTTCATCACTGGGTCGCGCCGCTTACTTCCTCAGGTTGTAGAACGCGTCGAGGCCGGGATAGATCACGGTATCGCCAAGGTCTTCCTCGATCCGCAGCAACTGGTTGTACTTGGCGATGCGGTCGGAACGGCTGAGCGATCCGGTCTTGATCTGGCCGGCATTGAGGCCAACGGCGATGTCGGCAATGGTCGAATCCTCGGTCTCGCCCGAGCGGTGCGAGATGACATTGGTGTAACCCGCGCGCTTGGCCATCTCGACCGCGGCGAAGGTCTCTGTCAGCGAACCGATCTGGTTGATCTTGATCAGGATGGAGTTGGCGATGCCCTTCTGGATGCCTTCCCTGAGGATGCGGGGATTGGTGACGAAAAGGTCGTCGCCGACGACTTGCACCGTCTTGCCCAGCTTGTCGGTGAGCTGCTTCCAGCCATCCCAGTCGCCTTCGGCCATGCCGTCCTCGATGCTGATGATCGGGTAGCGATCGGCCAGCGTCGCCAGATAGTCGGCAAATGCGGCGGACGACAGTTCGAGCTTCTCCGAGGCCAGCACATACTTGCCATCCTTGTAGAACTCGGAACTGGCGCAATCGAGGCCCAGCACCACGTCCTGGCCCGGTGTATAGCCGGCGGTCTCGATGGCCTTGAGGATCAGTTCGATGGCCTCGTCGTTGCCCGACACATTGGGGGCGAAACCACCCTCGTCGCCAACCGTGGTCGGATAGCCCTTCTTGTCCACCAGCTTCTTCAGGTGATGGAAGACTTCGGCGCCGCAACGCAGGGCTTCGCGAAAGCTCCTGGCACCCACAGGCAGAATCATGAATTCCTGGATGTCGAGGTTATTGTTGGCATGCGCCCCGCCATTGATCACATTCATCATCGGCACCGGCATCGACATCGGGCCGGAACCGCCGAAGTAGCGATACAGCGGCAGACCGGCTTCCTCGGCCGCCGCCTTGGCCACCGCCATCGACACCGCGAGGATGGCGTTGGCACCCAGGCGCGATTTGTTGTCGGTGCCGTCGAGCTCAATCATCGCCTTGTCGACAAAGGCCTGCTCCTCGGCATCGAGTCCGATGATGGCTTCCGAGATTTCGGTATTGACGTTCTCGACCGCCTTGGTAACGCCCTTGCCCAGGTAGCGCGCGGCATCGCCATCGCGCAACTCGATGGCTTCACGCGAGCCGGTCGAAGCGCCGGACGGCACCGCGGCGCGGCCCATGACGCCCGATTCGAGCAGCACGTCGGCTTCGACGGTGGGATTGCCGCGGGAATCAAGAATCTCGCGGGCGACGACATCAACAATTGCACTCATGATTTTTTCCTCGTATTTGATTCAATAGCCTTCGACCAACAACATGTCGAAATCCGATACACCGGCTCGCGCGGTGCGTGCAGCAACATATTCGGGGGAATCGTAGAAAGTCCTGGCCGCTTCCATGCTGGGAAACTCGACCACCACCACGCGTTGTGGCTGCCAACTGCCTTCGAGCGTGACATAGGACGCACCACGCACCAGAAACCGGCCACCATGGACTTCGACGGCAATCTGCGACAGACGACGGTATTCCACCATGCGCTCGGGATCGGTGGAACGCGCATCAACCACCAAGTAGGCGCGCTTGGTCATGACGTCATCCCTTTCTGTTTGATCAGCGTATCCAGTTCCAGCAGTTGCTCCAGCAAACCAGCCATCTTCGGCAGCGGCCAGGCATTCGGACCGTCGGACATGGCCTTGTCGGGATCGGGATGGGTTTCCATGAACAGGCCGGCGACACCGACCGCCACCGCCGCCCGCGCCAGCACCGGGACGAACTCGCGCTGCCCGCCGCTTCTATCGCCCTGCCCGCCCGGCAATTGCACGGAATGCGTGGCATCGAATACGACCGGGCAGCCGGTCTCGCGCATGATGGCGAGGCTGCGCATGTCGGACACGAGGTTGTTGTAGCCGAAAGAGGCACCGCGCTCGCAGACCATGATGCTGTCGGCACCGTGATTGGCCTCCCTGGCCTTGAGCACCACCTGCTTCATGTCGCCCGGCGCCATGAACTGACCCTTCTTGATATTCACCGGCTTGCCGGATGCGGCACACGCCTGGATGAAATCGGTCTGGCGGCACAGAAAAGCCGGCGTTTGCAGCACATCGACCACGGACGCCACCGCCGCCACCTCATGTTCGGCATGCACATCGGTTAGCACCGGTACTCCCAGTTGCTGGCGCACGTCGGCAAGTATGTTCAAGCCCTGCTCCATGCCCAGACCGCGAAACGACTTTCCTGAACTGCGATTGGCCTTGTCGTAGGACGACTTGTAGATGAAATTCAGGCCCAGGCCGCGGCAGATTTCCTGAAGCTTGCCGGCGGTATCGAAGGCCAGTTCCCGCGATTCGATGACGCAGGGGCCGGCGATCAGGAACAGCGGCTGATCGAGTCCAACCTCAAAGCCGCACAGCTTCACAGTGCAACGCCCTTGTGGGCCAAGGCCGCCTTGATGTAGGCGATGAACAGCGGGTGACCGGTGCGCGGATTGGAGGTGAACTCCGGGTGGAACTGTACGCCGACGAACCAGGGATGCATCGCGGCGGGAAGCTCCATCATTTCCGGCAGATCCTCGCTTGGGGTGCGCGCCGAGATCACCATGCCGGCGGCTTCGAGCCTGGGTGCATAGATGTTATTGACCTCGTAACGATGACGATGGCGCTCGTTGACTTCGGCACCGTAAATCCTCGCCGCCAGGGTGCCGGCCTTGATCGGGCAACGCTGGGCGCCAAGGCGCATGGTGCCGCCGAGGTTGGAACTCGCGTCGCGCTTCTCGACCCGACCCTCACGATCCTGCCACTCGGTGATCAGGGCAACCACCGGGTGCGGCGTATCGGCATCGAATTCGGTGCTGTTGGCGCCTTCGAGGCCGGCGACATGGCGCGAGAACTCGATGGTGGCAAGCTGCATGCCGAGACAGATGCCGAGATAGGGTACCTTGTGCTCGCGCGCATAGCGGATCGCGGCGATCTTGCCTTCCGTGCCGCGCTTGCCGAAGCCGCCGGGAACCAGGATCGCATCCATCTTTTCCAACGGGCCCGTGCCGCCGGTTTCGATCCCTTCGGAATCAATGTAGTGGATGTGCACCTTGCTCCGCGTATGGATGCCGGCATGCACCAGGGCTTCGGTCAAGGACTTGTAGGACTCGGTGAGGTCGACATACTTGCCGACGAAGGCGACATTGACCTCGTGCTGCGGATGCTCCAGCGCATCGACCAGGTTCTTCCAGACCGAAAGCTTGGCCGCCTTGGCCAGGATGCCCAGCTTGTGGCAGACGATCTCGTCGATCATCTGGTCGTGCAGCATGGCCGGAATCTTGTAGATCGAATCGGCGTCGAGCGCGGCGATCACCGCCTCGGGCTGGACATTGGTGAACAATGCGATCTTGCGCCTTTCGTCCTCGGGAATCGGCCGATCGGCACGGCACAGCAGGATGTCGGGCTGAATGCCGATCTCGCGCAGGTCCTTGACCGAATGCTGGGTCGGTTTGGTTTTCAACTCGCCGGCCGAGGCGATCCAGGGAACCAGTGTGAGGTGGATGTAACAGGCGTTCTGGCGCCCCTCCTGGATGCCCATCTGGCGGATGGCTTCGAGAAAGGGCAAGGACTCGATGTCGCCGACCGTGCCGCCGACTTCGACGATGGCGACGTCGGCGCCTTCGGCACCGCGCTTGACGTAGAGCTTGATCTCGTCGGTGATGTGCGGGATCACCTGTACCGTCTTGCCGAGGTACTCGCCGCGCCGCTCCTTCTTGATCACCGACTCGTAAATCTGGCCAGTGGTGAAGTTGTTGCGCTTGCCCATCTTGGCGCTGGTGAAGCGCTCATAGTGGCCGAGGTCGAGATCGGTCTCGGCGCCGTCCTCGGTGACGAAGACTTCGCCGTGCTGGAACGGCGACATCGTGCCCGGGTCGACGTTGATGTAGGGATCGAGTTTGAGGTGGGTAACCTTGATGCCGCGCGATTCGAGGATCGCCCCGAGGCTGGCGGCGGCGATGCCCTTGCCCAGACTGGACACGACACCACCCGTGACGAAAACGTATTTGGCCATGAAAAACGCAGCCAAGTGGCTGCTGCGGGAAATTCCAATCATAGCGGAAAATTCCCACCCGATTGAAAGCCCGCGCCGGGCGCGCCATCCGGCGTGGTAGGCGCCCGCCGGGAAGCTCAGCCGGCCTTGTCGCGCCGACTCAGGCGGTCCACCAGGCCGGCCAGATTGCCCAGCGAAATGAGATGCGCATAGATCACCGCCATGCTGCCGTTGACGAACAATTCCTGGACGACATCCTTGTCCAGCACGCGCAGCCGGGCTTCGTCGACCACGTTCAGGCCGTTCAGGCGAAACTGCTTGCCGTCGTTCAATTGCGCAAGGGAGTCCGCCTGACGCAACAAACCGAGCTCGTCGAGTCGGCGCCCCAACAACTCGGTACTTGTCGCCGCCTGGTGAAACTCGCGCAGGAACTTGATCGCGTGCTCCAGTTGCGGCGTCGGCTTGCCCTCGGCAAACAAGGCCTCGCCTTCGGTGGTGCTGAAGCAGGGCGAGTCCTCGTCGATGCAAACCAGCAACTCGCCCTGGGCTCCGGTGGCGGGAACGAAGGGATAGCGTCGAACAAATGCCGGAACGTAGCGCCCATCCCACTTTCCGGCGGCATCGACGAACAGGTTTTCGTTTTCCCGCAAGCCGAGCAATGCCGCCGGCAAGGGACCACTTTGTCCGCGAGCGAACACGATCGGGTATTCGCGCGCGCACTCGAACATTTCACCGCCCAGCACAGGAACCGAGTTGCTTCGCGCGGCATAAGAGAAGCTGCTTGCAGGCCGGACTTTCAAATTCGCGTGGACCTGGTCGCTGAGCGCGACCACCTTCTCGTAGAACATCATCTCGGCCATGGCCCAGCCCCGCAATCAAAAATTTGAAGGCTAGCACAAACGATCATTTCACCCGCAGCCACTTGAGTCACAGGCGCGGTCGGCCGAGGTCGGCGCGTATAATTCCCGGCTTTCGATCTTGCGGGAAATCCCATGGAAGCCGAACGCATCAATACCGTCGCCAACCGCATCGCCGATCTGAGCAGTCGCGGCGAACAACTACGGAGGTATCTTTGACTACGACGGCAAAGCGGAAAAGCTGGCGGAACTGAACCAGATCCTCGAAGACCCGAAAATCTGGGACGACGCTGAACGCGCCCAGGCGCTCGGAAAGGAAAAGAAATCCCTCGAAGCGGTGGTCGGCACCCTTTCCAACGTCAGCGGAAAGCTGGTCGATGCGCGCGACCTGCACGCCCTGGCCCGCGAGGAAGACGACGAAGAGACCATGGCCGCTGTCGAAAGCGACCTCGATGCGACCGAGAAACTGGTGGCGGATCTCGAATTCCGCCGCATGTTCGCCAATCCGGCCGACCCCAACAACTGTTTCATCGACATCCAGGCCGGCGCCGGCGGCACCGAGGCCTGCGACTGGGCCAGCATGCTGCTGCGCCAGTACCTGAAATACTGCGAGCGCAAGGGCTGGAAAACCGAACTGCTGGAGCAGACCGACGGCGACGTGGCCGGCATCCGCAGCGCCTCGATCAAGGTCGAGGGCGACTATGCCTATGGCTTCCTGCGCACTGAGACCGGCGTGCACCGCCTGGTGCGCAAGAGCCCCTTCGATTCCTCCGGCGGGCGCCACACCAGCTTCGCCAGCCTCTACGTCTATCCCGAGATCGACGACAGCATCGAAGTCGAGATCAACCCCGCCGACCTGCGCACAGACACCTTCCGCGCCTCGGGTGCCGGCGGCCAGCACATCAACAAGACCGACTCGGCGGTGCGCATCACCCATGTGCCGACCGGCATCGTCGTCCAGTGCCAGAACGACCGCTCGCAGCACCGCAACCGCGCCGAGGCCATGGCGATGCTGAAGTCGCGCCTCTACGAGCACGAAATGCGCAAGCGCCAGGCCGAGGCCGACAAGCTCGAAGCCGGCAAGACCGACGTCGGCTGGGGCCACCAGATCCGCAGCTACGTGCTCGATAACTCGCGCATCAAGGACCTGCGCACCAACGTCGAAATCGCCAACACGCAAAAAGTTCTCGATGGCGACCTCGATGCCTTCATCGAAGCCAGCCTCAAGCAGGGCGTTTAACCACACGGAACACCATCATGAGCGAGAACCAACAGCCCCCCGTCGACGAAAACCGCCTGATCGCCGAACGCCGCGAAAAGCTTGCCGCCTGGCGTGCAACGGGCCGCGCCTTCCCCAACGACTTTTCGCGCGAGAACCTGGCCGGCAAGCTTGACGAACTCTACAGCGCGAAAACCCGCGAGGAACTCGAAGCCACGACTATCGAGGTCAAGGTGGCAGGCCGCATCATGCTCAAGCGCGTCATGGGCAAGGCCAGCTTCGCCAGCATCCAGGATGTCTCCGGCCGCATCCAGATCTTCGTCAGCAACGACATCACCGGCGAGGATGCGCACAAGCAGTTCAAGGGCTGGGATCTCGGCGACATCGTCGGCTGCGAGGGCACGCTGTTCAAGACCAGGACCGGCGAGCTGACCGTGCAATGCAGCGGCATTCGCCTCTTGACCAAGTCGCTGCGGCCGCTGCCGGAAAAGTTCCACGGCCTGACCGACGTCGAGCAGAAGTACCGCGCCCGCGAGCTCGACCTGATCACCAACGAGCAGACGCGCTTCACCTTCGTCGCGCGCAGCCGGATGATCCAGTCGATCCGCAATTTCATGATGCACCACGGCTTCCTCGAAGTCGAAACGCCGATGATGCATCCCATCCCCGGCGGCGCCGCGGCCAAGCCCTTCACCACCCACCACAATGCGCTGGACATGGAATTGTTCCTGCGCATCGCGCCCGAGCTCTACCTCAAGCGCCTGGTGGTGGGCGGCTTCGAGAAGGTGTTCGAGGTCAATCGCAACTTCCGCAACGAGGGCCTCTCGCCGCGCCACAACCCCGAGTTCACCATGATGGAGTTCTACGAGGCCTACAGCAATTACACCCGCCTGATGGACTTCACCGAGGGCCTGCTGCGCCACTCGGCGCGCGAGGCGCTGGGCACCGAGGTGTTCGAATACCAGGGCCGGACACTGGACCTGTCCAAGCCCTTCGCGCGCCTGACCATCGTCGGCGCCATCCACCACTACCATCCCGGCTACAGCTTCGAGCAGCTCAACGATGCCGACTGGATCCGGCAGAAGCTCAAGGACCTGCGCGTCGACCTCAAGGCGCCGCACCTGGCCAACGCCGGGCTCGGCACGCTGCAACTGGTGCTGTTCGAGGAGACCACCGAGGCCGAGCTGTGGGACCCGACCTACATCATCGACTACCCGGCGGAAGTCTCGCCGCTGGCGCGCGCCAGCGACGGCAACCCGGCGATCACCGAGCGCTTCGAGCTGTTCATTGTCGGCCGCGAGATCGCCAACGGCTTCTCCGAGCTGAACGACCCCGAGGACCAGGCGGCGCGCTTCATGCAGCAGGCCAAGGCCAAGGAGGCCGGCGACGAGGAGGCGATGTACTACGACGCCGACTACATCCGCGCCCTGGAATACGGCCTGCCGCCGACGGGCGGCTGCGGCATCGGCATCGACCGTCTGGTGATGCTGCTGACCGACTCGGCCTCGATTCGCGACGTGATCCTGTTCCCGCAGATGCGCCGCGAATGAACTTTCCGCTGATCCCCGCCGAACTCGCGTTCGCCGGGGACGGCACTCCGTTTTCGCCGCGCTATGGCGACATCTACCACTCCAGCCAGGGCGGCCTGGAGCAAGCCCGCCACGTCTTTCTGGCCGGCAACGATCTGCCCGCGCGCTGGATCGACCGCCAGCGCTTTGTCATCCTCGAAACCGGCTTCGGCATCGGCCTCAACTTCCTCGCCACCATGCAGGCGTGGCGGGCCACTACAGGCCCAAGCAGCCGGCGCCTGCATTACATCGCGATCGAGAAACATCCCTTCCGGCGGGATGACCTGGGGCAAGTGCACCGTGGCTGGCCCGAGCTGGCTCCGTTCGCCACCGAACTTCATGAGCTGTGGCCCCTGCCCTTGCCTGGCCTGCATCGCCTGGATTTCGGCAATGTGATCCTGACCCTCGGCTTCGGTGATGGCGCGGAGGTACTGCCCCAGCTCGGCCTGGTTGCCGACGCCATCTACCTCGACGGGTTTGCACCGGACCGCAACCCGGATCTCTGGTCGGATGAGATCATGGCCCAATTGCGTCGTCTTGCCACCGCAGGTACAACGCTGGCCACCTGGACCACCGCAGGAGAGGTCCGTCGCCGTCTCGCCAGCGCCGACTTTGTCGTCGAACGCAGGCCCGGGTTCGGCAGCAAGCGCGAAATGCTGGTCGGACGTCGCCCCGGAACTTCCGCCGCACGAAGCTGGTCGCCACGCCGCATTGCTGTTGTCGGTGCCGGCATCGCCGGCGCTGCGACCGCCCATGCCCTCGCCCGGCGCGGACACCGGGTCAGCGTACTCGACGCCGCCGCCACTGCCGCCAGCGGCGCATCGGGCAACCTTGCCGGTGTGTTTCGCCCCCTGCCTTCGCTTGACGATGGCAAGCTGGCGCGCCTGCTGCGCGCCGGTTTTTTGCTCGGCCGACGCTGGTTCGCCTCGCTTCCCGGCACACGCCTGGGCTGGACCGGAGTCCTGCATGTCGCCCGCGACGCCCGGCACGAGCAAACCCAGCGGCGCATTGTCGACGAACATTGCCTGCCCGCCGACTATTGCCGCTTCGTCACGCGCGAGGAGGCTTCGCAAATGGCGGGCTCGCCCGTCGCCCTGGGCGGCTGGTGGTTTCCGCGGGCGGGCTGGATCAATCCTCCCAGCCTTTGCCGCGCCTTGCTGGCGGACATCGATTGCCGCTACGACTTTCCCGTCGCCAAGCTGCAAAGACATCCGCAAGGTTGGCGCGTATCCAGCCACGACGAGGAAATCGAAGCCGACGAACTGGTGCTTGCCAATGGCATTGGCGCACCGGCACTGGCGCCCGATTTTTGCTTGCCGATCCGCCCCGGACGGGGCATGGTCAGCCATCTGCCCGAGGCCGCCACGCCGGCCATGGATATCGTCGCCACCCGTCTGGGATATGTGACGCCCCCGGTCGACGGGCTGCGCTGCGCCGGCGCCACCTTGCAGGCCGATGATCTCGATGGCACTCCGCGACTGGCCGACCATGTCGAGAACCTGTTCCGCCTCGACATGCTGCTGCCGGGCTTTGCCCAGGGGATCGATCCGGCACGGCTGGACGGCCGCGTTTCCTTTCGCCCGATGTCGCCCGATCGCTTGCCGCTGGTCGGCCCGCTGGCTGCCGGCGAAGGCCTGTGGATCAACGACGGGTTTGGCGCAAGAGGCCTGGTCTTTGCATCGATCTGCGCCGAGCTGCTGGCCAGCCAGATCGACGACGAACCGCTGCCGCTGGAGACTGACCTGGTCCGCTCTCTGGCGCCGGCTCGCTTCCCGAAACGCGGCTCGGCACGCCGCTGATCGCCTTGTAACAGATGTAACAGTTGATTGCGCTTGTCCCGCGCCGTCAATCGGCGGCGTTAATGTGCTCATGCGTCGTTCACTTCAGGAGCACATCATGGAAGCCTCACCGTCTCTCCCCGTCATCAGTCCGGTTGCCGCGCCGTCCGCACATCCTCTGCTGCTTGTTGCCGCTGCGGCGGTAACGATCTTCAGCCTTGCCGGCGTTTCCTATCTTGCCGGCTGGTTGCCCGGCCCCGCGACGCAGGCAAATGAAAATCGTCCGCTCCCTGCCAACACGGCGGCTGCCGCTCCGGCTGTCAGCCCGCCGATTTCCGTCACCCAATCCGTCAACCTGCCGCAGGAAAAACCCAAGGCGGCAAGCCGCGCGACGGAAACTGCGGCCCCTGCCGTGCGTCGCAGCGTGGCAAGCCCGGTCGCGCGCACGCCGGAACCGGTCTCCATGCCCACAATCGCCGTGGCGCCAGCGCCGACTCCCGTGGCCGCGCCGGTAGCGGCGATCTGCCGCGAATGCGGCGTGGTGGAATCCGTGCGCGAAGTCGCGGTCGAGGCCAAGGGCAGCGGCGGCGGTGCCGTTGCCGGTGGCATCGTCGGCGGCGTCATCGGCAACCAGTGGGGACGCGGCGCAACCCGCGACATCGCCACCGTGCTAGGTGCCATCGGCGGCGCCTATGCCGGCAATCACATCGAGAAATCGATCAAGGAAAGCAAGCGTTATGACATCAGCGTTCGCTTCGAGGACGGCAGCACGCGCAGCTTCAGCAGCGACACCCCACCGACATGGCATGTCGGCGACCGCGTGCGGCTTCAGAACGGTTTGCTGACCAGTGGCGGCGGCAGGTCCTCGATGGATCTGGGAAGTATCTGAGTCGTTTGGGTAACAGGATCCGGTAAGGGCGGCCCCTGCATCAGGCTGGCGATGCGGCGGATCGATTCACGGAGCTCCTCGGTCCAGGCCGGCGGATCGGGAAGCGACGGCGGAATCGCCTGAAGTTGTTCGGCCACTTCCCGCCCGTCCCAGCCGGCGGCGGCCAGCAATTCCATGGCCATGGCTTCGGCCTCGATGACCTGCTGAGGCCGGAAACTGGCACGCAGCGCTCGGGAGCCCGCGAAGGATGCGGCCGACGCAACCGCCGTGGTGGTCACCGTGCTCGTGGCCGCGGACGTCGCCGCGGCGGTGGTCGCGGCACTGCCGGAGACAAGCGCGGGAAGATTGAGAATCGGGAACAGGATCTGTGCGGCGACGCCAACCAGTACCGCAGTGGTCACGTTTTCATCATGATGGCCATCGATGATGTGGCTCATCTCACGGGCCAGAACGAAAGCCAGCGCGGCATCATCGAGGTCGAGGGATCGAATGCCGCGATACAGCACCACGGTACCGGCGGAACTGGACGCCGCACCGGGATCGCGTTTGTCGGCGACAACAAATTCAAACCTAGGAAAGCGCAAGTGCAAATCGGGATGCTGGCGGAATGCCACGTCGGCCAGCCTGCGCCCGATTGCCAGTATGCGCTGGTCGAAGGCGCGATCGGCCAGGCAATCGGATTCGCCGCATGCGGGCGCATCCGCCGACGTGACCAGTTGCAGCCTCATGTCGAACTCGGAGTACACGGCACTGAAGCCCTGCAATCCCGGCGGCGCCTGCAATTGCTTGCGGATCTCCGGTGCCGTGCTGCAAGCGGCAGCCAAAAGCGCCAACAGCATGAGCGGCGGCAGACGCCTCATCGGCGCCCCCCTGATATACGCCAGGACCGCTCCGCTGCGTGTCCCTTGCGCATCAACCGGTCAAGCTCCGAGGGCCGACTCCAGGCGCGCAATCACGCGTTCGCGCCCAAGCACTTCGAGTACCGAATCTATCGACGGCGACTGCGGCAGGCCCAGCAGAACCACGCGCAAGGGTATCGCCAGTTGCGGCATCTTGAGCCCGGCGGCGGCGGCGGTTTGCTTGACGGCCTGTCCGAGATCGGCCGCCTGCCACGAACAATCGGCCAGGCGTGGAAGCAACTGCGCCAACGCCTGACGCGCGACCTCGGTCAGATGTTGGGCCAGCATTTCGACACCTGGGTTCGGCACTCTGAAATACGGATGCATCGCATCGGCCAGCTCGTTGAGGTTGGCGACGCGATCACGATACAAGGCCGCGACGCGGGCCGGGTCGGGACCGCCGTCGACGCTGATTTGCTGCCGCGCCAGGCGCCGCCGCGCCTCCATCGCAAGGCGCTGCGGGTCGGCCTGCTTGAGGTAATGCGCATTCAGCCAGTTGAGCTTTTCGGTGTTGAACTGCGCCGCCGACGCCGTGATGTGGTCGAGATCGAACCATTCGACAAAACGATCCATGTCGAAGATTTCGTCGTCGCCGTGCGACCAACCGAGGCGCGCCAGATAGTTCAGCACGGCCTCGGGCAAATAGCCTTCCTCGTCGTATTGCATCACCGACACGGCACCGTGCCGCTTGGAAAGCTTTTGCCCGTCGTCACCCAGGATCATCGACAGGTGGGCATATTGCGGAACAGGGGCACCCAGGGCCTGCAGCAGGTTGATTTGCCTTGGCGTGTTGTTGACGTGGTCGTCGCCGCGGATGACATGGGTAATCCGCATGTCGCGATCATCGACCACGACACAAAAATTGTAGGTCGGCGTGCCGTCGGCACGGGCAATGATGAAGTCGTCGAGCTCGCCATTGGCGAACTCGATACGGCCTTTCACCAGGTCCTGCCAGCCCACCACGCCTTCCCGAGGATTGCGAAATCTCACCACCGGAGCGACGCCGTCCGGTGGCGGCGGCAAGGTTTTGCCCGCCTCCGGACGCCAGCGGCCGTCGTAACGCGGCTTTTCCTTGCTCGCCTCCTGCGCCGCGCGCAGGGCATCCAGTTCCTCCCGCGACATATAGCAGTGGTAGGCGCTGCCTGCCGCGAGCATTTCGGCGATGACAGCCCTGTAGCGATCCATGCGCTGCATCTGGTAGAACGGCCCCTCGTCATGGGCCAATCCCAACCACTGCATGCCATCGAGAATCGCCTGCACGGCCTGCGGCGTGGAGCGGGCCACATCGGTATCCTCGATGCGCAGGATGAAACTGCCGCCATGCCGCCGGGCATAGGCCCAGGAAAACAAAGCCGTGCGAGCGCCGCCGATATGCAGAAAACCGGTGGGGCTGGGGGCAAAACGGGTACGAACAGTCATGGCTAATCGGGGCGGAAACAATGCGCCCATTTTATTCCAGCGCTGTGCCCGCCGATTGACCGCCAAGCAGGCTTTGTGGTTAAATTCGCGCCTCTTTCGCGGGCGGTTAACTCAGCGGTAGAGTGCCACCTTCACACGGTGGAAGCCACTGGTTCGATCCCAGTACCGCCCACCATTCCATCTACCTGATGGAGTTGAGAAATTTGGCATTTGCTGATTTCTCCCCTATCCCGAATCGTGCCAATTGCTCCAAATTTGCTCCAACGCGAGCAATGGAGTGTGTGCAGTGGCAACGATTCGGCAACGAGATGGATTTTGGGAAGCGCGGGTCCGGCGTGAAGGCTGGCCGAAGATCTCAAGAAGCTTCAATTCAAAAGCAGAGGCAAGAGCGTGGGCTTCGGTCATCGAGTCGGAGATCGAGCGCGGTGTCTTCATCGATCGCACCGAAGCCGAGAAAAACACGCTGGGGGATCTGCTTGTCCGCTATCAGGCCGAAGTGTCCTGCCACAAGAAGAGCGCCGAGGCTGAACGCTACAGAATCGCATTCCTTCTGCGCGACGACATAGCGAAGGCCAAAGTGGCGGCCCTGTCAGGCAAGCTCTTAGCATTGTGGCGAGACAAGCGCCTGAAAGGCGCATCAGGATCGACCACCAACCGAGATTTGAACCTCATTTCTCACGTTATCACCGTGGCCAGGAAGGAATGGGGCATGCCTATTGAAAATCCGGTCGCGATGATTCGTCGCCCTCCAGAAAACAAGGCCCGCAAACGCCGCTTGGCCCCTGGAGAAGAGGAACGCCTCCTGGATGCATTGACCGCCGCTGAACGAGACGAGCACGGCCGTTTTACAGGCCCTCAGAACATTTGGCTACGACCGCTGGTAGTCATGGCACTGGAGACCGCCATGCGCCGCAGCGAGTTGCTTGCGCTGGATTGGCAGGACATCAGCTTCGCGGATTGCTACGCCCGGCTGTATGAGACAAAAAACGGGGAGTCCCGGGATGTCCCTCTGTCGTCACGAGCAGTGGCCACGCTGATGGCGCTTTCCCGGGACATTTCCGGAAAGGTTTTCCCGATCTCTGCTTTTGCCGTAAATAAGGGGTTCCCCCGTGCGGTAGAGCGTGCTGGAATAACAAACTTTCGTTTCCATGATCTCAGACACGAAGCAACCAGCAGGATCGCCGAAAAGCTGGACAACGTCCTGGAGTTGTCAGCGGTAACCGGGCACAAAACCTTAGTCATGTTGAAACGGTACTACCATCCGCGTGCAAAGGATCTGGCGAAGAAACTAGGCTAAACAGAATTCCAACGTATTAATATACTGGTTTCTTACACGACACGAGGGAGTTAAGGATGAGATCGTTCCTCTTTGGATTAGCACTGCTTTCATCGATGCCGGCACTTGCATCGGACTGGCAATCAACCTATTACAACACGCGCAAGGGCAGTCTCCTTATCGACAAAGATAGCATCGCCGAAGCTCAGGGAAGCGTAAGAAAGTTCTGGACCCTTTTTGCTCCACGTGTGACCGTAGGACAGCCAGGCGAAGGCTACGCGTACCACAAAGCACTACGCCAGATCGATTGCGCAAGCCGTACATCATCCCTTGTCCGCTCGATCTACCATGACGAAAGCAATGTGCAGCACGAAGCCAAAATTGACGACAAGGCAATGCGCGATATAGTCCCAGACAGCGAAGACGATTACCTCTGGCAGTACGTCTGCAAGCCTGAACGGCAAGACAAGCTAGGCATCGCAACTGGAAATATCTCTCAGTTCCTCGACGATCAGGTGAAGTTCACCAAAGAGAATCTGCTTACTCTGAAAAGGATGCAGGGCAAGTAGCCGTTTTGACCACGTATTACGATACCTTGGTCATTTTTGGCAAACGTCCGGCACAATAGCAGCAGGAGATTAGCCGAATGAAAACCATCGTCGCTTTGCTAATGCTGATGCTCTCGACCGTGCCAAGCTGGGCAGCCAAGCCGGACGGATCGAGCCTCACCGGTGTCGATGCGAAGATTTGGAACGGCCTGTCTAGAACATCCTGGATCGCCCAGGGCGATGGGCCACGCGTCGTCTACGCCCTTGTCGATCCCAATTGCCCATACTCGCGAGATTTGTACAAGAAAGCGCAGCAGATAGCCAATCCAGTGTCTGTGCAGATCCGCTGGGTGCCTGTCGGCGTCCTCCCGAAGGTGACGGAAGACAGCCGCAACAAAGCTGCGGCCGCGATGAAGGGCGGGGCGAAGACACTTGATGCCATCATGCGCGGCGGCGCATCCGACGTGAAGCCGTCCCAGACCGAATTCGCCCAGGTGGATAGCAGCGTCGATTTCCTTACAAACGAAATCGGAAAGCACGTCCAGCCAGGCGTTCCCAAGTTGATCTATGTGAAGGATGCCGGCAACGAGATTCGGGTGTTCACTGGTGTTCCGCCACAGGCCGAGCTTGCCAAGGCGCTACGCTGACCGGGTCAAGGTCATTTTCGACCACGCGATAGCGGCGCAAGGTCAAAAACAACCACGCCCAACCCGCACCATAGCCAATATTGACCACGAGCCGCGCGGTATGCCGGAAACGTGGTCAAAAACTGCAACGCCTCCCCGATACCGTGGTCATTTTCGACCACGAGCGGGGAAAGCGATGTCAAAAACGGCAAGCCCGAATCAGCCATCCCCATAGACGACGGACTCGTCCGGGATAGCCCCAGGGATCGAGATCGAGCTGGTGCCGCTGATAGGGTTGTAGAGCACTCCGCTGCGCTTGATGCCCGACAACATCGTGTTGTTGGTGTCCTTGAGCAACTGGTAGGCCCATTCGGGCCGCTGGTTTGAGTAGTACACGTAGCCCTTCCCGCCGGTTACGTAATTGCTGACCCCGCTGATCTTCGTGTACCACGTCGGCAAAGACAGCGACGCATCGGCCACGGTGCCGGTTGTCCCCGTGTTCGCCTGCGCATACGTCGATACGGCGTTGCGATAGACCATCATGTTCCCGCTGATCGCCGAGGCCTCGCCGGCGTTATTGTTCGCGTTGAGCTGATGCTGCGTGTCGACGTAGATCGACCCAAAGAAGATGGAGATCGTGAAGAAGAGTGCCCAAAACAAACCGTTCACGATGGCTCTCCCCGCATTTCCTCGATCGGCAGCGCCGATCCGGCCAGCCGCGCCGCATTGATCCACAGCAATAGCCCAATGCCCGCAAGGGGCAACGTCAGCAGCCCCACCACGCCCAGCATGACCGCATTCCAGGCACGCGAGACATTCCAATTCCGTCGCGCCTCTTCTACAGCCGCCTTATAGACCGTCCCATCGACCTCGATCGCGTACAGGATCGCCGTCTCTGTCGAGAAAAATAACGGTGTTGGCACCTTGACCCTGGCTACCCACACCGTGCAGTGCTGGCCATCGCGCAGCAGCGTCGCCAGCTCGGCGATCACCTTGACGCGCTTGAGGTGCGCCGCACCGACCCGCATGAAGTCATAGAACTCGCCCGATTTCCCGGCCTCTACCGGCCCCAACGCCAGCCGGCCGGACAGCTTTTCGATCTTGCTCATTGATTTCCCTCCTGCTGCATCATCGGAACCGCGTTGGCGCGGACGAAAGCGATCAGCCTGGCCATTGCTTTGCCGAAAGCCTTGTCATCTGCGAGAAGCCTTGCAACATCCCCATCCTGAATCATCAACATGTCGATTCTCCTAAGTCGGTCACTAAGCCGGCCTGCGAAGCTGCCGGCATTCCTCAAGCCTTCCCGCACCGCTCGGTTTTGCCTTTCCCAGCGGACCGCCGGCGGCAGGGCGGGGGGCTTTCGCGAAGGGTTTTGACCTGGCGCGTGGTAGCCGGCTGTGCAGGTCGGCATGACAGGCGGGGCTTTCCAGCGAACGGAATAAAGGCCTCATCTTTATGCCGGATCGCTGGCCGCCTGGCGTGACGGCGTGCACTTTTGAGCCGGCTGCGCCAGGGCAAAACACTGAAGCCCCCCGCCCTGCTGCTGGCGCACCGCGCCAGCCTCCATCGCTTCGCGCAGCGATGCGATGCTGACCAGGCTTTTGCAGGGGACGCCAAGCGCAGCGCGGCGGGGGTCTGCGCAGCAGTCCCCCAGGAGCGTGCGGAAGCCGAGCAACGCGAGGGAAGGATCAGAAGGGCGCGCAGCGTCCCCGAAGGGGATGAGCGTCCAGCGAAACCCTGGCAGAGCCCGACCGGCATCAGCCGGGCCGCCCAGGGGCTTGAGAATTTGCCCCATAAACCTTCACCCTTTGCGATCCGACGCATCCGGCATCAGCTCGGCATTCGAGAACCCATTCGGCTCCCTCCCGCCTGGCTTACCATCCGCCCCCGATCCTCTAGGCCCAGCAGATCCCCGGTGCACCGCCCCTTGCCCCGCGCCCTTGGAGCCTTGCTCCAGGCCTCCGACCGATTTCTCCACCTCTTTGATCCCGACGCCCTGCGCCCCAGCCTGAGATCCCACCCAACGCATCACGTTGTCCGGCACGCTCGACACCAAAGCAAAACAGGCATGGATGGCCATCGTCATCATCACGACGTAGAGCGCTACCCAAGCCACCAACGCGATCAAGCCAACGCCTGTCGAGCCAGTCACGCCGGACACCGCGCCGAGAAACATCATGTTCACGAGTGCCCCGGCTGGATACATAATCGCGCCGGCGAGCACCAAGCCGAAGAGCAGCAGCGCCGGTTGAATCACCATCGCCAGGATCAGCATGTAGCCCGGCCCCGCCCGGCCGACAAAATCATCACCGCCAGGATGCACATGCATCGCCGCCATCAGCGGCGCAGCGAGTACCGCCTCAGCCACCGATGCCAACCAGCGCACAATGCCCGCGACCCACCACAGCACCGGCACGAACGGCAGATACCACGCGAGCCACGCCCCGAGCGCCCAGAGGGCTGACGATATCCATTCGACCGTGCCGCTCAACGTCCGAGCTGCCTCGGTCACGTTGAACACGTTACCGATTGACCAGCTCGCGAGCCGGCCACCAGACAGGCCCATGATCGTGAAGTAGGTGCCCTTCAGATACACGCCTGCCATGACGATTTCATTGCCAAGTACGCGAAGCTGCTCGATAGCTGAGGTGTTGGCCCCGGCTATCCGCGTCGTGATGTTGTTGAGGGCGGCCATCGCCGGCACTGAGAGCAATCGCATCACATCGTCAGCGCTACGGATCGATGTCGCCTCATCGATCGAGGCGTCGTAGGCCCGGCGAGGCGCACCGCTTCGATCCTTGAGAAACTCATCGGCCAGGGTCATGGCATCGCGGTAGCCGATCAGCGCCTCATTGACTTCCAGATCCTCGATGCGGATCGGCTTCGATACCGGAACCATGTTTACCGCCGACTGGACCGCATCATTGACCTTGACCATGTGCGAGAACCACGTTCCGGCGAGCACGAATCCCCCGGTCTCCGCTTCCTTGATAAAGGACTGCTGCGCAACCTCCGGCGCGGCGTCCACGGCCTTTTTGGCGGCCGCCGCGATCGTGGCCTCGTAGCGCCCTGCAGCCGCCTCGATGACGCCAGCAGCCGGCCTCTGCGCCGTCGCCACGATGCCCTGAGCCACTGGCCGCAGATTCGTGATCATGTCGCCAACGGCCACCGCGTGCGCCTCCAGGAGCGGCGACACAAACCAGAGCGCTGGGCCATTCCAAGCATCGGACAGACTCTGCGGCCCAACGAATTCAACCGATGCGGCGTCGCGGCCGGTCTTTGCTTGCTGAGGGTTTTCCGACCACTGCAGCGATCCACACGCGGCCGCCGAGGTGTTGCTGTCGTTCTTGCGCCAGCGGTACTCGGTCAGCTTCCCGCCGAAACCGCCTGCGATGGGAATGCGGATCTTCTCTGCGACGATGCGGGTCTTGCGCTCTTCTGCTTCGTATTGTTTGTTCATCGCCGCCATGCAGACCTCGGCGCGCAGGATGTTGGCCGCCAGCGGCCGAGCATCCGGCACGTTGATATGCCCCAGGGTGCCGTGGCGTGCGAAATGGCCAGTCGTCACCTGCCAGATCGAGTCGGCCACGCCGACGCCCTGCATCGCGAGCCAGATCATGGCGACCTGGAGCAGCGAAAAGCCACTGGCCAGCGGCAGGAGCAGCGCCGTACCGCCTACCGTGCGGATCGGCACCCAGATTTCGGACATCTTTTTGCCCAACAGCACGCCGTCATGAGCGCTATCGACCGTCCCTTTGACCGTCGTGTAGAGGACGAAGAGCATCGCGAGAAACAGCACGGCCGTATTGAAGACCCCCATCATCACACCCAGCAGGCTTTGCTGGTCTCCGGTGCCGCCGCCATCGACAATACTGCCGAAAATCTGGCGAAGGAAGCCGACCGCGATGTCACCAGGTGGCGGCGTGAAGGCATGGAGGCCGGGAGTTGCCGCCGGCTCGGCGGCGATGGCAGGCACGGCCAGCAGGAGAAAGAGCGTCAGGAGCGCGCGCATCACCACCTCCGCCCCAGCGACCAGAACCAGGGGCCGAAGCTGTACAGCTCAGCGTCGCGGATCTGGCAGTATCGGAAGTGCCATTTCAGCCAGCGCGCTCCGGTTAGGGCAACTGCACCGAGTGCGATGAAGAAAGCATTGACCGGATGATTGGTGAACGGCGCGTAGGCGAGCGCGCCGGCGGCGGCCAGCGTGGCCACGAAGAACCAAATCGCCCGCTGCTTGAAGGCCCGCCCTTGGCGGATCAGGTGGGCCTCATCAAGGCCCAGCCGCTCAACAGCCTCGACAAATGTCTCATGCCGATAATTCTGCGGGCCGTCGGCGAGCTTCCGCCGCACATAGCCGCCGACTGCCGCGACGTTCCCGCCGATCCGCCCCAGCTCGCGCGCCAGACTGGTGAGGCCGATGCTGTACGACCAGGCCTTGCCGACGCCGACGACGGCGCGGCGGGCGATGCCGTGCTTCTGCTGTTGTTCCATGTTCATGCCTCCGCTTCAAGTAGGTTGGTCAAAAAGAGCCGTGCGGCGTCGCGGCCGCAGGGGCCTCGGCAGGCCTGCCTGTAGGCCTGTGTAAGGTTTTCGAGGGCAGGCCCGATAAGTACCGCCGTCGCGCCTGTAAAGGCGTGGAAAACCTTCGGCCGATCCTCGATGCCCGGGTGCCGCTGAATCACAATCTCAGCGGCAAGGTCTTCGAGGATTGCGGGATCTAAAAGATGACTTTCGTTGTTTGATAAGATTGAAAGAGCCACTTGAACCTCCATGCAGGTTGATGTTGGTCAGGCCGGCGTCGGGTGGCCACCCGGCGCACGGCCGACATGAGCCCCGCGCTCGCGCGATCAGACCGGACGCGGGGCCGTATTAGGGTTCGCCGAGCGCTCCCGGGCCTCAGCCTCGTCGTAGCCAGCCGCCAGCGCGGTGTAGTACCGGTGTTCTTGCTGCATGGCCTCCATCTGCGCGGCGCTCTTGCCGGGCTGCGTCATCAAGTCGGCCAAGCCGTCGGCCTTTGACTGCGCCATCAGTTCGCGCTGGATTTGTTCTTGACGCGCCAGCTCAGCCGCGTGCTTACGCCCCTCGATCTCGTCCTGACGCAGTTGATAGAGAGGTGCCAGAGCGGCCTTCACCGACTCGGGGGCTTTCTTGCCATCGCCGACCTGGTGATGTCCGATTTGCCAGAGCAGATCGTCATTAATACCGCGCCGCCCGACTTCCTCCAGCCAGGCGGCAACCTTCTTGCGCTGCAGGTCGACTTCGTAGAGTGATAGCGCGCAAGCCGATTGGCGAGCGGCTTCCAGGCGATCTTTGGCCTGCCGTAGGGCGTCAGCCCAGCGGCGCGCGCTGGCGTCGGCCTGTGAATCGGGTGCTGCGTCTGGGGTGAGGGATGTACCCCCGGGGGCTCCAAGCATGGTTTTCTCCTTTTCAAATTGCGCGCGAAGATCCGGCGACGGTTCGTAGCCGGTGACCTGGAAACCTGCGCGTGAGGCCTCCAGCCAGGCGCGCGCCTTGAAGTCGGCGCTGCCTGTGAGGTGGATGGTTTTCCAGCCCTTGGCCGTGGCCAGGGCGACGGCCGCGAGGAGTTCCTGGTCGCGTCCGGATTTGGTGAGCAGGCGGTCGCCGTAGTCGGTAACGCGGCCGCCGCCCCCCTTGAGAGTGATGGCGATACGATCCGGCTGGCGATCGACGTAGGCCAGGCGCGCGGCCAGCGCCGACTGGATCTCCTGCTGGTAGCTTTCCTGCAGTAGCTTGGCCTTGTATATCTGCCGGCGATCCAGTGCCTCTACGGTGTAGAGGCCTCCGGCTGGTACGCCGTGCATTCGGTGATTTCCGTCTCGATGTCCCGGAACAGAGCGCTGCAGTACAGCGTCGCGCGGTTCTTGCTGTCCATGGCCAGAACGCGAGTGGCGCAGCGCAGGCATACGCTGCGGCCCAAGATGTCCTGAAGCCCGCAGGCCTGAACGATCCGCTCCACGGTCGTTCCAGGCTGCGAAGGCGCGCTTTGGCGCGGCGGCGGTGCCGCCGACACCGGCGCGGTGCTGCTGCTGCGCGTGAGGTTTTCCAGGTCGTCCATGACGCTCTTTTCCATTGCTGATCTCCTTCTGGTGGATCTTTGATCGAACCTCCTGCAGGGAGGCGTTGAGATGGGCGGCCTCGCGGTTTTTAAGGCCACGCCAGGTCGATTTACCGCGTTGCTCAAGTCGTGTAGCACGGCGTCCGAGATGGACGCCTGGGGCCTCGTCAAGGCCACGTGCTTTATTGCTGCGATGGTCGATCCGGGCATCGTGACCAGCAGCGGCCAGGTGACGGTTGGCAATGTCTTGCCAGTCTTGTCGAACCTGCTTTACCCAATCCGGGCCACGTGCATCGCCACTGGATTCCTTCCGGCATCCGCCACGTTCAGGGTTCTTGGCGTTGTAACGTTTGAAGAATTGATCGGTATCGCGCTCGATACCATCGAGCATTCGCCCTGAGAATTCCAAGTGGACATGAGGGTTGCCTTCCTTGTCGTGCAACCCCCACGAATAGGGATGCTGATCCCCGCAGATCTGCCGTACCTGCTCACGCGCGGCTTCGATCTGTTGTTTCCGCGACAGTTCGCGTGGAAGCGCGAATTCCACTTCGTGGTAGAGCGTGCCGTTGGCACGCTCGCGAGCATCGGACTCAACCCAAAACTTGCGCGGATCAGCAGCAGCCCACCCAGGCATATTTCCACTCTCCGCGTGGGCTAACTCGCCGTCGTGGCGTTCAGCGAAACGGCCGAGTCGCATGATGTAATCATGCTTAGCGACGGAAAGCCGATTCTCAGATCGGCTACCGCGCTTGACGGTGAGATGAAATATGCTCACGGCAACGCAGGCATTTAGCTGTTGACGTTTTCGCCCGGCACGGGCGCGCACTGTTTCTCCGCAGGAGAAACAGGTAAGTGCGCCTCGTTTGGCAACGAGGAATGGATTTCCGCTGTCGCCATTTCAAAATCGCGAGCAGAAAGAACTTCACGACACGCATCAACCCACTCCGCCGCCTCAATTTTTCCGCCGCGCATCATCGCCTCGACGACGATGCCCCAGCGGATCAGACGGGCGTTGCGCTGCTTGCGTTCTTCCGATTTCTGGCGAGACTGGATCTCGGCAATCCTGCGTTTGATTTGCGCCTCCCGGGCGCGAAGTTTTTCGATTTCGTTGCTCACGCTGCGGCCTCCGGCTGTGTGAGATGGTGGGAATGGATGTATTTCCGGAATTCGATCTGCACGCTTTTGGGCTGCAGGCCGTCTCGGCGATAGAACTGAAACGTGGCTTTGTTGTGCATGGTCAGCCATTCACCAAATTCCGCGAGGAGGGCCGCATGCGCGGCCTCGTCGAGCGACTGAAGGAAAGAGTCGGCCTGTGCGTTCCACTTCACCATGCGCTGCTCGCCTGCGACAGCGGCGGCCTGCTCGCGGTCGCGCTGCTGGCGCTCTTTCTCGGCCTGCTCGCGTTTAACGGCGGATCGCTCAAGCTCCAGCTCAACCAAGCCGGGAACGGGCTGCTTGCCGGCGGCTTTCAGCGCCGCCACGGCGGCGGCGATGGTGGTAGCGTCGTACTGTTGCTCGATCTGCTCGGCATTTGCGGCATCGGTGCCATCCCAGGTCACGATACCGCTTGTGCGGACACCCCTCCGCTTTCCACCTGGTAAAGCCGCAGCAGCAGCATCGGCAGGCGCGCGCGCCTCAGCGCGCGGTGCTGCTGCTTCCTTCCCCTTCTCCTTTTCCTTCCCCTTCCAGCTTGGCGCTATTGATCTGTATGCCTTTTCTACTTTGCCGCGCAGATCGATGGATAGGATTTTCTTGATTGAGGATTCAACGGCGCCGCATGCTGCTGGGGTACGCGGCTTGTACCAGCGAAACCAGTCTGGGAGCATGATCTCCCCGGTGACCTGATCTAGATCGATCAACTTCCGACGCTGGAATTCAGACATGGCATCAGCAAGGGAAGGGCTGCTCATACTGAGATCTGCGGCGGTTGCATCAAGCGGGAAGAGATAGCAGCCGCACGCCGTCTGTTCAGGGTGCGCCCAGAGATACATCAGGATGCCCTTGTACTGCGTCACAAGATCGCGCGTCCTCGGCCAGCGCAGCAGGCTGACGGGCACCGGACGCGTATCTACGCCGCTGCTCATGCCAATGCCTTTTTGCCGTAACGACTGGCATTTTGCGGCTGCTGCGTCCTGGCGCGAATCCAAGCCCGTACATCACCCAGTCGCCATTTCAAGCGACGTACCCCCGTCAGCGGGCTCGGAAAACCCTTTATCCGTCGCTGCTGCACGGTGACACGCGCAAAACCAGTTAGGGCTACCACCTCGTCGACGTCAATCAAGATGTCATCGGGAAGCGATGTCAAACGTTCTACAAGGGTATAGTCTCGGATCATTGAATACATCTCCTGCTTGTGAGTTCCATGACCAGCAATGTGCAGGAGTCAAGCGACCCACCGTTAGGGGAGTAATCGAACGTGTACTACTGGCTGCGCTTGGCGCGCGAAGCGGTCGAGGACTGGAAAGCGCGCGGTATTACAAAGCCGCGCAATATCCTGCCTGCCGATGGTGCTACAGCGCTGACTTTGCGATGCATTCGGCGACAGGCTTGCAAAGCAGGCGGGGTGAGTGATTGCCTGATCTGGAAGGCAGGTGAACTTGCCTACGAACCAGGGTCGAATCCATGCACCTCATGCAAAACGCAAGGCGTTGGTCTCCTGCAGCTCAGCAAAGAGCTGTGGGGCATCAAAGGAGGAACTGGACAGGATGCCGGCGCGGAGATAGTCGGCATTGAGGAGCTACGTGGCTGGATAAATGGCCGCGAGCCCATTCAGCCGCAGCGCCTGCGGTCGGGAATTGCCAAGGCTTGGTCGCTAGGCTGGCTATCCACTAGCCAAGCCGCCACGGCCATGGAAGAAACAAGTAGCTTAGAAGCGGCCGGATCGGTGGCTCGGCAGATATTCAAGCGCCTGCGACGTTCCGGAATGACCGAAGGCGATCGCGAGCAATTCGGCGCTATGGCTCAACGAGAACGCGAGCAAATGGATGGCGATGCAAGAATTAAGTTCGACAGCAACCGGCACGTTTCGGCAGCCTTGAAAGGCTTGCCTGACGATTTATCCAAGTTGCATACCATCAACTTACTCCGCGCCAAATTGCGTCAAAATTGCTCCACGGAGAGCGCTAACACCTGCTAAGATGAACTAAAGGGAGCTAACATAAGCGCTTGTATTTTCAGCTATGTTTAGCTAAGTTACTCTAACAAAAAGCAATTGTTTACGATTCACACGGTGGAAGCCACTGGTTCGATCCCAGTACCGCCCACCAGTCTCCCTCTCCTGGCGTGCCAAGTTCGTTGCGCCATAGCTTGCGTGGTAACAGCGGAGATTGCGGAGATTTACCCTCCGCTACGCGACTTCAAATGATGTCCCAGGTGACGATCCGTCTTGACGCTGTGATTGATGGTCCAATCCATCAACAATAGCTTGATGCGAAAAGACAGGTAGATAGCATTTTCCGTTTCCGACAGGATTTCGTCGCTAAGCCGCGCCAGATTGCGCAGAAAGCGGCGATGCTGGTGATCGTGATCGGCCTGAAAACGGTACCGGGAATCCTGCATTTGCACCATTTCAGCATTGAACTGGGCTTCGGTTTCGCGCGCAATCCTTGTCAGAATCGGCATCGCATCCGAGCTGCGCCCTTCTCGCACGGCCGTCGCCAGCGCGTTAAGCTGGCTTAGCAAGGCTCGGTGGTGGCTATCGATGTCGGCGACGCCCGAACTGTAATCTTCGCTCCAGCTTTGAGTCAGCTCGTTTTCCTCGATGCCTTCTGCATGCCCGTTGCGCAGATACGCGTCGCACCGGGCAAGGTACAAACGGGCCGGCTTGTCGTCCGGAGCCTCATCCAGGCATCGCACCAGCCTGGTTCGGGCACGAAAGATATCCGCCACGAAATAGAAGGCCATGGCCTCCTCGAAACGCTTGCGCGTGCGCAATTTCGCGGCTCGCATGGCAGGTGGATCGCCGTCGAAAACCTCATAGACGGACTGCGCCTCCTGCTTGCCCTTGACCCGATTGCGCGCGAGAAATCGAATGCTGTACTTGTCGGGGTCGATCAGGCTATGCAAGGTATGCTCGCTTATCAGTAGCGGCACCTCGAAGGTTTTCGACATATCCTCCAGGCGCGAGGCGAGGTTTACCGCATCGCTGATCACCGTCCCCTCCATTCGCCCACTGCCACCCACCGTGCCCAGCATGACGATGCCGGTGTTGATGCCGATGCCGATCCGGATCGGCAGGTAGCCTGCCCGAGCGCGGCCTTTGTTGTAGTTGTCCAGGCGTTCCAGCATGGCCAGGGCACTGCGGACAGCGTCATCCGTTTCCTTGGGAAACAGCGCCATGATCGCGTCGCCGATGTACTTGTCGATCAGGCCACGGAAAGGCACGATCATCGGCTCCATTTGCGACAAGTAGGAGTTCAGGAAATCGAAATTTTCCTGCGGCGTCATGGTTTCCGACAGGCCGGTGAAGTTCCGGATGTCGGCAAACAGTATGGTCAGCTTGCGCTCCGTCTGCATTCCCAGGCGAACCTCGCGCACGTTGTCGATCGACAGGAAATGCAGGAACTCGCGCGGCACGAAGCGCCCGAAGGCCTGCTCGGTATCGACAAGTTGCTGGCGGATCCCGGCAAGCTCTCCGCGCAGACGATCCAGTTCGGCTTGCAGCGTTTCCACTCGGGTGTCAGGAATCGATTCTTGGTTCAAATGCCCGGTCATCCCGATGGTGGGGAAGAGTTGGCCGCCTCAGGCCTTGCGGGCATTATCCAACAAGGTGAAGTCGCTCGGGACCTTCCGCCTCGGGGAAAAAAGAACCGGGATTACGGCCTTCGGCCAGCAACTTGGCAAAATCTTCTGCGCTGACCCCCTGCGAAAAGCGGTATCCCTGAAGCACATCGCAACGGATACGCCGCAGGAAGTTCACCTGGCTTGCAGACTCGACTCCGGCGGCGATCACCTTGAGATTCAACGCATGGGCCATGGCGATGATAGTCTTGGTGATCGCGACGGCTTCATTGTCGTTGGGAGTGTCCTGGATGAAGGAGCGATCTATCTTCAAGGCGTCGATGGGGAATCGATTCAAATAGCTCAGGCTCGAATAGCCGGTGCCAAAATTGTCCATCGACAGGCGAATGCCCAGGTCATTGAGTCGATGCAGCAGAGTCAAACCGGCGGGCGCATCCCGCATCAGTGTAGCCTCTGAAATCTCCAGGTTCAGGAAGCGGGGATCAAAGGTAAGCTGACGCATCAGCGCATCGAGCTTCTCCACGACGCGTTCATCCGTGGTTTGCGCGGAACAGAAGTTAACCGCGACAAACAGTTCGCTGTCGAACTCCTTGCGCCAGGCGGCGTTGGCTTCCAGCGCGGTGCGCAAAACCCAATCGCCTACCCTTACCGCCAGCCCGGCTTCTTCAAGCATGGGGACGAAAAACTCGGGGCTGACGTAGCCGGCCTCCGGCCGGAACCAGCGCAGCAAGGCTTCCGCGCCGACGATTCGACCGGTTTCGCCCGAAATCAGCGGCTGGAAAAAGACTTTCAGCTCTTCACGCTCGATGGCCCGCTGCAAGCGTTCCCGCAACATGATCTGCTCGGAGGGGCGCTCGCTGCTTTGCGGGAATCGATAGGTATTGCCACCGGCCTCGGCGGCAAGATACATCGCCGCATCGGCGCTCTTGGTCAAACTCTCCGCGTCGGACCCGTCCCTGGGGAATACCGCGATGCCAATGCTGGCCGAAATGTAGAGCGGGGTTTCGGCCACGTAAAGGGCGCGCCCAAGTTCCTGCTGTATCCGGACTGCGGCGGCGGCGGCGTCATCGGCGGAGCCGATATCCGACAGCACGATCGCAAACTCGTCGCCTCCGAGCCGGGAAACACAATGGCCAGGATCGACCGATGCAAGGAGCCTGGCCGCCACTTCCTGCAGCAGGCTGTCGCCGGCACTGTGACCGACGGATTTGTTGATCTGGTCGAAACGATCCAGATCAACCAGCATCAAGGCCGTACCACGATTGCTTCGACGGGCCGCGATGATCGACTGTTCGAAACGATCGCTGAACAGGATTCGGTTCGGCAGTGAGGTCAGGGCGTCGTAATGCGCAAGGAACTGCATGCGCTTCTTGATCGTCTTGTGCACCGTGATCTCTGAAAACACAGCGACATAATTGACGATCTCACCACCCTCGTTCTTGACCGCGCTGATGTTCATCCATTCGACGATTACCTCGCCATCCTTGCGGCGGTTGCGGATTTCGCCATGCCATTCCCCGCGATTGGTCAGGGAGCGCCACATATTGTTGTAAAAGGCCTTGTCCTGCTGCCCCGAGTTGAGCAGGCTCGGGGATTGCCCGGCGACCTCGTCGGCGGTGTAACCGGTGATCTCCGAGAAACGCCGATTCACCATCAGGATGCGATTGTCACGGTCGGTAATCATCACCCCTTCGGCGCTGTTTTCGAACACATGTGCCGCCAATTCAAGCTTGCGCTCCGCATTCTGTCTGGCGCGCTCCTGCTCCAGCGACTCAAGCGCGTGGGACAGGTTTTCGGCAAGGCTAGAAAGCAGGCCCTGCTCTTCCCCGTCGGCAAGATCCTCGGCCGAGCCAACGATGCACACACCCCCGGCAATGCGGCCGGCGATCCGCAACGGCAGATGCGCCAGCCCCAGCGTCTCGAAGTCCGGAGGCGTTTCCGTCACCAATGTCCGGTCGCAAGCCCCGAGCGAAGGAAAGAACCGGCAATGAACCGGGGCAAATTCGCCGTCCTCACCCCGGCAGCAGGCATCCTTGCGCAACACGTCGGAAATTCTGGGGGCCAACTCGGGATGTGCGCCGACCACCGCCATCGCCGGTAGCGTTTCGTCGTTCGAATAGACCCAGGTGAGCGGAAAGCCACCACTCTTATGCAATATTTCGACGGTCTCCTCGATCAGTTGCCGCGAAGTGCGGGTGCGCAAGATCGCCTCATTGGTTTCGCTTACGACAGCAAGTGTTCGATTCAGGCGCAACACATGACGCTGGGCGTCCTTCTGTTCGGTAACGTCAAGCAGGATGCCGACAATCCCCCCCACTTCGGCCTGTGTCGTCGAAAACACCGCCTTGAAGAATATGACGTCCTTGACGGTTCCATCCGCGCAGCGCACCTTGCTTTCATAAACTTGACGCCCCCGGCTGGCGAGCAGTTCGCGGTCCGCCTTGTCGTACACGGCGGCAAGATCGGGCGGTGCAATGTCGAATACCGTCTTGCCGATCATTGCCTCGCTGCTTGTTCCATAGAAGTCCTCGAACGCCTGATTCACGCCGATGTATGCCAAATTGGCATCCTTGAAAAACACCGGCGAGGGAATTGCGGCCAACAGCTGTTCGACGAAGCTCAGGTTTTCCGTCAAGGCTTCGTCGAGATGTTTGCGGGTGGTGATGTCTTCGCCAATTCCGAGAACATGGGATGGCTTGCCACTGCCATCGAACAGTGCGATCTTGCGCATCTTTATCCAGCGCGCAGGCTCCCCCGGAACGGACATTCGCTGTTCCGGTATTTCCACCAGTACCTGGTCGCGAATCGCCGCAAGGTCGGTCTCGGTATCATTTTCCGCCTGCTGGCCACGATACAACTCGCGACTCGACTGCCCCTGCAGGGACGCTTTGGACTGCCCCAGCAGTAACTCGCCCAATCGATTCACCCTGACCACCTTGAGGTCGGATGCCCGCTTGAGTACCACCATGTTCGGGATATATTCGAAAATCGAATCGAGCAGGGCGTGCGACTCTTTCAATTCGGCCTCGGTTTCCTTGCGCCGTTCAACCTCGGACCTGAGAACCTCCTTGTCCAGCGATAGCTGTAGGGTTCGCAGTGCAACCTGCTCCCCCATTTCGGCGGATCGACGCAACAACAAATAGGTCAACAGCCCAACCAAACCACCGCCAGTAAGAAGCAAGGCCAGTTCAGCCAAGGCGATCGCCGGCACGTTCCAGGACAGGGGCAGACTTGCCCGCAACTGAAGGTAAGCACCTTTGGCAAAAGCAACTTCGTGATCGACGACCCGATCGCGCAACTCGCCGCCAAAGCTGGCAAGCAGCGCTGGCGTACCCGAATCGACGCGGAGAAGCAGCGCCAATGCAAACCCTTGCTTGTCAAGATCGCCAAGGCCAATAAACTCGGCAAGCTCGGTACCCGACACCGAGATATTCACTTTCCCCCACTCTATCGCGGAGGCCCCCTGTTGCGACAACAGAATCTTGCGGCTGATCGTTATGCCGCCCGCAACGGGAGTCAGGATAAAAGCACCATCGGTGCGGAAGCTACCGCGAGCGTCGACACCAGACCATTGCGGGGGGGAATCCATGTCGGAGCCCAGATCCTTGGCCGACATCCGCAGGTCTTCTCTGCGCAGACGAAAAGCACCCTGTCCAGCAGGTACGACTTCCAGGACATTTACAAGAGGATTGGCTCCCAGGAAATCCGCTGCGGAAATACGCCAGGCATGCGAATCTGAATCCGACACCACACGGCCAGTCAGCGCCTCGGACGCAAGCACAATCTGCCGCAAGAACGTTTCAGCAACCTTAAGGCGAAAACGCAGGTCACCAATTGCATCCTCGGTTCGAGGCGCCAAACCGTGATGATCGCGCGCATAGTAGCTTCCGACGGGAACCACGAAGAGCGTCGCAGCCAAGACCGCAATCATCATCGCGCTGACTCGACTGGGTACCCTTTGCCGAATTTTGCTTATCAAGTTTGGCAAGTCAATTCCAACTATTGAGAATTCAGTTCAGGGAATCACGCGACAAGCTCCACGCAGCCCCATGAAAACTAGACGTTATCGGCAATTCCCCAAAAAGGCTGACGTAGTATCCCCACTACCACTTTCGACAAATAGCAACTTTGAGGCCTAAAACATGGGGGCAAGATTCGGACTGCGGGAGATAGGGAAGTTATCTCCAAACCGGTTAAAGATTGCAGTCCTCGCCGCGGTTTTACATGGGCGAAAAAAAGGGGCGTCGCCGCCCCTTCTTGCAAAAACTCAGGACCTAATCAGCCCTTCTTGGCCCAGGCAACGCAGTAGCCCTTCGGGGAAACTTCGGTGTCACCCGGGAAAATCTTGCAGCCACCCTTGTCGGTGGGGGACTTGCCAGGGACGAACTGTACGCAGGTGGCGCAGCTCTTGTCGCCTTCGGGGGAATCCTTGTACTTCATCGACGAACGCATTGCATCGTTCTTTGCGGCGATCGCAACCACGGGAATCATCGCGAGGGCGGCACCGCCCAGCTTGAGCATGTTACGACGGGACTGATCCATTCTTTGGTTCTCCAGGTAAAGTCCCCCTAAGATTGGGGGCCGGGCAATACTCTAGCAAAAATCGTGACAAACAAGAAACGCAAGCCACTCTGCGCTCAGCGTGAGTTGTGGTTCAAGGACGGATGAGTCACGGCAATCATCACGCCCCCAGCAGAACCTGTATTGACTTCAAATGACACATTTTTGCGTCCGCCAACCTCCTGATCCATAACTGCGCGGAGAAATCGCCCGTCCTCCTCGTCGGCAGTTGCAACCACGATCCTGATAGGAAAAGCCGAGTACTCCGGAAGCGCACATATCCGGGCGATGTTGGCCAGCAATTGCCTTACGCCTTCGTGCCGTCGCTTCATCCCGTCAAGCGGAATTCGCAGATAAATCGAATCGTGATGTGTTTTCGGGGTCCGATCACTGATGAGCCGATGACTGAAGCCATCGGCCGCAATGGATTCGGACAATCGCTCCTGAATATCCTGGAATTCCGAGGCTGTATCAGCCCCCATCCGCCTCCCCGGAGCACACGCGGTCAGCACCAACAATATCGTCAATAGCGCAAGCCGAATTCGATGAATCGAAGATCTTGCGCGAGGCCCGATGCTCATTGTCTCCAATACAGGCATATACATTCCAATAGGCAAGACGGCAACCATCCGTTTCGACCTGTCACTTCGGCTCCCGCTTCCGCTCCGTCACCGCGTGGGAAACGCTGTGACAGCGATCGCAGGAAAAAAAGGTGATGAATGCGACTCGATCATGGCACATCCCGCAGTACTTCCCACGAAAGATTTCGCTCATGGTGATCTGATTTGCCCCTGCCTTCGGCAAGAAAGGATAGGGATGGCAGTTGACACAATCGAGCCACAGGGTATGCGAGAGATGCGGGAACAGGACATTGGGCATTTCCCGCGTATTGGTCATCACGATATTCAGGTCGAAGGTCGACATGCGCTCGTCGGGACTCAATCCGGCACGGGGCGCAATTGCCCCGGATCTGAGCGCCATCATCCAGTCGGGAAATCCGGCGGCATCGCGCTTTACGCCCAGCATGGCATCGTCAAGCTTCTGGAGGCGATGGTACTCCGGATTCGATTCGTCATGGATCGGATTGCGCACAATAGCCATCCTTGCCGGGTGCATTTCGCGCAATTCCGCCGGCGGCTGATCTGAAGTATTGCCTTCGTCCTCCACGGGAAGCACATTCGGCGCCGGTTTCAGCGCCGCAACAACGAAGGGATCGGCAGCAATCGATGCGCCGAACACCAGACCCAGCGCACCCAGCAATATTGCAGCTCCCGCTCGCCCTCGCCAAGCGTCCATCCGGAAATGGGACGGACGGCTCACGAACTTACCTTGCCTGGCCTGAAAATGTGAAATGCCCAATAGGGCGTGGCGCTACTTCCCGCGCCGCAAGTGCGCCACGCCGCCATAACTCCCGACCCACAGGGCGCCGTCCGGTGACGAAGACATGGCAAACACGTTGTTCGCAAACAGGCCATCGGCAACGGTCAGCCCCT
Organism: Rhodocyclales bacterium; assembly: GCA_016235165.1. Lineage (GTDB taxonomy): Bacteria > Pseudomonadota > Gammaproteobacteria > Burkholderiales > Rhodocyclaceae > Sulfuritalea. The sequence continues at coordinate 143,938 of JACRLX010000002.1, forward strand.
TGGCGAACTTGCCGTTCTGCCACCAGGTCAGGCCATTGTTGGTGCCAATCCAGAGTTTGCCGTCGAGATCGCGATGAAGAGAAAACACGTGGTTACCGGGCAAGCCCTCGGCGGTCGTGTAACTCTGCCACCGCTTGCCATCGAACCGTGACAGCCCTCCTCCCCAGGTACCGGCCCAAACCTGACCGTTGGCATCGGTGGCAAGCGCAACCACGTAGTTCGGGTTGTAGGCGACATCCACATCGCCTAGTCCCATCTCCTCCTTCTGTTTGGCGTGATGCACGGATTGCTTGCTCGGATCGGTCTTGAACGCAATATCCTTCTTGACACGCTCATACGAAGCTCCAAGACCCCGCGCGTGATTCCAGTTCTCCCAGCGATTGTTGGCGAATCTTGCCATTCCGCCTTCGGTAGCCAGCCAGATCTCTCCATTTCGGCCTTCGACCAGGCCATACACCCAATCGTTGGGCAGGCCCCCCTTGGTGTTTTCAACGGTATAGAGATCCCACTTGCTGCGATCGTCGAGATGACCGCCGCGTACCCTGTTGACTCCGGACCAGGTGGCAATCCAGATATCACCGTTCCTGGCCGTGATCACTCCATAGACAAAGGCATCGCCAAGTCCCTCGGGGATGTTGTAGGTTTTCCACTGTCCCGATTTCTCGTCAAGCAAGGACAAGCCGCCGCCATAGGTGCCCACCGCAATTTTTCCCTTGACCCTGCCGACATAAAACATGCCATTGGACAAGAGTCCGTCCTTGGTATCGAACAACTTGAAGCTGTCGTCCTTCGTGTTGTAGCGCACGACGCCGCTTGACGTGCCGACCCACACCACGCCCTGATCAATGTAGAGCGACTTGACGTTCTTGTTGCCAACGCGGAAGTGCACGAACTTGGCGGCCTGATCGACCTTGACCTTGCCTTCGCGTGCAGGCGGTGTTGGCGCCGGATGAACCGCCGCCCCAGCCTGGCCACCCGTATTGAGACCAGTCAAGGGGCGCGTTGCCGATGTTTCGGCAGCCCGAACACCACCCGCCGCGGCCGCCCAGAACCACGCAAGCGCACAAAAGCCAGAGCCAATTCGTATCATCGTGAACTTCCGCTTTGTTGTCACTTTTCCGCGATCCTCACAACACCGCCACGCGTCCCCACCCACAGGTTGCCTCCAGGGGTTACGGCAAGCGCATATACGTTTTCGTCAAACAGGCCATCCTTGATGCCAATGGTCTTCCATGTCTTGCCGTCGTACCTCGAAACTCCCTTGTCGGTACCAAACCAAAGCACGCCCTGCTCATCTTGCGCCATCGAATACACGATGTTTCCGGCAAGACCTTCCTTTGACGACCACGAGGTCCACTTCTTGCCGTCCCATCGGCTGACGCCGCCACCCCAGGTACCGGCCCAGACGCCACCATCTTTCGCAATCAGGATCGAAAAAACATAGTTGGGGTTATAGGAGGACATGCCCTGTACCTGTGTTGTCAAGTCATGGCGGGTCCGCGTTCCCAGCCCGGTATTCGGACTGAGCGGAAGCCCCTCGGGATTCTCGGCCCCCAAACCGTCTTTGTGCGTCCATGACTTCCAGGTCTTGCCGTCGAGCACGGATACACCACCCTCGGTGCCGAACCAGACGCGACCGGCGCCATCGACGCCCAAGCCGTAAACCCACTCGTTGATCAATTCCTTTACGTAGGTCCGAAACTTTCCGGTCTTCACGTTGAAACTATTCGCACCCGCCCAGGTACCGATCCAGAGATTGCCCTCCTTGTCGTTGGCAAAGGCATAGATCCAGTAGTCGGCAAGCCCATGCATGGGAAAGAAGGTCTTCCACTTTCCATCCTTGTAACGCGAGGCCCCGCCGGCATTGGTGCCGAACCAGACGTGACCTTGGCTATCCTTGCCAAGCGCGAACACATACTCATTGGCCAAGCCATCCTTGCGCGTAAAGCTCCGCTTCGCCGCCGTGGTCTTCAGATCGATCTCCATTGCGCCAACGGACGTCCCGACCCAGAGCGAACCGGCCGCGCTGTCGTGCATCAGGGAGCGAACATAGGCACCCTTGCCTACGTCGAACCTGTCGATCACCTTCTCGCCAGCCTGCGACGGCAATCCCCAGCCCCACAGCAGGACAACGGAAAGCCAGGTCGTAATCCTCTGCCTCATTGGAAATTTCCTTTAGCGTAGTATGCGTGCATAACGAATTGCATCGAGTATTTCCTCGTCCTTGAGAATTCCCATGAAGGGAGGCATCAGGGTTTTACCCGTCTTCACGGACTGCATCAACGCCATATCCGGCTGCATCAGCCTGTCCTTGTTGGCGAAACTCGGCGCCTGCTGAATGACGGGGACGCCATTCAGGCCATGGCACACCGAACAATGCGTGTTGTAAATGCGTTGCCCACGCTGAAGATCCACGGCCATCGCAACGGACGAAACCACAGGAAGTGACAGAAGCAACATGAGCCGTTTGTGAATTTGTCTACTTTTCACTGTTTTTCCCCAGACCGCCTGCGTCCCTTGCGTTCCTTGACGCCTTTCAAGGCATCCAGCCTCTTCCTGTATTCGTCAGCTTTTGCGATATTTACCGTCAGACCATAACCACCCGCGCGATATGCGCCCTCCAGCACCTCGATCGCCGTCACGAAGCCGTCCTCCGCGGCCTGCATGATCCATTTCAAAGCCTCCGGTCCTTTGCGATCACCCTCGGGAATACCCAGATCCCCGTGAATATAGCCCGCGGCCAGCGCGGCTATCGCCGGCTTGTGGCCCGCTTCCGCGGCCCGGATGTATAGCTTGCGGGCTTCGACGACATTTTTGGCGACACCTTCTCCGGCAGCAAACATCGTGCCCAGACCAAAGATACCGTCGAGGTTTCCGACCGCCGCTGCCTTCCGGTAATACGCAACCGCTTCATCGTCCTGATCCGCCGCATCGAGAATCGAAGCCAGCAAAGCCTGAGCCTGCGCGTGGCCGGCATCGGCCGCCCTGCGCAACACGGGTATGGCGGTAGCAAAATCAGCGCGCTGATACGACAGCATCCCGGCCGCGTAATCTTCGTCAATCCCCGCCCGTGCGCCCCCCAACATGCCAAGCATCAGCAGCGAGGCAACCAGCGACCGCCGCAGCGACGACGCCATCAAACTATCAAAAGCCATGCAACCCCCATTCAAATAACATATCCTGCGCACGACAAGGCAGATCAATTCATGCCCATCGCCTCGAACTCATCGAGTTTGCGATACAAACTGGAGAGGCCGATTTCGAGCTGCGACGCCGCCGCCTTGCGATCGCCGCCGCACTCCTTGAGGACTCGGAAAATGATGTCAGCCTCGGCGCGCCGCACCTGCTCGCGCAAACTTCCGCCGGCCGCCGCGCTTCTCGGCTCCTGTGCCAAGGTATTGGATCTCGCCGACAAGCCCGGAGGCAAATCGGCAATCGTGATTCTTCCTCCGTCGGCCATGATCAGGGCACGCCCAATCACGTTCTCCAGTTCCCTGAGATTTCCTGGCCAACGGTATTCCAATAACAGCTCCTCGGCCGCCGGATCGAGTTCAATGTCGGAAGCCCCCTTGATTTTTGCGGCATCCAGAAAGAAGCCTATCAGCCGCAATAAATCGTCGCCACGCTCACGAAGCGGCGGGAGATCGATGTGAAACTGCGATATGCGGAAATAGAGATCTTCGCGGAAGGTTCCCGCGGCGATCATCGCCGGCAGGTCTCGATTGGTGGCGACGATGATTCGCGTATCCACCTTGCGCAACTGCTCGCTGCCAACCGGGCGAATCTCCTTGTCTTCGATCACATGCAGCATCTTGGTCTGCATATGCAAGGGCAATTCACCGATTTCGTCGAGGAAAAGGGTCCCGCTGTCGGCTTGGGCAAACAGGCCTTTCCGCGCTTGCGATGCACCGGTAAACGCACCCTTGGTATGGCCGAACAATTCGCTTTCGAGGAGGTTTTCCGGGATTGCGCTGCAATTCACCGGAATGAAAGGCGCTTCGGCTCTGGCGCTCTGATCATGTATCAGTCTGGCGAGTACCCCTTTCCCGGTGCCGCTCTCGCCGGTGACGAGAACCGTATTGTCGATGGCCGCAACACGGCCCGCCAGCCGCTCAACGGCCAGCATGGGCGCAGAACTGAACTTGAAGCGGGTGTTCTCGCGCTCGGCACTTACGAACTTGCGCAAGGCAACGTTCTCGGCCTTCAGCCCCAGGAGGGTTTGCGCCTGGCGCAAGCGGTAGAGCAGTTCCTCGCTGTCCACCGGCTTGACCATGTAGTCCATGGCGCCGGCACGCAAGGCCTCGACGGCCGTCTGCACGGATGCAAACGCGGTCACCATGATGAAAAGCGTCGGTATTCCCGACCCCTTCATGCTGCGCACCAACTCCACGCCATCGCCATCCTGCATGCGTATGTCGCAAATGGCGACATCGAAATCCCCGCGGACCAGTTTTGCCGCCGCCTCCTTGACACCAGAGGCGCTATCCACCGAATAACCCGCGCGTCGAACCGTGGCTGCAATGATCTGCCGCAATGCAAGCTCGTCGTCGATGACCAGTACGTGCATCCGTTGTCGCTCCTATGTATTTCCATCCGAAGCTATTGGAAGGGAAATGCTCACCTTCGTGCCCCGACCAACTTTCGACTCGATGGCTATTGTGCCCCCATCCTGCTCGACGAGGTTGCGGCAAAGCGACAATCCGAGCCCGGAACCCCTGCCTGGAGGCTTGGTCGTGAAATGCGGATCGAACACCCTCGCCAGATTCTCCGTTGCAATGCCGGGCCCATTGTCGCCGACACTGAGAACGATTCTATCCCCAAGGCGAATCGAACCAACCGTGATCGAGGGAAGCTCATCCGGTTTGCTTTCCAGCGCGTCCGCCGCGTTGATCAGCAGGTTCATCAATACCTGAACGAAATGATCGGAAACCACAAATACCGCGGGAAGTCCTTCGGCAAGCTCCTGGTCAAGCCGGATTCCCCGAAAACGCTTGTCGAAGCTGATAAACGTACAGGTACTGCGCACCAGGGCATTCAAATCGACAAAGCCGGGCACCAAAGGTCGTTGCAGCGAAAACTCGCCAATTTGGCGGGTAATCGCCATGACGCGACGAGCCTGTTCAAGTATCAGGTCGATCTGGTGATCGGCCCGCCGCCGCTGCACATCCTTGCCTGTCCGATCGTCAACCAGTGACTCGGCAAGACCGACAATCGCCGCCAGCGGATTATTGATTTCGTGCGCAACCGCGGCCGCGAGCGAACCGACCGCCGCCATTTTTTCGGTATGGAAATGCTGCTGCCGGCCGAGTTCCAGTTGGCTGTCTCGCGACTTCAGCTGGGCTTCCATATCGTTGATCGCCGACATCAGCACTCCCAACTCATCGCTGCGCGTCACCGGTAGCGGCTCGCCGCGATAACCGAGAACGATTTCACCGGCCCTTGCCTTGATCAAGCCAATGTCGCGTGCCAGACGGCGAAAAAACAGGCCGCCGATCCCCCCGACGATCACCACACCGGCCGCCACGAGCAGAAAAAGTTCCAGCGTCAGCCGGCTGAACACGGTGCGGTAGCCTTCAAGAATCTCCGCCTTGCGCCCCCGGATCGACAAGGTCAGTTGGTCGAGCTTGAGCACCAGTTCATGCAGCGTCTCGCGCAATAGGGCGATTTCCCCCCGTGAGGGTGCGCGCTGAAGTTCCGCATTGCTCTTGCGCAGTCGATTGATGAATCCGCCGAGGTCGCCACCATGACGAGCCTCGATACGACTCAGTTGCGAGACCAGGCCATCCACCTCCTGCGTCAACAGGCGGCCGGCGGTGGAGATGTCTTCCGACAGGTAGTTTTCATTTACCGTGAGGATGGCATGGGATAGCACGTAATTCACCGCAAGCTGCCGCTCCTCGCGACCATGGATCGCCTCCAGTTCACTCATCGACTCAAACAGCATGTGCCGTTCGGAGGCGATCAATGCCGTAGCCAGTATCAGATAGACGATCATCCCACCGAAGATCCTCCATCCCTTGCGGGCGAATCCCACCGGCTGCACGCCATCTGCCGCGAAGTCGGAAGCGGAAATCTTCGAAGATGTGACCACTTTGTCTCGGCTCTTCATTGGTCGTTGGCTGGCGCCAGGTTCAGAATCAGGAAGAAGCCCGGTAGAATCGAGAGCAACGCGTCATGCACCGAAACAACCTGCAAACCGAGGGACACGAAATGCCCACACGACGGGCCACGTTGAAGGTACTAGCCTGTTTTGCACTGCCGGTCGCCCGGGCCTTGGCCACGCCGCTCGACGATGCCATCAAGGCACTTGAAGCCGGCAGCAGCCCCAAAGCAGTGGAAACCCTGATCAAGCTCGCCAATGAAGGTAACCCGCTGGCCCAGTTCCGCCTTGGCGGCCTTTACTATCACGGGCAGGGGGTCACCGAAGACGAAAACATGGCGATCTACTGGTGGAAGAAAGCCGCCGCCGCCGGCAACGCCGAAGCGATGTACCAGATCGCCCACGCCTATCTGTTTGGGCACACCGCCGCCAAGGGCGTGGCCGACCCGGACCGCGAGGCCGCTCTGTGGTATTTCCAGGCAGCCAGCTCCGGCCACCCGGAAGCTGCCTATACGCTGGGACTGCTGTTCCTTGCCGGCAAGGGCGTGGTCGAAGACCGTGGCGAAGCAATCCGCTGGTTTCGCAACGCAGCCGCCAAGGGCCACGTCGAAGCCCGCAAGGCGGCTGAAACCGCCGAAAAGGAAGCGACGCGCAGCAAGCTCAGGCGCTAGGCACCTCGACGCGGAGCGCAATCGCGAGTGCCCGCCGCGACTGACGGCACTCACTTCGCGACACCGTTGATCGTGACACTGACGCCCGCCGCGCCAAGTTGCACCGGAGCCGAATAGCCCTCGAAGTCGCCCGGCTTGGCGATCGCATCCCCGCTGCGGGAAACGCGGGCGCCGATAATCACGGAACCCGCCGACGACAACTTGACGTTTGGCGCCATCGACATCGAATCGTCGAGCTTGAAGGCATGGGGGAACCGGGCATCGTTGACCCGCGCCATGGCCAGCGGTATTCGCGATCCGTCGGTATTGCGCGCAAAGACGAAAAGCGTCGCGCCCGTCGGCAGCTTCGTGGCAAGCTCGGGAGCCAGCGTGATGGTACCGGATACCGATGCCGTACTGGCGCTCGCTCTGGCTGGCTTGGCTGGAGCTTCCGACCCGGCCGAGGCCAGGCCGCCGCCCATCCGGCGCTCCGCATCGGCAATGCTGTTGGCAATGCTTTGCGCCGCCTGCGAATCGGCGGGAACCAGGGTCAGGATCGTGCGCCAGTCCTTCACCGCCGCCGGATAGTCGCCGCGCTCGAAGGCCGCGGTACCGGACAAGGCCAGCGATTTGATATGGCGCGGATCGATTGCCAGGGCGCGCGCAATGATTTTTTCCGGCTCGCCGGCGAGGCGTCGGCCCTGGGCCATGGCGACGACATCCGCATAGTCGGCGAGCAGACCGGCGTTCGGCGGCAGGAGCGTCGTGGCGCGGCCGAAAGCCGCCGCGGATTCCGGATACCGCCCCAAAACGGAATACGAACGCGCCAACATCAGCCAGCCTTCGCCGTCTTCGGGATTGCTTTGCAGGCGCTCGGCCAGCTTCGCAGCCATGTTCTGGATCTGCTGCGGATTCAGGGCATGGTTACCCGCCGCATCGGTCGCCGGTGCCGGACGCAGGGCCTCCGGGTTGCCCAGCCACAGATAGAAACCGATCGCCAGCGCGGGAATACCCAATCCGACCACGGCAGCGAGGGCCGGCTTGCGCGCCGCGTCGATCGCCGGCGCGACAGGCTTGGCGCCATCTTCCAGGGCACGCTTTTCCAGTTCGGCCTGTTCCTCGACGAAAACGCCGGAATCGAGAAGGCCGGCCTTGCACTGCTCGTCGAGTTCCCCGAGTTGTTCGCGCAATACCGCGATGCTCAGCTCGCTGGCGCTGCCGACGTGCAGCTTGCGTTCGCGCAGCAACAAGGGATAGAGCAGCAAGGCCAGCACGGCCAGCGTCAGCAGCGAGGCAAGTGCGATGAATACGGTCATTTGCCGTCACCTACACTCTTGCCCAGCAGGCTCGCCGCCTGACGGTGTTCGCTTTCGCTCAACTCGCTTCCTGCCTGCGCCGAACGCTTGCGCAGCTTGGCGACGAGGAACAGCAGGGCAAGCGCCAGCAGCAGGAACGGCCCGCCCCACAACAGCCAGGTGGTGCTTTTTACCGGCGGACGATAGAGCACGAAATCGCCGTAGCGCTGGACCATGAAATCGACAATCTCCTTGTCGCTCTTGCCGGCCACGATCATGGCGCGGATTTCGCGTTTCATGTCCGACGAAAACGCGGACTGCGAATCCGCGATGCTCTGGCCCATGCAGGTCAGGCAGCGCAACTCTTCGGCCAGGCGGGTAACGCGCGCCTCCACCACCGGGTCGCCCAGCGCTTGCGCCACGCCTCCATCGGCGGCAAACGCAGGCGCCAAAATCAGCGGGGTCAGGGCAAGCAGCAGAAATCGGCGTAGCGCCAGCGCCGACTTTTGCATCGCGATTACTAACCGATCAACCACGCGACAACTCCTCGGCCAGGGGCAGGATCTTCGATTTCAGGGCGTCCTCGGTAACCGGGCCGATATGCTTATAGCGTATGGTGCCGGCCTTGTCGATGAGGAAGGTCTCCGGCACGCCATACACGCCGAAGTCAATGCCCACCCGGCCGTCGGCATCGAAGGCCGACACGGCATAGGGATCGCCCCCATGCTGGTTGAGCCAGGTGATCGCCGCGCCGCGCTCGTCCTTGTAGTTCAAGCCGACGATGGGAATGCGGTTCTGCTTGTTGAGTTCGATCAGCACCGGGTGCTCCTGCTTGCAGGAGACGCACCAGGATGCCCATACGTTCAGCAGCCAGACCTTGCCGCGCATGTCCTCGGGGGAAATCGACTTGTCACCGGCATGCAGTTGGGCCAGGCGGAAGGCCGGTACCGGCTTGCCGATCAGCGGCGACGGCACCTCGCGCGGATTGAGACGCAGGCCTACCGCCAGGAAACCGGCGAGGACGAGAAAAATTGCCAAGGGAAACAAAAAACGTCGCATCGAAGCTCCTTAAGCCGCCACGGCGGACCGCGCATCCGCCAGATTTTCGCGCTGCTTGATTCGGTAGCGGCGGTCGGATGCCGCCAGCAAACCACCCAGGGCCATCAGCAGGCAACCGCCCCAGACCCACACCACCAGCGGCTTGTGCTGTACCCGCACGATCCAGGAAACGTCATCCACCGGTTCGCCAAGCGACACGTAAAGATCGCGGAACACGCCGCTGTCGATCGCCGCCTCAGTCATCGGCATGCGCTGCACGAGGTACATGCGCTTTTCCGGATGCATCACGGTCACGGGGCTACCACCACGGCTGACATTCACCGTCGCACGCACCGCCATGTAATTGGGACCGCGCGTTTCCTGCAGGTCCACCAGCAGGAAGTCGTAACCGCCTGCGCTGGCGCGCTCGCCAGGCTGCATCTTGACCTCGCTGGCCGTCTCGTAGGACTTGACCACGGCAACGCCAAGGATGAACACGCCGATGCCGATATGCGCCAACAACATGCCCCATTTCGCCAGCGGCATCGAGCGCATGCGCGCCGGTATTGCCTGGCTGCCGCCACCGCCGTGCATCAGGTGTTCGACGAACTGCGTCAGGCTGGATACGATGGCCCACACTCCCAGCAATACGCCGAAGGCAAGCACGGGTGCCCAGCGTCCCAGCGCCAGGGGCAAGGCGACCGCCGCGACCACCGCCAAGCCGACCGACCAGCGCAGGCGCGGCCAGAAGTCGATCAGCCGCGCCTGTTTCCAGCGCGCGAACGGCCCCAGCCCCATCAGCAATATCAGCGGAGCCATGAGCGGGAAGAACACGGCCTCGAAATACGGCGGCCCCACCGAAACCTTGCCCAATCCCAAAGCGTCGAGGAACAAGGGATACAGCGTACCGAGCAGCACGGCACCTGCGGCAACCACGAGCAATACGTTATTGACCAGGAGGAAGGTTTCGCGCGAAAACATGTCGAACTTGCCGCCCAGCCCCACCGACGGCGCGCGCCAGGCATACAGCAACAAGGACACGCCGACCACCAGCACCAGGAAGCCGAGCACGAAAACACCGCGCCGCGGATCGGTGGCGAAGGCGTGGACCGAGGTCAGCACTCCCGAGCGTACAAGGAAGGTACCAAGCAGCGAAAGCGAGAAGGCCATGATCGCCAGCAGCACGGTCCAGTTCTTGAATCCGCCGCGCTTTTCGGTGACCGCCAGGGAATGAATCAGTGCCGTGCCCACCAGCCAGGGCATGAACGAGGCATTCTCGACCGGATCCCAGAACCACCAGCCGCCCCAGCCCAACTCGTAATAGGCCCACCACGAACCAATGGCGATGCCGAGCGTGAGAAACATCCAGGCGATGGTGGTCCAGGGGCGGGACCAGCGCGCCCAGGCCGCGTCGAGACGGCCGGAAATCAGTGCCGAGACGGCGAAGGCAAACGCAACGGCGAATCCGACATACCCCATGTAAAGCAACGGCGGATGAATCGCCATGCCGGGATCCTGCAACAGCGGGTTCAAGTCGCGCCCATCGGCGGCGGCGGGGAGCAAGCGCTCGAAGGGATTCGAGGTCAACAGCAGGAAGAGGACAAAGCCGACCGTGACCAATCCCATCACGCCCAGCGCATTGGCCACGGTTTGTAGCGGAAGACGCTGGCTGAACGCGGCGACGGCGACGGTCCACAGCGAAAGGATGAAGACCCAGAGCAGCATCGAACCCTCGTGACCGCCCCAGACCGCCGTCACCTTGTAGAACATCGGCAGCATCGAGTTCGAATTCTGCGCCACGTAAAGCACAGAAAAATCGTTGCCGACGAAGGCCGCAACGAGGCAGGCAAAGGCGGTTCCCATTGCCAGGAATTGCGCCGCTGCCGCCGGACGGGCGAGCCCCATCAGGCGCACGTCGCCGCGCAATCCGCCTGCGATGGGCACCACGCCTTGTACCAGCGCAATGCCCAGCGCCAGGATCAGGGAAAACTGGCCAAGTTCAGGAAACATCGAAAACTCCCAACGCGGATCGCTCCGCAGAAAAACAGGCGAAAAACAGACGCAAACTACGTGCCAACACTACTTGGCGAAGGAAGCCGCGCGATCCCGGTTGACCCGGTCCCGCCACTCCCAAACCGCTGCCTCGGCGCGACGCCGGAAAGGATCATCCTTTGCGGCCCGGTGCAACCAGGTCTCCATCGCCTCCAGAGCGCCCCGGTAATTGCCCAGCCCTTCGAAGGCTTCCGCCATGCCGAAATAGGCATTGATCTGATTGGGGTTGAGGGCGGTTGCGCCATCGAAGAAATCGAGGGCCTCCTTATAGCGTTTCTGCCCCAACAAGGCAAACCCCATGTTCACGTGGGCCTCGGGCATGGTCGGCGCGAGTTGCAGTACCCGATGAAAAGCGGTCATCGCATGGTCGTACTGCCTAGCGTGCAGCATCACCACGCCTTGCGTGAAGCGCTGGTCGATTTCCTCCTTGCGCTTGGAATCGACATGCTCCTTGAGATCGGCCTTGTCGCCGCCGTTGATCCAGCGGTCGAGGAGAAAACCACCGCCGGCCACAAGGGCTATCGTCAGCGTCAGGGCCACGATCCGGACATCCACCCGTTTGCGGGCCGGCAAGCTTGTCTCAGCCATGGCGCACCATCCGCAGGCTGACCGCCGGCCACAACTGGCGCAGTACAAGGACCAGGAAGTACAGGATTCCAATCGTGGCCAGCGTTCCGCCAAGGCCCATCACGATGCGCGACAGGGTTTCGACGCCGAACCCGACGCCGACATTGCCGGCCATCTTGCGCGGTGCGCCCATCACGCCCGCGCCGGCCAGGCCGAACATCATCAGCAGGATGCCATTTCCATAAAGCCGCAACTGCCACTCGGCAGCCCGGCGCGAGGGCGAGCCGCAGCCCAGACAACCCAATATGCCGTATGTCAGGCCCATGAAGGCCAGCGTCACCGCGCCGATCGTACCGTGGTAATGCGCGGTAACCAGCGTGGTCTGGCCGTCGATCATCGCCCCCAAGGCAATGCCGGCGACAAGCAGGATCAGCGAAAGCGAAAAACCCGTCGCCGGCGCCGTCCCGGCGCGCCAATGGGCAAGCAGCATCCAGCCCGCGCAAACCAGCGGAAGCTGCCAACTGGTCCATTGCATCAAGCTGGTAAAGGCACCGAAATAAGCCGGGCTGGCGGGATCGAGTACCAGCAGAAGCGGCGCAATCAAGCCCGGCGCCGCCCCGATCGCCAGCAGCCGTTTCAGGCCCGTGGCGGAAGGCAGAGGGATACGGGCCGACGTCAGCCCCAGCCAGGCGAGCAACATCAGTGTCGTCAGGCTGAATTGCCAGATGTGCCCAGCTCCCCAGAACAGGGCTTCAAACCATGCCAGGCCGGACAGTTCGGCGGGAAGCAACATCATGGTCACCGCAAAGACCAGCAGCGCGGCAAGCACCACGCCGGCTGCCAGCCTCAGCCCCAGTCGCATCACGCCGGACAGGGAGTCGGCGCTGGAACCACGGTGATTTTCAGCTCCGCCGTGCACTACCCGCGCCACCATGAGCAGCACCGCCACCCCGTAGGCGCCCAGACCGGCGAAAAACCACGGGCTGTCCAGCACCGGCAGGTAGTTTGCCATCAAGGGCCGGATCGCGCCCAATGCCGGCGACAGGGCCATCAGCAGGGCGCCGACCGCCGCCAGCGCCAAGGCAAACCAGTGCCAGCGCCCCGGCGTGCGCACCAAGCCGAGACTCCACAGCACGCCGGCGAAGGCCATGAACCAGACCCATTGCGACAGGTTGACGTGCAGGGTCAATGCCACCCGGTAGAACTCGGTGCCGGGAAACAGTGCGCCCAGCCCGGGCACGCGGGCGAACACGATGAGTATGGCGAACAGGCTGGAAGCGGCCACCGCCGCGGTCGCCAGGACCAGCCAGCCCAGGGCCAGGCTCTCGCTGCCCGCGCCGCGAGCCGATGGAAGCATGGACTCCAGCCTCATACCGCGCCCTTGTGCGGCGATTCCGAGATGAAGGGAACGCCGAAGAAGGTCAGAAAGGCGAAGACGAAAACGCCAAGGATCATCCACGACCCCACGACCGGGCTTGATTTCATGGTCACTCGCCAATGCAAGGCGAATGCCAGCATGATCCAGGTAATGAAGGACCAGGTCTCCAGCGGATCCCAGGCCCAATAGCGCCCCCAGGCATCCTGCGCCCAGATCGCGCCGGATATCAGCATCAGGGTCTGGAAGATGATGCCCAGGGCCATGAAGCGGTAGGCCAGTTCGTCAAGCCGTGCGTCGTTGGGCAGCGTGGCGAAGCGTGAAACGCCGATGCCGGCGCGCCGCAGCAGGACTACGCCGGCCATGCCGACGGCGACCAGCACCGTGCCGAGGAAAAGCTTGGAAAGGCCGACGTGGATGTACAACCAGGGGGTGCGGAAACTGCGCGGGAAATGGCCATCGTGCGTGCTCGACAAGGTCATCCAGCCGAGCATGATGAAAATGATGGGCATCACCACCGCCGCCGTGCCGCGTATCGACGGGTAGCGCCAGTAGGCAAAGGCAAAGATCAGGCTGAAGCTCCAGACATTGCTCGCCAGGATCTCAAACAGCGTGATGAATGGGCCATGACCCAAGCGCTCCCAGCGCAAACCCAGCGAAATGCTGAGCAGCAATACGCCCAGCAGCAACGTTCCGAGAACAAAGCGATATGGGGCTTTTTTCAGGACCACGCCGAATATCGCAACCACGCCCGAAACTACGTAGCCGATCACCGCCACCCAGAGGATCTGGAGTTCGCGTTGTTCCATCAGTTGCCGCTCCATCCGCAAACCGCCGGACTGGCCGGCGTCCGGCAGTAAGATGGTGTCTTCGAGACTCGTGAAATCATCGCGTATGAATGGAAGGACATGGATCAGCAAAGCCCCGGAGGGGCACGCCTCCGGCCACCTAGTGACCTTGGCCCTGCTGATCGGTTCCGCGGGGGCGGTGGCCCAGGGCGCGCCGGGCACCAACCCGATAGCGAATTGTATCGAATGCCACGGCACCAATGGCCTGGGTGGCGAACCCGATTTTCCGCACCTCAATGGCATGCCGGAGCACCTGCTGAAAAACATGATGGATGCTTTCCGGGACGGCAAGCGTCCGCTCAAGGTTCGCCTGCACCGCGAAATTCCGGCCGACGACGTGGCGCCGATCGCCCGCCACTACGCCCAGCAAAAGGCAGTCCGCCCGAAATCCCCAACCCAGCCTGGGCTGGTTGCCCGCGGCGAGAGCCTGTACCAGCAGCGCTGCGCGGACTGCCATCTCGACAACGGGCGCGACTCGGACAAGGAAGCCCCGCTCACCGCCGGGCAGTCGCTGCCCTATCTTGTCGCGCAAACGCTGGCCTACAAGAACGGGGAACGCAAGTTTCCCTACCTGATGGACGGAGCCTACCGTAACCTGAGCGACGAAGACCTCACCGCAATCGCCCATTTCTTCGCCGCGCAGGATCAGCTTGCGCCGGTCCAGGGGCGACGCCGACGGCGTTGAGCATCGAAAGTCGGCGCTGGCGACACGGCGAAAGGCAGGCGACGCCACAGGATTGCCGCTCTCGCTCTGTCAACCGTAAAGCAGAATAGCCGGCGGCGTCGTCTCCAGGATGCTGCGCCGCACGTGTTCATGCATTTCGATGTCCAGCACGTCAAGCGGATTGAAGTCGTCGCTGAGGATCACGCCTGGTTCGGACACCGAGACCAGGCGCCCCTGACGCAATGCCAGCTGTACCAGCGTATCGGCCATCGGATGGACACCCGTCAGGTGGGTGCGAAACGCGGCGTCGAGCTTGCGGTTTCCCGCCAGCAGGACGATGTTGCCGCCGCGAGCCGCCGGATCGGCTGGATTGAACAGCGGGAACGCGGCAACCTCGGCGAACTGGGTGCGCAAGGTGCGCACCACCGTGGGCAGCAACTGCGATTCCGCCCGTTTGCTCGCCAGCAGGTTGATTGCGACCACACCATGATCCGTCAGGCGGGCACGGACCCGTGCCAGAGCCTCACGGGTCAATAAGTGGCTGGGTGAAACATCGCCGGCAAAGGCATCCATCACCACGAGATCGAAGCGACGCCCCTCGCCGGCCAGGTAGAGGCGAGCATCTTCGGTAACCACGGGTTGCGCCAGACGCAGCCCGAAATGCTTTTCCGCCATCGCCACCACGAGCGGGTCGATGTCGATCGACTCGACCTCTATTCCACGCCGCTGCAAGCGGTCCGGAAGAACCCCGGCTCCGAGGCCGACCACCAGCGCCGAGCGCAGTTCCGGATTGACGGCCAGCGGCAGCGCCTCCAGGAGATAGGAGTACTCGTAGATCGAGAGCCCGCTGCGTATGTCCACGCCGCCCTGAACCACCCCATCGATCAGCATCTCGCGAATCGCGCCATGGGTGCCGTGGTATTCGACGATCTTGACGTTGCCATAATGGCTATCCTTGCTGGCCACCAGCCGCGCCTGGGTGCCGTCGGCCAAGGTCGCCACCGGAAGCGGGCCGCTGGCCGGCCACAGCGCCAACCCGAGCGCCAGCAAAGCCACGGCCGCTGCCGTGCGGCGCCGGAACAGCACGAAATATGCGACGCCGAGCAGCAACAGCAGCGCCCCGCACAACTGAAAGGCGCGCCCCACGCCGATGTAAGCGATGATCAGATAGCCCGCGAGCGCGGTGCCGAGCATGCTGCCCACGGTCGACAAGGCATACAGCAAACCCACCGTGCGCCCGAGCTGGACCAGTTCGCGCGTGGCGATGCGCACCACGTAAGGCGAAACACAGCCCAGCAGCAACAGCGCCGGCCCGAACAGGATGACCGCGCTCAGCAGGGCTCCCGCGCGCAGCCCGATCGGCACCGTCGCCATGATCACCGTGGACTTGAGCAATGGCACCAGCATGACGAACACGCCAGCCAGGGCGATGATGCCGTAAAGCCAGTCCGGCGCAGGGTAACGATCGGCCAGCCAGCCCCCCAGCGCGTAGCCGATCGAAAGCGACAACAGGGTCACGGTGATCAAGGCCGTCCAGACGAACAGGCTGACACCGAAGAAGGGGCCGATCACGCGCGCACCCAACACCTCGACCACCATCACCAGCCCGCCGCAGAGGGTCATCGTCAGCATCAGGAAATAGCGGAAGGCGCGGTTGTCGTCGTGGCTCATGGGCTGAAATACCGGAATCGTTGAACGAGCTCACGCTAGCAGGAAACGCGCCTGAAGCCGTGTCGTCATGCCTCGCCCTCCCCGGCGCTCCATGGCTTTGAGGCAAACTTGCGGAGGAAATGCCAAGCCAGCGCCAGTACCGCCAGCGTGCAGGCAATCAGCAGCCAGGGCATGGTCCAGTCGTAGAAGACGTTGTATCCCATCCATGAGGTCAAGCCGACGTAGGTGAGCCGTCCTCCGGGCAAGGGCAGGGTTTCACCCGGACTCATGCTGGACAGGCGCCAGGGAAAATCAAGTGTCACATGATGCCGGCCGGGCAGGCGAAAGCTGTCATTCGATTCGGGATTGATCAGGCGATCCGGAAGGACAAGCCGGACAGTGACGCTTTCTCCCTGAAGATGCCAGTTCGTGGTTTGGTCATCCCGGTTCAGCGGGTAGCTGGGAAAGATTACCGAGCCCAGCTGTGCCTCGCCCTGAGCCGGCTCCCAGCGGAACAAGGCGGCGAAGCCTTTGTTCGGCGAGGTGTAGAAGCGATAACCCTTGATGATCAGCGGCACCTGATCGCCGATTTCCACGGTCTGCGGCACCCCGCCTTCGTCGCGCCAGCGAATCCGGTTCTGCGTCGCCTCGCGCCGCAGCCCGGGCCGGTACTCGATTTGGAATCCCAGGTTCTCGAAGCGAATGCCATCCTTGCCGCCGCGATGCCAGGGGCCAGCCTCGATACGGTCGAGATGGGTGAATTCGCCGCCGGTAAGCACCTCGGCCGTCGCCCGCAGATAGGTCATGCGTCCCAACGCAACCAGCACGATGATCGCCAGCAGCGCGAGGTGGAACACCAGCAGCGGCAACTGCCGGCGGAACGCCTTGTTGGTGGCCATGGCGGCCAGCAGGTTGATCGAAAGCAGGCTCAGTGGCAGCACCAAAGCCAGGGTAGCCTCCCCCTCGCCGCCCCGGTCATAAACGAAAACCACGGCCGCCAGCAGCACCAGAATGTTGGCCAGCGTGAACTTGAGCGATGCAAGCGCCAGTGCGATACGCATCCATCCGCGCGGCGCCTCCACCCCCGCCCCCACGGCGGCGCCGATTCGCTCAAACCACACCCGGAACTCCCTCGCCGACGCGCAATCCCGCAGCCCCGGATCCCGCAAGGTAGGCCAGCCGGCGCAAACCGGGCAACAGGCCGCGCGGATCGCAGTAATGACGCCAGCAATGGCGCAAATGGCTCAGGGCAAACTCCGGGCGAAGGTAAAAGCCCCGATAGAACCGTCGTTGCAGTCGTGGCAGCGCGGCAGCCGGCATCGCTGCCATCGTCGTGGCGACCGGTCCGTAGTGGTAGGCCGCCTCGCCATCCCGGTTTGCCGCTGGCATGTCCGGCCACCAGGCGATATCCGGGTAAGCGCGAAAGATTTGCACCTGCACGTAGTCCAGGTCCAGCCCCTGTGCCCAGCGGCGGGTTTCCGCAACCTCCTCCGCAGTCTGCGTGGGCAGGCCGACCAGAAACAACCCGAGCGCGCCCACCCCCCGAATCCGCAAGCGGGCCAGGCCCGCTTCGGTCTGAATTCGCCAGGCCTCGCCATGGCGGCACTTGCCCATGGCTTCTATCAGGCGCGGACTACCGGTCTCGATGCCGAGCTTCAGCAGGGTGGCGCCGGCTGCGGCCGCCGCCGCGACGCGATCTTCATCGAGCTCGTCGGGGCGGGCGTTGGCGATCCACGGCAACACCAGGCCACGCCTGACCAGCTCGCCGCACAAGGCCAGGAAGTGCCGCTTGTCCACCAGCAAGGTGTCGTCTTCGAAGGCGATGGCCTCGGCGCCGGCATCGAGATGGGCTGCCACCTCGTCGGCGACTCGCCGCGGATCGCGGCAACGCAAGCGCTCGCCGGCACTCTTGCGCACCACCACTGAGCAGTGACGGCAGGCATGAGGGCAGCCACGCGCGCTGAGCACATAGGCCCAGCGCCGCAGGGGTTTGCCGCGCAAGGGGAAAGGAAAGGCAAAGGCTTCCATCTCCTCCCGAGTGAACGCCGGTACCGGCAGGGTATCCGGTTTGGCGACATGGACTTGCCCGCACATCGATCCGATAGCGGCGGCCGGATTACTCGCCAGCAGCGACGGCAGGAGGCCCAGCAAGGCTTCCTCGGGTTCGCCTTCCAGGTCGAGATCGTAGGCGTCGCGCCATCCGGCGACAGGCGAGCGCCTTGCATGGGCCACCTGCTGGCCCACGGCCACTGTCGTGATACCTGCCTGCCGCAAGCGGATGCCGCAGGCAAGCGACTCCGGCAGACACCAGGTCTCGGCCTTCACCACCACCACGCGCGGCCTGACCGCCAGGACCCGTTCAACCCAGGTCGCGGGATTTCCGCCGAGGCGCCAGGCGTCGACCAGCGCGACCGATATTCCGGCCTGGACAAGCGCTGCCTCGACGACCTTCAGGTCGAGGGCGGGATGCAGGTGGCGCGGATGACCGCCACTGCCGGCAACCCGATCCACGCGCAGGAGGGCGACGCCGTTCATTGGCCTGCCGCCTCGCCCAGAATCTCGGCGATGCGCACGCGCTGCCGATCGCCCACACCGAGATGCAAGGGTATGCCCACCGCCTGGGCATACACGCTTGCCGCGCCGGGGCAATCGGTCTGGCCGAGCAGTGGCGCGACGTTGTCGAGTACCTCGCCGTGTATCGCCAGGTCGAGACCGGCGGCCTGCGCCCGCCGGCGCAAGCGGACCAGGTCGCCTTCGTAGCGCGCAACGAAGTTATAGGCGGCCGGTTGGCCGTACAACTCCCGCCGCTGCGGCAGCAACCGGGGCGGCAGCGCCTCGGCCAGTTGCCGCCAAAGCCCGTTGAGCCGGTGATTGCGCGTGTCGAGCGCATGCAGGCGCCGCCGGCCGCGTCGGGCCTGGAATCCGCTGAAAGCGACATGATCCGGTCGCACGCGGTCATGCAGGCCACGGTACAGCCGTTCGAATCCACCCGCCTGATGCTCGCGAAACATCATTCGCGCCGCGATCGCGTAGGCGGGACTGCGCACCGCCAGTTCCTCGACGCTTTTCAGCAGGGCCTTGCGCATCACCGCAGCGGACGCATAGGCGCGCCGGTCGAGGGTATCCGCCGCCCGCGCCAGCAGAACCGGATCGCGTGTCGCCAGCAGGCCTCCGCCAAAGGTGGCGACTGGCTTGGCCACCTCCAGGCTGAACAAGGCCGCAGCCCCCATTGAACCCGCCGGCCGGTCGCCAATGGTCGCGCCGAAGGCATGGGCACAATCTTCGATCACCGGCAAGCCATGGCGCCCCGCGACGTCGAGCAGGCCCGCCATGTCGCAGGGCGCGCCAAAGACATGCAGCGCAATCACCGCCCGCGTGCGCGGGGTGATGGCTCGCGCCACGGTCTCGGGCGTCACGCAGAAGCTCCCGGTATCGATATCGGCGGCCACTGGTCGCAGCCCGCGTCCCAGCAGGCGCGTCACCAGTTCCCCCAGGGTATAGGCCGGGATCACGATCTCGTCGCCGGCGCCAATGCCAAGGGCATCGAGAATCAGATCGAGGGCGTCACGTCCGCTGGCCGTGGCGCGCACCGGGATACCCCCCAGGCAACTCGCCGCCTCCGTTTCGAATTGGCGCACCTGCGCAGTGGCGGCATCGCGCGATTCGCCCAGGGCGTGCCAGAGGTCAGTCAGGTCGGCCAGGCCCAGATCGATGCGTCGTCGCGGAATCATCGCCGTTCCGGCATCCGTTCAAGAGTCGGTGCTGGCAATACGGCGATCGGGGACGGCGTTTCGGAAAACATGCCCAGGATTTCGCCGGCGACCCGGTCAACCGAAATCGCCTGCATGCATTGGTTGTCGGCGCAAGCACAACGCCGTTGGGTTTCCACCCGGATGCAGGGCGAGCAGGAAAGTCCGGCGTACAGGGCCCGCGCCGCGCCCAGGGGGCGATACAGCGCGGGAGTTTCCGGGCCGAACATCACCAGCGTCGGCGTCCGCGTCAGCGCGGCGATGTGCGCCGGGCCTGAATCGTTGCTCACCAGCAGCCGGCAGCGGGCAAACAAGGCCGGCAACTCGGCCACCGCCAGTTCGCCCGCCAGGCTGGCGCAACGCGGCGACGCCAGGCACCGTGCGAGTTTGAGGTTCGAGGCGGTGTCCGCATCACCGCCGATCAGTCCGATGCAAAGCCCGGGATCATTCGCCAATAGACGTCGGCAGAGCTCGAGATAACGATCCGCCGGCCAGCGTCGCTGGGGTAGCAGGTCGCCGGCGTTGGGATTGATCAAGACCAGGGAATCAGCCTTAACCAGCGTCGGGAAACGCGCGCGCAGCAGGAGATCGACGCGGCGCGACGCCTGCGCTGCGATGGCGACAGGCAGGCTCGCCACCCAGTCCGCTTCCACCGACTGCCACGCTGGACTAGCGGCTCCCGGAAGCAATGCGGTCGCGAGGGCCAGGCAGTTTTCTCCCATGTGACGGTCGGCGCGATATGCCACCGGCAAGGTATGGAGCCGCCCACGATAGGCTGCCGGTTGCGCATAGCCGACGCGCAGACGCGCGCCGGACAACAGGCCTAGCAAGGCGGAAAAGCGGGAACAGGGCTCGAAATCGATCGCGGCGTCGAAGTCCTGACGCCATGTCCAGGCCAGAAAGCGAAACAGGTCAACGCCAAACAGGAATGTCGATTCGGTACGCCAGAGGAAGACGCGATCGGCCGCAGCGAGACCGGCGATGTCGATGCAATGGCCATTGCGACGAAAGCTGACGAAGCTCGACGCCAGGCCCCGCCCCTGCATCCAGCGTATCGCCGGCGCCGCGAGCACCAGGCTGCCCATCTCCGCCAGTTGTATGCACAGCACCCGATGCGGATGGCGCGCGCGCCGCGTCGCACCGCCGGCCAGCAGCGAGAGCAGAAAACAAAGCGGCACGCCGATCCAGCGGTCGAGCCAGCGCATGGTTTCGGTACTCACGACACTCGCCCCCGCATTGCCTTGCTCCGATGGCATCCGCGATCCGGAAACCGCCGTGTCGCCAGCGCCGACTTTCTCCCCTGGCCGTTTCGATGGGTGACCATCGGAATCGGGCCTAAGGTAGCATCGCGGTCCATGGCCCCTCCGGAAACACCTGCTCGCATCTTTCTCCGTCTCTGCGCGCCGCTCGGCCTGGCCATTTTCATCGCTTATCTGGGTGTCATTGCCTCGATGTACGCCGATGGTCGCGCAGCGGCGGAGCGCGGCGATGCACCGATGTTCACCGACTTCACGTCTCTCTACGCCGCCTCGCTGCTGCTTCGGCAACAACCGGCGGCCGACCTCTACCGTCCGCGGGAAATGTACCAGGCCGGCTTGCGCGCGGCCCAGGCGGCCTACGACGGAAATCTTAGCGAAAAGCAGGCCAGGGCGATAGGCATGAATCCATGGATGTACCCGCCCAGCTTCATCCTGCTCGCCCTGCCCCTGGCGTATTTGCCCTACCTCCCGGCGCTGTTCGCCTGGCTTGCGCTGACGGCCCTGCCCTATCTCCTGGCGATGCGCACGATCCTGCGGGACCAAAGTTTCTGGCTGATCGCGCTGGCCGCGCCACCGGTGTTCTATAACCTGATCTACGGCCAGACCGGCTTTCTGGTCGCCGGCTTGATCGCCCTGGGCCTGGCATGGCTAAGGCCGCGTCCGGTCCTGGCCGGCGTTTGCATGGGCCTTGCCGGCGTCAAACCGCATTTCGGCTTGCTGATCCCGATCGCATTGATCTGCGGAGCGCACTGGACCAGCTTTGCCGCAGCAGTTGCAACAGTCGTCGCGGGAGTGGCGATCAGCGCACTGGCTCTGGGCATGGACCCGTGGTACGGTTTTCTCGGCACCCTCTTCGCCAATCTCCGCGGCTTTGAACTGGGCATCTACAAGTGGTGGGTAATGCCCTCGGTGACGGGAGCCCTGCATCTGATCGGGCTGGATCTCGGCGTCGCGTCGCGCGTCCAGGGCGTTGCGACGGTCATCGCGGCCGGCGCCGTCGCTTGGGCCTGGTGGCAAGCGCCGCACCGGGAAGCGCCACCGGCCTTGCAATACGCCGTGCTGTGCTCGGCCTCGCTGCTGGCCGTGCCGCTGGTGTATCTCTATGACTTGGTATTGCTGGTCCCAGCCATCGGCTGGCTGTGGGTGGACATGCGCGACCGTGGATATCGACGCTGGGAACTGGCGGCACTCGCTGTCGGCAGCCTGGGCCTGCTTGGCGCCATCAAGCTCGGCGCAGCCGGTCCAGTCTATGCCGTGCTGTTCAGCGGCGCAGTGTTCGCCCTGGCGCTCTGGCGCCTCGGCAAGCGGCCGTCGAAAGCCGCATCCTGAGTGCGTCAGGGTAGTCCGCTGTTGCAGACATCGGTGATCATCCAGTCCTTGCCGTTCGTCGTGGAGTTGGTGGTAACCGCGGTATAAGGGCCGGGGTAATCACCGGTCATGCCATTGATGCGATTTCCGGCGGCCTTGTTGGCCGACCCGCAATCGCCGAGTGACCAACTTCCGCTGGTGGCGAAAGTGCGGATCTTGAGCTTGGCTTCGAGATAGTAGGGCGGATTGGTGTAATGATGAGACATGCCACTCAGATTGACCTCCTTGCTGCTGCCTACCCCTTGCCCGGCTTCCTCGCCGACATCGTTGAGATTGACCAGCAGCGAACGATTCTTCCAGCCGTGGGGCACGGCGATGTGGCACCAGGTACACTGGATCGAACCTACCTTGGTCTTGTGGTAATCATGCAGATTGCCCTTGCCGCCGCCGGAAAATCCGCTCGAACTGGTCGGGTTGTGGCAGCGCATGCACAAGGTCGTGGTGGCATCGGTGACATCGTTGTTCCACGCCCCTTTCAGGAGGAAGGGATTGCCCGAGCCATGCGGTCCCCAGGGCGAGCCCTGGCCCAGGCTTTGGTTGGCGCCGGAGGGAATCACCGTCCCGCTCGCCGTGGCGGTGCCGTGGCAATCGCTGCAATACATGGTCTTGGTTCCGACATCCCGGAAGGGATGGTTGAAGGCGCTCGACGCCGTGATGTTGCGCTTGGTGGCCGTCCTGCCGGTAGCCCGCATTACCGGATGCCAGGAGCGGTGATTGCCGGCGTTGTAGCCCGCCGAACCGCCGTCGTTTCCCAGGCTCAGCGGCTCGTCGGCGTGGCTTGCCGGCGCCTGGAACTCCTTGGCCTGATCGGTGTATTGCGTCAGCCCGTTCTGGCCAATTGAAGTCCCTGTGGACGGCGGGGTGGTTCCGTAAGCGTAGGAGGAATGGCACTTCAGGCAGACCTGGTACTCGCGGGTCACGTAGGCCTTGGTATCCGGCGTAGACGTATTGGGTACGAAATCCGCTCCCGGATCGCCGCGCCGCACCGTGAAATTTGACGCCCGTACATGAAATGAATTGTCGTTGTAGGTCGGTTCCACACCCCAGCTGCCCCGCAACACCCCCGAAGCGACGTTGGTGTGCCCGCTCGCGGTATCGGTGTGCGGGTGAGTCCCTTCATTGTCCGGTGCCTTGGTGATGTCGCCGGGAAAAGCCGCGGTCCCGAAGAAAAGCCGGAACTTCACCACCCGGTGCGGGTTGTGGCAGTCGGTGCATTCGACATGGCGATTGGCGAGCTTGGATACCTGTTCCACGAAATCCGCGCCGCATTTATTGGTGGTACCGGTACAGTCCGAGCCGGATGTTCCTGCTCCGCCCGAATAGCCGTCGGTGAAGTTTCCACCGATATCATGAACTTCGGCACCGGTGATAGGCATCCGGTAGGCCAGCTGGAAATCGTCGCGAATGTTGGGCACCGTGGTCGTCGGCGTAATGATGGCATTGGCGCCGTCGCGATGGCATTGGTAACAGGTTTCCTCCAGGGTCGAAGTCGTACCGTCCCCCCCGGCCCGTGTCAGGCGACGGGCTCCCTGCACCGTATGGGTATCGTGGCAGTTCAGGCAGGACACCTTCCACACCGGCATGCCGCGAGGGAATTCGCGCGTGTCGGCCGGCGTTTGCAGATAGGTCTGGGTCGCGACGGCACTGTTGGCGTGGGCCGAATAGGCCCAGGACTTGCTGTTGCCCTGCATGCCCTTGTCGTGGCAGGCAAGGCAGATGATGTCGTTGCCGTCGCTATAGGTGTCGGTAGGCTGGGCGAACTGGAAGCGCGGACGACGCAGGAACTTGGCGTTGCGCTCCTTGTTGATATCCGCCTGATCCGTGGCGTCGTTGGTCAGCGTGCTTTCCTTGATGTGCGGATCATGGCAGGTGGTGCATTGGATCTGGCCCGTGCCGCCACCCGAGCCCTGGGTATTTTCGAGCGGGAGCACCGGCCGCGTCGACGAGGACCCATACAGTCCGGTGCCGGCGGTCGCGCTGCCGAGGCCGCTGCCCTGACCTGGCAGCCTGGGTCCGACCAGGGGATGCGAGGTATTGATCGTCAGGCTGCCGCCCATGATTCTCTGTTGCGAATCCGGCCTTCTAAGCTCGCCGTCCCGATCGGAAAGCGTGCTGTCATAGGTGATCGAAATCGGATGGTCGTTGGAAAGATTGCTCCCCAGGCGACGTGTGTATCCCGTGGTAGCGCCATCGCCAGGCGGCATGACCGTTCCGGTCGAACCGGTTACCGAAATTGCGCTGCCCAGGCCCGACCCCGGCGCATTCACGACATTGCCCAAGGCAATGGTGCCGTCGTGGCAGGAAAGGCAAAGCTTGGAACTGCCCAGCGGCTGACCGCTCCAGCCAATCTGCGCGCTCCTGGCGTCGAGCGATTCCGAGGAATACGGGGTATAGGACGCGCCGGAACTGGCCCGGTTCCAGAGCGGCGATACCGTCGCCGTATTGGCGCCGTGCGGCGTGTGGCAGAACACGCAGATTTGCGACTCGGTATCCGCCTTGGTCGACCCGGGCCCGGATGCGGAAAGATTGTGCTTGGTGTCCTTGATCCTGGACTGCCGCGCCGCTTCCACCGCCGGATTCGGGATAGCGAGCAGAGACACGACCAGCGTCGCGATCATCCAGCATCTACTCATTCTCCGCTCCGCCTCCAAGGAACTGGAATACGGATACGCGACTGTTAAGCGTATCTGCCACGAACACGCGGTTGCGACCATCGACCCAGGCCGCCGACGGCAGATGAAACTGCCCCGGCTCGCTGCCGACACCACCGATCGCCATCAGGTAATTCCCCCGGCGGTCAAATACCAATAGATGGTCGTAATACGATTCCACGACATACAAATTGCCTTCCCCGTCAACGGCAACGCCCTTCGGGCGCACCATGTTGCCGACGTACATGCCTAGCGCTCCTACCGTAGCAAGATGCGCGCCGGTCTTGGAAGACAGCACCTGAACCCGCGCGTTCATCGTATCGGCAACGTACAGCTTGCCACCGTGCACCGCAAGATAGGTGGGGTAATTGAACTCGCCCGGTCCGTCCCCCCGCGCCCCCCAGACATCGAGCAGATTTCCGTCCGGGTCGAACAGCTTGATCTGGTGGTCCGCCGTATCCACAACAAATATCCGCTGGGTTTCCTGTTCATAGGCGATGCCGGTCGGCCGTGTCAGGTGACCGCGACCGATCGGACCGACGGAATCGCCCTTGGCATTCAGGCGGGCAACCAGGGCCAGCTCACTGTCGGTAACCAGTACCACGCCATTTTGGCCAATCGCGACACCGACCGGGCTGACGAATTTGCGGCCTCCATCTGCCTGCTGCCAGGTCTCAAGAGTCGCGCCGCGCTCGTCGAAAACGAATACCGAAGCATTCCCCCGATCAGCCACAAGGATTCGCCCCGCGCCATCGACCGCCCCTGCCTGAGGCCGGTATATCTCCCTGGGCGGCTCCTCGCCCTTGATGAACTCAAGGAACCTGGCCACATAGTCAAGCGGACCGGTGCGACGGGATTCGGGATCATCAATGTTACGGTCGCCGTACAGATGCCCCAGGTAAAGATATCTAGGAACTTCCCCATCGTCCTCGTTGGGGAAAACCAGGCGCTTGGCGTGCGTGGCATCGACATCCAGGGTGAACACCGGCTTCTCGCCAACGCCTGCACATCCCGCAAGCCCAAGGACGAGCAATACCGCCAGGAAGAGTGACTTGGTATCCATCAGGGCAGGCGGCGCTGAATTCGAAACACGGAAATAAAGCGTTTGGCTGGATCGGCGACATGCATGATGCCATTGGAAACGAAAATCTGCTGCGGTGAAACCAGGTCGAGTTGTACCGGAAACATGGTCTCCAGCCCTCCCTCGTTGACTCTCGATATGCTGCGATCGAAGGCGTCCAGCAGGTAGATTTCCCCGCGATCGACAACGAGATCGACGGCTTGCCGAAGCGACCCGCGACTCAGACGACGAACCAGCTTACCGTCACGGAACTCATTTACGCAGGCGCACCGGTTGTCGGCCAGCAGCACGGCACCATCATGCAAGGCGACCGGACCGGCGGCATCGATTTCCAGGATATCAAGCGCGATCCGCCCGCCCGGCTCGATACGGTCAATCACCCTGTGTACGATATCGACGGCATACACCCGACCCGTGGCCCCCTCGACCACGAAATCGAGGTAGCGGCTGGTCGGCAGGCGCGCATGCAAGGCAGGCAAGCTGACTCCATGCAAGGACAGACGACGGATCTCGGCACCCAAGGGATCCAGCACGTGCAGCGTACCGTCCTGTCCGGCTCGCAGCCTGGTGCCCGATGCGATCCTTAGCCCGGGAACGGCGGCCATCAATCCCGTGCCGCGCTCAAGCCGAAATACCCTCCCGTAGCCCGCATCGGCGATGAACAAGCTTCCCAGGACCGTTACCACGCCTTCCGGCGCGAGGAACGATAACGATGTTTCGTTGCCGCCAGGGAGCGGCATGCCGGTCGGATCGATCCTGTCGGTAAGCACCCCGCCGGAAAAGCCATGGAGTGGCTCAAGCCATGTCGTCGCTTCCTTTTTATGGCGTACCGCGTCACCACAAGCGGCCGCGGCAAGTCCCGCAACCAGCGCCATGGCGCGTCGGACAAAACGCCGGCGACTACCAGCGACCAGGGCCACCGGTCTCATGTCCGCCAAAAATTCCGGTAGGCAAGCCGCGCTTGCCCGAATGGCACAGATCGCATCGATCCGGTGCCCATGCGATATCGCCGTTGTGGCAGGCACCGCAAAACCGCCCCTCGACGATGTCCGCCATCTTGAAGTCATTGCTGCCAACGCGCATCTTGAAACCGAGCTCGGCGTGACATACCTTGCAACGGAAGCGTATCCGATGAAACCAGTGAGGGAATATTACGGGCCGCACGCCTTCTTTTTCCGCGCGCCGGTTCAGCACTACGTCAGCATACTCGGCCACCGCCTGGGGGACGCATAGACCGATCAGCGCCAAGGCCACCAACCAGCCGGAGACAAGATGTCGCATCACTTGGGAGGAACCGCCCCCGCCGGAATGGCGATCGGCAGCGATGGCTTGGGCGCCTGGCCGGGCCGCGCCACGCTATGGCAGCGAAAACACTCCGTCAACGGGAAGGAAACGGCGCCATGGCAAACACCGCACTGCTCTCCTTCGAGAATTTTCAGCATGGAAAACTTCGTGGCGCCGGTTTCCGCCTTGAACAGATGGTCGTGGCAATTCACGCAATCCAGCCACAAGGTGTGTTGCCGGTGAGGGAAACGGACAATCGGCATGCCCCCCTTCAGGTTCAGCAACACATCGGAATCGTAGACCCTGATCTTCGTGTCTGGCCGAATGCTCGCCCGTGGGTTGATTTCCCCTTTCTCCAAAGCCTGAACCCACCTGACCATGTTGCCGGCGGTATCCGGTATCAGCTTCGAGAGGGCCGCGGCCGGTTCCTGCAACTGCTTGATCGCCGGGCTGCGCGGATCGTGGATGCCGTCCTTGTTCAGCGGCGTCCAGTCCTCGGCCAATGTCACCGAACCCAGGCAAATGAGGCAGGCGGCTATTGCCGCCCGCAGGGAATCAGCCGGGAATATAAATACCCGCATTCCGGATGGCGCGGACCAACTCCGAAGTGGATTCCTCGAGCAGCTTGACTGCCTCGTCGTAAGCCTTGCGAGTGGCCGCCTCGTCGGCCTTCTGCCGCAAGACCTGCCCCTTCGAAAGATAGGACTGAATCATGTCTCCACTGGCTTTCTTGTCATCGACAAGAACTTTGATCAACATCTGGTGGGTATTGTTCCGGTCGATTTCGTAGTGATATTCCTCTTCCTTGCTGGCAAAGTTCAAGGAACGAACCAGGGTATCACCACTGCGCAACGTGGTCAGGCCGGCCTTGGCGACAAGGTATCCCCGATCGATCTCGGCCTTGGCATCGCCAAACTTTCGCTGCTTGGCCATTTCACCGGAAGCGGCGATCGATTTTTCAATTTGCGCCACGGTGTCATTGAGCCCTTTCGCCGATTTCTCGCCGGAGACTCTCTTGTAGGCACCGAGCAGGGCTTGCACGCTCTCAAGTCGCAGCAGGTAATCGTTCTCGAGCTTTTTCGCGGTTACTTCTTCCGGAGCGGCAAATCGCACCGCGTCGAAGAAGGCCGAACGGGACTCGGCCAACAAGGCCGAGGCCTTTTCGAGATTATCCTGCTCCAACGCCTGGCGCGCCGCGCGGTATAGTTCGCGCGCCTTTTCGCGCCGCTGCATGGCTTCCGGTGCCTTGCTGGAGTCGATCTGCCTCGCGGCCGATGAGGTTTCGAGAAGCTTGCCAACCGATTCAATGTTGAACGTCAGTTGCGATTTGTCGATCTTGTTTCCCGCCAAACGGGACGCAGCGCTTTCGGTTGCCGAACCTTGCGGTGGCGTCTGGGCAAATGCCACGCCACAGGCCAAAAGAAAGAAAACTGATTGGTACGACTTTTTCATTGCGTCACCCCTGTTACTTTGCCGCCGCGGTGGCGGCCTGGACCGGACGAACGTCCTTCTTCTTCGAATGGCAGAGCCTGCATTCCGAGACCGGAAACGCCACCTTTCCGTGGCAGACCCCACACTTCTCGCCGAGCAGGATTGCAGCCATGCTGATCGCATTGGCACCTTTTTGCGGAACAAAAATGCCAGGGTGGCAATTCGAGCAGTCAAGCCACTCCGTGTGTTGCTTATGTGGGTAAACCACGTCAGGCATGGAACCCTTGACCTCGCGAACAATGTTCAGGTCAATGACCACCGGCGTGGCATTCGGATCGTTGCGATCCCAGCGCGGATTGATCTTGTGCTCCTCGATGGCCTTCACCCAGTTGATGCGATTGCCGGCCAGGCTCTTGGGCAATGGGCCGTAAGCCGCGAGAGGCGCCATGAGCGCCAGGGTGCCATCATTGGCAGGGTCGTGAATGCCGTCTTCGACGGGTGGCGGATTGCGTTTGCCAACCGGCTTGAGCAGACGATTGAAGGAGTTGATGTCGGCCGCCGATGCCCCGGAGGTGTTCGAGGATACATCGACCGGACGCGCTGGCTGCGCTGCCGGCGGCTCGGCCGAAGCAGCGGTCGTGGCAGCAGGCGCAGCGGGCACCGAAGCAGTGGCCGGCTTTGCGGCAGCGCTGGCCGGCTTTGCCACGGCAGGCGCCGTCTTGACCGCAGCCAGCATGTAATCCACTGCTGCCCTCACATCCGCGTCGGGTGCGTCGAGGTTTCCACCTTTCGGTGGCATTCCCTTTGCCGTGCCTTTCAGTGCGCTGGCATACAGTTTGGCGACACCACCCGCCATGCGCGGCTGCCAATCTCCCGCGTTGCCATATTTGGGTGCACCGGCGATTCCGACGGCATGACATACGCCGCAGGTCTTCGTATACAAATCCTTGCCCGCATCGGCTGCCCAGGCGCCCGATACGAGCGAAAAACCGGCCAGGGAGGCGATGACAATACGTTGAATGCTCATGGTCACCTCCTCACTTCTTCTGCAGCGTCGCCGGAGCGAGCTTCTGGACAGTACTTTCGTGAACCTGTGTCGATGTACCCGGTTTCGCCGAGTGACACAGATTGCAGTTTTCGACGGACCACGCCAGTTCCCCGTTGTGGCACGCACCGCAATACTGTCCATCGATGATCTTTACCATGTTTATCTCATTGCCACCTGCCTTGAACTTGAACCCAAGGTCTGCATGGCAAACCTTGCAGCGAAAGCGGACGCGGTGAAACCAATGCGGGAAAATGGCCGGGCGCATCCCCGCCGCATCCGAATAGTTGTTGATCACGATGTCGCCATACTCGGCGCGAGCCTCATCGATCTGTACGGTCGATCCGATCGCAAGCCCGATCACAGCCAGCAACAATCGCTGCCAAAGGTATTTACGAAACATGGTTTTCCTTTACACCTGAACGATTCCGCATTCTATCTGCGCAAAAAAACTGCTTACCAGCGGCCATCGAAAAAGCCGTCGAACTCTCTCGTAACCGAGCCAAACAAGGAAGCACTTTTCCTGCCAGATTGATCGATCCAGGAGTGACTCAAGCGAAACACCAAGCGACCCAGGCGATAGTCGACCAATTGTTGCAGGGAGGTACTGCCATTGTCGGTGGCAAATCCCGTTCCACCGGCCACATTCTGGTTGCTGAAGCTCTGCTGGCGCGAAAGTGAACCGCTGTAATTCAGGTTCCTTACTGAAAACGGGCTTTGATGAGAATACCCCAGAGAAAAGCTGCCGGCCATCACCGGAGCGTTGGAGTTGACGGTGACCCCGTTAAGAATCTGGTTGGTCGTGTTGTTGATGACGCTCTGCGTCCAGCTCAAATTTGAATTCACCGTCACGGCTGCCCTGGACGAAATCTGGTAGGCCGCTCCGCCCATTAAATTCACCGACTTGAACTGGTTGCGCCCGCCGACGCCGTCGGACGCGGTAACTATCAGGTTCGCACTCAGGTTGGCCGTAAGTTTTTCGCCATAGGCGGCACGAAATGCCGCACCGACATTGTTGCCGAAACTAGTCGTCGGCCCAAGGGTAGCCGTCGTCCGCGTCAGATTTTGTCCGGCAGAAAGATTGATCGATGCCATCTCACTCAAGACGAACGAACGCGCGAGATTGTGGTTGGCCGTTAGGTTGGTTCCAATTTCATTGCTTCCGTTGCTGGAGGCACTGCGGGATAAGCCTCCTCCCGTTCCCCACCCATACACCCAGCCGGAAATCGTAAGTGGATCGCCCGCGTAAGAAATGCTGCCGTTCTGAAGATTCGTTACGCTGCGCGTGCCAGCGTTCTGAATCGAGGTAACCGAAACATTGCCCGCAGCCGAAAGATTGTTGTTGAAGCGGTAGTTCGTCGCAACAAATCCACCAAGGTTGCTCAAGTCATTGCTCGTGCTGTTATTGCTGGTCTGGGTCTTGGAAAAATTTCCGCCACCCGTCAATGTCAGGGGCAAATCTTCAAAAGGTCGCCAGGTGAAGGCGCTTGATCCGAGGAGGACGGATGCCGCGTTTTGTGTCAGGGCATTGCCCTGGTACATGTTTGCCTGCGTCCTGGCAAAAGTGAATAGGTTGCTGATGTTGAGGTCTTCATGGACATTCCAGCCATGATTGACATTGATAGACACCTGTTTCGAATCCTGGGCAGAAGTCCCGCCGCCGATCGTTGTCGTCGGGTCGGTAGCCGCATTCGATCCGCTGAAGCTTGCATTGAAGTTATGGTTTCCTTCAAGCAGATGCTCGAAGGGGAACTCGCGCGTCGTGGTGAAGGTACCGCCCACGTTTGTGATCGCGCTTTTCACGCTTGAGGTCGTCAACCCGCTGGTAATCCCGTTGCGGCTGAAATTGAGCGCGTAATTGTCCCGCCCGTCTTCGGTGCGATAGCTTTGACGGGCGCCAAATGCGGTCGACGTCGAGGGGCTGATGATTTCCGCGGATCGACTCTGGGACGTTGCCGTGGAAAGATTCGCGCTGAAGGGAAAGCGGCTCTGGGGAAAGACATCGACACTCCCCCCCAGGTTGAAGGATGAACTGTCGCTTTTGCCAGCCGCCCCCGTAGTCGGAGTAAATTTCGACCCCGTCGAACTGGCGCCCAGCAACCCTGACCACTGGGCAATGTATGGGGCAACGATGAAGCTGTTTGCCTGAATATTCAAATTATTGAATATCGTTAGGCTCTTACCACCGTCGCTCGCCTGGAACTGATTTCCGCTGGTCGTGGTATTTCCGGCCCACCGAATGGGCGCCAACTGCCAGCTCTCGCCACTCAGATCCGGGAGACCAGCAGAGTCAGCCTTGCCTTTTGTTACCACCGAGCGATTGTCGCGCCCTGCGGGAACCCGCGATGCCTGACCCGCCGGCGACGGATCATAGGGAACAGGATCTTCGGGGTCGAACGGCTGGTTCGCGATACCCTCGATTAACGCGTGATGTTCGGTCGCGACTAGTACCGGAACATCATTTACCGGCGATTTCCTCACCTGCTGCCCAAGCGCAAAATCCAACCTGAGTGGCAGATCCAACGATACTGCCGTGGGTGCCTGAATGTCCTCGACCCGCGAAACTGCGGCCGCACCCAACCCGATTGACAGCTTCAGGACCAGCGGGCCGGAACCCGCCACGCCTACGCCGGATGGCGTTGAACTCAGCTCACTTGAAATAGCCGACTCACTGCAAACGGCTCCCAGCCCTCCCAGAAGCAGACAAACATACCGCTTGCGCCGGAAAGTTTGGCTACCATTCCTCACGTTGCATGCATGAATCTGGCTGGAACATCTGGCGATCGCCGCCCAGCCTACTTCCCAGCTTTGGCTTCGCCCTGCGCCACGCTGTTGTCGAGTAGAACGATTTTCGCTTCCGCGCGCAGCTTGGCAATAAGATCGTTCCATGCCTTGTCCTGCCGATCACGCAACAACAGGTCACGCGCACGACCCGCAACGTTCTCGAACGGCTGTAGTTTGGGCGAAATACGCTCGTCCAGCCGAAAGACTCCTACCCCCTGCAACATCTCGATGGGATCGGCGACTTCACCAAGCTTGAAGCCATCAATCTTGCTTTGCAGGCTTTCAGGCATCATTCCCTGATGCAGGTAACCCAGATCGCCGCCATTGTCCGCGCTGGGATCCCTTGAAAACAATCTCGCCTGCTCCGCGAAACTCGCACCGCCACGAATCCGTCTGACGATCGCCTCTCCTTCGCGTAGCGCAGCATCCCATGCTGCGCGCGGCGACGAAGGATCGACTGCAAGCAGGATCGTGTGCAACCTCAATTTGGCTGGTTCCGTAAATAGCTCGGGCTTGGAGCCATAGTGAGCTTTGACCTCATCGACTGTCGGCTCAGGGACTTTCTTCACAGCTTGCTCAAGCCGTACCTGCTGACTCTGCTGATCAAGCTGTTCCTTCAACCCGGGGAGCAGAGACTCACGATTTTTCTGCCAAACCGGACTGGTCGCATAGCGTTGCTCATATGCCGAGATACGCTTCTCGACATCCTCGGCGTCAGGCTTGATGCCGCGACGATCTATCTCTTCGTGATACAGAATCCGGTTTATC
This sequence comes from Rhodocyclales bacterium, assembly GCA_016235165.1. Taxonomy (GTDB): domain Bacteria; phylum Pseudomonadota; class Gammaproteobacteria; order Burkholderiales; family Rhodocyclaceae; genus Sulfuritalea. Next base: position 177,597 of record JACRLX010000002.1, read on the forward strand.
AGTTGATCCGTCACATCCTTCCGCGCCTGATCGAGCTGATCCTGCGGAACCTGGCCATGGTAGAACTTCTGACGCAAGTAGGCCGAATATGCAGCATGGAAGTCGTTCTGCGTGATTGGCTTGCCATTGACCGTCGCGAAGAGCGGCACACTGGCCACTTGCGAGCCAACCTTCACGTCCGCATGCGCAGCACTCGATTGCTGCGCATGCAAACCAGAAGCAAACGATAAACCCAAGCCTGCAAGTACCCACAAAGCGCGCATCCGCAGACTGGTTGCCATGTATCACCTTTCCTGTTGAACCTGACTCGCTTTCCAGACGGCTCGCAAAATCAGCGAGCTGCTTGAAGCGAAATCCAAAATTGACTATACAAGAAAAAAGCCCCTCAGTTTCCCTTGGGGCTTTTGATCGTGCGAGTGTTGCTTAGTTCGCTCGCAACGGCGTCGGCGTGCCGCCGAAGGCCGCCTCGATCACTTGACGTGACAGGACAGACAGATCGCCGAACCCGCAGTCGTTACCCGCATGAACATGATGTTGTCGCTACCCTTGCTTTCCACATGTGGATCATGACAGGAGCCGCACTCAACCGACGGACCGGTCACGTCCGAGCGAGTGTAAAGCGACAGGTCGGTTTTCTGGCGAGTCGTATCAACCGTGCCAGTTTCCACCCAGAAAACCTGAGAGCTGCCGGACGCCTTGGTGAGCACGACAGCGCCCGAAAAATGGGAGTCTGCCCGGGTGCTCGCCCCAATGAAATCAGCATCCTTACACGTTCCACTCACCGTGGTGCCACTACCAGACAAACCGCCACCGCAGTACTGAATGCCGATCGGATGGTCGTTCGTCAGGTCCGTACCGAGGACGGGGATCGGGGTCCCGGCCATGGTCGCCGCTCCGGTCCAAGTACCGCCAATCGAAGCGCCGGCCGCGCTGTACAGACCACTTCCAGGACGGTTCAACGCATTGTCCATGGCCTGCGTGCCGTCATGACAGGACAGGCAGGCAAGGGAAACCGAACCCACGTTGGCCGCGATCGTCCCATCGATGGACGATGTCGCACTGGCCGCCACCGAGTTGTAAACCTGATAGCTGTTGCCGGCCGGAAGGTTCTTGTTCCACAAAGGAACGGCAGCCGACGTATCTGAACCGTGCGGCGTATGGCAGAAAACACAAATCTGGTCGGTACCCGTGGTGTGATTGGGACCGCTACCCGACGATGAAAGATTGTGCTTGGTAGCTGCAATACCCGTAGCAGCAGCTAAGACAGCACCCGAAATCATTGCCAAAGCCAACCCACCCACCCAGCGAGTCAGACTGGAACCCATTACCCTCATGATGACCTCCGTTTTAGTTGGTGCCGCAAGTTCAAAACAAGCCCAAACCTTTACGCCCAACATCAAGCACCAAACATGCCACCAGAGAAAAACAAACCCAACATTGATACACACCCGAAAAACAAACTTTTATTCATAGAGTTGCACTAACTCACCGCTCATGATCGAGGCTAACTAAGGCCATACACCCAGGTAATTCCTAAATTCAAGAATGCATTTCTCGGAATCAGAAACGACAGAAAAGTTCGAGTCTAAAGCTTCGGCTTTCCGGGTAAGGCGGTCGGCGACTTCCTGCCAAGAAAGCCCTCCTTCTCCGCCAACCCATGCGGACGGAAAATATCGATACGCGCAAACCATTGATCAACGAAGTAAATCCGCCCATCTTCATCTACCGCCACGCCTGAAGGCAGCATGTATCCGGCTGGCTGGTCCTGTTCAGAGCGCTCACCAATGAACATCAGCAGGTCGCCATCAGCGTTGAAGATCTGGATGTTGCCAAAGGCTGTGTCCGCCACATACACGTTTCCCTGCCGATCGGTGGCGATCTCCTTGGGGCGCGCAAAGTTTCCAAGTTGTTTGCCCACGGTGCCAAAAGTCTTGAGGAACTTTCCATTCCTGTCGAAAATCTGGACACGAAAATTGCCGCCATCAACCACATAAACGCGCCCGTCTTTGCCCAAGGCAACATCGCGCGGCAAATTAAACTCGCCATCTCCGGAACCGCGTTTGCCTATGTCCATGACATGAGCTCCGGTCACGCCATTGAACACTCGCACCATGTGCTTGTCCGAACTGACACCGCCGATATCCACCACGTAAATTCTCTCACCGGCTTCATCCACGGTTACGCTCGACAGGCGCTCAAAAAACTTTGGGCCACCAATCTTGCGCAAATACTTGCCCCCCTTGTCGAAAACCAGAATCTGTTTCTGCGTGGCATCCGCAACATACAGATTGCCCATGCTATCGACATCGATGCCCAATGGCTTGACTATCCTGCCGTCTCCGTCATCGTCGCCAACCGTGTAGTAGCTCTGCCCTGGTACATCGAAGACCTTGATCTTGCGCCCAACCGTATCCGAGACAAAGAGCCTGCCCTGATAGACCGCTATCGAATAAGGCTTGGTCAGCGCCTCCCCCGACACACCCGAAACGCCGGTAAGGGCTCGTTTCAGGGCCGATTCGTCGGCCTCGGGGACTACATCGGCACTGCTGCGTATCGCGCGCTCGAACACAAAGCGCGGCTCATCCGGTGGCGCCGGGAAAACCAGGGTTCGCGTCGAGCGGCCAACCTGCTCGAGATCGCGCTTTGCGACCGTGACGCAACCGCCGGTGGCCGCTATTCCCGCCACCAAGATCAGACTGAATACCAACCGCATTTGATTCATACCCTTGCCCCTTTCGTCCGGATAGGCAACACCGGCTTCTCTCCCAAACATATCCCGCAACCGCCGAAGTTCCATAGTGCCATTATTTACTGTGGCATGTGAGACACAGCTGACTCCCGGCGGGAGACACCCGCAGAAAGGTTTCCGTACTCGCATGCGGATCGTGGCAGCTGCTGCATTCGATATGTGGCAACATGAAGCCGGCGCCGAGGCCCGATTCGGCAGAGATGCGTCCATAAAGTGGCAAGTCATTACGTGTGCGACGCGACGTGACTCCGCTGCGAGAAACCCAGAACACCTCCCGCCCCTCGACCATGCCCTGGCTCACATCGCGAAAATCATCCAGAGCGACCAGATGCTGGGCCTCGCGGAAAGGTGTGCTGGCATCCCTTGGCGTGGTTACGATGCGATCCTGATGAAGCTGGTTTTTGGTTGCACCACGATAGGCAACTCCAAAGGGATGGTCGGCCGACGTGCGGCCAACGCCGAATGCCTGAATTGAATCATGACAGGAAAGGCAGGCAATCGACTGAGAACCCACCGCGGGCTTGCCCAAACCCAGGCGACCAATGTCGTCGTAAATCGTGAAGACGAAATCGACGCCCAAGGACTTTTGCCAAAGCGGCCTGGCGGCTACCGTCTTCCCTTCGGGAATTTCACCGACCTCGATGATGGGGGTATGACAAAACACACACACCTGTTTCTCATCGACGTTCTTGTCCCGAGAACGAATCAGATTGTGCTTGGTTTCCCGAACATCGGCGAATACGGACTGCCCGGCAATAGCCAGAAAAAATACGAGGGCCGCCAAAATCGGCATGGCGACACGCCTCCGAACAACCGTATGGGAGCCCCCAGGCAAATTCATCGTACCTCGGGCAGCGAAGGACGCGGAAGCCCCTGGACGCCACAAAACCAGCCCCAAGGAACTTCTATTGCCGAAAGTCAAACCCCTGCTTCCCAAAGCGATCACCATACACGCCAAGGCATATTCATCCCAATCGGCATATCTAATTGCCGGCGATATGAGTTTCACGCTCCCCCTGCATGATCCTCGAAACCATATAGTCTAATGCGGCAACTGCCTGGGCGTCGGAAATGGATGCGTTGCCACCTTTGGGTGGCATGCCGCCTTTTCCGCGAAGCACCGAGATTTGCAGTGCTCGTCGCCCGGAAACCAGACGCCCCTCCCAATCGGCACGATTATCCATTCGAGGCGCCATGCCCAGGCCACTTACGTGACAAAGCGCGCAATTCTGCAAAAATACCTCTCGCCCGGAGATCCTGTCGTCGGCAACCGCAACACCCTCCATGGGAACGCGCGAAACCATCCACAGCACCAGTGGCAAAAGCACGAGCAGGAAACGGGCAAGAGGGGCTTTCATCGCGCGACTTTGCAAGTAACGATGTCTTAAATAAATCGATTGAGGATTAAAGCAACAATCAGACCAACGGTTCGCAGGCGCGATCCCTGCTTGGCGCTTGCCCTGCAAGCTGAATTGGCTCTACCATGCGGTTGCTCCGCATCCACCCTCGGGAACGACATTTCGCCCATGATTGACTTCAGAAAATCATTACTTTCGCTCGCCACCCTCCTGATCGTCGCTGTATCGCTCTCGTCTGCCCCTGCAACCGCCGGCAAACACGACGCTAAAGGCCCCGAATCCAAACCCGACGCCCTGTACCACAACTATTGCTCGGTTTGTCATGGCGATCGCGGCGATGGGCGCAGCCGAGCCCGTAACAGTCTGGTGCCGCCCCCCCGTGACTTCACCACGGCGGGCGAACTTACCCGCGAGGCGATGATCACGATCATCACCCATGGCAAACCCGGTACCGCAATGGTGGGTTGGAAAACCCAACTCAGCACCGCTGAAATCGAAAGCCTGACGGACTACATACGCAAGACATTCATGATTGTCGCCCTCGATCCGAAATTGCAGCGCGGCAAATCCTTGTACACCCAGAACTGCATCGCCTGTCATGGCACGCAAGGACAGGGCAGCAACCTCCCCATTGGCGGATCGGTTCCCGCACGCGACCTCGCCTCACCCCAGGCTCGAGCGGAACTGAACCGGGAACGCATGATCAATTCCGTTACCGTCGGCCGGCCGGGCACGGCCATGGCCGGATTCGGCGGACGCTTGCCTGCCGCCGACATCGAAGCGGTCGTCGACTATGTCCGGGCAGCCATCATGGTTCCACAAACTGACATTTCCGGCACCAACGCCCACGCCGGGCGTGCCGCTCCGCCCGGCAGCAAGCCGGTACCCGCTGCGTCTGCCGCCGGCGCCGACATGGCGCAACCGATGCCAAATTCGCTGAAGGGCAACTCGGCAGCGGGCGAACGCTTCTATCTCGCCAATTGCGCAACCTGTCACGGGGCAAAAGGTGACGGCAAGGGGCCTCGCGCCTATTTCATCAACCCCAAGCCTCGCAACTTCCTCGATCCAGCGTTTACCACAGGCTTTAACCGGCCAGCGATATATGCTGCGACGGCGATGGGACGGCAGGGATCGGAAATGCCTGCCTGGAGCAAGGTCCTGAGCGATCAGGAAATCGCCAACGTGGCCGAGTTTGTATTCCAGCGTTTCGTCCAGCCCAGGCAGAAGGCAACAAAGTCAAAGTAAGCGACGGCCCCATGCGCGTCCGTTTGCTGGCCGTATTGGCGTATGCGTTGATCGAAGTCCTGCCAGTCGGTGCATTCGCCTCCACCAAGGGGCCGGATGGCAGGGCGATATACAACTTCCGCTGTTATTTTTGCCACGGCTATTCGGGCAATGCCAAAACCGTTGCTTCAAGTTTCCTGATCCCGCCGCCTGCGGATTTCACCCGCGCCTCGCCAAACGATCTGACGGTGTCGAAGATCGAGGAAGCCCTGCGTCATGGCAGGCCGGGAACCGCCATGAAATCCTTTGCCTCGATTATCGACGAGGCTGAAATCAAGGCTGTCGCTGCGTTCGTGCACGACGAATTCGTGGTTCGCAAGGCCGTCAATACGCGATATCACACCCCTGAAAACGGATGGCCGGACCACCAGCGCCACGCCGCCGCATTTCCCTTCGCCACTGGCGAAATTGGTTTGGACCAGCCCTGGGAGTCGCTTACTCCGGAGCAGGCGCGCGGCAGGCGGCTGTTCATGGAAACCTGCATAACCTGCCATGATCGCGGCACGAAGGATCACCAAGATATCGCCTGGGACAGTCGGCCGGTATCCTTCCCACGCAACAATTTTTCCTTCACCGTGCCGCCAACGCCGGACATGCTGGCGAGCGCCAGCCCATATGCGATGCACGACGTTCGTCCCCGGGCGAAGGGACTCAGCCGCTCCGAACGCCGCGGGGAAAAGCTCTTTCAGGCGAATTGCGCCTTTTGCCACGCCGCCGACGGAACCGGCAAGAACTGGATCGGCAGCTTCCTCGAACCCCACCCACGCAACCTTCGCGATCCGGCAATCATGTCCGGCATGAGCAGGCAACGCTTCATTCAGGCCGTGGGCGAAGGCTTGGCCAATACCTCCATGCCAGCGTGGAAGCAAGTACTCAAATCTGGAGAGATTTCGGACATTGCGGACTATGTAAGCCGGGTTTTCCATCCGCTGTCGAAAAGCCAGGGCAAGGCAGTCGGCACACAGGACTGATCACCGTGTCCACCGCGCCGACTTTCGCCCTGTTAGCCTGCACAAGCTTGTTGGCGGGTTGCGCAGCCCCGGGCATGACGCATCCGGCCGGTCCGCAAAAGCCTTCGGCCAGTACGCCGCACCAGACAAGCGTCGAAATGGTGTTCTGGCGCTTTTCCGACCTCGCAGGAGTAGACCAGCGCGCGGTGTTGCTTCGAAGCTCAAAAGGGGTCTACGGCACCATCGACACCGCAGTCGTCCGCCGTATGCTTGAAATCGGCGAGCGCATGTTCCGCAACGACCAGTCCGGATCGCACCCCGAACTCGTCCTGTTGGCATCTGGAGGGGTAAACGGCTTTGCTTTCCATGCCGGCGAACAGGCGACGATTGCCGTCAGTCGAGGCATGATCGATCTCCTGGCCAACGACGATGACGCCTGGGCTGCTCTGATCGGCCACGAACTGGCTCATCTGCGCCTGGAACACATCCGCAAGCGGATTGATCGGCGCCAGCGTGATGAAACCTTAAGCTCGGTGGCGGGGGCCATGCTTTCGGCGATTGGCCTACCCTTCGCCAGTCTGGCCACCGATGTGACGGCAACACTGGCCGACCGGGCGTTCAGCCGCGACGACGAACGCGATGCCGATCGCGTTGGCATGGAATACATGCGACAGGCCGGCTTCGATATCGAGGGTGCTGTGCGCTTGCAACAGAAACTGCTGCATGCGGGAGCCGACGGCCCGCTGTCCTTTTTAAGCACGCATCCGGGAGGCGAAGAACGCATCACCAACCTGCGCCGCCTGATGCAGGCCAGCCACTAAACCGATTACGTGCCCCATAGGAACAGGAGACACTGCAATGCGCCCCCAAACCATCGCCTGCCTTCTTTTGTATGGCCTGAGCCTCGTATCGGCGAACCCCGGCGCCACGGCAGCCACGCCGGATCGTATCGCGTCGATTGCCAGCGAGCGCTGCGAAGCCTGTCACGGTGTGGGCGGTCAGGGAAACAACAGCATGTTTCCCAAGCTGAGCGGGCAAAACGAAGCCTACCTGGTGCAGCAGATGTTCAACTTCAAGAGCCGTGCCAGGCGCAGTTCGGTCATGGAGCCCCAACTCGCCGACCTCAGCGGCGAGGATATCGTTTTGCTCGCACGGCATTTCAGCAACCGTGCGCTGCGCGGCACGCCCGCCAGCGACCCCCAGCTCGCCACCATGGGCCGGAAAATCTATGCAGAAGGCAATCCTGCCAGTGGCGTCGCCGCTTGCCATGTATGCCACGGCCCCGCGGCGCACGGCGGGCAGATGTTGCCGCGCCTTGCCGGACAGCATGCCGAATACCTTGAGTTGCAGTTGCGCCGCTTCATCGAGCGCTCGCGCACAACGGACCAGACCCTGATGCATTCGGTGGCGATGCGAATGACCGATGAGGAGATACGCGCCGTCAGCCACTACCTCTCGGGATTGAACTGAGGCAACTCCGCAGGCGGCACCCGGAAATGAAAACACTGCTCATAGTGTTTCACTCCACCACCGGCGGCACGCGCCAAATGGTCGAGGCACTGGCGGCCGGCGCGAAGCGGGAGCCCGCGGTCGAAACCAGATTGCTCGCCGCCCCGGCGACACAGGCCAGCGACGTGCTCGATGCCGCCGGCTATGTATTTGCCACACCGGAAAACCTGGCCGCGATCTCCGGGCTGATGAAGGATTTCTTCGACCGCTGCTATTACCCCGCGCTCGACAGAATCAACGGGCGTCCCTACCTGTCCTTGATCTGCGCAGGCAGCGACGGCAGCAATGCCGCGCGACAGATCTCCCGCATTGCCACCGGGTGGCGGCTACGCGAGATTGCCGACCCGCTCATCGTATGCACCCGAGCCCAGACTCCGGAGGCCATCCTGGCACCCAAATCGATCGAGGCAGCCGATCTGGCACGCTGCCGGGAACTGGGCATGCAGTTCGCGACCGGTATTGCGCTGGGGATTTATTGAGGAGAATCCCGGCTCGCAACCGCCGTGGGGAAGCCGTCGAGCCGGAAAATCAGGCCTGGTCCAAGCCGAAGGCCCGATGCAGGACGCGCACCGCAAGTTCCAGGTACTTCTCGTCAACCACGACCGATATCTTGATCTCGGAGGTGGAAATCATCTGGATATTGATGCCCTCTTCGGCCAGGGTACGGAACATCTTGCTGGCGACGCCCGGATGCGAACGCATGCCGACTCCTACCGCGGAGACCTTGCAGATCTTGTTGTCGCCTTCCACGGCACGAGCGCCGACGTGCGGCTGAATTTGCTCTTCGAGCATTTTCTTGGTACGAACAAAATCGCCCCGGTTGACCGTGAACGAAAAGTCCGTCGTTCCATCGTGGCCGACGTTCTGGATGATCATGTCCACATCGATGTTGTTTTCGGCGATCGGACCGAGGATCTGGTAGGCAATGCCGGGACGATCGGGCACGCCGAGTACGGTCAGCTTGGCTTCGTCGCGATTGAAAGCGATGCCGGAAATGATCGGTTGTTCCATGTTCTTGTCTTCCTCGAAAGTAATCAGCGTGCCAGAGGTTTCCTGTCCTTCTTCCTCAAGACTCGACAGCACGCGCAGCTTGACCTTGTATTTGCCGGCGAATTCGACCGAGCGGATTTGCAGCACCTTGGAGCCGAGGCTGGCCATTTCCAGCATTTCCTCGAAGGTGACGCGCTCCAGCTTGCGCGCCTCGGGAACGATGCGTGGATCGGTGGTGTAGACGCCATCGACATCGGTGTAGATCTGGCATTCGTCGGCACCGAGCGCCGCCGCCAGGGCAACGCCGGAGGTATCCGAACCGCCGCGACCAAGGGTGGTGATGTTGCCAACTTCATCCACCCCCTGGAATCCGGCGACGATGACCACGGTACCCCGATCGAGGTCGCGCCGCATGTTGACGTCGTCGATATGGAGAATGCGGGCCTTGGTGTGCGTCGAATCGGTCAGCACCTTGACCTGGCCGCCAGTGTAGCTGCGCGCATCGACGCCGATATCCTTGAGTGCCATTGCCAGCAGGGCGATCGTCACCTGCTCGCCGGTCGACACCATGACGTCGAGCTCGCGCGCGTCAGGCTGCGGCGAAACATCCTTGGCCAGCGCAATCAGGCGGTTGGTTTCGCCACTCATGGCCGAAACCACGACCACCAGGTGGTGCCCCTGTGCCTTCCAGCGCGCAACGCGTCGGGCCACGTTGCGGATGCGCTCCGCCGAGCCCATCGAGGTGCCGCCGTACTTCTGAACGATCAAAGCCATTGCCGTGATGAGTCAAACGAGTTGGAAAAGTCAAATTTTACCCGAGGTCGCGCGTGGATAAAGCCTGTTGCGACCATGAAGGATGAGGCATTCAGGGGCTGACGTGCACCCGCAGGCCGCATCGAAGGAGCCGGGTGGCGAACGCATCCAGCCAAGTCGCGTCGAGCCGCCCGAGCCGGGGCGCCTCCGCCTGCATGGAAGGCCGCGCCAGGCCGTAAAGATGTACTCCGGCAAGACGCGGTGCGACCGGCTCAAGCAGATGCAGGTAGGACTGCAACTCCGCCTCGTCCGGAGGTTTTCCGTCAACGGAAAACAGGCAGGTCTGAACCCAGGTCGGCGCCAGTTCCGTGCAGCGGATCAGGCGCCTTTGGACACTCTCCGGACGGATCCGGCTGCCATTGATACGCGCCAGGCCGGGGCCGGTCGCGGTATCCACCTTGAACCAGACTTCACCGCCACCACGACCTATCCGCGATATCCCGGCCTGGACATGCTTGCGATCGAGGAGGCTGCCGTTGGTGATCAGGCGCACCGGCAACTTCCCGCCTTGACCATGGGCATGCAGGCATCGCACGACGAGTTCGACAGCGAGATCGAACTCGTCGGCGCTGGTCGGCTCGCCGTTTCCGGAAAACGCCAGATCAACCAATCGGCGCGCACCTTCCGGTACGTGTTTCAGCATCAAATCGCCGTTGATCGCCCAGCCCAGGAATCGGTCAAGCTCGAATTCCAGCAACGCCAGATCGAGCGCCGGTGCCCCCCCCCTCACCAGCCCGGGCACCTGGCAATAAATGCAGCGCCAGTTGCAGGCATTGTTTGGATTCAGGTTGATGCCGATCGATACACCGCCGGCGCGACGGGAAACCACCGGATACACGTAGCGCATCCCAGCGCTGTCCCGCGAATGGTTTTCGATGCTGAGCGTATGGTCGGGCATTTGCCGCGTGGATGGTCGATGAGCAAAAGTCGGCGCTGGCGGTACGGCGCCGGGCGGCCGCTATAATCCCGCCGGCCTCCGCGCGCAGTAGTAGCGTGGGTACTTTGCCACAATCCAGGCGCTCCCGACCATGCAGATCACTCGCCGCCTCGAATTCGATGCGGGCCACCGAATTCCCAATCACCAGAGCCAGTGCCGGCATCTGCACGGCCACCGCTACGCCCTCGAAGTCACGCTCAGCGGAGGCGTCATCGATGCCAGCGATAGGCCCGACGACGGAATGGTGATGGACTTTTCCGAAGTCAAGGCGCTTGCCAAGCGCCATGTGGTCGCCCCGTGGGACCATGCCTTCCTGGTCTGGCGTGGCGATCAGCTTGTGGCCGAATTTCTTGCCGGCATTCCGAACCACAAGACCGTCGTTCTCGAACGCGTTCCCACGGCCGAGAATCTGGCGCGCCTGGCGTTTACCATCCTCGACCCACTGTATCGGGACAATTACGGCAACCTGCTGCGGCTGGAACGTGTCCGGCTGTACGAAACCCCCAATTGCTGGGCCGACGCGTACCGGGCGGACAAGGCCTGAGCAGGTTCAAACTCCGCGTTCCACCCAGCAGAACCCCTGCCACGCAAAATTTGCGGACGAGATTGTCCGTGAATGCGTCCAATGCTATGGTTGCCACCCCAACGCTGGCGATCGACCAGCATCTCAAAGAGGAGAGCCTTGCATGCTTGGCCTGATGATGAATCAGCCCATGATGATTTCCGCGTTGCTCAGGCACGCGGAACTGAATCATGGCGACACCGAAATCGTTTCCCGCCTCGCCGTCGGCGGCACCCACCGCTACACTTATGCCGCCGCCGCCGTGCGGTCGCGCCAGCTGGCGCGCGCGCTGATCGCGCTTGGCGCCAAGGCCGAAGACCGCATCGGCACCCTGGCCTGGAACAGCCACCGCCACTTCGAGATCTATTACGCGGTATCCGGCATCGCCGCGATTACCCACACCATCAATCCGCGCCTGTTTCCCGAGCAGATCACCTACATCGCCAACCACGCCGATGACCGCTTCATCTTCTTCGACCTGACCTTCACCAAGCTGATCGAAGCCCTGGTGCCCCACTGCCCGGGAGTCAAAGGCTGGGTGGCCCTCTGCCAGCGCAGCGAAATGCCCGAGTGCAGTATCCCCAACCTGCACTGCTACGAGGACCTCGTCGCGGCACAGAGCGACGATTTCGAGTGGCCCGAATTCGACGAGAACACGGCATCCTCGCTCTGCTATACCTCGGGAACCACGGGCAATCCGAAGGGCGTGTTGTATTCGCATCGCTCAACCGTGCTGCACGCATATGGCGCCGCCCTGCCCGATGCGCTGGGTGCTTCGGCGCGCGACTGCATCCTGCCCGTGGTGCCGATGTTCCACGTCAACGCCTGGGGTCTGCCCTACTCCGGCGCCCTGACGGGAGCCAAACTGGTGATGCCGGGGCCGCACCTCGATGGCGCCAGCCTCTACACCCTGTTCGAAGAGGAAGGCGTCACCATGTCGGCCGGCGTGCCAACCATCTGGCTTGGCCTGCTGCAATACCTGCAAGCCAACGAACTCAGGCTGTCCACCGTCAAGCGCCTGGTGATCGGCGGTTCGGCGGCGCCGCCAGCCATGATCCGCGCCTTCGACGAGCAGTACGGGATCACCGTGCTCCACGCCTGGGGCATGACCGAAATGAGCCCACTGGGCACGGTCAATACCTACAAGCACAAGCACCTCGCGCTGCCGGCCGAAGAACGTGACCGCATCCGCCTCAAACAGGGCCGTGGCATTTTTGGCGTCGAGCTGAAGATCGTCGATGGCGATGGCATCGAATTGCCGCGCGACGGCAAGGCCTTCGGCGACCTGATGGTGCGCGGGCCGTGGATCACCTCGGGCTATTTCAAGAGCGAGGGAGGCGATCCGCTGCGCGACGGCTGGTTCCCCACCGGCGACGTCGCCACCATCGATCCCGACGGCTACATGCAGATCACGGACCGATCGAAGGACGTGATCAAGTCCGGCGGCGAATGGATTTCCTCGATCGACCTGGAAAACATCGCCGTCGCACATCCTGCCGTGGCGGAGGCGGCGGTGATCGGCGCTGCGCATCCGAAGTGGGACGAGCGTCCGCTGCTGGTGGTGATCAAGAAACCTGGCCAGGATGTCGACCGCGACGAACTGATCGCGTTTTACGAGGGCAAGGTGGCCAAGTGGTGGATACCCGACGACGTGGTCTTCGTCGATGATCTGCCGCACACGGCGACCGGCAAACTTTCCAAGCTGCAACTGCGCCAGCGCCTGCAGGACTATCGTTTTCCGGGAGCATGAAGTGACGATACCGATCAGCCTCTGCGGCTTTGCCGTCAGCAACTATTACAACAAGGTCAAGCTGTCCCTGCTCGAAAAGGCCGTGCCATTCACCGAGTCGACCGTCTATCCGTCGCAGAGCGAGGAAATGCTCAGCGAATCGCCGATGGGCAAGGTGCCCTTCCTGCGCACACCCAAGGGGGTACTGAGCGAATCCCAGGTACTCACCGAGTTCATCGAGGACTGCTGGCCCGAGCCGCCGCTATACCCGCGCGACCTTTACGCCCGGGCTCGTTGCCGCGAACTGATCGAGCATGTCGAACTGCACGTCGAACTGCCCGCGCGCCGCCTTTACAAGGAAGCCTTCTTCGGCGGCACGGTGTCCGAGGAAACCAAGGCCGAGGTGGCGCCCCTGCTGGAGAAGGGCCTGCGCAGCTTCGGCCGGCTGGCGCGATTCGCGCCTTTCATCGGCGGCGATGCCTTCACCCATGCCGATTGCGCGGCCTGGGTACACCTGCCACTGGTCAGCCAGGCCAGCCGCAAGATCTATGGCCGCGATTTCGTCGAAGAACTCCTGCCACAGGCCAAGGCCTACCTGAAACTGATCGGCGAGCGCCCGCATGCCCAAAAGGTCAACGAAGATCGCAAGGCCGCCATCGAAGCCTTCATGGCAAAGGCAAAAAAATGAGCGATGCGATCAAGTTCTCCCGGACTGGCGGTATTTGTCATATCGAGATGGCGCGCCCGGAGAAAAAGAACGCCCTCACCGCCGCCATGTACCAGGCCATGGCGGATGCCCTTGCCGAGGCGGAACAGAACCCGGACGTGCGTGTGATCCTGATTTCCGGCAGCGGCGGCGTATTTACCGCGGGTAACGATCTGGCCGACTTCCTGGCTACGCCGCCCATGGATGGCAGCGCGCCCGTATTCCGCTTCATCAAGGGCTTTGCGGAACTGGAAAAACCTTTTGTCGCGGCCGTCGAAGGGGCCGCGATTGGCGTCGGCACCACCATGCTGTTGCACTGCGACCTCGCCTATGCCAGCGTCAACGCGAAATTCGGCCTGCCCTTTGCCAGTCTGGGACTGACGCCGGAGGCTGCGTCCAGCCTGCTGCTGCCTCTGCGCGCCGGCTACGCCCGCGCCGCCGAGCTTTTGATGCTGGGCGAGATCTTCAGCGCCCAGACCGCGATGGACCTTGGAATCATCAACGGCGTATTGGCCGAGGGCCAAGCACTGGATCATGCTTTCGAGCGCTGCCGCAAGCTCTGCCTGCAACCGGCATCGTCGGTACGCCTGACCAAGGCATTGCTGAAGCGCTCGCAGCGGGCATTGATTGCCGAAACCATGCGCGAGGAAGCCGATGTTTTTCGTCAGCGGCTGGTCTCGCCGGAAGCCAAGGAAGCCTTTGCCGCATTTTTCGAAAAGCGCAAACCCGACTTCAGCAAGTTCAGCTAGTTTCGGCCGGGGCGGGCCAAGAGCCCGATGCTAGAATTCGCGCCCCGATGGATGGGTGGCAGAGCGGTTGAATGCACCGGTCTTGAAAACCGGCGAAGGTGCAAGCCTTCCGTGGGTTCGAATCCCACCCCATCCGCCATGCACCTGCCATGCAAATCAGTTTTTTGCGCGTTCGCGTTGAGCCGATGGTTCTTGGCTCACGGCCGCAGCGCCATCCTGTTGCAACACCAAGACCCAAGACACAAAGAAGCACTCCACGCCTTATCCGCAGGGGTACCGAAAATGCTTGTCGAGCCATCGTGCTACCTGATCATCCATTCACCACCACATTTTCGGCACCGGGCACGCAACCAGATTCCGCCGCCTTGTTTTTCCAGCGCCAAATCGCCGCCATCAGGCATCGGCCTGGGGCCGGAGGATTCCACTGAAAACTTTGCATAAGCCTTGCATTCGGGACACGCTGCCTGTTCTCCAAGGCGTTCGGCGATCTCCAGCATCAGACGATAACGCCGCCAGCTATATAGCGTGACAAGCAATCCCGCTGCCAGAAGCAAGACTCCGCCTCGTCGTTCAGAAACGGCCCCGCCAACAAGCTCGACCCCGCTGATCAAGACGATAAGTCCGAGGAACCAGCTGAGAAGCCAGGCATGGCATTCGACAAGCTGCCGCTCATACCAGTGCCTGAAGCCCTTGGTGCGTATCCGATCGAGCGAAGCCATATCTCGTCCCTCCATCGAGCGCGGCGAGAATGAGCACATCCGCCATCCCCGGCAAGCAAGCTCCGCTCGCTCGGCCCGAGCTACATTACTGCCCGTATTCTCCTTGCGAATCCTGGGCCACGTATAATGACTTGGGTTGCATTCTGGAATTGGAACTCTTGGAATGCAAGGTAGTCGAAACCAGAGTAGCCCAATCAGGAGATCTCGCTACACCATGGAAAACATCCAGAATTTTCCTCGCACCGCGACGCAGGATATCCCGCTACAGCAACAGCGCGTATTGCGCAACACCTATGCGCTGCTTGCGCTTTCAATGGTGCCCACGGTGCTTGGCGCGCTGGCGGGCATTCAGTTGAAGTTTTCCTTGTTCGCCGGCAGCCCGCTGATTTCATTCTTGATCTTCCTCGGCGTGGCCTGGGCCTTCATGTGGGGAATCGAGCGCAACAAGAACAGCGGCCTTGGTGTTGCCTTACTGCTGGGCTTCACCTTCTTCATGGGGCTGATGCTCTCGCGCATTCTCCAGGTGACCCTGGGCTTTGCCAACGGTGGCACCCTGATCGCCATGGCGGCGGGAGGAACCGGCGCGATTTTCTTCAGCCTGTCGGCGCTTGCCTCGACCACCAAACGTGACTTCTCGAATCTTGGCAAGTTTCTGTTTGCCGGCGTAATTCTGCTGCTGGTGGCAATCCTGGCGAATATCTTCCTCCAGATTCCCGCCTTGGCGCTTGCCATCTCCGCCATTGCCGTCGTTATCTTTTCCGCCTATATCGTGTATGACATCAATCGCATCGTACATGGTGGCGAAGACAACTACATCACGGCAACACTGGCGGTGTATCTCGACGTCTACAATGTTTTCGTCAGCCTGCTTCAGCTTCTGATGGCGTTTGCCGGGGAACGCGACTGACGCAAAAGTCGGCGCTGGCGGTACGGCAAAGAAAACGGCAGCCAAGGCTGCCGTTTTTTCCGCCTATCGAATTACAACCTGCGTTCAAACAAAGCGATGGATTCGAGATGAGAGGTCTGTGGAAACATGTTGGCGATGCCGGCCGCGGACAGGCGATAGGACTTTTCGTGCACCAGCACCGCGGCATCGCGGGCCAGCGTTGCCGGATTGCAGGAGACGTAAACGATGCGTTCGGGGACGCCCGTCGCGGGTAGCGCATTGACGACCGCGATGGCGCCCTCTCGCGGCGGATCGATCAGCAGTTTGTCAAATGGCCCGAGCGCGGCAAAACTGCCTTCGGTTGCCTCGAACAGGTTGGCGACACCAAACTCGCAACTCGCCGCCAGCCCGTTCCTCGCTGCATTCTCACGCGCCCGCTCAACCAGCGCCCTGCTGCCTTCGATACCAAGGACGCGTGCCCCCAGCCTGGCTATTGGCAAGGTGAAATTTCCAAGCCCGCAAAACAGGTCGCCGATTCGATCTCCTGGCTGCGGCCCCAACAGGGACATCGCCCGTCGCACCAGCATCCGGTTGATACCGTGATTGACCTGCGTAAACTCGGTGGGATGGAAGTTCAGCCGCAATCCGAAATCAGGCAAGTCATAGGCCAAGGCCGCAGCATCCGCCGGATAGAACAGGCGCACGGAATCGACACCTGCCGGTTGCAGATACCAGATCACGCCATGCCGGTCGGCGAAACTCCTGAGCAGGTCTTCATCACCAGTGGTCAGGGTTTCCAGGTGACGTAGTACCAGCACAGTGCTGGCGCCGCCAACCGCAACCTCAACCTGTGGCAAGCGATCCGGTCGGGACATCGCACTGACCAGCCGCTTCAGGTCCGGAATCAGGGCGGAAACGTTCCCCGGCAGGATTTCGCAGGAATCCATCACCGCCACAAAGCTGCTGTGCCTTTCGTGGAAGCCGACCAGGGCGCCGCCTTTGCGTGGAACCATGCGTACCGATAATCGGGCGCGCAGCCGGTATTCCCATGGCAGCCCGGATATCGGCGGAAGAATCTGATCCGCCCGGAGGCGCGCAATATGCCAGAGCGCATCCTCGAGCACCCTCTGCTTGGCGGCGGTTTGTCCCGACGGATGCAGGTGTTGCATCGAACAACCGCCGCAATGGCCAAAATGATGGCAACGCGGTACAACCCGCTGGCTGGATGCACGGAGAATAGCGACCGCGCAGGCGTTCTCGTACTTTGGCTTGCGTCGATAGCTCGCGTACTCGACAAGCTCGCCGGGCAGCGCCCCCTCGATGAAAATGGCCTTGCCGTTAACATGGGCAAAACCACGTCCGTCGTGATCCAGCGACTCCACCTCGGCAATCGGCATTTCCGTCCCCGGTCCCCAAAAAGGCCGCCGATTATAATCGCGCGATACAAACAGCCGGAGGCGGGCCGGCAAGTCAGGGAGAGGCCGATCATGGAACCGATATACAGGTTGATGACCAACGAAGCGGATTATCGCGCCGGCTGTGCCGAGGTTCTCCGGCTTGCCGAACGTGAAATTCGTATTTTCGACCGCGGCCTTGTGGCCGTGCGACTCGATGAACCGCAGCATGCCGACTGGCTGGCCGATTTTCTTGCAGCCGACCGCAGCCGGCAAATTCGAATCGTGCTGCACGAGCCCGAAACCGTACGCAAACACGTGCCGCGAGTGATGCAATTGCTTGCCAGCTTCTCTCATCAAATGGAGACGCGAGAAATTCCGGACAATCTAAGGCATCTGGCGGACACCCACATACTTGTCGATCATCGGCATGGTGTGCGACGTTTCCAATTCGACCAGCCGCGTTCGGCTCTGATTGTCGAAGACCCCCCGGCCATCAGTCCCTGGTGGGATCGCTTCTCGGAGCTGTGGGAACAATCGCACGCCTGCCTCGGCGTCAATGCCACCGGCCTGTGATTCGAAACGCGCGACAGGCGGTTTTTCGCTCGTTTGATTCTCGCGCCAATTCAAGCAAACACGCTATAATTACATGTTGCCGGGTCGCTCCCGACAAAAAATTTTCCGTAATACTTTTCAGCTCCTTATCGATAAAGGAAATACTCATGAAGAACTCCCTCCTCGTTGCCTCCCTCCTCGCGCTTGGCCTCGCCGCTTGCGGCAAGCAAGAAGCTCCCAAGCCTGTCGAGCCGCCCAAGGCCGAAGCACCGAAGCCCGCGGCCGAAGCTCCCAAGCCTGCTGATGCCCAAGCTGGCACGGCTGGCGCTCCCGCTGCTGCTGGCGCTCCCGCTGCTGCTGGCGCTGCCGCCCCGGCCGCTGCTCCCGCAGCCGGTGCTGCTCCGGCTGCGGCGCCTGCCGCTGCTCCGGCTGCTGCTCCCGCCGCTCCGGCTGCTGCCGCTCCGGCTGCCGCTCCCACTGCCCCGGCCAAGAAGTAAGCCTCTGCAATGGAAAAAGCCAGCCTTCGGGCTGGCTTTTTTTTTGCCCTAAATTTCCCGCCAGTCGAACCCAGCCGCTTGGCTGGCAATACCAATCCACGCGGGATCACAGTTCAGGACGTTGCACAACGCAGCGCGTGCCAGTTCCGGCGTGTTGTTCTGTTCGGAAAGGTGAGCGGCAATGACATGGCGCAAACGCGAACTATCGACTCGCGCCAGCAGCGAGGCCGCCGCCGTATTGTCCAGATGCCCCAGCGAGCCAGCAATCCGCTGCTTTAGCGCATAGGGATAGTTACCGCTCGCCAGCATTGCTGAATCATGGTTGCATTCGAGCACGAGCGCATCGCAGCAATCCAGCATGGCCACCATATGTGGCGTGACATGACCGGCATCGGTCAGCACACCCAAACGGGATGCCCCATCCGTCAACACATACTGAACAGGCTCACGGGCATCGTGAGGAACCGGAAACGGCTGAATCGACAAGCCGCCAAGTTCGAAGGAGCAATGCCCGTCAATTGTCGATGCCTCGACACCCGAGGCATGACCACGACATGCGGCGCGCGTACCGGCCGTCATCATCAGCCTCCAGCCGAACCGGCCGGAACACGCGAAGGCGCCGCCCACGTGATCGCGGTGTTCGTGGGTTACCAGGATGGCGTCAACACCGGATTCAGGCACAGCCAAGCGCGCGAGACGGCGCGACGTTTCGCGCGGCCCGAACCCGGCATCGATCAGAACGCGCGTCTTTCCCGACTCGACCAGCAGGGCATTGCCCCGGCTACCGCTGCCGAGCGATGCAAAGCGCACCGAAAATCGGCCTACTTGAGCTGTTCGTGCAGCAGGCCAAGAATCCGCTTCGACGTCTCCGAACGATCGATCCCGCCCTCGCGACTCAACACCTCGACCCGGGTCGCCTCACCCTCGGTTTTCAGGTGAATCCGGTATTGCGCCTGGGTAGGTTTGCCACTATCGCTCCCCCGCCAGAAGGCCAGTTTGGACAGGAAGCCCTTTTCGTCCTTCTTCTTGTTGTCGATTTCCGGATCGACGTAACGCACGAAATACAGACCTTGCGTGCGGTCCCTGTCCTCGACGGTAAAGCCAACCCGATCGAGGGCCAAGCCGACACGTCGCCAAGCTCTGTCGAAAGATTCCTCAAGCACGACAGCGCCCGCGCCATCGGACGAACGCGCAAGTCTGGCGCGATCGGTTCGCTGATCCGCCGCAACCATGGCTTTCGCGCGCGCCTCGTCAACACCCAGACGCACCATCAGGCGCCGCAACATCTCTGCTTCGAGTTCCGGATCCGCAGGACGCGGCTGCCAGCGCGTTTCGCTGCGGCCTTCGTTGGTGTAGATCTCGTACATGCCACGATGACTGATATAGATCTCGACGGTGCCCGGCTCGGCGCCTTTCTCCATACGGGTACGAAACTTGTCGCGTTCAGGTGTGGAGTAAACGCTGTCGAACACCTTGCCGATCGTGCCGCGGATGATGTCTTGCGGCAGTTTGGCACGGTTTTCGGCCCAATCCGTTTCCATGATGCCGGCATCGGGAAGCTCCACGTTCACCAGGAATCCGAGTTCCTGCCAGAACTCCTTGACTCCCGGCCACAAGCGCTCGGGACTGCCGCCAACAACCAGCCAACGTTGCGTGCCCGATCGCTCGATGCGCATCTTGTCAACCTGTGGGAGTACTTCTTGCGCCGTACTGGTGCGAGCCTGCCCGCCGCGCTCGACCGAATACGCCGAATAGGTTGCGCTGCCCTTGCTTGCGGCAACGTCAGGCACGGTATAGCGCTCGTCCCGGCTTTGCTGCGTCAGATCCGGAGGAATTTCCAGGGGTGGCAATTTGCCCGCGGACTTGTATTCGATCTTTTTCGATTCCGGCAGGATGCTACCGCTGCAACCCGCCAGAAATCCCGACACCACAAGGCCAAGCACAAAAAGGTAAAAGGGCTTTTTCATCACTCGATTGTTCAAGTCAGATTGCAATGCCGGCCTCTCGCATGGCAGCACGAACCCGTTCGTGGCATTCCGGCGACAACCGGGTCATCGGCAAACGAAGGCCGCCTTCCGCCAAGCCCATTTGCTGCAAGGCCCATTTGGCCGGTATCGGATTGGCCTCGATGAACAAGTTGCGATGCAGACCGATCAGTTGCTGGTTAAGTTCCCGGGTCAGGCGCGCATCGCCCGCGAGCGCCGCCGCGCACATTCGATGCATCAGGCGCGGAGCGACGTTCGCCGTGACCGAAATCGACCCCTTGCCCCCCATCAGCATCAGGGCCGGAGCCGTCGGATCATCGCCACTGAACACGCTGAAGGCGGCCGGTGCGCGCTTGAGCAGATCGAAGCCGCGCTCGATGTTGCCGGTGGCGTCCTTGATGCCGATCACGCCCGGAATCTGGGCCAAGCGCAGGACGGTATCGGTGCCGAGGTCGGCCACGGTGCGCCCGGGCACGTTGTACAGGATGAGCGGCAATTCCACCGCTTCGGCGATGGCCTTGAAATGCAGGAAAAGACCTTCCTGGGTCGGCTTGTTGTAATACGGAACGACCGACAAATGCGCATCCGCGCCGGCCTGCCGGGCAAACCGGGCAAGTTCGATCGCTTCCTTGGTCGAATTGGCCCCGGTACCCGCGATGACCGGAATGCGGCCGCCGATGCGACGCACCGCGGTTTCGATCAGCGCACAATGCTCCTCGACATCGACCGTCGGCGACTCGCCGGTGGTGCCAACCACCACCACGGCGTCGGTGCCCTCGGCGACATGCCAATCGAGCAGCCTCTCGAATCCCGGCAGATCGAGCGAGCCGTCCTCATGCATCGGAGAAATGATGGCCGGAATGGAACCCTGAATGGTCTTCATGTATGTATCCGAAATTCAATGTGCCGCCGCTGCGCGCGGCGGCAAGATCGTTGATTTTAACCGATCGCTGGAAGCGACCCCGCCGCGCAACGCGCGCTTACAAATCGGCCAGAACCTTGACGTGGGTAACCACGCTGCGCGCCAGCGCGGAAAGCACGTAGCCCCCTTCCAGCAGGGAAACAATGCGCCCCTTGCTGTATTCGTTGGCCAGTTGTTTGAGCTGTTGTGTCACCCAGGCGTAGTCGGATTCGACCAGGCCCAGCGAGGCCATGTCGTCTTCATAGTGCGCATCGAAGCCGGCGGAAATGAAGATCATTTCGGGCTTGAACTCCCGCAGGCGCGGCAGCCAGACATCGGATACCACCATGCGGAACTCGTCGCCGCGCGTGCCCGCCGGCAGGGGCACATTGCACATGTTCGGCGCCGGATTCTCGGTGCCGCAGTAGGGATAGAAGGGGTGCTGGAAAATGCTCGCCATCAGCACGCGCGAGTCGCCGGCGAAAATCTGTTCGGTGCCGTTGCCGTGATGCACGTCGAAATCGACGATCGCCACGCGCGACAAATTCCACGCTTCCAGCGCGTGCCGTGCGGCCACCGCGACATTGTTGAAGAAGCAGAAGCCCATCGCCCTGGCGCTCTCCGCGTGATGGCCGGGCGGGCGAATCGCGCAGAA
Organism: Rhodocyclales bacterium; assembly: GCA_016235165.1. Lineage (GTDB taxonomy): Bacteria > Pseudomonadota > Gammaproteobacteria > Burkholderiales > Rhodocyclaceae > Sulfuritalea. The sequence continues at coordinate 199,525 of JACRLX010000002.1, forward strand.
GGCCGTTTGCGCCTCGCCGCGCATCACCAGGTCGGTGGCATGGCATCCGGCACCCGCCGAACGCAAGGCCGCCTGAAGCGTGCCGGGCGACATGGCGGTATCCGGATCGAGATGCACGATGCCGTGCGTCGGGCTGCTGTTCCTGACATGCTCGACGTATTCGCGTGGATGAACACGCATCAGTTGCGCATCCTCGGCCAGGGGCGCGTCATGAAACTGGAGATAGACGTCAAGGCCCGATGCGATCAGGCGGTCGTTGATGGCGCCGAGCCGATCCGGGCACTCGGGATGGTGGGCTCCCATGTCGTGCTGCCAGCAATCGCGGTGGGTAATGAATGCGGTAATCGTCATGACGGAGGTCTTGCCCGATGTCTTACAATGTGGCGAAAGACCTATTATCCAACAAAGTTCCAGCAAAACCCCGCCCCCAATGAGACTTCCAGAACTCGATGCGGTGCTCGCCGACATCAACCGCATCATCCTCGGCAAGGAGCAGCCGATCCGGCTTGCGCTCGCCTGTCTGCTGGCGCGCGGCCACCTGCTGATCGAGGACTTGCCCGGCGTCGGCAAGACTACCCTCGCGCACGTGCTGGCGAGGGTACTGGGGCTCGATTTCCAGCGTATCCAATTCACCAGCGACATGCTGCCGGCGGACATCCTCGGTGTCTCGATCTTCGATCGCGGCAGCGGCGCTTTCCATTTCCATCCCGGTCCGATCTTCACCCAGGTGGTACTCGCCGACGAAATCAATCGCGCCACCCCCAAGGCCCAGAGCGCCCTGCTCGAAGCCATGGAGGAACGCCAGGTCACGGCGGAAGGCAAGACCCGCCCCCTGCCCGAACCTTTCTTCGTCATCGCCACCCAGAACCCGGCACACCAGATCGGTACTTTCCCGCTGCCCGAATCGCAACTCGACCGCTTCCTGCTGAAAATCGAACTCGGCTATCCCGACCCGGTGGCGGAACGGGAACTGCTGGCGGGAGCGGACCGGCAAAAGATGGTAGCCAGCCTCGCCGCCCGCATCACGCCGCAACGGCTGGTCGAGTTGCAAGCCACCGTGCGGGAAATCCACGCCTCGCCGGCCTTGATCGACTATGTTCAGGCGCTGGCGGCTCACACGCGAACCGCGCCGCGCTGGCAGGCGGGCCTTTCGCCTCGGGCCTGCCTTGCACTGCTCGCGGTGGCGCGTGCCTGGGCTGTCCTCGATAGTCGCAATCATGTCATGCCCGAAGATGTACAGGCCGTGCTACCCGGCATCATTGCCCATCGACTGCGTCCGGTAGACGAAATCGCGCATGGCGATCCCGAAGCGGTCGCCGCTGCCCTGATCGAGGCCGTGCCGCTGCCCTGACGATGCTGGCGACGCTGCGCCATCGCCTTCGTGAAAACTTCGTGCGCTGGGCAGTACGGGTGCGCACGCCGGAGCCCTCACCCATCGTCCTCACCCAGCGCCGGGTGTATGTGCTGCCTACGCTTGCCGGCCTGAGCTACGGCACGGCGCTGATCGTAATCCTGCTCGGCGCGATGAACTACAACCTGAGCCTGGGGCATGCCCTGGTTTTTCTGTTGGCCGGACTGGGCATCGTCGCGATCTTGCACACCTTCCGCAACATGGCACTGATGGAGATCAGCCCCGGACGCTGCGACCCGGTATTCGCCGGCGGTACGGCACAGTTCGCGCTGGTCATGGAAAACCGCCGTCCCGACCCGCGCACCAGCCTGAGCATCTTTGTCGATGCCGACAATCCGGTCGAGATCGACATTGGCGCCCAGGCCAGCACGGTGGCATTGCTCCCGGTCCCGACCCGGCAGCGCGGCTGGCTACAGGTGCCGCGCATCACCATCGAAACCACCTGGCCCCTGGGACTGGTGCGCGCCTGGAGCTATGTGGTGCCAGACCTGGCGTGCCTGGTGTATCCGACGCCCGCCGCCAAGGCACCACCGTTGCCATGGAGCAGCGATACGGCGCGTGGAATATCCCGCGACGGGCGCGGTGCGGATGACTTCTCGGGCATGCGCGACCACCAGGCTGCCGACTCGCCGCGCCATATCGCGTGGAAGTCGGTGGCCCGGCAGCACGACGGCCCCTTGCTGACCAAGCTGTTTTCCGGCGCCACGGCGCAGCAAGTGTGGCTGGACTGGGACGCCCTGCCCGAGGCCATGGACGTCGAATTGCGCCTTTCCATTCTTGCGCGCTGGATGCTCGATGCCGACGCGGCGGGCCATGCCTGGGGTCTGCGCATTCCGGGCACGCACCTCGCACCGGACAATGGCACTGGGCAACTGACCGCCGGCCTGCGGGCGTTGGCACTCTTCACCCATGGCTCGCGCTAATCGACCTGTCAGCCGACGTCAGGCCTGGTGGCTGCTGGCCGGCGCGCTCGCCGCCTTCCTGCCGCTCACCCAGCAGATTCCACTCTGGCTGGCGCTGGCCTCCAGCGCCGCCTTTGCCTGGCGCGCGGCATTGACCTGGCGCCAATGGCACCTGCCGCCCAAATGGCTGCTGGTACTGCTGGTAATCGCCGGCACCGTGGGAGTCTTCCTCCAATATCGAAGCATCATTGGTCGCACGCCGGGGATCGCCCTGCTGGTGGTGTTCCTTGCCTTGAAGCTGCTCGAACTGCGCGCGGCGCGCGATGCGATTGTCACCGCGCTGCTGTGCTATTTCCTGGTGCTCGGACAATTCCTGTTCACCCAGACCATCCCCACCGCCTTGCTGTCCAGCCTGACCGTTTTGATCACCACGGCAACCATGCTTGCCGCCAGCGACGACCGCCCACCACCACTGATGCAATTGCGTCGTGCCGGGCTGATGCTGGCGCAGGCAATGCCTTTCATGCTGCTGCTGTTCGTGCTCTTCCCACGGGTACAGGGGCCGCTCTGGGGTCTGCCACAGGACCGTTACACCGCAGTGTCCGGCATCTCCGATACCATGTCGCCAGGGTCGATCGCCCAGCTTTCCCAGTCCGACGCCATCGCCTTCCGCGTACAGTTCAAGGGCCAGGTGCCGCCGCAATCGCAGCTTTATTGGCGCGGCCCGGTAATGCCGAGTTTCGATGGTCGCACCTGGTCGGTCAGGCAGACCTTGGGCGCTTACACCGAGATTCCCTACGCAGTCAGCGGTGCGTCGGTCGATTACGAGCTGACCCTGGAGCCGAATGGCAAGTTCTGGGTTTTTTCCCTCGAAATGCCCGGCAACCTGCCACCCGACAGCGTACTGACCGCCGACTACCAACCCATCGCACGGCAGCTTGTGCGCAACCGCTTGCGCTACACCCAGCGGGCCTGGCCGGAAACCCATGCCGGACTCATCGAGTCGCGCGCCGTCCTGCGCGACGCGCTGGTCCTGCCCGCCGGAGGCAATCCACGCGTGCGCGCCCTGGCTGACGAATGGCAACGCCGCCACGGTGACGATAGCGCGGCCATCCTCGCCACGGCGCAGGAATTCTTCAACCGCCAACTCCTGATCTACACCCTGAATCCGCCGCTGCTTGGGCCGGACATGATAGATGAATTCCTGTTCGACACTAGGCGCGGTTTCTGCGAACACTTTGCCGCAGCCTTCGTCTATGTCTTGCGTGCCGCCGGGGTACCGGCGCGTGTGGTGGCCGGCTATCAAGGCGGCGAAGTCAACCCGGTCGACGGCTACCTGGTGGTACGCCAGTACGACGCCCATGCCTGGACCGAGGTCTGGATTGCCGGACGCGGCTGGGTGCGCATCGATCCCACGGCGATCTCCGCGCCCAGCCGCATCAACAGCAACCTGGCGGCGGCGGTACCCGCCGGAGAAGCCTTACCATTCCTGGTGCGCACGGATTTGTCGTGGGTACGTGAATTGCGCTATCGCCTCGATGCCGTAACCAATGGCTGGAACCAGTGGGTGCTGGGCTACAACCCGCAAAAACAACGCGACTTCCTCGCCGGTCTAGGCCTTGGCGAACCCGACTGGCGCAGCATGACGGCGGCTCTGGCGGTGCTTTGCGGCCTGGTGCTGCTGGGGCTGACAGGCTGGGTGCTGCGCAAGCGCATGCGCGTCGACCCGGCGGTGGCGGCCTGGCGGAAATTTACCCGGCGCCTTGGGGCCCAGGGCATCGTCTGGCACAGTTGGGAAGGCCCGCTGGCCTTCGCCGAGCGCGCCGCAGCCAAAGCCCCGGCACATGCCCAGGCAATCCACGAAATCGCGGCGCTCTATGTCCGACTGCGTTATGCCCCCGGTGCCAGCCCGCAAGATCTGCTGTCTCTACGTCAGCGCATCGCCGAGTTCCGCCCGTGAAATTCCTGATGGCAGCCCTGTTTGCCCTGCTTTGCGGCCCGGCAGCCTGCGCGACGCAGTACGCGGCTCGCGACGAGGTCAGGCGTTTCGTCGCCGACATGCATGAGCGCCACGGGATGGACCCGGTCGCGCTCGAAAGGCTGTTTCGCCAGACCCGGCACTTGCCCGCCGTGATCAAGGCAATCATGCCGCCGCGCGATCCGGGGATTCGTTCCTGGCAGGCCTATCGCGGACGCTTTGTCGAACCCAGGCGCATCGCGGCCGGACATCGCTTCATGCATGCCCATGCTGCAAAGCTTGCGCTGGCCGAAGCGCGCTATGGGGTTCCGGCCGAAATCGTCGCCGCCATCATCGGCGTGGAAACCATCTATGGCAAGCAAACCGGCCGCTTCGGCTGCTTCGCCGCCCTGACGACCCTGGCCTTCGACTATCCGCCGCGCGCCGACCTGTTCCGCCGCGAACTTGAAGAACTGCTGCTGCTCGCCCGGGAAGAGGGCCGCAACCCGCTAGCCTATCGCAGCTCTTACGCCGGCGCGCTGGGTCTGCCGCAGTTCCTGCCGTCGTCGCGACGGCACCATGGCGTCGATTTCGATGGCGACGGACGGATCGATCTGGCCTCCAGCGCCGATGACGCCATTGGCAGCGTCGCCAACTTCCTGGCCAGCCACGGCTGGGAGAAGGATGCACCGCTCGCAATCATGGTCACGGTGACGGGCGACGGCGTGCAAGCCCTGGTCGACGAGGGCATCGTGCCGCGACGCTCGCCGCGCGAGTGGCCCGCGGCCGATGTTCGTCCGGCAAAAGTCGGCGCTGGCGAGACGGCGATTTCGACCACCGACGACGACCTGCCCGATCGCCCCGCCGCGCTGATCGACTTCGTCACCCCCAACGCAGCGACCGAATATCGCATCGGCTACGGCAACTTTTTTGTCATTACGCGCTACAACCGCAGCAGCTTCTATGCGGCAGCGGTCGTGGATCTCGCCGCCGAACTGCGGCGCTCAAAGTAGGGAATCGGGACTCAGGCCGTCCTGGGCGATGCGTTTGCGCAATTTGGAAAGCGCCTCCATCTGGATCTGGCGCACGCGTTCGCGGGTAAGACCCAGATCCCGCGCAATGATCTCGAGCGTGGTCGCGTCCTGACCGCCGAGGCCATAGCGGCGCTCGATCACCAAACGTTGCCGCTCGGTCAGTTGGCCGACCCAATCCGCCACCATGGCCTCGGATTCGTGCTGCGCAATCTGCGTCGCGGGATCGGCCACGTTCTCGTCGGCCAGGGCATCCGACATCGACAGCTCGGGATCGATTTCCAGCGGTGAATCGAGCGACGCCGACCGCTCGTTCAGCATCAGCAGGCGCCTCACTTCGCCCACCGGACGATCGAGCAGCCGCGCCACATCCTCCAGCATCACGCCATGCGATTCGTTCAGTGCGCCGCGTTGGCGATCGAGTTCGCGCATCGCGCGCAAGATCACGTTGAGTTCCTTGATCACGTAGACCGGCAGCCGCACCGTGCGCGACTGGTTCATGATCGCGCGTTCCATGTTTTGGCGTATCCACCAGGTGGCGTAGGTGGAAAACCGGAAGCCGCGCTCCGGGTCAAATTTCTCCAGCGCATGGATCAGGCCGAGGTTGCCTTCCTCGATCAGGTCGTCGAGCGGCAGGCCGCGATGCAGGTAGTGACGGGCAATGCTGACCACCAGCCGCAAATTGGCCTCGATCATGTGCTGGCGCGCCGCGAAGTCTCCGGCGTGGGCCGCGCGCGCGAGGCTGACCTCCTCGCCCGCGGTCAACAGCGGCGTGACGCCGATCTCATGCAGATAGACCTGGGTGATGTCCTCGATGAACCCACTGTCCTCGGAGTCAGGTGGAATATCGACGTCTTCCCCCGGCACGTCCGACGCGTCACTGCTCATGACTTAGCGCGGAGGAAGGAACTTCTGCGGATCGGAGGGCTTGCCCTGGCGCCGGATCTCGAAGTGCAGGCGCGGGCTGTCGGCATCGCTGCTGCCGATCTCGGCGATCTTCTGCCCCTTGCTCACGGTGTCCTTCTCCTTGACCAGCAGCTTGCTGTTGTGGGCATACACCGACAACAGATTGGCGTTATGGCGCACCACCACCAGGTTGCCGTATCCGCGCAGGCCCGCTCCGGCATAGGAAACAATGCCGCCGGCCGCCGCCACGACCGGATCGCCGAGCTTGCCGGCGATATCGATGCCCTTGTTGCCTGCCTCGGAATAGGTCGTCATCAGCTTGCCGCCGGCCGGCCACATCCAATCGACATCGTCGCCCGCCACGGCCGGCTTCTCGGCAGGTTTATCGACAGGCTTCTCGGCGGGCTTTTCAGCAGCGGCCGGCTTGGCCTCGACCGCCTTCGCCCCCTCACCCTGCCTTGCCTTGGCCAGCGCCTCCTCCGACCAGGGCAGCTTGCCGCCTCTGGGCTCGCGCTTGAGGCTGTCGGTATTGGCGCTTGCCGGTGCCGGAGTGTTGCGAATCTCGACCGGGCCGCTCGAACTCACCGGCTTGGACACCGCCACCGGCGCGGCGCTTTCGGGCGGCACCACGCGCAGTTGCTGGCCGATCTTGATCAGGTTGGGGTTTTCAAGGTAGTTCCAGGCCGCGACATCCTTGTAGTCCTGGCCGTGATCGAGCGCGATGCTGTAGAGCGTATCGCCCTTCTTGACCGTGTAAAAGCCGGCACGGTCTGCCACCGGAGTCGCCGGCGCTGCCTTGGTCGTCGCGGGTTGAACGCCACGCTCCTCCACCGGTGCCGGCCCATGGCTGGCACAGGCGCCGAGAAAAGCAGCGGCAGTCACCATCAACAAGCGGCGCAAGATATTCATTCCACCCCCGGCAGCAAAGGCACGAAGCGCACGGCGTCGAACCGGCTCTCGACGAAGCCCTTTTCGCCGCGCTCGATCAGGCTGATCACTTGCTCGGCACCGCCCAGGGGCATCGCCAGGCGCCCGCCCGGCGCAAGCTGGGCGAGCAAGGACCGCGGCACGGCCACCGCGGCAGCAGCCAGGATGATGGTATCGAAGGGGGCCGCCTCCGGCAGCCCCAGGTTGCCATCGGCATGCTTGAGACGGACATGGGAAAGCTTGATCCGACGCAGGTTGTCGCGTGCCCGGGCGAGCAAGGGCGCAATGCGCTCGACGGCAAAGACCTGCTTCGACAGCATGCCGAGGATGGCCGCCTGATAGCCGCAGCCGGCGCCTATCTCAAGCGTCTTGCCGAGCTCGCGGCCGGCAATCAGCAGCTCGATCATGCGCGCGACGACGAAGGGTTGCGAGATGGTCTGTCCGAAACCCAGCGGCAAGGCCGTGTCTTCATAGGCTCGATGCGCCAGTGCCTGCTCCAGGAAAACGTGGCGCGGCACTGTGCCCATCGCATGCAGCACCCGCGCATCGGTGATGCCGAGATCGTGCAGACGCTCGACCATGCGCGCACGGGTGCGCTGCGAAGTCATGCCGATCCCGGTCAGCGCCACCGAATTCATGCGCCGACACCGAGCCAGTCGCGTACCGCACCCACCTGGGCGGAGTGGGTCAGGTCGATCTGCAAGGGCGTTACCGAGACCCAGCCATGCTCGATGGCATGGAAATCCGTGCCTTCGCCGGCATCGGCGGCAGGGCCGGCGGGGCCGATCCAGTACAGCGTTTCGCCGCGTGGGCTGACCGATTTCACTGCCGGCTCCGCCTTGTGGCGCCGGCCCAGGCGGGTAACCCGGATACCGCGCAATTCCTCATAGGGGATGTCCGGCACATTCACGTTGAGCAGCACCGGCTCGTTGAACGGCTGGCTGGTGAAACGCTGCACCAGTTCGCGGGCAACGCGCCCGGCCGTCGCGAAATGCTTGCCGGCAAAGCTTGCCAGCGAGATGGCGATCGCCGGCACGCCGAGCAGATAGCCCTCGGTGGCGGCGGCCACAGTGCCGGAATAAATCGTGTCGTCGCCCATGTTGGCGCCGAGATTGATGCCTGAAACCACCATGTCGGGCTGCGGTTCAAGCAAGCCGGTCACGGCCAGATGCACGCAGTCCGTCGGCGTGCCGCTGACGAACATATGGCCATTGGCTGCCTTGCCCAGATGCAGGGGCAGATCCAGGGTCAGCGAGTTGCTGGCGCCGCTACGGTTGCGCTCGGGCGCCACCACGGCGATTTCGCCAAGCCCCTCCAGGCTGCCGGCAAGCTGGGCCAGCCCTGGCGCAAGATAGCCGTCGTCGTTGCTGAGCAGAATGCGCATGGGATATTGGCGAACCAGTGGAAATCCAGTCGGTCATTTTAGCCGATCGATGCCTCCCCCCGAGGGCAGGAATAGAGCAATCCCATGCGTCCAGCGAGCCTTTTCGTCGTCGCGCGCACTGGCGTGTTGCAGGTAGGATTGAGCGCCATGGAGATCAGCCTGCATGCCGGCGCCGACGAGATTTCCGAGTCCGACTGGGCCGGACTCGACAACGGCGGCGACCCATTTGCCAGCCGCGCCTTCCTCGCTATCGCCGAAAGAGTCGGCGCCAGCGGCACGGCGATGGCCTGGCAGGCGCAGCATATTGCCCTGCGCGACCAAGGCCGGCTGCTTGGCCTGCTGCCGCTCTACCTGCGCACGCACTCGTTTGGCGACTTTTCGCGCGACTGGAATTGGCCCGGGGCCTGGCGACAGGCAGGCTTGCCTTACTACCCCAAGCTGGTCAGCGGCATTCCCTACACGCCATCGCCCGGCCCGCGCCTGCTGGTGCGGCAAGGTGCCGATCGCCGAGACATGGCGCCAGTGCTGGTCAAGGCAGCGCAGGCATTGGCCGGCAATGCCGGCGCCTCGTCCTGGCAATGCCTGTTCGTCGAAGAAGACGATCGCGCACTGCTGGCCGCGGCCGGCCTGCTGATGCGTCGTGGCGTGCAGTTCCACTGGTTCAATCGCGGCTTTGCCGATTTCGACGACTTTCTTGCCGGCTTCACTTCGGCCAAACGCAAGAAGCTGAAGCGCGAGCGACGCGCGGTCAGCGAATCCGGCCTGCGGCTGGAAGTCCGTCACGGCGATGAAATCGACGGCGCGCTGTGGCAGACGATCCACCGCCAGTATCGCAATACCTTCATCCGCTACGGCAACCATCCGGCCTTCCCCGCGGAATTCTTCCCGCAGGTGGCTCACCAGCTGGGCCGACAGGTGGTGGTGTTTCTCGCCCTTGCTGGCGATACCCCAATGGCATCGGCGATCTGCTACCGCGATTCCGAAACCCTCTACGGCCGCCATTGGGGCACGGAAATCGGGATTCCCGGCCTGCACTTCGAGCTGTGCAATTACCAGGGCATCGAGTATTGCATCCGCCACGGCTTGCGGCGTTTCGAGCCGGGAGCCCAGGGTGAACACAAGCTCGCACGCGGCTTCGAGCCGGTGCCGACCTGGTCAGGATTCTGGATTGCCGATCCGGGAATGCGGCGCGCGGTGGCCGATTTCATAGCCCGCGAAGACGCCGCGATGCAGGACTACGAAGCGGAAACCGCGGACAGGCTGCCCTTCCGCCGGAACGACCGACTCGCAGCCCAAGACAGCAATCAGTGATTGCCGGAGGCAATCGCGAACATGCGCTCGTTGCGCTTGACCCGTGCTTCCTCGACCGTCAAACCGACCAGGCTCTCCGGCGGCAACGGCACATCCCAATGCTGCTGAAACAGATCCATGTCCTCGCCGTTATCCAGATGGGCACGGTAAATCTTCTCCTGCCACTTCGGAGCATTGGGCAGGGAAACCAGTTCGACGGATTGAATGCGCATGGGTGGGATCCTCTCGGCGTTGCATGGACTTGGCGTATCCTGCGCCCGCCCTTGCACCCACGCAATCGGGAAATCGACGTGGTTTCCCGCCTTATTCCCCCTTCCGGAATTCCCCGCCTCGCCTTCAGGCAAAAGTCGGCGCCGGCAACACGGCGATTCCGCTGCCGCACAAGAAAAAGGGTTTCCAGCTTGTAACTGGAAACCCTTGGTGTTACTGGTCGGGGCGGCGGGATTCGAACTCGCGACCCCTTGCACCACATCAACGGGACCAGCCGATGGTGCTTCCCGAATCGCGACGACAGCGCGCATGTCTGCGTCAAGACGGTCACCAAGCAGCTTGGCGACCGCCAACGCGCTGACACCACCCCGATGTCCCGCCGTTCGCCCTATACCAACGCCCTGGCGTTACCCGGCGGCAAATGGACGCCCCACGATCTGCGCCGCACCGGCGCCACCTTGATGACGGCGCTGGGCGTGTTGCCCGAAGTCGCCGAAAAATGCCTGAACCACACCAAGGAAAGCCGCGTCAAACGCACCTATCAGCGCCACAGCTACGACGCCGAGAAACGCGAAGCCTGGCGGTTACTCGGCGAGCGGCTCGAATTGCTGACACGCGGCGATGACAACATCGTCACCTTGAAACCGCGCCGCAAGGCAGCGGCCATGCTGCCGGCGCGAGCGGTGCCAGTCACGGTAATTGATGAGTCCATTGCCGTCCCGTATTACTATTCGCCTGTCCCATCAAGGCACAGAAGGAGAGAACAGATGACCCTGGCCGAGACCATCTATCAACGCAGCCTGAAGCTGCCCGACGCCGCCGCGCAGGAAGCACTGGATTTCATCGAATTCCTCAATCAACGCTATGGGCTCGCCGAAGCGACCACTACAGTCGACAGCGCGGCCGACGGCGATGCCGCCGCCTACGACGCCTGGTTCAAGGCGCAGGTGCAACAGGCAATTGACGATCCGCGTCCGGGGATACCCGCCGACGCGGCCCGCGAACACTTTGCCGCCCGGCGCGACGCGCTGCGCCAACAAACCCAAGCCAAGCGGTGAAGCTGGTCTGGCATCCGCTGGCGATGGCGGATCGCGAATGCATCATGGATTTCATCGCCCGCGACAAACCCCTGGCGGCGCTCGCGCTTGACGAGAATTTTCGAAACCCACGCCGACCGGATCGAGGCCAATCCCTACCTCTATCGTCCCGGTCGTGTGCCAGATACCCGCGAGGCGGTGGTGCATCCCAACTACGTCATGGTGTATCGCATCGAGAGCGAAACAATCACCATTCTTCGCGTCCTGCACGCCGCGCAACGCTGGCCATCGGCCGAGTAGATGACACCGTATCGCCAGCGCCGACTTTTGCTCTTGCCCAGCCCGCGCGCGTACTTCCCGCCGCCTGCGCCGTCAGCATAAAGCCGCCCACGGCTCCAGCGGCTACGCCGGGGCGCCGCTCGCCGTCCTGTTTTTCGTGGCCCGCCGCCGCTTACCTGCGGTGAAGCGGACGGCTGCGATGCCGGGTTGTGTCGGCCAGAGAACTGGCATGCCTGGTTCGGGTATGAACAATTGCCCAATGTTGCCGAGGCCGTCGATCGAATCGATGGTGAACTCCAAACGGCGATAGCCGATGAGGGGTGATGCATCAATCAGCCGGTCGACCCGCCTTCGGGCGGGCTTTCTTTTTTGTGGGGCACAATGCAGATATGCTGTAGCAGCAATTTGGCATTATGCGGATGTGCTAAATGTCAGACATGGAACAAAAGGCGAATGAATGGCTCGCCAAAAACAACGGCCTGACCACTCTGATTCTCCTCGCGGCTGTCGTTGCGCCAATCGTATGGCTTTTTTCAAACGGCACGGACGCGCAGACCCGATAAGAGGTAACGCGGCCCTTATTCAAATGCCAAGTGGGAAACCCGCATTCGTGTTTGAGGTCGACGTTCTTCACTAGCACGTTCGCCGGTATACCCTGACGTATACCCTACGGCCGATTCAATGAAAAAGGGTTTCCAGCTTGTGACTGGAAACCCTTGGTATTACTGGTCGGGGCGGCGGGATTCGAACTCGCGACCCCTTGCACCCCATGCAAGTGCGCTACCAGGCTGCGCCACGCCCCGACGAAGCGAAATTATAGCAAGGAAAGCGCCCGAAACTCAGGCAGCGCGGAGGAATTCGATGATGGCGGCGAGTTCCGCGCGCAAGGAGGATGGGGCTGCGCTGGCGGGCGCGGCGGAAGTCTCCATGGGGCGCACGGGGCCGTCATCGAGACGATTGCGCGCGCCGCTGATGGTGAAGCCTTCCTGATACAGCAACTCGCGTATGCGTCTGACCAGCAGGACTTCGTGATGCTGGTAGTAGCGGCGATTACCGCGCCGCTTGACCGGGCGCAGCTGGGTGAATTCCTGCTCCCAGTAACGGAGCACGTGCGGCTTGACGCCGCACAACTCGCTGACTTCGCCGATGGTGAAGTAGCGCTTCGCCGGAATCGGCGGCAGTTCGTCGCGGTTATTGCTGGCCGTTGCCACGCGGGTAAGCCTCGACGGCGGCCTTGAGCTTCTGGCTGGCGTGGAAGGTGACGACGCGACGGGCGGTAATCGGGATTTCCTCTCCCGTCTTGGGATTGCGGCCGGGGCGCTGGGGCTTGTCGCGAAGCTGGAAATTGCCGAAACCGGACAGCTTGACGCTGTCGCCTTTTTCCAGCGCCAGACGGACTTCGTCGAAAAAGGCTTCGACCATGTCCTTCGCTTCGCGCTTGTTGAGGCCGACCTTGTCGAACAACAGGTCGGCGAGTTCCGCCTTGGTCAATGTCATTTTTGCTCAGCCCCCCTTTTATCCCCGCAAGGACGCACCGAATTCGCGAGCGGCCATCGCCAGCAGATCGGCAATCACCGCATCCACTTCCGCATCCTCGAGAGTTCGTTGAGTATCTTGCATAACTATCCGGAAGGCAAGGCTTTTTTCGCCATCGGCGAGGCCCTTGCCCTGATACACATCGAATAAAGCCACATCCCGCACCGTGGCCGGCGCGGCGGCACGCAGCCCGGCCAACAGGGGTGCCAGGGCCTGCGTCTGCGGCACCACCAGGGCCAGATCGCGCACCACCGCCGGCAAACGCGAAACTTCGGCATAGGCCGGGAATGGCGTGCCCAGCAGGGCAGGCAATTCGATTTCGAACAGCACCGGCGCGCCGCCCAATTCATACTTCTGTACCCAGCGCGGATGCAGTTCGCCGATCACGCCGACGACCGCACCATCCAGCCGGATTTCGGCGCAGCGGCCGGGATGCAGGGCCGGGTGCGCCGCCTTGACGAACTCCAGGCGGCGCGGCGCGAACAAATCCTCGACATCAGCCTTGAGGTCGTAGAAATCGACGCGGCGCGTAGCGGTGCCCCACTGCTCGGGAAGCGCCGGGCCGGCCGCCAGGGCGCCCAGGCGCAGGGGCTGGGCAAAGCCAGCCACCGGGCCGGCCCCCGTTTCACGCCGGAAGCAACGGCCGATCTCGAACACGCGCACGCGCTCGATCTGGCGCTTGCGATTGGCGGCCAGCGTGCCGACCAGACCGCCGACCAGGGTCGAACGCATCACGCCCATCTGGCTGGCGATCGGATTGGCCAGCACCACCGGCGTGGCGTCGGCGGCGAAGTCCGCTTCCCAGGCGGCCTCGACAAAGCTGTAGGTGACGACCTCGTGGTAATCCCGCGCCGCGACCTGTCGCCGTAGTGCCATCGCCGACTTTGCGGACTCGCTGGCCGGCATCATCGCCATGCGCGCCACCGGCGGCAGGGAGGGGATGTTGTCGTAACCGTGGAGTCGCGCGATTTCCTCGATCAGGTCTTCTTCGATTTCGATGTCGAAACGGAACGAGGGCGGCGTCACGCGAAAGCCCTCGGCGACGCGCTCGACGGCAAGACCGAGGCTCTTCAGCATGGCCTCGATACGCTCGGCCGGCAGGGCGATGCCAAGCACGCGTGCCGCGCGTTCGCTGCGCAGCGTCACCGGCCTGCGCGTCGGCAAATGCTCCGCGGCAAGCGCCTCGACCACCGGGCCGGGTTGGCCACCGCAGTTTTCCAGGATCAATTGCGTGGCGCGCTCGATGGCGCGACGCTGTAAGGTGAAATCAACGCCACGCTCATAGCGGTGCGAGGCATCGGACGAAAAGCCCAGCGCCCGCGCCTTGCCGGCAATTGCCGCCGGCGGGAAGAAGGCACTTTCGAGGAACAGGTCGCGCGTCGCATCCGAAATTCCAGAATGCTCGCCGCCCATGATGCCGGCCATGGCCAAGGGCTTTTCGTCGTCGGCGATCAGCGCCGTATCGGCCGAGGGCGTCACGGTCTGCTCGTTGAGCAGCAGCAGTTGCTCGCCCGGCGTGGGCTGGCGCACATGGATCGCGCCAGCCAGTTCGGCATCGTCGAAGGCGTGCAGCGGCTGGCCGAGTTCCAGCATCACATAGTTGGTGACGTCGACCAGGAAGGAGATCGCGCGGATGCCGCTGCGTTCGATGCGGCGCTTCATCCATTCCGGCGTCGGTGCATCGGCCTTGACGCCGCGGATGATGCGGCCGCAGTAACGCGGGCACGCTGCCGGGGCATCGAGCTGGATGCCGCGCGTATCGTCGATCACGGCGATCGCGGGGGCGATCTCGGGCAGTGCCAGCGCGGCGCCGGTCAGCGCGGCGAGTTCCCGCGCGATCCCGGAAAGCGAAAGACAATCGGCACGGTTGGGCGTCAGCTTGATGGTGATCTTGCGATCGTCGAGATCGAGGTGCTTGCGGATGTCCTCGCCGACCGTGGCATTGGCGGCCAGCGGCAACAGGCCGGCGTGATCCTCCGACAAGCCGAGTTCGCGCGCCGAGCAAAGCATGCCATGGCTCTCGACCCCACGCACCTTGGCCCGCTTGATCTCGATGCCGGGCAAGCGCGCCCCGACGCGGGCACAGGGCACCTTCATTCCGGCCGCGACATTCGGTGCGCCGCAGACGATTTGCAGTGGTGTCGACTCGCCAACATCGACCGAGCACAGCTTGAGCTTGTCGGCGTCGGGATGCTTTTCCACCGTCAGCACCTGGGCAACGACGACGCCCGAAAACGCTGGGGCGACGGCCTCATTTTCCTCGACTTCGAGGCCGGCCATGGTCAGCAGATGGCACAGCTCTTGGTTCGAGAGCGCTGGATTGCACAGGCTGCGCAGCCAGGATTCGGAAAATTGCATGATGGTTCAGGTTCGCGCGTGGCGCTCAGCGGAATTGCGAAAGAAAACGCAGGTCACCTTCGAAGAACAAGCGCAGGTCGTTGATGCCATAGCGCAGCATGGTCAGGCGGTCCGGCCCCATGCCGAAGGCGAAGCCGGTGTACTTCTCGGGGTCGAAGCCGCCGAAGCGCAGCACATTGGGATGGACCATGCCACAACCGGCAATCTCCAGCCAGCGCCCTTCCAGTGCGCCGCTCATGAAGGCAACATCAATCTCGGCGGAGGGTTCGGTGAAGGGAAAGAAACTCGGACGGAAGCGCACCTTCATGTCATCCGACTCGAAGAAGCGCCGCAGGAAATCCGCGACCACGCCCTTGAGGTCGGCGAAGCTGACTTTTTCGCCGACCCAAAGGCCCTCGACCTGGTGGAACATCGGCGAATGCGTGGCGTCGGAATCGACGCGATAAACGCGACCCGGGCAGATCACCCGCAATTCGGGCATGGTTGCGGCGTCGCGATGACGTTTGGTGTGCGCCAGCATGGCGCGGATCTGCACCGGGCTGGTGTGGGTGCGCAGCAGTACATCGTCATGCACCTTGCCATCATCGCCCAACAGGTAGAAGGTGTCGTGCATCGAACGCGCGGGATGGTTCTGCGGCGTGTTGAGCGCGGTGAAGTTGTGCCAGTCGGTTTCGATCTCCGGGCCGTCGGCGACCTCGAAGCCGATCGAGCGGAACAATTGCTCAATGCGATCCAGGCTGATAGTCACCGGATGCAGGCTGCCGCGTGGCAGGCCGCGACCAGGCAGCGTGACATCCAGCGCCTCGGTCGCCAGTTGGGCCTCCAATTGTGCGGCTTTAAGAGCCTCGCGCCGTGCCGTCAGCGCCGACTCTATGCTCTGCTTGGCCTGGTTGATGGCGGCGCCCGCGCTCTTGCGCTCTTCCGCCGGCAGCTTGCCCAGTCCCTTGAGCAAGGCGGTCAGCGAACCGTCCTTGCCCAGATAACGCGCCTTGGCGTCTTCCAGCCTTGCCGGCTCGGCGGCGGCAGAAAAATCGGCCTCGGCCGAGGCCACCAATTGATCAAGATCGCTCATGGGGTCATGCCAGTCATGGAACACAAAAAAGGAGGCCCCAACCGCCTGGGCCTCCTTCTCCGGGTAGTGCGGAAATCAGGCCGCGAGCTTTGCCTTGGCCTGCTCGGCCAGGGCCGCAAACGCCGCCTTGTCGAATACCGCGAGATCCGCCAGCACCTTGCGATCGACTTCGATCGAGGCCTTCTTCAGGCCGTTCATCAGAGTGCTGTATTTCATGCCCAGCTCACGTGCCGCCGCATTGATACGGGCGATCCACAGCACGCGGAACTGGCGCTTGCGCTGGCGACGGTCGCGATAGGCATATTGCCCGGCCTTCATCACCGCCTCTTTGGCGATGCGATAGACCTTGCTGCGACGACCGCGATAGCCCTTGGCCTGGTCGAGAACCTTCTTGTGACGCGCGCGCGCCGTTACACCACGTTTGACTCTTGGCATGGCGTTCTCCTTAGGCGTGGGGCAGCATGGCGCGCACCGACTTGACGTCGGAAGCATGCACGGCGAGGACGCCGCGCAGCTGGCGCTTGCTCTTGGTGGTTTTCTTGGTCAGGATGTGGCGCTTGAACGCCCCACCGCGCTTGATGCCGCCGGAAGCGCGCACGATGAAGCGCTTCTTGGCACCGCTCTTGGTTTTCATCTTCGGCATCGAAGACTCCCTATTGCATGGCTGCCAGGTGGCTCCCGCCTCGGGAACGCTTGATGACCCGCAACCACTTCTATTCCCGCCGCAACTGCCAACGGGTTTGCTGCTAAAAACTCAGGCCGCCTTCTTCTTCGACGGCGCCAGCACCATGATCAGTTGGCGCCCTTCCATCTTTGGCCACTGCTCCACCAGCGCCTGCTGTTCCAGGTCGCCCTTGATTCGCTCCAGCATGCGCATGCCGATTTCCTGATGCGCCATCTCGCGCCCCCGGAAACGCAGCGTGATCTTCGCCTTGTCGCCTTCGCCCAGGAACTTGATCACGTTACGCAGCTTGATCTGGTAATCGTTCTCGTCGGTACCAGGGCGGAACTTCACTTCCTTCACCACCACCTGCTTCTGCTTCAGCTTGGCCTCGTGCTGGCGCTTGGCTTCCTGATACTTGAACTTGCCGATGTCCATGATCTTGCAGACCGGCGGCGTCGCCATCGGCGCAATTTCAACGAGGTCCAAGCCAGCTTCGTCGGCCAGCGCCAGCGCCTGTCGGATCGGGACTATGCCCAGTTGTTCGCCGCCTTCCCCAACCAAACGAACTTCGGGGGCGGTGATTTCCTCATTGAGGCGCTGCGTCTTTTCTTGAGCGATGGTTCAATTCTCCATAAAAATCAAAAAATCAGACCTCCGAACTTCTGGAGCATTTTTCATGCAACAGACGATCGATCAAGGCCTGGGGGGACATCTGCCCGAGATCCATATTGCCGCGGGCACGCAAAGCAACCAACCCTGCCGCCTTTTCCTTGTCGCCAACGACAACGATGTAAGGCCGCTTCAACAAGCTATGTTCCCGTATTTTATAGTTAATTTTCTCACCGCGCAAATCGCATTCGACGCGCAATCCAGCCTCGCGCAGCATTTTTGCGACATTTTCAGCGTAATCGGCCTGACCTTCCGAGATGCTGGTGACCACTGCCTGGACCGGCGCCAGCCAGAGCGGGAAGGCACCGGCATGGTTTTCCACCAGGATGCCTATGAAGCGCTCCAGCGAACCGAGGATCGCGCGATGCAGCATCACCGGGGTGTGGCGGGCATTGTCCTCGCCGACGTACTCCGCGCCGAGGCGCTGCGGCATGGAGAAATCCACCTGCACCGTGCCGCACTGCCAGGAACGGCCGATGGCGTCCTTGATGTGGAATTCGATCTTGGGCCCGTAGAAAGCCCCCTCACCGGGTAACTCATCCCAGTTCAGGCCACTCGCCGTCAGCGATGCACGCAGGGCAGCCTCGGCCTTGTCCCAGACCTCGTCGGATCCTACCCGGCTGGCCGGCCGCAAGGCCAGCTTGACCGCCACGTCGGTAAAGCCGAAGTCGGAATAGACCTGCCGCACCAGCGAATTGAAGGCCGTGACCTCGGGCTGGATCTGGTCATCGGTGCAGAAGATGTGGCCGTCGTCCTGGGTGAAGCCGCGCACCCGCATCACGCCATGCAGCGCACCTGAAGGTTCGTTGCGGTGGCAGGAGCCGAATTCGCCATAGCGCAAGGGCAGGTCGCGGTAGGAGCGCACATCGGTGTTGAACAGCTGGATGTGGCCTGGACAGTTCATCGGTTTCACGCCGTAATCGCGATTTTCCGAGGCCGTGGTGAACATGTTGGCGTGGAAGTGCTCCCAATGGCCGGACTTCTCCCACAGGGCGCGATCGAGGATCTGCGGGCAACGCACCTCCTGGTAGCCATTGTCGCGATAGACGCGGCGCATGTACTGCTCGATCTCCTGCCACACCGTCCAGCCGTGCGGATGCCAGAACACCAGACCCGGCGCCTCCTCCTGCAGATGGAACAGGTCGAGTTGCCGGCCAAGCTTGCGGTGATCGCGCTTTTCGGCTTCTTCGAGCATGTGCAGGTAGGCGTCGAGTTCCTCCTTCTTCGCCCAGGCCGTGCCATAGATGCGCTGCAACTGCTCGTTCTTCGAATCGCCGCGCCAGTAGGCGCCAGCCACCTTCATCAGCTTGAAGTGCCTGAGCTTGCCGGTGGACGGCACATGCGGCCCGCGGCACAGGTCGATGAAATCGCCCTCGCGATACAGAGAAACATCCTCGCCCTGCGGAATCGCGGCGATCAACTCGGCCTTGTAGTGTTCGCCGATGGACTTGAAGAACTCGACCGCCTTGTCCCGCGCCCAGACCTCGCGCGTGACAGGAAAATCCTTCTTCGACAGCTCGGCCATGCGCTTTTCGATCGCCGCCAGATCCTCGGGCGTAAATGGCCGCTTGTAGGCGAAATCGTAGTAAAAGCCGTTCTCCACCACCGGACCGATGGTCACCTGCGCCTCGGGGAACAGCTCCTTCACCGCATAGGCCATCAGGTGCGAGGTCGAATGACGAATGATTTCCAGGCCATCGGCATCCTTCTCGGTGACGATAGCCAACTGCGCATCGCGCTCGATCAGGAAGGAGGTATCGACCAAAACTCCATCGACACGCCCGGCGATCGCAGCCTTGGCCAGCCCGGCACCGATCGATGCTGCCACATCGGCCACGGTCAGTGCTTGCGCGTAATCGCGTTTCGATCCATCGGGCAGGGTGATCACCGGCATTTCGCAAACTCCAGAAAAAGCAACAGGGCGCACACGTAACGCGGAATTCACGCTGGAATCACGCGGTGCGCCCTGCTTGTCGAGGGGCAAAATTTTATCACAGCACCAGTACCTTACGGCATCATGGCCATCTCGATCGGGAGGAGAGAACGATGGACGTCGACAACTTCATGGAATCCTACAAGCGCGCCTGGGAAACCAGCGACGAACACCTGCTGGCATCGCTTTTTACCGTGGATGGCTGCTATCGCAATACCCCGTTTGCCTGCCAGCAGGGGCATGAAGCGATCAAAGCCTACTGGCAGCGCACCAAACTGCAAAGCGACATCCGGCTCGCCTATGAGGTACTGGAGCGTCACGCTGGCGGCGGCATTGCCCATTGGCACACCACTTACCAGGTAACTTCGGAGGAAATGTTCACGATGTGGGCTGCATCGACCGGCACCAACATGCTGGCGAGAAAGGACGGCGATCCCCTGCCCCGGCTGGCCCTTGACGGCATCGCGATCATGGATTTTGACGCCGGCGGGCTCTGCCGGGAGCTGCGCCTTTGGTGGCACAGCAAGATCGACGGCTGAAGCGGCCGCCATCGACGAAATCAGCAAAAAGGCCACCCGGAGGTGGCCTTTGCTGTATGTGCCTGACCGATCCAGTTCCCGGAAGGAACTGGTAGGCGCGATTGGACTCGAACCAACGACCCCCACCATGTCAAGGTGGTGCTCTAACCAGCTGAGCTACGCGCCTAGGGCCTGCAAAGAGGCGCGAATTCTACCCGAATCGAGGCGCCGGTCAAATCCTTCGAAAACACCTTCCCGGATTCAAGTTCCCTCATCGTTGGGATTGCGAACGAGCACCCTGAGCAGATCACTCATCGGCAGGTTGAGATTGATCCCCCTGGGTGGAATCGGCGACATGAACCATTTCGCGTAGATGCGCTCCAGCTCGCCGCTTTGCATCAAATCGCGCAGCGTTTTGTCGACCAATCTCTTGAACTCGGGATCGTCGCGGCGCATGACTACGGAATAGGGCTCGTAACCGAAGTTCTCATCGATGATCCGCAATTTGTCGGTCTGCGTCGAACTGGCGATCATGCCGGACAACAAGGCGTCGTCGATCACGAAGGCATCCGCCTGACTGGAAACCACCATCCCCAGTGAATGGCCATGCGAACGGCCGGCCTTGAACAAACCGCTCACCTTGCGCATCGTCAACACGCTGCGCACCGTTCGTTCGGTACTCGTTCCCGAGGTGGTCACCACCACCTTGCCGTCAAGGTCGGAAATCTGCCGTATCGGCGAGTCCTTGCGCACTGCCGCCTTGATTCCCGAGACGAAGGTCGTCAGCCCGAAAGAAACCAGTTGCTGACGAATCTTGGTATTCGTCGTGGAACCGCACTCCAGGTCGACTGTTCCTGCCTGTAGCATCAGGAATCGCGAAGAGGATGTCACCGGTACCTTGACCACACGCATGGCCGGATCGTTCAGCGCAAGCTTGATTGCATCGGTAATCCGGTCACAGATGTCGATCGAGTAGCCCATGGGTTCATCGCCCACCATGTAGGAGAATGGAACGGCACTCTCCCGGTGACCAACATAAATCGCCCGGTACTCGCGAATTTTCTCCAGCGTGGAAAGGGTCACGCCCTGCGCGTTTACCATTGGCCCCCATGCTCCCAGCAGAGCCAACATAAGCAGCGCGCAAAAAATGCGGATCATTGCCGGGCTTTCAGCGCAGTCACGTCGCGCCGAGGTGGACGCGTGGTTTCGCGATCGATCAACCATTCGCCACCCACCTTGATCCAACGCAGCACCTTGCGCGTGGAATCGCGATAGCCCTCGGAGCGATATTTCTGCTCGAACTCCGATTCAAGAATGCTCGGCGCGGAAAAGCGCACGCGGACATCGCTCAACTCGACCCGTATCCCGGATCGGCCGGCGATCCGCGCTTCACGATGTTTCGCCCATTCCGCCCGACTGCTGCCGTCGGCGGCAACGAACGAAGGGGCATAGAAGCCAAGATAGCTGTCGAAACGACCGGACGACCAGGCCGCCGCCCACGCCGCCAGTTGCGCGGAAACCGGTGACCGCGTCGAAGCGTCTTCCCCGACGGAGGTGTCACTTCCGCGGGCCAAGGGCCGCAGGCGAGTAGCCGCCACCAAACGCAGGGGTAGTTCGTCGGACTCCGGAATCGATGACCCGTTGGCCAGGGGAACTGGTGCCGACAGCGCCGCGGACGCGCCAGGTAACGCGGAGGCTGGGCGTGGCGGCGGCTCGCGCAAGGCTCCCGGCGAAGGTGCGGCGGGAGCGCGCGGCGCCGGCATGGGCGGCGGGTGCGACAATGGCGCAGCCGCAGGTGGATTGGGTAAATTGGGTGGCGGCAGCGGACGGGGCGACACATTCGCATCAGCAACCGGGGGCTTGTTGGCTTCGAGCATGGCCATTGCCCTTGCCGTAAGCGCTTCCAGGTCGACGAGGTAACTGCCGGGCACCTGCGGCGGACAAATCTCACCCGCACTGTCCAGCTCACGATGAATCTCGTCGTCGAGGCCGCGCGGACGGACGCCGAGGAACTCCATCAGGCGGCCGACGCCGGCCTGGGTACGCAAATAGGCGATGCCAAGGTCCATGTCGGAATTGACCGCCGTGCGACGCGCATTCAGCAATTCGTTCTCGGTATCGAGCAGGTCAAGCAGGGACCGCTGGCCGATGTTGAACTGCGCCTTGTAGGCGTCCCGCGTTTTTTCAATGGACCCGACTTGCAAGTCGAGGTTCGACAATTGCGCCTTCAGGCGTTCGACGTCGTTGTAGGCAATCGAAAGGGTTTGCCGGATATCGCGACATGCCTTGTCGCGCAGGTCCATGGCGAGGTTCTTCCGTTCCGCATACACCGTCTGCCGCGCCATGTCGGCACCGCCGTTGAAGATGTTGTAGCTGAACACCACTTCGGCGATATTGTTTTGCCGGGTGCCGGCGGTGCCCTGGTAATTGTCGGTTGCCTCGTTGCGTATCCGCAAATCGAGTCGGGGGAAAAGCCCGGCCCGCCGCAGTTCGACATCATGTTGCGCCGACTCCAGGTTCTCAATGGCCGCGCGCAATGCCGGGTTCTGCCGGAAGGCTAGCTTCAGCGCATCGGGTTCGGTGGCGGGGAAATCCGTCGTCAGTCCGGAGGGTGGAAACAGCACCGGAGGCGGCGCCTCGCCAACCAGCCGGATGAAACGGGCGGTAACGTCATGCAGGTTGGCGGCCTCGGTATTGAGGTTCAATTCGGCCAGGGCGAGGCGGCTGGCCGCGTGCTCCACATCCACCCGCCGCCCGGCGCCGCTCTGCGCACGCCGTAGCAGCTGCTCATAGCTGGCGCGATGCTCGACATAGTTGCTTTCCGCCAACAGGAGCAGCAAGCGATAGCGCATTACGTCGTAATAGGCCCGTCCCGCTTCCAAAGCCGCGTTTTCAGCCGCATCGACCAGTTCGAAATACCGGGTAAGGCGTGCCTTGTCCAGCCGCTTGACATCGCTGCTGGTGGCAAAGCCGTCGTACAGCATCTGGTTCAGCGTCACGGTATGGCCGCCGCGCGTGAAATTCTTGTCTGCGGCGCCCGGCTGCCTCAAGCTTTCCCGCCCGCTGCCGTAGGTGTAGTCGATCTTGGGCAACAACCCTGCCCGGGCCACATCGACTTCACCGATTGACGATTTGAAGGTATGCCACTTCGACAAGACTTCCGGATTGCCCAAGACAACCTTCTGTACCACCTCCTGCAAGGTCAAATGCGCTGCCGCGAGCGCGCAGCCGGCCTGCATCGCAAGCACGGCCGCGAAGAATTTTTCAGCTCGCTTGAGGGGCTTCATCAATAAGGAATCGCTACTATCTCAACCGACAACAGGGCCGTGCGATTATAGTCAAACTTCAAATAAGCGCTTCTGCGTGAATACCGATCGAATTACGATCCTTTTTCAATTGTTTCTCAAACCCGACAACCGACTTTTCGGCCTGTTGGTTTGCCTCATGCTGTCCGTTTCCTGGGCCTATGACTTTTCCCTGTTCGAGCGCCAGATCCTGGCCCGCTTCGGCCCGGCGAGGCTTGTCGTGCTGCGGGAATGGCAATCCAGCCTGATCGAGGCGAAGAAGGCTCCGGAGCTCGAAAAGCTGCGAAAAGTAAATGATTTCATCAATCGCCACATCGAGTTCGCCGATGATGCGTCGATTTACAACTACAGCGACTACTGGGCCACTCCGCTGGAAACCATAGGGCATGGCCGCGCCGACTGCGAGGACCTCGCGATCATCAAGTATTTTTCGCTCAAGGACGCCGGGATTCCTTTTTCCAAGTTGCGGCTGGTTTATGTCAAGGCCAGGCTCGATGAACCCGGCGGCACGCGAACGCAGGCGCACATGGTGCTAGCCTATTACGCCACCCCGAATGCGGAACCGCTGGTGCTCGACAATCTGCTGCCCGACATCCTGCCCGCCTCGCAACGTCGCGATCTGCAACCGGTTTTCAGTTTCAACAGTGAAGCCATCTGGAACGGCGTCGCCGGGAACTCCGTCCGCGGCGCCGGCGGGACCGGCCAGCTTTCACGCTGGCAGGATCTATTGCTGAGGGCACGCAAGGAAGGCTTCGAATGACCCCGGGCCGCCGGCAAAGTTAAGGGAGGAAACGCCATGTCGATGTATCGCCAATTGTGGCTCGCCATCATCGTCAGCATGCTGCTGGCGCTGGTCGGCAGCCTGCTTGCCTCGCTGCTTTCTGCCCGCTCCTACCTGGAACAGCAACTGAGCATGAAGAACGCCGACAACGCCTCGGCACTGGCCTTGTCGCTGAGCCAGCAGAACCCGGACCGGGTCGCCCTCGAACTGACGGTTGCCGCCCTGTTCGACAGCGGGCATTACGAATCCATACACATCAACGATCCAAACGGCAAGCTGATCGTCGAGCGCGTGGCCGCGCGGGGGGACCAGGGCGCTCCGGCATGGTTTGTCGATCGCCTGCCGATCCGGGCCGAACCCGGTGAAGCCCAGATCACCAATGGGTGGACGCAACTGGGAACGGTCACGCTGGTCAGCCACAGCCGCTTCGGCTACCAGGCCCTGTGGACGAGCACCCGGGAAATGATCGCGGCGCTGACCCTGGCCAGCGTCATCGGCGGTTACCTCGGCAGCCTGATCCTGCGCCGGCTGCGTCGCCCCCTGCAAACAGTGATCGATCAGGCGGTGGCCATCACCAATCGGCGCTTCGTCACCATTCCGGAGCCCGAAGTTCCGGAGTTGCACAAACTCGCCGAGGCCATGAACTCGACCGTGTCGCGCCTCAAGACCATGTTCGAGGAAGAGGCCGCGCGACTTGAAGCGCTGCGACGCGAAGCGAACTTCGACAAACTGACCGGGCTTGCCAATCGCGATTACCTGATCGCCGAGCTGCGATCGACACTGGAGGGTGAGAATGCCGACGGTGGAAGCCTGTTGCTGATTCGGGTTGCCGACCTGGTGGGCATCAATCGCCGACTCGGCCGCGAGACCACCGACGAATTGCTGCGACGCTTCGGGGCGAAAGTCGGCGCTGGTGCCACGGCGAATTCCGATTCGATGGCGGCGCGCATGAACGGCGCCGACTTTGCGCTCCTGCTGCGGGGGTGCCGCAATGGGACCGGGGTAGCGACCGCATTGCTGCAAGAACTCATCGAAACGATGGAGCCATTCGATGATGGCGGGGCTTCCGCGTACATCGGCCTGGGCAGCTTTCGCCGCGACACTCCGGTCGGCACCGTGCTCTCCCAGATCGATGCCGCCCTGATCGCCGCCGAGGCCGATGGCGTCAGCGGCGTCCGCGAAGCGGTATTCGATCTTGCCGACGAGCTTCCGGAAACCAACCAAGAGTGGTCCCGCGTGATCCTGGAGGCCCTGCAACTGGGACGCGTGCGTCTCGTGGAGTTTCCGGTGATGGCAAGGCAAGGCGGCTTGCTCCACGTGGAATGCCCTTTGCGCTTGAAGCTTGACGAGCAAGGCGAATGGCTGGCCGCCGGACGTTTCCTGCCGATTGCCGAGCGACTCGGCCTGTTGCCGGACCTGGACCTCGCGGCCCTGGAACTTGGCCTGGGCGAACTGGAACGAAATCCGGCCATCCTTGGCCTGGCGATCAATTTGTCCGCGGCTTCGCTGGCCAGCGCGGAATTCATCCAGCGGACCGATCTGCTGCTGAAAAAGCATCGTGGCGCGACATCGCGACTTTGGATCGAAGTTGCCGAAACCGGGCTGCTCAAGCATCTGGATGCCTTCCGCCAGCTATGTCAAACGCTGCGCGGCCATGGTTGCAAGGTCGGCGTCGAGCACTTTGGGCGCCAGTTCAGCGAGATCGGTCGCCTGCACAATCTTGGCCTCAATTACCTCAAGATCGACTCAAGTTTTGTGCGACGCGTGGACACCAGTCCAGGCAATCAGAGCTTCCTCAAGGGCGCGTGCTCGATTGCCCACACCATCGAACTTCTGGTCATCGCGGAAGGCGTTGCGAACGATGCCGAGCTTGGCACCTTGCTGGACATCGGCTTCGATGGCGCAACCGGTCCAGGCATCCGGATATCCGTTCCGGGTTAGCTGCCGCCGTCGGTCGCCCGACTTGGGTTGCCGTTAGAATTCCTGCTCAACCGGCCCACCGATGACATCAACTGCAAGCTCACCCCTCGTCGTTGCGCGATCAATGCTGGCTCAGGGCAGGGCGGCTGATGCCCTGCGCTTGGCCGATGCGCGGAATGGCGCTGGCGATGGCATCGACGTCTGGCAGTTGCGCGGCGAGGCCCTGGTGACCCTGGGGCGACTCGACGACGCAATTGACGCTTTGAGTTCCGGCCTGACCCTGGAGCCGAATCACATTGATTCGCTGCTGCTGCGCGGCGCGGCGCGGCAGGCCATGGCACGCTACCCCGAGGCATTGGACGACTACGACCGCGTGCTACAGCTCCAGCAGGGCAACGCCGATGCCCAGTTCAATTGCGGCCTGATCCTTGCGGCACAGGGAAAGCATCAGCTTGCCTGCAAGCGCTACGAGTTGGCAATTGCCGCCCGTCCTGGCTTTCCAGGGGCGATCACCCAGCGCGGAGTTGCACTGGTAAAACTGGGCCGGAGCGATGAAGCACTTGACGCATTCGCGCGCGCGATCGAGCTCGATCCCGATTTCATCGAAGCCTTGCGCAATCGGGCCGACTTGCTCAACCAGTTGCACAAGTCCGACAACTCCTTTGCCGCCTATGGAGAGCTGCTCGCCGCCTATGATCGCGCACTTGCCATCGCGCCTGACGACACGGATTTGAACAATAACCGGGGCACGGTTCTCCAGCGGCTGGGGCGCCTCAACGATGCGCTCGCCTGTTACGAAAAGGCCTTGGCGATACGCCCGGATTTTTTCGACGCGCTGAATAACAGCGGAATAGTGCTCGATGCCCTTGATCGCATGGAGCAATCCGAGGCCAGGTTCCGCCTGGCGTTGCGCAGCGACCCGGGCAAAGTCGCCGCGCACCTGAATCTCGCACTGTGCCTGTTGCGCTTGGGACGCTTTGGCGAAGGCTGGCAGGAATATGAATGGCGCTGGCGCATGCCGAATTTCCGCCGCTATGACTACGGCTTCAAGGAACCGCGCTGGGACGGCACCCAGGATCTACGGGGCAAAACCCTGTTGCTTACCGCCGAGCAAGGCCTTGGCGACACCCTTCAGTTCGTGCGCTACATTCCACTGTTGCGGGGGCGTTGCGCGAAGCTGATGCTGCTGGTACCGGGTCCGCTGGCGGAATTGCTGGGCGTCAATTTTCCCGACGTGCACATCAACAATGCAAGCAAGCGGCTGCCCGAGTTTGACTATCACTGCCCACTGCTCAGCCTGCCGCTTGCCTTCGGCACCACCCTGGAATCCATCCCCAATCCGGGTGCCTACCTCCAGGCGCCGCTGGACCTGCGACTCGAATGGGAAACCGCCCATCCCCCCGCGGCCACTCCCAGGGTCGGGGTCGTCTGGGCGGGAAATCCGGAGCACGGCAATGACCTGCATCGGTCGATTCCGCTGACCACATTCCTGCCGCTGCTGGGGGTGAGGGGGCGCGAGTATTTCATCCTGCAAAAAGACCTCTCCGAGCAGGACCGCAAGATGCTGACGGGATGTCAGGACACTATATTCGCCAGCGACCGCTTCGGCGATTTCCGCGATACGGCGGCGGCGATCGCCCAGTTGGACCTGGTGATCACGGTCGACACCTCGGTTGCTCATCTGGCCGGCGCCATGGGCAAGCCGGTCTGGATCCTGATCCCGCCGCAGGCGGATTGGCGCTGGATCCTCGGACGCGACGACAGCCCGTGGTATCCGACGGCACGCATCTATCGCCGCCTGTCCGAGACTTCATGGGATTCCGTTATTGGCCAAGTTGCCGCCGACCTGAGAACCTTCGCTCCGACGCGCGATGCCGTACCGGCCCGGCAGCTCGCCAGCGGCATCGACGAAGCGCTGAGGGCGGCCGTGGTGCTGCACAACCGTGGCCAGCTCGACGACGCAGCCGCCATGTATGCCGGAGTGCTCCAGCTCGAACCGGACAATTTCGACGCCAATCATCTGCTCGGCCAGGCACGGCGTCGCCAGGGTCGTAACGATGAGGCGGAAGCCCTGTATCGCCATGCCCTGCGGGTTCGCCCCGACAACGTGCCTGCCTTGAACAACCTGATGCGGCTGCTCCGAAGCGCGGGCAGGCAGGAGCAGGCGTTGGAGATCCACAACCGTCTGATCACGCTCTGCCCTTCCGACCCCAGAGCCTGGTCCGAACGCGCGGCATCGTTGCTCGCGCTGAATCGCCACGACGAAGCGCTGGAGAACCTGGATCGCGCACTTGCGCTCGACCCCGACCACCTGAATGCCCTGAACAATTACGCGGTGGTCATGCTGCACCGGAAGCGCCATGAGGAAGCCCTGGCCTACCTGGATCGCCTGCTGGCAATCAAGCCGGACTTTGTCGATGGAATCGCCAATCGCGGCCTGGCGCTGCTTGGACTGGGAAGGCCGCTGGAGGCCATAGAAAACTACCATCTTGGACTCAAGCTCGCGCCAAACTCCACTACCCAGCTGTGCAACCATGGCATCTCCCTTATGGCGGTCAACCGCCACGCCGAGGCCATCGAGCAGTTCCACAAGGCGTTGGCCATCGATCCCCGGCATATCGATGCCAACTGGAACCTGAGCTTGTCTCAACTGGCGCTTGGCGACTTCGCCAATGGCTGGCGCCAATACGAATGGCGCTGGAAGCGGACCGAGTTGGCGCCCCACTATCGGGAAATACCGATACCTTTGTGGACGGGCGCCGAAGACCTTTCCGGCCGCTGCCTGTTCATACATTTCGAACAGGGCTTTGGCGATACTTTCCAGTTCTTGCGCTACCTGCCCTTGCTCAAGGCCCGCGGCGCCCGCATGCTTCTATCGATCCCGGAGGCCATGCGCCATCTGGTCGCGGCAAACTTTCCCGATGTCGAGGTTTTCTCGGGCAACGAAGTTCTGCCCCCCTTTGACTATCACGTTGCGATCATGAGCCTGCCGCTTGCCCTCGGTACCACGCTCGCCACCATTCCGGCGGCAAATCCACCCTACCTGAGGGCGCCGAAGGATCGCATCGCCGCCTGGCGTCGGCGCATTCCGCGCGGCCGACAACTGCATGTTGGCCTGGTGTGGTCGGGAAATCCAGGGCACAGGTACGATGCGCAACGCTCGCTGGGCATCGATGGCATGCGGACCTTGCTGGATTTGCCGGGCATTCGTTTTCATGCCCTGCAAAAAGAAGTACGCGAAGGCGAAGCCGAATTGCTGGCTCAAATGCCGCGTATCGATCCTCTGGGCCCGGATCTCAAGGATTTCTCCGACACGGCGGCGGCAATCAACCAGCTCGACCTGGTGATCACGGTCGATACCTCGGTGGCCCACCTCGCCGGCGCCATGGGCAAGCCGGTCTGGATACTGCTGCCGCACGCAGCCGACTGGCGCTGGCTCACTGACCGCGAAGACAGTCCGTGGTACCCGACCGTCCGCCTGTTTCGTCTGGCCTTTGGCGAGCCCGCCGACGCCAACCTGCGGCGTGTGCGCGCCGCCTTGAAGGATTTTCGCAAAGCCAGACGCCCATGACGGCACCCATGAATCCCCCGCCCCGCCTGGAACAGTTCAATGCCGCGTATGACGCCATGCAGGATCGCATTCTGCTGCGCATTCGCACCAGCGACGGTGCCGAATACCGACTCTGGATCACCCGACGCTACCTTGCCTTGCTATGGCCGATCCTGATGAAAATGGCCGACGGCTTCAGCGCGCGCAAGGCCCCGGCTGACCCGCTAACCCGATCGACGCTCGCCGAACTTGCGCATGGAGCGGCAGTTGGACAAGCCGATTTCGCCAGCGAATACCAGGAGGGAAGTTCGTTTCCGCTGGGGCCGGAACCCATCTTGCTGGCCAAGATCTCGCTGCGCCCTCCTGCCGGAGAAACACAGACCGTGCTGCTTCTGCCCAATCAGGGCGATGGCATCAACCTCGATCTCGATGAAAAGCTGGTTCACATCTTCGCGCGGCTGTTACAACAGACGGCCACCGCCGGCGAGTGGAACCTGAAACTCGACATCAGCCCCGGCACGGGATCGGCGGAGACCTTCCCGGGCCCGCGCCTGCTGCACTGAACGGGCATCGCGGTGCGCTGCCCGTGGCAGCCGCAACCGCGCGCGCAAAATCGCCGTGTTGCCAGCGCCGACTTTTGGTCGGCGCCGTTTCCAGCCATCAATCGGTGATCAGCTTGTTGTTGTCGAGCAGTTTCTGGATCACCGCCTGATCGGTGGCGGTTACCGCCAGCCCCAGATCGGTGTACAAGTCCTTGCCCTGAAGTATCACGGTCTGATCCTCGGCGCTCGTCGTATACCCACCGCCGAAGCCGCCATTGGAACTGATATGCACCTTGGTGTCGGCCCCATCTTTCTCGAAATGCAGGAAGTTGGCCAGGTTTCCGGTTGCCACGGTGTGGTTCTCGCCCGAGAGCAGATCACGCAGATCCAGCACATCGCCACCCGATCCCGCCGCAGCCGTATCGAAGTCCGAGATCGTATCCACGGCCGGGGTTCCCCGATCGCCTGCGTCGGCAAGCGTCCACTCGAAGGTGTCGGACAGCAGGCCGCCGGTCAGCGTATCGTTTCCGGCCCCACCCGCGAGCGTGTCGGCACCATCACCACCGGTCAGGATGTCGACGCCAGCGCCACCTTCAAGGCGATCCGCGCCGGTACCGCCGTCAAGCGTGTCGTCGCCGGCATCGCCGCGCAGGACATCGTTGCCGGTGCCGCCCGTGATGCTGTCATTGCCGGTGCCACCCGACAGCACGTCGTCGCCATCCTCGCCCGCCAAGGTATCGTTGCCCGTACCACCCAACAGGATGTCCGCACCCAGGCCGCCGCTTAGCGAATCATTGCCGCCCAGGCCCGAGATCATGTCATTGGCGTTGGTACCGGCGATCGTGTCATTGACCGCGTCCGTACCCGCTTTCTGATTGGTCACGGTAGTCAGCGTCAGTGACGCCGTCGAGGTATCGCCCGTGTCGTCGGTCAGGGTGTATTGGATGACCTCCGGCGCGATCGCGCTGGCCCCCGTGTCCAGCGTCGGGATGTCGAAGGCCACGTCGCGTACCCACAGGCTTGGATCGGTTCGATAGTAGTTGTAGTCGCCGGCGAGGATCGCCACGGAACCAATGTTGCTGAACTCCTTCGGCAACTCGACCCAGCGACTGCCCGGCGTCGCCGTCAAATTGACTGCATACTGACCAAGTTCATTGCCATGGATGTCATAGATGGTAAAGGTCACAGGCACATCGCCGCCGCTTCGAGTCAGGTAGAACTTGACCCCCTCCACGCCCTGGGCATACGTGGCCCGATCGAAGCTGACCAGCAAGGTCTCCAGGTCGTTGAGCTCATTGGTATCTGGATTATCGCCGGTGCTGCTGACCCCGGCACCGTTGGCAGCGTCATACTGCACCGTGCCGGAGCCCGGAACACTGCTGTCGCGGGCGATACCCTGCAAGCTAATGCCGCTACCACTCGGGTTCGAGGTAAAGGTGACGGAGACGTCCTGATTGGCATCGGTATCACGTATGGTCAGGGTCACCTGCGGGTCGCCAATCATCACGCTACCGGCCGAGCTTGGATCGACACTGAGATTGACGTTCACCGTCTCATTGCTGTCGCTGACCTGGTCATCGACCAGGGAGATGGTGAAGGTCTTGCTGGTTTCGCCGGCGGCGAACGTGACACTGCCCGAGCCCGAAAGGTAATCGACACCGGCCGTGGCGGTACCTGCCGAGGTGGACCAATCCACGGTGAGGCTTCCCGATGACGCTGCGGACAAGGTCATGGTCATGGTTGCCGTGCCGGCCTCTTCATCCACATACACATCAGCCACGCTTACCGTGCGGATCTCATTGCCGTAAATCAGGGCAGTCCCTGTAGCCACGGTATTGTTGGTCAAGCCGGCGGTACGCGTCGCCGTGAGTTGGAAGCTTTCACCGATTTCGTTCACGCCGTCGGCGACCACATTGGTTCTCACCCAGGCCGTGGTCGAGCCGGCGGCAATAGTGACCGCGGAGGCCGAAACCCAAGGACCCGTGGCACTGGTCGTTGAGACCTCCATTGGAATCGTGGTCGCGTAGTCGCTGCCGCTGGTGGCCGTGCCGCCACCCAGCACCAGATTGAGGCTGACAGCGGCATCGCTGGCACGGGACAGGTCGATGCGGAATACGGCATTGTTGCCTTCGATGGCTGCCACATCGGAGACGATGATGGTCGGCGCCTCGGCGGCAATGGTATCGACGATGTAGCCGGTAGCCGTCGCGTCACCAAGCGTGACCACATTGGCCATGGCACCGGGCAGGGTCAGGGTCACGGTAAAGTTTTCCAGCCCTTCACCGCGCGCATCAGTGCTGGTCGGCACGCTGAGGGTCCCCGTGGTCTGGCCGGCCAGTATGGTCAGGGTGCCGGAGGCCGCCGGGAAGTCGGTACCCGAGGTTGCGGTGCCGGATGCCGCCGACCAGTTGATCGTGACGTCCTGTGCCGACGCCTGCGACAGCCTTACCTCGAAGCTGGCCGTTCCGCCTTCAATCACCGGCGTCGCATCGACCACCGAGACCACGGGCTTGACTTCGTCATCGACGATGATCGCCGTTCCCACCGATGCGGCGCTGTTGATGATGGTCTGGCCGCTCAGGCGAGTGGCCGTGAGGGTCAGGGTTTCATTGGCCTCGCCTGCCGTATCGCTGGTAATGGCTATGCGCGCCTGCGCCGCCGGGTTGGTGTAGTTGGCACCGGTGGCAACGACCAGCGGACTCGCGTAGGTGGTCCAGCCCGACCAGGTCGAGGTTCCGAAGTTCCAGGTCCTGACCTCGATCGTGTTGGTGTAGTCGGTTCCCGAAGTCGCCGTTCCTCCCAGCGCCAGGGAAAGGTTCAATGCCGACGTCGTATTGTTGCGATCGGATACCGTGATGTCGAAGGTCACATAGCCCGCCGATTCTGCAACCACGTTATCCGAAACCACCAAGGCAGCGCCGGTATCGGAAGCATCGAGAATGTAGCCATAGCCCTGGCTATCGAGCAGGTTGGCCAGCAACTGGTTGGCGGCATCGAGCGCCAGGGTAGCCCGGAATGCCTCGGTATCCGTATCCGCACCGGCATTCGTTGTGGTTACGGTAAAGGTGCCGGTCGAACTGCCTGAGTTGATCGTGAGACTGGTAGTTCCCGTCCCGTAGTCGGTCCCGCTTGCGGCAGCGGTCATGCCGCCTGGGGCAGTATTCGAGTAGGTAATGGTTGCGGCGATATTCGACGTCGCGGTTTGCGACAGTGCGACGGTAAAGGTAATCGTGTTGCCTTCAACCTTCGGTGGCGCATCGACGATGTACATGAACGGCCGCACATCTTCGGAGATGATGGTTGCCGTGCCGACGGCGCTGGCATTGGTGGTGGTCGCCGTTCCCGCCGGATTGGTTGCCGTGAGGGTAAAGGTCTCGCCTGTCGCCTCGTAACCGGAGTCGTTGAGAACCGGTACGCGCACCAGGGCGTTCGTCGCGCCCGCGGCAATGGTCACCGCCGTCGCTCCCGGCGCGCTCCAGTTCAAGCCGCCATCGGTGGACACCTCCATGCTGCTTGTGTAATCGCTGCCGGCCGTGGCCGTACCGGCGGCCAGCGCCAGGTTAAGGCTGACGGCAACTTCCGAGGCATGGCTGAGGTTGATCGCGTACATGACGTGACTGGCCGTCTCACCCACACTCGGATTGCTCACCACGATGGTGGGTTCGAGCGAGGCATTGCTATCGACGATGTAACCCGTTGCCGTGCCATCGCCAACGCGGGCATACGGAGCCGAGGCGGCGGCAATCGTCGCGGTGACCGAGAAGTTTTCCACCGCCGATTCCGAGTTGCTGGTGTTGGTGGCGGTCGTCACGGTAAAGGTGCCCGTGGTCTGGCCGGTGGTGATGGTGAAGGTTCCGGCCGTAACCGCCGTGTAATCGTTCGCCGATGACGCCGTGCCGTCGGCCGTGGTCCAGTTGACAACCACGTCGGACGTTGCCGCCTGGCTGAGGGTCCAGGTAAAGGTTGCCAGGCCTCCTTCGACCACCGGTGGTGCATCGGAAATCGTGAGCACCGGAGCCGGAATATCGTCGTCGACAACGGTTGCCGTGCCGACGGCCGAGCCGGCCGTGGTCAGACCCGAGCTACGGGTAGCCGTAAGCGTGAAGGTTTCAGTCGCTTCTCCCGTGCTGTCGTTTACCAAGGGTGTGCGTACCAGCAGGTTGGTTTGCCCCGATACCAAGGTTGCACTGGAACCGTAAGCGGTCCAGCTTGCGCCGCCATCGGTCGAGTACTCGAGCGTGGTACCGGTGTAGTCGGCCGGCGTGGTTGCCGTGCCGGCCGTCAGCGCCAGGGTCAGAACGGTGTTAACCGGGCTCACGCGGCTCAGATCGACGCTGAACACGGCATGCGTGTTGCTACCCTCGGTAACCGTGGGATTGGAAACCGTAAGTACTGGCGTCAGTGCAAAACTTGTACCGTCGTCACGGATGGTCACGACACCCTGACTGTCGGCGATGGTGGCGTTGGCTGTTGTTACACCGGTGAGGTTAACCACGAAATTCTCGGCACGCTCATATGTCGTGTCGTTGGTGATCGGCACCGTGAATGTAGCGAACGTCTGGCCGGTGGAAATCGTCACGTTGCCGCTCGTCGTCGTGAAATCGGAACCCGCCGTAGCCGTTCCATTGGCCGTGGCGTAACTGACGGTGACGTTCGCGCCTTGTGTGCGCGACATGCCGACGACAATGGTGGCGGTACCCGCCGCCTCGTCAACCATGACATCCGCGATCGTGACCATCGGATTGGTCGAGGTCGCATCCTCCATGATCGTCGCGGTACCGGTGGCCGACGCGTTGCTCGTCACGCCCCACAGCCGGGTCGCCGAGAGCGTGAACGTTTGCGCGGCTTCATTGTTGGTCGCATCGTCAAGAATCGGATTGCGCACCAGCACGCTGGTCGATCCGGCGGCCAGGGTGACTGACGGGTTGGTCGGGTCCGCAGCCGTCCAGGTTCTGCCGTTATCGGTGGAAACTTCCAGCGTTGCGGTGTAGTCGCTGCCCGCGGTGGCCGTCCCTGCCGTCAATGCCAGACCAATCTTGGTGGTGTATGGGCTGGCTTCGCTCAACCGCACCTCGAATACCGCATGCGTATTCGCGCCTTCCGTGACGCTGATATTGGAAACCGACAGCTGCGGACGGGATTCTGCCTCTGGCACCTGCGTCGCCGGCGGCGTGTAGCGGTAGTAACCATTGCTCGAGAAGATCAGTTGCGAGCCATCGGTATTGTGGTTCCAGGTTAGCGTGCCGCCGCTGATGGAATAAGTGCCGCCGAGAATCGACTGATTGGTCTGGGTCGTCGTCAAATCGAAGGTCTGACTGCGGAATACGATCGACGAGACTTCGGCACCATCGACGATTTCATCCACGCCGGAACCTTGCGAGGCAAAGTCGGTGATCTGCGCACCCAGGGCAAGGCCACCATCGGTACCCATGCCGGAAACGACGTTGCCCTCGAAGTAGGGGTCCAGCGCCTTCAGGGTATCCGTGTCATCGTTGGCAGTCGGTTTACCGTCGATGACATTGATGGTCTGAACCGCAGTAGCCGTATCGCCATCGCCGTCAATCGCAACGAAGCGCAGATCGAAGCTGTCGCCGTCGTTGGCTGCCCCACCGGTGTAATAGGTGTAATCGCCGGTACTGAAGTTGAAGATCAGCGTACCGTCGACGAATCCCCTCGCCAGGCTCAGGCTCAGCACGTCGCCGGTAAGCGGAAACTCGCCGGAGAGCCAAGTCCCGTTGTTATGGCTGATGCTGCCGGCACCGCTCGGGTTGTAGGTGAAGGTAACCGCAGTGTCAGTGCTGCCATTGCCGTCGGTATCGAGATCCAGCGTGATGGACTGGATGTAGCCGCCATCGGCGCCGAAGGTCACGTTTTGGGCGCCGTTCGCCGCCACCACGTTGCCGCCGAACGCCGTTGGCACGGTGGAAAGCAGCTCTTCTTCAAGCTTGTTGAGGTCGGGAACGATGATCGCGTCTTCCTCGACACCATTGCCGTCGGTATCCACGTTGTGGATCGCGTTCAGGTGGCTGACGTCGGTGATGCCGGTGCCAATACCCACACCGTAGGAACGAATTCCGTTGGCCGTAATATAGGCAAGGTAGCCCGGAGGATCGGCGGTAGCCGGACTGGTCGTGTTTCCTGAGGTGGGATTCCCGTCCGATATGAAGTACACGATGTTTTGGCGACTGGAATCGAAGCCATTCTGCATTGCGGCCTTGGCCAGGGTCAGGCCATCCTCATAGTTGGTTCCGCCACTCGCCGTGAGTGTATTTACGTCGGCAATGGCGTCTTCCTTGGTGGTGTAGGCGAGGCCACCGTTCTGCGCGGTACCAGTGGCCTCGAAGCTGATCAGCTTGACCTGTACATCCGCCGTTTGGCTGTAGTACTCGCTGATCAGCGAGATCAGGGCCTCCTTGGCCATGTCCATGCGCGTCGTCATGGTCACGGTCCCGTCGCTCGCTATCGACTGCACCTCGTCCGACATCGAGCCCGAGGTATCCACCACCAGAACCAGCGTGTACTTCGGCAGCACGCTTTCCGGCACTTCGACGGTGAAATTCGTCGCCGTCGGCTCGTCGTCCTCGATCGTAACGTGCAGGGTTGCGGAAGTGGCATCTGCCTTGGTATAGGTGAAGTTCTGAACCACCGAGGTATCCGTGCCGCTCCCCGGTGCGCCGTTCGTGGCGGCGCTGGTCAAGGTATAGGTATAGGCTCCGGATGCGGCCGTCACGACCAGCGTTCCCGTTCCCGTCGAGATCGTGATCACGCCACCGCTTGGTGTGTATGTGGTCGAGTTGTACACGATATTCGTGATCGTCGACACTGACTCTGATCCATTGAACAGATTGCCGGTCGCCGTTGTGCTGCCTCCCCCGTTCCCTGATGACAGGGCGGATTCATCTACCGTGGCAAAGTCATCCGCTGCGGCAACCACGTTCAAGGTTACGGTCGCAGTACTGGTTTGCGGCACAAGCTGCGTGTCGGTGATCGTGTAGGTAAAGCTGGTCGTACCCGCGCCCGCTGGTGTGTAGTCGTAACCGGTAAGCACGCCACTCGCATAAACGGGCGTCAGGGTGCCTGCTCCGGGGCTTGTTTGCGCAGTGATCGTCGCGCCGTCGTACAGCGTATCGTTGCCGAGCAACGTGGCCACGCTGATGAAGTAGGTCGCCCCCGTGGGCAGGGTAATGCTGTCGTTGTTTGCCACAGACGTACCGTCGTCCACCGGATTGACGGTAATGGTCGCTGTTGCCGGGGTCGAATCTGTCAGCCCTTCGTTATCCGTAACCGTGTAGGTGAATGTCGCGTTTCCGCTCCACTCAGCCAAAGGCTGATAGTAAAGCGTCGTGCTGCTTCCACTGACGACATCTCCGGCGCCGACCATCAGTGTCATTGCGGCATCGTAGTAGAGGCGGCCCGTGGTTGGCAAGGTGCTGATCGTGAAGCTGGCGATCGACCCTCCCGCGTCGGTGTCTGATCCGGAGAGGGTAATCGCTATCGGACTCGACGGATCCTCGTTACCGCTGGCAGACACATCATTTGCGGTTGGCGGGTGGTCGCTCGCGCCAATGGTGGTCGTGACGCTGTTGTCCGTCGGGTGCGGAGCGAATGCCTCCAGGCCTCCTCCGCTTGCGCCAACAACGCTGACGGTAAAGGCCTCCGCGCCTTCGAGAGTGCTGTCGTTGATTGTTGCGATGCTGAAGTTGGCGGTAGTGCTTCCGCTCGGTATGGTCACTGTTGTAACGCCGGTGAAATCGCTTCCGTCGCTGGCCGTTCCACTGTAGCTGAGGGTCACCGTCACTGCGCTTAGCGGTGTATTGCCCAAAGTCAGCAGGTACCCGGTGGCCGTGGCACCCTCGGTCACCGTTCCCGGCCCGCCCGTCAGGCTGACGCTGGTGGCGTCTTCGTCGTCCACCACCGTGGTGCTGGTGCCGCCGCCGCTGGCGGTCAGGGTCTCGAAGTTGCCGCCGCTGGCGCTCGTGATGCTGGCCGTGAC